>DATHOH010000001.1:0-2444 GCA_035485155.1 Solirubrobacteraceae bacterium
TGCTCTACTCGCCGCGCGACAAGATTCTGGCCACTTCGCTCCTCATCGAGGCGTTTCTCTATGAGGAGCAGACGCGTCGCGGGGTGGCGCTCCAGCACTGGGATGAGCTCGCCGATGTCGCCGACCACTGCACCGTGTGCCACCGCTGCGCCGCGCCCTGCCCCGTCGACATCGATTTCGGCAACGTGTCCATGCTGCTGCGCGACGTACTGCGGCGCATGGGGAAAAAACGCCTGAACCTCGGCGCGACGGCGGCCCTGTTTTTCTTGAACGCCACGAATCCGCAGACCATCAAGCTGGCGCGCAAGGTCATGATCGAGTGGGGCTACAAGGCGCAGCAACTCGCCCACCGCGCGCTCAAGCCGCTCGCCCGCGCGCAGACGCAGCGGCCGCCGTTGACCACGGGCAGGCCGCCGGTGCGCGAGCAAGTCATCCATTTCGTGAACAAGCGGATGCCCGGCGGCTTGCCCAAGCGCACCGCACGCGCACTCCTCGACATCGAGGACCGCAACTACGTGCCCATCATCCGCGACCCCAAGGCGACCACCAGCGACTCGGAGGCGGTGTTCTATTTCCCGGGCTGCGGCTCGGAGCGTCTGTTCTCGCAAGTCGGGCTCGCCACGCAGGCGATGCTATGGCACGTGGGCGCGCAGACGGTGCTGCCGCCGGGGTATCTATGCTGCGGCTATCCGCAGCGGGGCGCGGGTGAATTCGAGAAGGCCGAGAAGATCATCACGGATAACCGCGTGCTGTTCCATCGCGTCGCGAATACGCTCAATTACCTGGATATCAAAACCGTGGTGGTGAGCTGCGGCACCTGCTTCGATCAGCTGCAGGGCTACGAATTCGACCAGATTTTCCCGGGATCCAGGATCATGGACATCCATGAGTACCTGCTCGAGAAGGGCGTGGAGCTCAAGGGCGTCACGGGCACGCGCTACATGTACCACGACCCCTGTCACTCGCCCATGAAGCGGCACGACCCGCTCAAGGTCGTCAACACGCTCATGAATAGCGCGCTGAACGGCTCCATCGAATCGAACGAGCGCTGCTGCGGCGAATCGGGAACCTTGGCGCTCACCCGGCCCGACGTGTCGACGCAGGTGCGCTTTCGCAAGGAGCAGGAGGTGCGCTCGGGCGTCGAGCAGATCCGCGAGAGCGGGCATCGCGGCGCCGTCAAGGTGCTCACCTCATGCCCTTCCTGCCTGCAGGGCTTGGCCCGCTACCGCGACGACGCCGACCTCGAGGCGGATTACATCGTGGTCGAAATCGCCCGGCATCTGCTCGGCGGCGATTGGATGGCCGACTACGTGCGCCGCGCGAACTCCGGGGGCATCGAGCGCGTGCTGGTCTAGCGCGGGCGCCCGACCCGTAGGGCACCTGGCCGGCCGGCTCGCCGGCGGAGCAGTACGACGCACCCGGCGAGGACGAGGAGCGACGCCGGATCGAGCTCGCCGTACCCGCTGGTGCTGCCGGTATTGACGGGGGTGGTGACGGTGAGCGTTGCGCTCGACGTCGGCGAGTTACCCGAGGCATTCGAGCAGGTCAGGCTGTAGACGTACGTGCCTGTATTTATCGGCGTGATGGTGAATGTGCCACTCGCCGCCTGAACCCCGCCCCAGCCGCTTTGATTGGCGTTCGCGTTCCCCGACGCGATGCAACTGGTCGCGCCGGCGGAGCTCCACGTGATCGTCGTGGTCGTTTGTCCGGGAATGCTGCTTGCCCCCAGAGTGAGGGTTGGCGCGGGCGGCTTCATGACCGCCGCGGTTGCGTCGAGGGACACAGACACCGGCGCCGACGGGCCGCCGAGATTTGAGCAGACGAGCGTGAACGTCTCGGTCCCGACGACCGCCGGCGTGATCGTCTGGCTGCCCGACGCTGCGAGCGTCCCGCTCCAGCTTCCCGAGGCCGTACAGCTCGTGGCGGTGGGCGAGCTCCAGCTGAGCGTGGTCGATTTGCCCACCGCAACCGAAGTCGCTGCGAGCGTGAGCGTCGGCGCGACCGGGGGGGTGCCCGAGGTGGCGAAGAGAGTTGCCGAATTGGCCGCGGACGTGCCGCCGGCCCCGGTGCACGTAAGCGTGTAGACCGTCGGTCCCGCGACCGCCGGCGTGACGGTGAGAGTGCCGCTCGCCGCGGGCGTGGGCGGCGTGAAGTTCGTCGCCGGATTCGCCGCCGCCGTGCACGAGGTCGCATCGAGGGTCGACCAGGAAAGCGTGGTCGAGCTGCCAAACGGGATGGACGTCGCGGCGAGCGTGAGCGTGGGCACCACGAAGGCCGCGCCCGCCTGAATGAACCCATAGCCGGAGTTGAAGTTCGGCGTGGTGGAGCTCATCGGCAGCGCGCTCGAGCGCAGGGACCCGTAGATCTGCGTCGGCGTCGCGGCCGTGTTCGCCTGCAGCGCGAGGGCCGCGATGCCGGCCGCGTGCGGAGTGGCGGCGGAGGTG
>DATHOH010000002.1:0-31966 GCA_035485155.1 Solirubrobacteraceae bacterium
ACTCGATCGTGTGGCTGCCCCAGCCGTGGCTCTTCTCCTCCAGGGCGACGCCGACGATCCCCTCGGCGCCGATTTCCTGGGCCTCGGACTGCATCCGCTCCATCGCCAGCTCGCGCGCGTCGTACAGCGCCTGGGTGAAGTTCGACAGCTCGACGTTGCGGCCCGTCTGGGCCATCGACTGGAACATGCCGCGGTGCGCCACGTGGTAGACGCAGCTGCCCATCACCATCCCCACCGGGCGGTGTCCTGTGCGCAGCAGCGTCCAGAAGTCCTGGCCTGACAAGTCGCTCGTGAACGGCCGGCCGTTGGGGGCGCGGTGCATCGCCCCTTCGCGGTGCTTGACGGCGGTGCCGATCGCGATGAACTCGGCCATGTCCTGACCCCACTCGTAGCGCCCGATGTCCAGGCGCACGCCGACGACGCCGTCGGCGCCGAGCTGGTCGGCCTCCTCCTCCATGCGCGTCATCGCCAGCTGGCGCGCGCCGTACATCGCTTCTGACAGGACTGTCATCTCCTGGCTTTTCTTCCAGCCGGCCATCTGGATGCCGATGTGGTAGATCGAGCTGCCCACCACGAGGCCGAGCGGCTCGAAGCCGGCCTGCTTGACGAGCAGGAACTCGTTCACAGACAGGTCTGAGGTGAAGAGTCCTTGACGATTCTGCTCGAGACGGGCGCGGCCCGCCTCGGGGACGCCCTCGAGTGAGGAGGGGTCATACGGGGTCTCGCGCTCGTTCATTTCGTTCGTGCTCCTTCTCAGGTGTACAGGTCGACTACCGGTTTCGGCGCGTCGACCGTCGTGTCGGCGTCCTCGCGGATCGCCGTGCCCACGGCGGTGAACGTCACCATCAGTCCTCTGATCTCGCGCATGCCGACGCCGCCGCCGAGCGTCTGCGGGCGGACCGTGTGCCCGACGTTCATGCCGACGACGCCGGAGGCGCCGAGCGCGGCGGCCTGGCCGCTGATCCGCTGCATGACGGCCTCGCGCGCGCTGTATATAGCCTGGGTGAACTCGCGCAGCTCGAAGCTTTCCACGCCCATCGTCATCGGGCCGGCGCCACCCATGCCGCCCCCCATCATCCCCCCGTAGACATAGCTCGTGAAGAACACCGCGCTCCACGCGACGATCCCCAGCGGCTCGAAGCCGCCGCGCACGAGCATCGCGTACTCCGCCACCGACAGCTCGGTCAGCACCGGGTGCTGGACGCGAGCGCCCTCACGACGCACCGCGGTGCCGACCACCACGTGCTCGAGCGCCAGCCCGCCCGTGTCAAGCTGGCTTTCGCCGGCGCGCGTCTGCACCCCTACGACCGCGTCGGCACCGACGTGGCGGGCCTCCTCGCCGAGGCGCACCAGGGCGCGTCCGCGGACCTCGTTGAGCGCCTCAGACAGCGTGTCGAGCTCGAACAGCATCGCGCCGCTGTAGCCCATGTTGCCCCACGAGGACTGGTAGCCCATCTGGTAGATCGAGCTGCCCATCACCTGCGACAGCGGCTTCAGGCCGAGCTGGTGGCACAGCGCGAAGCCGTTGACGGAGAGGTCGGACGTGAAGGACGCCTCCCCGCCGTGCTCGCCGAGCTCGCGCAGACGGCGCACGGCCGACAGCGGGATGCCTCCCTGTTCGACCCGCGCCAGCGACTGCTGCTGCTCCTGCTCCAGGTCCTGCTCGGGCTGCGGATCGGGGCCGCTCATCTCAGCGCAGGAGCTCCTCGAGCGCGCTGCGCGCCTGCGCGCTGCGCTCCGCCTCGGCGCGCAGGTCAGCGGTCAGCGCCGCGATCCACTCATCCGGCGAGAGCGCCTCGCGCTTGATCGCGATGCCGCCGGACTGGCGCTCACGAAAGCCCTGCACGCGCCCGTCATCGACCGACAGCTCGTACGCGCAGGGGCCGAGCTCGACGTGCACGCGGCGCACGCGCTTCTCGCCGCGGCCGAGCATGCCCGAGCCGCGGCGCTCGACCCGCGCGCGCCCGGGCAGCGCCTGCTCGAGCTTGCTCGCGAGCACCTCGACCGAGATCGCGAGATCGGTGCCGTCGCCACGCAGGCCGGCTGCTGCAAGGTCGAACGTGTCCTCGGCGCTCACTCCGTGCAGGGTACCCGGAGCCGGAGGCCGGCCACGCCACGTGCGCGGCAGGCCTCCGGTCCGGAGAAACGCGGCGTCAGTGCAACAGGTCGAGCGTGTTGTTGGAGTCGTTGACGAAGTACACGCCGCGCCCGTTCGGCGCGAGCGTCAGGCCGAACAGCCCGCCTTCGCCTGCTTCGGTTTCAAACGGCGGGAACTGATGGCCGGACGGCGTCGTCTCGACGAGGTTGCCGTCGTTTGCGTTGGCCGTGAGGATGTCGCCGTTGGGTGCGATCGTCAGCCCGAGCGGGCCGTTGAGGAAGCCACCTTTGGCGACCGTGAGGCCGCCGTCGGTGCCCAGCGGCGTCTGCCGGAACAGCGCCTGGGGGACCGCCGCGATGCGGTTGGCCGCGGTGTCGGCGACGTACAGCGTGCCTTCGGGGCCGAGGCCGTCACCGGTGGGGCCGACGACGAGCGCCGCTTCGCTGGTGCGCTCGGGGAAGCCGTCGGCGATCACCCGCTCGGAGGTCACGATCGGCGCGTGGCCGGGCAGCGTCAGCAGCCCGAGCCGCACGACGGTCCCACCGTCCGTCACTTCTTCGCCTTTCGCGACCGTGCCGTTGAGCACGTTCGTGACGAACAGGTCGGTCAGCGGTCCCGCCGACACCGCAGTCAGGTCCCACGGTCCGTTGATCGCGCCCCCTGAGATCGTCTTGATCACGTGGCCGGTGCTGTCGAGCACGATCAGGCCGCCTGCGGTCGCGGTGGCGGCGTTGCCGTTCGTTGTCGGCAGGCTCCCGACCACGACGTCGCCGCCGGGCAGGATCGCGAGCGCGGTTGTCAGGCCGACGCCGAAGGGGACGCTGCCGGGGCCGATGTGGGCGAACAGCGACAGCTGCCCCGTCGGGCTCTCCTGCACGATTGTCGTGCCGGTGCCCTGCAGGTTTCCGGAGTTGTTGAAGTTGCTGATGAGGATGTCGCCGCGCACCAGCGAGCCGACGCTGCTGGGCACGGTGACGATGCCGTAGGGGTTGACGTCGCCGTTGGACGGCACAGTGGTGCCGATTTCGGTGACCGTGTTGAACTGGCCGAGGAACGGCGGTCCCAACGCGAGCGCGGTCGCGGACGCGGACGCGAGCACCGCGAGCGCGAGCAGCGCGGGAAGAATGACGAAGCGCTTGAGCATTTCTGCCCTCCCAGCGATTTGAAGATGGTCCAATCGATTGAGCCTTCACGCTGCAAGGACTCCGTCCGCGGCCCGACCTTCCCGCACGTAATAGGGTTGGTGCCCACGACCACAGGAAGCGAGGGGAGCGATGGCGCGGCGGATCGAGAAGGTGGGGGTGCTCGGAGCGGGCCTGATGGGGCACGGCATCGCGCAGGTGGCCGCGCAGTCCGGCTACGAGGTCGTGCTGCGCGAGCTCGACGACGCGACGCTGCAGAAGGGGATCGCCAAGATCGACAAGCAGCTCGCGCGCGCCGTTGAGAAAGGCAAGTCCTCGCAGGAGGACGCCGACGCGGTGCGGGCGCGCATCCGCGGCACCGTCGACTACGCCGAGCTTGGGGACTGCGACCTGGTGATCGAGGCGATCACCGAGAGCTTGCCGCTGAAGCTAGAGATGTGGCGCGAGATCGACCCGATCGTCAAGTCCGAGGCGGTGTTCGCGACCAACACCTCGTCGCTGGCTGTGATCGACCAGGCCGCCGCCACCGGCCGTCCGGGCCAGTTCGTGGGGCTTCACTACTTCAACCCGGCGCAGGTGATGAAGCTCGTCGAGGTCGTGCGCTGCATCACCACCAGCGACGACGCGTTCGAGACCGCGCTCGAGTTCGCGCGCTCCGAGGGCAAGCTCGCGATCCCGACCAAGGACAAGGCCGGCTTCATCGTCAACCGTCTGCTCGTTCCATACATGCTCGACGCGATCCGCGCCTACGAAGAGGGCGTCGGCTCGGTGGCTGAGATCGACGAGGCGATGAAGGCCGGCGCGGGGCACCCGATGGGACCGCTGACGCTCGCGGACTTCGTCGGCCTGGACACGATGGGATCGATCTGCGACGTGCTCTTCGACGAGTTCCGCGAGCGGCGCTTCGCGCGTCCGCCGACGCTGCGCAAGATGCTCAGCGCGGGCTGGTTCGGGCGCAAGTCCGGTATCGGCTTCTACGACTACTCGGGCGCGGAGCCCGCCGAGAACACAGCTCTTTAGAGGGCGATCGACGCGGGCCGCCCCGCCGCCAGGCGCCCTAATCGGATCCCGAGCGCCTGCAAGCACCCGGGATCTTCGCGCGCGAGGTACATTCAACGGATGAGCGAGTTGTCGAGTCTGCGTGTCGCGGACGCCGATCGCGAGCAGCTCGTGGATGAGCTGCGTGAGCACGCGCTCGCGGGCAGGCTCACCTCGGAGGAGCTCGAGGAGCGCATCGGCGGCGCCTACAGCGCCTGCACGCGCGGCGACCTCGACGTGTTGCGCGCCGACCTGCCGGTCAGCTCGGGGTCGGTCAAGCTCGCGCTCGTCAAGCGCAAGGGCCAGCTGCGCCGCCGGCTGGCGCAGGAGGCGGGCGGCGCGATCGGCATCTCCGCGCTGAGCGTGGCCGTGTGGCTGCTCACCGGCGGGCATCATCAGGGCGAGTTCTGGCCTGCGTGGGTGATCGCGATCACGCTGCTGCCAGTGATCCGCGACTCGTGGCGCCTGTTCGGGCCGGCATCCGACCTCGACATCGTCGAAGCGCGCCTGCAGGCGCGCCACGAACGCAATCTCTCGCGTGGGCGCCGCGGGCGCCACCGGTATCGAGGGCTGCCGCGCCCGTGAGCAACCTGAGCGACGCCACCGAGCGCGCGCTCGGTGGCGGCCCGGAGCGTCACCGGCAGAAGGCGATCGAGCAGGGCAAGCTGCCGGTGCGCGAGCGGATCGCGCTGCTGCTCGACGCCGGCTCCTTCGCCGAGGAGGCGCTGCTGGCGAATTGGCACGAGGACGGCCTCGGCGCCGACGGCGTCGTCATCGGGGTGGGGGAGATCGGCGGGCGCGCGGTCGCGCTGATGGCCAACGACCCGACCGTCAAGGCCGGCTCGTGGGGGCCGAAGACCGTGGAGAAGATCCTGCGCATCCAGGAACGCGCGCTGAGCCTGCAGATCCCGATGGTCTACCTCGTCGACTCGGCCGGCGCGCGGATCACCGAGCAGGTGCAGATGTTCCCCGGCCGCCGCGGCGCGGGGCGCATCTTCCACAACCAGGTGAAGCTGTCGGGGGTCGTGCCGCAGGTGTGCGTGCTGTTCGGCCCGAGCGCCGCGGGCGGCGCCTACATCCCGGCGTTCTGCGACATCGTGATCATGCGCGAGGGCAACGCGTCGATGTACCTGGGCTCGCCGCGCATGGCCGAGATGGTGATCGGCGAGAAGGTCACGCTCGAGCAGATGGGGGGAGCGCGCATGCACACGGGCGTCTCCGGCTGCGCGCACCAGCTCGTCGACAGCGACGCCGAGGGGATTCACTTCGCACGCCGCTATCTCTCATATCTGCCGACCAGTTGGCGCGAAGAGCCGCCGCTGGCCCCACCCGAGCCGCCGCTCGACGCGCCCGGGGAGGCGGGCATCGGCGGGCTGATCCCCGCGGATGAGAACAAGCCGTTCGACATCAAGCTGCTGCTCGATGCGCTGATCGACGACGGTTCGTTGCTGGAGATCCAGCAGCGCTGGGCGAAGGAGCTGGTCGTCGGCTTCGCGCGCCTGGAAGGCCGCGCGATCGGGATCGTGGCCAACCAGCCCAAGCACAAGGGTGGCGTGCTGTTCACCGACTCCGCCGACAAGGCGGCGCGCTTCATCTGGACGTGCAACGCGTTCAACGTGCCGCTGCTGTTCCTCGCCGACGTGCCCGGCTTCATGATCGGCACGCAGGTCGAGCGCGAGGGCATCATCCGCCACGGCGCCAAGATGATCAGCGCCGTCAGCGAAGCGACGGTGCCGAAGATCTCGGTGATCGTGCGCAAGGCGTACGGCGCGGGCCTGTACGCGATGGCCGGACCGGCGTTCGAGCCCGACTGCTGCATCGCGCTGCCGAGCGCGTCGATCGCGGTGATGGGCCCGCAGGCGGCGATCAACGCCGTCTACTACAACCAGCTGCAGGCGATCGACGACGAGGACGAGCGCGCCGCGAGGACCGCGCAGCTGCGGGACGAGTACGCGCAGGATATCGACATCCTGCACCTCGCCTCCGAGCTCGTGATCGACGCCGTGATCGAGCCCGACGCGCTGCGCGCCGAGCTCGTGCGGCGGTTCGCGCACGCCGCGGGCAAGCAGCGCGAGTGGCCGGCGAAGCACAACCCGGTGACGCCTGTCTGAAGCGGCCGGCTAGAGCGCTGCCCCCGCTGCGCGTGTCTGCTCGTCCTGGAACGGCGGGTAGGTCTCCGTCAGCAGCAGCAGGTACGCGTCCGAGCGCGCCATGTAGGAGTTCGCGAGCACCATCAGGTCGAACAGTCCGCGCGGGAGCTTGCCGGTGATCACGATCACCACCCACGCGCCGAGCGCGCCGATCTCCAGCAGGATGTTCATGACGTAGCGCAGGATCGCGATCGGGATCGCCAGCAGCAGCCGGAAGAGCGTCTTCAGGCGGCTGTAGCTCTCGATCGGACCGGCGAACTCCATGCGCACCGGATAGTCGGGGTCGTCCGCGCCGCTGAACGGCGGGTAGGGATCGCACAGCAGCGCGAAGTAGGCGGTGCTGCGCGCGAGCGTGCGGTTGAAGCCCGAGACGAAGTCGAACAGCGCTCGCGGGTAGCGGGCGGTGATCACGATCGCGAACCACGCGATCACGACAGCGATGTACGCGGCGATTCCGTACAGGTACAGCCAGATGAACACGGGTATCGCCAGGATCAGCCTGAAGAAGGCCGTCAAGCGGTTACGCCGCTCGACGTACTCGACCTCGAAGGTCACCGGATATGGCATCGGTCAGCTCCCCCTTTGCTAGTGCTGCGTTGGCCTCCCCGCGGATAGCGTAGATCGCGCGGCGGCGGCGCGGGCGGCCTTTGCACTAGATTGCTGCTGCGATGGACTCCGTCGAGCTCGCCTACGCCGGAATCGCCCGCCAGGCGGAGCTGATCGCCGCCGGGGAGGTCTCCTCGCGCGAGCTGCTCGACACGTATCTCGATCGCATCGCGCGGCTGGACACGCGCCTGAACGCGTTTCGCATCGTGTTCGCCGAGCGCGCGCGCCTGGAAGCCGACCAGGCTGACGCACGCCGCGGAGCGGGAGGCGAGGCGGCGGGTCGGCCGCTGCTCGGTGTGCCGATCGCGGTCAAGGACGACATCGACGTCGCGGGCGAGGTGACGACGTACGGCACCAACGCCTACGGTGAGCCGCCGAGCGCTGACGCCGAGGTGGTGCGGCGCCTGCGCGAGGCGGGCGCGGTGATCATCGGCAAGACCAACGTGCCAGAGATGACGCAGTGGCCGTTCACGGAGACCGCGACGTTCGGCGCGACGCGCAACCCGTGGGAGGAGCAGCACGCGCCCGGGGGTTCCAGCGGCGGCAGCGCCGCTGCCGTCGCGGCGGGCCTGGTCGGCGCCGCGCTCGGCTCCGACGGCGCCGGCTCGATTCGCATTCCCGCCGCGTGGTGCAACCTGTTCGGCCTGAAGCCCCAGCGCGGGCGCGTGTCGATGGCGCCGCGCAGGCGCGGCTGGCACGGGCTGTCCGTCAAGGGCGTGCTCGCGCGTCGGGTCGCCGACACGGCGCTGTTCCACGACGTCGCCTCGGGCGCCATCGACACGGACATCGACCGCGTGCCGGCGCCCGCGCTCCCGTTCGCGACCGCCGCCGCCGCGCCTCCGGGGTCGCTGCGAATCGCATTCTCGACGAGCTTCCCGGCGGGCGTGATCGCGAAGCTCGACGACGACGCCCGCCGCGCGTTGGCGGAGACCGTCGAGCTGCTGCGCTCGCTCGGGCACCAGGTGAACGAGCACGACCTCGAATACACGCCTGGCGTGAAAGCCGAGGTGATGGCGCAGGTCACGCGCCGCTACCTGCGTGGCGTCCACGACGAGGTGGCCAAGCTCCCGCACCCCGAGCGTCTCGAACGTCGCACACGCGCGATGTCTCGCATCGGCGGCCTGATCCCGATGTCGCTGCTCGAGCGCTCGCTCGCCGCCGAGGCGGAGCTTTCACGCAAGCTCAACCGCGTGTTCGAGGACCACGACGTGCTGCTCACGCCGGCGACCGCCGCGCCGCCCCCGCGCATCGGCCAGCTGCAGGGGCGCGGCGCGTTGTGGACGCTCAACGCGGTCGCCGGCTGGGTGCCGTACAACGGCGTCTGGAATGTCACCGGCCAGCCGGCCGCGTCGGTGCCGGCTGGCTTCGGCGCAGACGGACTGCCGCGGGGGGTGCAGCTCGTTGGGCGCCCGGCGGACGAGGCGACGCTGCTGTCGCTCGCCGGTCAGCTGGAAGCCGAGCGCCAGTGGGCCGAGCAGCGCCCGCCAGAGCCCTCGTGAACGAGGCGCCCGCGCGCAGCGCCGCCGACGCGCACGAAGCCGACGCGCTGCTGGCGATCGCGGTCGAGGCCGCGAGCAGCGCGGGGGCGCTGCTGCTCGAGCGCGTCAGCCGCGGCGCCGAGAGCAGCATCGCCAGCAAGAGCACGCCCACGGACCTGGTCAGCGAGGCCGATCTCGCTTCCGAGCACGCGATCCGCGAGCTGCTCGCCGCACGGCGGCCGACGGACGGCTTCGTCGGCGAGGAGGGCGATCACGCCGAGGGCACGAGCGGCCTCAGCTGGGTCGTCGACCCGCTCGACGGCACCATCAACTTCCTGTTCGGGATACCGCAGTGGTGCGTCAGCGTCGCCGTTCGCGACGGTGACGGCACGATCGCCGGCGCGGTGTATGACCCCAACCGCGACGAGCTGTTCAGCGCAACCAGACACGGGCGCGCGACGCTCGCCGGCGCGGACGGCGAGGTCGTGCTGTCCGGCAGCGCCCGTGACGAGGACCTGTCGAAGGCGATGCTCGCCACCGGCTTCGCCTACGACGCCGACGTGCGCGGTGCGCAGGCACGCGTGCTCGCGCGCGTGCTTCCGCGTGTGCGCGACGTGCGCCGCTCCGGCAGCGCCGCGCTCGACCTCACCTGGACCGCCGCCGGGCGCTACGACGGCTACTTCGAGCGCACCGTCAAGCAATGGGACATCGCCGCAGGCGCGCTCATCTGCGAACGCGCCGGGCTGGGCGTGCTCGAGCTGCCCGTGCACGACCAGCTCCCGTGGGGGATCCTCGTGACGCGGCCCGCGCTCGCCGAGCCGTTGCTGGAGCTGGTGGGCGGGCCGTGATGAATCGATGCGGCGGGTGGGAATCGAACCCACACGCCCTTCCGGACAGGGCCTTTTGAGGGCCCCGCGTCTACCGTTCCGCCACCGCCGCAGTGTGGTCGTGGTAGCGAGGATATCCGCGCAGGCTCAGGCGGAGTACAGCGGCGTCTCGCGGTAGCCGCCCGCGGTGATCTCCGGCTCGCGCTGCTCGACCTCGATGTTCCATCCCTGCGAGAAGCCGCGCATGGCGAACGTGATCAGCAGGATCTGCACCGGCACGATCAGCAGCGTCAGCACCCCGAGCAGCCCGGCGTTGATCGCCGGTTCGGCGAAGCCGGTCTTGTCGCGGGCGAACCATCCGGGTCCGGCGACAGCCGCGAAGATCATCAGCAGCACCGCCAGCGACGCCGACAGAGGCAGCACGCCCCGGTTCCAGCGGGCGGCGTAGAACGCGAACACCAGATAGATGGCGATGTAGGCGAGCTGGATCAAAACGGCGCCCTGGAGCACTTTCCAGCCACCAACCGTGATGACCAGGATCAGCGCGGCGCTCACGAGCAGCAGCACCACGACGGTCGCACGCGTAGCCTGCACGACGGGCTTGTCGCGGTTGGGGTGCGTGATGGTCACGCCTTCCCTGCTCTCCGGGCCGGACGCCGAGGACATTGCTGACATGACGATACAAGCTGGCGCGGGCGAGGTACGCTCTCAGAGCCGCGCGGGCGTGGTGGAATTGGTAGACACGCCGGCCTTAGGAGCCGGTGGGCGTTCAGCCCTTGGGGGTTCGAGTCCCTTCGCCCGCACTGCGTTTCTTGGCTCTGCAGCGGCTGTCGCGGAGGTGCCGCAAGGCCCATGTGACTGGTCGGCCATCCCCAGAGTCGTCTTTGTGCTGCGGGCCTACTCGGGCCGATCGGCGCTGCCAAGCTGCTTGAGCATCGCGCGTATCGAGATGCCCTGCTTCTGTGTCTTCTTCTTGTTCTTCTTGGGCTTGGGGGAGAGGCCGGGGGCGGGGGGCGGTTTGCGCGGGGAGCGTGCGGGCTTGACAAGCCGCTCGAGAATGCCCGACTCGTACAGGAAGATGCTGGGGCGCTCGACCTCGTAGTGGATCTCTAGGCGCTTCTGCGCGCGGGTGAATGCTACGTAGCCGAGGCGGCGCTCAGCCTCGATGCCGTCGCCGCGGGCGCGGTCCTCATTGGTGAGGCCTTCGAGCGCACGTTTGTGCGGCAGCATCTTCTCGTCGCAGGCCACGACGATCACATGCGGCCACTGCCGCCCCTTGGCGCCGTGGATCGTCGACAGCTCGATGCCTTCCTTTGTGTCGCGGCACGTTTTGAGCCGCTGCGTCTGGCCTTTGAGCTCGTCGAGGTAGTCGCGCGGGCTCATGCCCTTCGCGTTCTGTTCAGCCTGCTCCAGCGCATCGCAGTCGAACTGGTCCAGCCCGCCCATCTGGTCTTCGTTCTCGAACCATTCATCCAGCCCGCCGGGGCCGCGCAGTAGCGCCACTGCCTCTCCCGCGTCTTCGCATTGCGCCAGTTGTGTGAAGAGCTCGCCGGGTGACAGCAGCTTCCCGTCGCCGCGCCGGGGTGCGTCGATCCCTGCAAATGCCGCACCGAAGGATTCTCCGCCCTGCAGCCGGGTGGCAATGGGCACGCGATCCTCGGGTGAGACCGACCGGCCGGGTGTCCGGCAGACGTTGCGAATCAGCTTCTCGTCGGCGTCCTGCGGAGCGAGCACGAGACGCAGATGGTCTTCCAGCGCCTTGCGTGCACCGGTGGGCTCGAACAGCTTCTGTGGCCCGTCGATCTTGACGCCCATGTCCGCGCAGGCGAGCGCCACTGGGCGCAGTGCATCGGTCGTGCGCGCGAGGACCACGATTTCGCCGCGAGCTTTGTCCTTCAGCGTCTGCGCGACCACAACCGCCGACTCGGGCTTTGACGCAAAGCCCCTTGCAAGGATCGCGCGTCCCTCCGCGTCTGGCTGCCCAGCCGCAATCTGCTTGGAGAAGCGGACCTTGTTGTGCTCGATCAGTGCTCGCGATGCCTTCACCACCGCTGGCGGGCAGCGATAGTTGACACCCAGTGCCACTCGCTCGAGGGCTGGATAGAGATTGTCGAGGAGGATGATGCGCTCCACGCTCGCGCGGCGGAACGCGTACAGCGTCTGGTCCTCATCGCCGACACAGAACAACTGGTCCTGCGGCGCGGCGACGAGTCGCACGAGCAGCTCCTGTGCGGGCTCGATGTCCTGGTACTCATCAACCAGCACATACTGATAGGTGCTCTGCCAGCGACCCCTCACGCTCGAGTCCTCACGCAGGCGCTGCACCGCCCGCAGGATCATGTCGTCGAAGTCGATCCGCCGCCCGCTTTGACGCTGCAGCTCCTCATAGCCGGTGTAGAGCGCCGCGACAGTGCGTGCTCGGGCGTCGCTTTTCTCATCGAGCGTCTGGGCGTACTGCTGGGCGGTCATCATCCTGCCGAGCTTGATGTTGCTGATTTCGCTCTTGGCTTCAGGCGACTCCAGCCAGTACCCGTCCTCGCCGACCGACCGCTTGGCGTCAAACGCCAGCTTGCGCCACTGCCCAAGCGATGGACTCCACAGCTCTTTGTCACGCGGCAGCGCGTTTGCGCTCCGGAGGATCTGAAGGCCGAGGCTGTGGAAGGTTCTGGCGTTGACCTCGCCCACTCCAGCTGCGGCCAGGCGCTCCTGGAGCTCCTTGGCTGCAGCTTTATTGAAGGTCAGGCACACGATCGCCTCTGGTGGAGCGCCGCGGCGAAGCAGCTCGCGTACCCGCTCGACCAGCACCGCAGTCTTGCCACTGCCCGCTGGCGCGATGATCTGCACAACCCCCTCGCCGGCTCGTACCGCGCGCTCCTGCGTCGCGTCAGGAACGAAACCGGTCTCGTTCAGCAGACGCGTGGTCGCCGTCGCCGGCCTTCCGCCTGCGAGGCACCATTGCAAGCGCTCAAAGGAGTAGGGGTAACCGAAGTAGGGCTCCACGAGCCGCGCCGGGTCGAGCTGCTCGAGCTCGACTTCGTGGCCGATCACAAGCTCGATGCCCAATCGGGCCGCCGGCTCCACGACGAAGCCCAACAGGTCGGCCACTGCGTCAGCGTCATCGGTGCTCACGTCGATGACTGCCAGCTTGTCGACCTCCGTCATCCAGGCGAGCCATTCATGAGCGGCACTCAGCAACGACGGACGGCGCATGTCCATCTTGCGCGTCGGCGCGACCCAGCGTTCGCACAGCCACGGCCACTCGACGACCGTGAACCCCTCTGCTTCCAGGCCTTCTCGCGCAGGCGCGACCCTCCAGTGGGCTGGTCCTGTGTAGAAGCGCTCGTCGGATTGCGTGCTGTCCATAAGCCCTGATCTGCCGGCTAGCTGGAATCCTAGATCGGCATGATGAGGCAGGAGCAACAGCATGAGCCTGCCGCTACCGTAGATGGTCCAGGGATCCTCCCGAGAGTGGTGTACATGATTCGGCAACCGTGGACTCGCTACAAGCGGGCCTCGATGAGCTCGCGCGCGGCGAAACGATCGACCTAGATGATTTGCGTCGTGATCTGGCGGAGAAACGGGCCGCGAGATAGCTGGTGGCACGACTGGTACTCGCGCGTCGCGCGCGTACAGAGCTGCTTGCGCTCGACTGGCCTTTGATCGATGCGATCGAGGAAGCCCTCGCCCTGCTTCAGCGCGAACCCGATATCGGCTATCCGCTACACGGCAGACTACAGCGCTGAGCCTCAGCGTCGCAAGCGATTCGCCGGCCGCTACGGCTGGGTCTCGCGCTTGACTTTCCAGCCACTGTTCGTCGTCGGAGCGAGGAAGTCCGGCGGCTGCTCGTCTTCGAAGCGACTGTCCCATTTGTAGCTCTTGATGTAGACGCCACCCGCCGCGCAGCACGTGACGCGTCCGCGCCATTCCTCGGCGATCGATCCCCACACGTTGATCGTGCCGAGCGGTTTTCCGCAACCGAAGTTATCGACACCCCAAGAGTTCTTCGTGCTCAGGAGCGCCGCGTCGATGACGGGATTTTCGAGCGAGCCGCCGAGTTCTTTGGTGGCCGTGCTTTCGCCGGCCGCCCCGTTCTGCTGGTTACACGTGTACTGAGCGGTTCCTGCCGGCGATTCTTCCTGTTTGCAGCTGGAGGTTGGTTTGCCCGATTCGCACGAGCCTGTCACTGGGTGGTAGAGCCGCACGTATTTGTCAGCGATCAGGCCGAGCGTGGCCGTCCCGGTTGGTTCGCCGCCGCCGGTCCCACCCGTCGTGGTGAGGTTCCCGTTGATGATCACGTCCTGTTCCGCGATCACGGTGAGCGACTGCGTGTATGATCCCTTGATGTAGACGTCGCCACATTCGGTGTCGGCGGTGTAGCTCGGGAAGAACGGCGTGTACGTGATTCCGCAGCCGCCCGCGCCGTTGACCACGGCGATCACGCCGTTTTTGGGAAATTCTCGCGTTTCCGTTTTGCCGGCGTTTTTGACTTCCATCGTTCCCGGGGTGCCTTCTTTGAGAACGAGTACGGTCCTACCTTTGAATTTCGTTTCGGCTTCCGAGATCAGTTCGGGACCGGTTTCCGGCGGGAGCAGGATCGGCCCGCCTTCTTTGTAGCCTTTGCCGTTGATTTCCGGCGTGCCGCCGTAGTAGCCCTCGTCCATTTCGACCGTGTCGTTGTGGCCTGTACGGCCGAAGCTCGGCGAGCCGCTGATCTCAGCGGCGTCGTTGGTGTGGAACGGCCCTTCGATCGCGTCTTCGGAGATCCACGGAAAGCTGACGCACGGTTTTGGTTCGGTGATTCTTTCTTTGTAGTAGTGTTCACATTCTGACGTTTTGCGCCCGACGGTGAGCGGGTCGACCACTTCGTAGTTGCTCACGAAGGCGTAGTCGAGGAAGCTCGGGTGCGAGAACGTCGCAACGATGGACCGGGTGCAGGGAATCGCTTCACCGGTCGGGGTCGTGTGGCACTTGCTGTGGAGGACCGTGCCGGTTGCCTTGATGCGGAAGGTTCCGGACGCCGAGTTGGCGCTCTCGATGACGCTGGAGAGTTTACCGGATTCGCACAGGTGGCCGGCCGCTTCGGCTGTTGAGGATGGCAGCGTTTCGTAGGTGTAGGTCTCTGCCGCCGCGCCGGGAACGGTCACGGCGGCGGCGGTCTTCGGGCACGTCGCCCAGTATGAGCTGTTCGCGCTGAGCTGGTATTTGTAGGAGTCGACGCCGGCCAGCGCGGCGAAGTACGCGCGCTGTTGGTCTGAGTTGACGCGCGTCAGCGCGACGTCCTGCGTGGCGGACGTAATCGCGGCAGCGACGAGCAGCGTGCACACGAGCATGAGCAGCACCGCGAAGATCATCGCAAAGCCGCTCTCATCGCGCATGTCTCGGCGGCGGCGTTGGAGTGTGATCATGTGCATGTTTCGTCCTTTGCGCCTTCGCCGGTTTCAGTGGGGTTCAAGCGCAGCACGACGGCGTCGTTGAAGGACACCGCGCGCGCGAGCTTCGTTTGACCTCCTTCTGGGGCCTGCGAGAAGCTGATCGCGACCTTGGCGAGCTTGCTGGCCGTGGCTTCGGCTGGGATTTTTTCGGTCACCTGGGTGAAGGCGCCGGTGCTCGTCGACAGGCTGTAGTACTGGAACACGGTTTTGGTGCCCGAGATCGTGACCGGGGTGACCTTGGTCGCGAGCACGCGTTTTTGAGCCTTCGCGGCTTCGAGCGTCGGGAACGTCCAGTTTCCCGTTGTGGTGCCGGGTCCGCTGCCCGCGACGCTTTCAAAGGAGTAGTCGGTGAGCGTACCCTGACCGTTTTTTTTGGCTTCTTCAGCCCAGCTGATGTCGTGCAGGTAGACCGTTTTCTCGACAGCACTCTTGCTCGTCGAGGACCCGTAGGAGCTCACGTACCACAGGTTCGTCGGTCCCGTCTGTTCGAGCGGCGCGGCCGGCGTGGTGCCCGGCGCCTGAACCGCCTGGGATCCGAAGCCGGTGCAGCTCGAGTGGAGCTCTTCGACGATCCTCGTCATGGCGGCGCGGCCGAGCCTGTCGGCCTGCACGCGTTCGTTGATGCGTGATGCCTGGGTCGTCGTGAACTCCAGGAGCCCGACGATCGCGATCATGATGATCGACGCGATGGCCATCGCGACCACCAGTTCGAGCAGCGATGCGCCGTCCTGGGCGCGCAGTGTGGATGTCAGGCGGCGGCGCATGGTCTAGGGACAGGTCAGCGACGGGGTTTCGGATTTCGTCGCGCTTTCTTCGGGGTAGATAGTTCCCCACGACGATTCAGTCGGGCCTTTGTTTTCGAAGGTTTTCGAGTACTTGTAATATTTTTTCGTCGTGGTGTTGTGCACGACGACACACAGCGTGAGTTCCTTCGCATACGGCTGATAGGCGGGTACGAGAGCGCCGCCGCTGATCGTCACTTCGTGCTTGTAGGGCGTGCTGCCGTTGCGGGCCGCGGCGGCGGCTTCGCAGCCCTTGTTGACGATCATCGCGTGTTCCACGCCGGCGAACACGCCTTTGGGCGCGGCGAGGGTGCCTTCCTTGACGGTGACGTTGACCTTGGGCATGTGGACTTCGACGGGTGTCGTGGCGTTCGGTTCCACCTGGGCGGTGGTGTCGGTGACGGCCGGGTTGACGACGTGCGGGTTGTTGGCTTCGCAGTCACCGGCGAAGACCGTGTAAGGGTTCGGGCCGGACGGGGTTTCTGAGACGTTGCGGAAGGGGAACAGGATCTTGCCGAGTTCCGCTGCTTCGGTGTAGCTGGCCGCGCTTCCTCCGACGTATCCGTCGGGGGCCGCGATCGCCGTCTGGAATGCGTAGAAGGTGGAGCCCGACACTTTGCCGCCGCCGGCTGCGAAGAAGTTCGCGCGGATTCCGCCCGGTTCGGCGATCACGAATTTGATTGCGGTCGTGGCGGTTTTTGACACGGTCGCGCTCTTCGCCGTGGGTGTTTCTTCGCCGTTTTCGTTGACCCAGCCGACTTTGGTCGCTGTGGCTTTGACGCTGGTGGCGGAGAGACCGCCGAAGACGACGCAGCCCGCCGACGGTGTGCTCTGGCTGAGTTCGGGCGAGATCCCGGAGACGGTGACGGTCGCGCCTTCAACCGGTTCGTTCTTCTGATTGAGAACCTTGACCTGCAGCGTGTTGCTGGTGGGGACGGTGATGATGCTCGATTGGCTGACGGGTTCACGTTTGCCGAGCGAGTTCCACGTCACCGATGATGTCGTCTGCAGATAGTTGGCGGTGCCTGCCGTTGTTTCGCACGTAAGGCTCGATTTAGTCCCTCCGGTTTCAGCGCTCACGTACGTTGCCGAGGAAGCGACCGTGTAGACGGTGCCGACGTACGCGGCGCCGCTCAGCCCGGTTGGGTTTTCGCAGAAGGTGGTGGTCCCTTTGCTCCAGTAGTGCCAGACTCCGGTGACCGCTTCCAGGCAGCTGCCGTTTTCAGCCCGGTTCGTCGTCGCACTGCCGAGCTGGCCCAGCACCGTGGTCGTGAACCCCCGCAACCGTTCCTCGTCCTGGCCTGCCAGCTGCGTGGCCTGCGCATGGGAGCGCGTATCGGCGGTGCCGTGGTCAGCGGCGTCGATGCCCGTGAGCGTTCCGACGGCGATCACGGCGGTGATCAGGGACGCGACGAGCACTTCGATCAGGCTGAACCCCGACTCTGCAGTGGACCGCGCGCGGACGGCCGAGAGGTCCGCGATGCCGCGCCCCGGCCGTGTTCCTTGGCGCGCCGGGCCGATCCAGACAAGGTTGAACCCCCGCCAGCGGCAGAATCCCGGCCCGGCTGTGGCGAATGGCTTGCGCATGAGTACCAAGAGGCGTCTTTCAATCCCCTTTCGGCACCCCGCATCGGCGGCTTTAGCGATGACGAGCGCCCATAAACGCTTGGCGCGGCGCTCCGGTCGACGCGCGTCGGCCGCACCGGCCCGTCTACGCTCGGTGCGGCCGACGGCGCGAGCGCCGACAGTTCAACCGGCGTCAGGTCTTACAATCCCGGCTCCCGGGGGACTGGTGTATCGGTAACACGGTGGTCTCCAAAACCGCAACGCCAGGTTCGATTCCTGGGTCCCCCGCTCCAGCCTGACCCCGGACTTTCGGGGTTTTTGGCTTTGTAGAGGTCTTTCGCGCCCTCATGTCGTGGATCGAGCAGGATCGTGGCCCCGGGGTTGCTCGTGACCTCGGCGCCGGGCACGTTTCGCTATCGAGGCAGCATCTGTCGCGATCTGAGCAGCGTCGCCCGCAGCGGGTCGGCGGGCTTCACCGTGTATGCCGTGCCGAGCGTCGGGACCGCAGGGCGCACGCTCAGCCTGCCCGCCCAGGCCAGCGCGCCGGGGGTCGCCACGGCGCACGGCCACGACAGCGTCGCGGTCGGCAGTGAAGGCTTCAAGGGCAACGGGTAGTGACGGGCGCGCCGCGCCGCGCGTGCTCACTGGCCAACCCCGGCGGCCATCGCGGGTGTTTTGAAGGATTCAGTGCAGCCCTTCAGGAGGCATCTCCGGAAGCCGACATATCTGGTATTCTGCATAAAGCTGATCGAAAATCTGATGAAGATCGACGTACACCAACATCTCTGGACAGAGCCGCTCGTGCGGGCGCTCACCGAGCGCAGCGAGTTTCCGTTCGTGCGCCGCGAGCACGGCCTGATGGTGCTGTACCTCGCGGACGAGCGTCCCTACGTGATCGACCTGCGCGGTGAGCAGCCGGAGCAGCGCGCCGCGCTGATCGACAGCGACGGGCTCGACCGCGCGCTCGTCTGCCTGTCGAGCCCGCTTGGCATCGAGTGGCTCCCGCGCGAGCAGGCGAGCGCGCTGATCGAGGCCTATCACGACGGCGCGCTGTCGCTTCCCGAGCCGTTTGGCGTTTGGGCGGCGATCGCCTTGGATCGCGCAGACGCGGATGACATCGACCGCGCGCTCGCACGCGGGTGCGTCGGCCTGTCGCTCCCCGCGGGCGCGCTCGCCAGCGTCGAGTCCGTGAGCGCGGTCGCGCCGCTGCTCTCGCGCCTGGAGCTCCGCGGGGCGCCGCTGCTGGTGCACCCGGGCCCGCGCATAGGCGGCGCCCGTGCCCCGCAGGCAGGCAGGGAGACGTCCCTGGAGGAGCCACTGTGGTGGCCCGCGCTGACCCGCTACGTGGCCGGCATGCAGGCCGCGTGGCTCGCTTTCGTGGCGGCAGGACGCCCCCGCCACCCGCGGCTGCGCGTCGTGTTCTCGATGCTGGCGGGGCTCGCGCCGCTGCAGCTCGAGCGGCTGGCGTCGCGTGGCGGTCCGCGCCCGCCGCTGCCCGATCCGTTGACGTTCTATGAGACCTCCTCCTACGGGCCGGCGACGGTGCGCCTGCTCGGAGAGCGCGTCGGCCCTGAGCAGCTGCTGTACGGATCGGATCGGCCAGTGGTGGAGCCGGCTGAGCTAGGCATGCCTGAGGGCATTGCGTGGGGGCCGACCGCCGAGGGTACGCGCCGAGCGCTCGGCGCGCGACAGACATCGACAGCGGCGACGGTGCCGGTATGAGCGTCACGGCACAGCGCGCAGGGACCGGGCTCGAGGTCGGCGCGAGCACGATCGATCCGCGCGAGCTCGCCGCCGTTCCACGTCCACACGGGCGCGACCTGTCCGCTGCGGAGCTGCAGGAGTTCGTCACCGAGTTCGCCGAGCGGCCGGAGCTGTGGATCGATCTCGTCAGGCACGACAGCACCCAGCGCGTGTACGAGGAGCTGTTGAGCGATCAGCATGTGACGGCGTGGCTGATCTGCTGGATGGACGAGCACGACACCGGCTTTCACGATCACGACGTCTCCTGCGGGGCGGTCGCCGTCGTCAGCGGCGCCGTGCGCGAGGAGCGCCTGGCGATCGACGGTCCGACGCGAAGGGGCGTCTTCCGCGCCGGATCCAGCTTCCACTTCGCGGCGTCGGACATCCACCGCGTGAGCCACGCCGGTGCGGATCCCGCCGTCACGCTCCACGTCTACTCGCCCCCGTTGCTGCGGATGGGCGCTTACGTGATCGGGGACGACGGCGTGCTCGCCCGCCATCCGGTGTCCTCCGAAGAGGAGCTGCGCGGCTAGCCGCTAGACGAGCGGTGCGACGCTCGGCTTGGCGCCCGCGCGCCGCTGCACCGACTCCGCGCCGGCGATCAAGATCAGGCTGACGAGCTCCGGCTCGAACAGCCCGTGCTCGACCACGCCGGGAGTGGCGCTGAGGCGCGCGGCGAGCTCGCGCGGGTCCGCGACCGGCCCCAGATAGTCCCCGATCACGCCTCCGTCGGGGCTGGGGGGCAGGCCGCGCAGCCGCGCCGGCGCGACGCTCGCGAGTGTGTGGCCGACGCCGAAGGGCACCAGCTCGAGCGGCACCGGCGGTGAGAGCTCAGCGACGAGCTTCTCCGCGGAGGCGATCACGACGAAGCAGCGAGCGGCGGACGCGACGATCTTCTCGCGCGTGTGCGCGCCGCCGCCGCCCTTGATGAGCCACCCGCGCGGGTCGATCTGGTCGGCGCCGTCGATCGCGATGTCCAGCTCACCGAGGTCGTCGAGCGACTCCACGGTCAGTCCCAACTCCCGCGCGGCGGCCTCCGTCTCTGGCGAGGTGGCCACGCAGCGCAGGCCCTTGCACGCGCGCGCGGCGATCGCGGGAAGCAGGTGGGCGACGGTGGTGCCCGTCCCGAGCCCGACGCGCATGCCGTCCTCGATCAGCTCAGCGGCCGCGCGAGCTGCCGCGCGCTTGCGCTCGGCGATCGCGGCGTCGTCGTCGTCGCTCAGCGGGGTTTGTCGCTGCCGCGCAGTCGCACGAGAGGACGCCATGGCGCGGACGTTACCGCCCCGGATGGCCCTCTGAGGCGAACACGATCCGCCGAGGCCGGTCCGTGCAACAGGAATCCCTGCCCGACAGCGCAATCGAGCTCGCGCGCCAGTGCCAGCTGACGGTTCGTCTCGATCCCGACAGCGACCGCCGTCAGGCCCGCCTCCTTGGCGAGCGCGATCGACGCCGCGAACATCGCGCGCCGCTCCTTGTCCTGGTGCAGTGTGCTCGTCAGGGCGCGGTCGAGCTTGACAACGTCCAGTGGCAGGTTGCTCGGCAGTCCCAGCGACAGGTGTCCGTAGCCGAAGTTGTCCAGCGCGATCATCACCCCGAGACGCTTCAGATCCTTCAGCGCCGAGCGCGCCCGCTCGGGGTCGCGCAACACGGCCTCCTCACTGATCTCCAGACACAGAGCCCGACCCGGAAGGCGGCGGTAGGCGAGCTCGTCGTGCACGCGCTGGGCGAGGTCCAGCTCGGTCAGCTCGCGCGCGGAGACGTTGACCGAGAGCGGAATCGTGATCCCGCTTTTGCGCCAGGCATCGGCCTGCGCGCACGCCGTGTGCAGCACCCAGTTTCCGATCTGCACGATCAGCTCGCTGTTCTCGGCGGGGGGCAGGAACGTCGAGGGCAGCACCATCGCGCTCGCCAGCTCACCGGTGCCGGTCGGGCGCCAGCGCACGAGCGCCTCGACGCCGAGCGCCTGTCCGCCCGCGAGTCGCAGGATCGGCTGGTAGGCGAGCAGCAGCTCGTGTTGGGGCAGGGCCTCGCGCAGACGGCTCTCGAGCTCCATGTGCGCGCTCAGCTCCTGACGCAGGCGCTCGTCGAAGAGCTCGAGGCGGCGGCCGCCCGCTTCCTTGGCCCGGTACATCGCCACGTCGGCCTCGCGCAGCATCGTCTCGGGATCGCTGTCGGGGCTGTGGG
Source organism: Solirubrobacteraceae bacterium (assembly GCA_035485155.1). Taxonomy (GTDB): domain Bacteria; phylum Actinomycetota; class Thermoleophilia; order Solirubrobacterales; family Solirubrobacteraceae; genus Palsa-744. The sequence goes on from DATHOH010000002.1 coordinate 21,047, forward strand.
AGACGGAGATGCCGACGCTGGCAAGGATCGCCACTTCGGTGGAGCCCAGCGGGAACGGTCGCTCGAGCGCGTCGAGCACCCGCTCCGCGAGCGCCAGCGCTTCGCCGTCGTTATCGATTTCCTCCGCGAGGATCACGAACTCGTCGCCTCCGAGACGCGCGACGGTATCGCTGTCGCGCATCAGCTCGGCGAGCCGCTCGGACACGGACAGCAGCAGCCGATCGCCGACATCGTGGCCGAGGTTGTCGTTGACCGCCTTGAACTTGTCGAGGTCGATGAACAACATCGCGACCGCGCCGTGGCTGCGGTGCAGCCGCGCGAGCGCCTGGCGCGCGCGGTCCATCAGCAGCAGCCGGTTTGGCAGGCTCGTCAGCGGATCGTGCAGCGCCTGGCGTTCCAGCCAAACCCGGTCGGTCACGTCCTTCGCCGCCGTATACCAGCTGTCGCCGTCGCGGCGCGCGCTCCACAGCAGCCACCGCCACGAGCCGTCGCGGTGCTGGTAGCGCGTCGTGATGTTCGCAAGCTCGGTGGTCTCGCCGTCGGGGTCGAGCATCGCGCCGAGCGCCTGCTCGATGTCCTCGGGGTGCAGCAGCTCGCGGACGGGTCGCGCCCGCAGCTCCTCCTGCGTCCAGCCGAGCAGCTGCTCCCATGCGGGGTTCAGCAGCGTGAAGCGCCCGTCGAGCGAGATCATCGCGAGCAGGTCGCTGGTCATCTCGAACAGGCGCGCGATGCGCGCCTCGCCGTCGAGCGGCGGGTCGATGCTCGTGTGGACCTGCGTGCTCGTCGCGTGGGAACCCATGCCTACTGACCAAGTCGGCTTCAAGCGCTCGATTGCGCGTGCGCGGCGCAGTTCATTGGACGGATAGACCACGCCCAGAGCCGAATTGCCACACCGGCACGCGACGCGTCGGCGGAGCGCCTATGCGGGGAGGCACGACGCGCTGGGACTCAGGAGGCGCTGCCGAGCTGCGCGGTCGGCTCGCTGCCCTGGCTCTGCGCCGGGGACGTCGCGCTGGCGTCGGGCGCGCCGGTATCGCCGCGCAGGAATCGCCACACCGATAGGCCCATCAGCACCGTGAGGATGCCGGCGCTCGTCGCGCACTCCTCGCAGATGGCGTGGATCGAGAACAGCTCACGGTAGGTCAGGTACGCGCTGAAGCCGAAGCCGACGAGCGTCAGTGCCATCGTCGCGAGCCTGCTCGTCTCGTTTTCGGGCACCAGCAGCGAGCCGAGGATCGCGACATAGCCGATCAGCCCGATCAACGCCACCGGCACGCCCGCGAGCTTCGAGTAGACCGAGCTCTGCACCTTGATGCACGCGTTGCCGGCGGTGCACAGCGGCTTGATTTCGGCGTAGTGGACGTAGGTCAGGTAGCTGGCGAGCGCCACGCCCAGGACCGTGAGGGCGATCAGCACGAGCCTCAGGGTGCGGGAGCTCATCGCGATCTACGCTTTGAGGAGGCTTTCGACGCCTTCGTTGACGAACGCCGGGTCTTCGGGGTTGGAGTATTCGAGCTTCTTCATCGCGCCGCCGGAGCGGCCGATCAGGAAGGACGGCGTGCCGGTGAAGCCGACGTTACTCGCGGCCTGCGCGTCGGTGGTCGTCACCTGTTCGGCCAGCCGCGGGTCGCCGCGGTCGGTGCTCCACTGCGTGAGGTTGAGGCCGGGGACCTGGCTGGCGATGCCCTGGAGGTATTTTTCGGTCACGTAGCCCGAGTCCTCTTCTCCCTGCTCGTGGTAGAAGGTCTCGATGAAGTTCCACATCTTGTTCTGCTTGCCGGCAGCCAGCGCGGCCACCTGCTGGGACTTGAAGACTTCGGGTTCGCGCGTGGCCGTCTCCAGGGAGCGGTATTCGATCCGAACCTTGCCCGTGCGCACCCACTTCTGGATGACGGTGGGCAGCGCTCCCAGCGTGAATTTCTGGCAGATCGGGCACTCGAGGTCGCCGAAGTATTGGATCGTCACGGGCGCCGTCGGCGAACCGAGGATGCTGCCGTTCTGGGGGATCCCGCCGACGAGCGCGGTGACTTGGTTGGCGACCTTGGTCTGTTCGTGTTTGGTCGCCGGGATGCCTTTTTTGGAGCCCCCGCCGGTGGCGATCAACACGACGACGATCGCGACCACGACGACGGCCGCGACGATCCCGAGCTGCGTCAGACGCGTGCGCCGCACGGCGCCGGCGGCGGCGGCCTCCTCCATCGCCTTTCGCTGCGCGCGCGCCTGGTCGCGGCGCTGCTTGCGCGTGAGGTCTGTCTCGTCGCTCTCCACTGGGCTCATACGGGAACTTTTACAGATTTCTGCCGGCTCGCGACGAACTACCGCGCCGAGCGTACCCGGCTTCGGGTCGTGCGGGCGCTTTTCGATCTCGTGAACGTGCCACGATATCGCCATCCAAAAGGCCGTAGAGGACGCGCTGGTGCGCCTGCCGTTGTGCGCCGGCAGCTGCACGCGTCGGCTCGCCCCCGTAGCTCAGCTGGATAGAGCATCGGACTTCTAATCCGAGGGTCGCTGGTTCGAATCCAGCCGGGGGCATCACAAATGCCTGCAAGCACAGTTCCGACAAGGCACGCTTCCGGGGCTCGCGCTGGTCGGCTGTAGGATCATCGTCCATGCTCGCCCGCCTGGGGATCCGCGCCGGCACCTCGCTCGCAGGCATCGCGATCGGACTCCTGCTCTCGAGCGCCGTGCTCGACAAATTCTCAGTCGACGCGACCGCCGTGGTCGAGGCGACCCTGGTCTTCTGGGTCGTCCACCTCGTGGTTGGGTTCGTAGCGCTGAAAGTGCTCGTCCGCGAGCCGTCCCTCGCGCTCGCAGGATTGCTTGCCCTCGGGTCGACAATCGTCTCGCTGATCATCGTCAACGCCATCGTCAGCGGGCTGTACATCAGGGGCCTTCAGACCTATGTCCTTGCCACCGCGATCGTGTGGCTGGCGACGGCCATCAGCGACACGATCGGAAGGCGAATGATTCGAGCGCGGCGTACGGAGCGCTGACACAGTGTGAGCCCGAGCGAGTCGCCCGCGATCGACCGGATCCTGCTCGGTGACAACCTGCAGCTGCTGCCGGCGTTCCTGGACGAGTCCTTCCAGCTGGTGTACGTCGACCCGCCGTTCAACACTGGCAAACTGCAGACGCGCAGAACGCTGCAGGCGGCGCGCGACGAGGATGGAGAGCGCACGGGCTTCCAGGGGCGCCGCTACAGCGTGCGCCTGCTCGCCGAGTCGAGCTACGCCGACTGCTTCGATGACTACCTCGCGTTTCTGACCCCCCGGCTCGAGCACGCGCGCCGGCTGCTGGCGCGTGAGGGCACGCTGTATTTCCACATCGACTACCGCGAGGCTCACCACTGCAAGCTGCTGCTCGACGAGATCTTCGGCCGCGAGTGCTTCCTCAACGAGATCATCTGGGCCTACGACTACGGCGCGCGCAGCAAGCGTCGCTGGCCCGCCAAGCACGACACGATCCTCGTCTACGTCAAGGATCCGGGCGCCTACCACTTCGACTCCACCGAGGTCGACCGCGAGCCGTACATGGCGCCCGGGCTCGTCACGCCGGAGAAGGCCGCCCTCGGCAAGCTGCCGACGGACGTGTGGTGGCACACGATCGTCCCGACGAGCGGTCGCGAGAAGACGGGGTACCCGACGCAGAAGCCCGAGGGGATCGTGCGCCGCATGGTGCGCGCCTCGACGCGACCGGGTGACTGGTGTCTGGACTTCTTCGCGGGCAGCGGCACGCTCGGCGCCGTGGCGGCGCAGCTGGGCCGCCACTACGTCCTGATCGACTCCAACCCGGAGGCGGTGGCGATCATGCACGCGCGCCTGGGCGCGGACGGCGGCGCAGGCGGCCGCGCGGCGCGTCCGGCAAGCGGATCGGCGAACTAGAACTAGAACGCGGCGCCGCGCGCGGCGAAGTGCGAGCCTTTGCGCATGTACCACGTCGAGTTGCGGCACTTCCCGCACAACATGGCGCGCTTCAACCTCACAGACGCGGAACTGGGGGCGATCGTCGAGCCGTGGGTGCGCGACCAGATGGTCGAGTTCGGGGAACGCAAGTGGAGTCCGCAGCAGGCGAAAATCACGATCTTCGAGGGACCGCGGATGCCGCTCGATCAGCTGACCATGGGGCGTGGCTGGCGCGCCGCCGAACGCGAGAGCGAGAACGTCACCGATGCGGTCCTCGCAGCCGCCAGGGAGGGCCTGGCCGCGCCGGCGCCGGCGCCGGCGTCCACGCCCGGGGTGCCGGTCTCCGCGCAGCCGGCTGCAGCGAACGGCGCGCTCGCCGATCCGCTCGCGCTCGGCGTCCAGCTCGCTTCGCTCCTCGGCGAGGATCCGGCTGGACTGCTGGCGGCCTGGCGCGAGGTGGCCACGCGCGCAACTGGCCTGTCGCCCAGTGAGAGCCTCGCGCTCGCGGAACGCCAGCTGCGCGGCTGACGCGCCGCTCGACACTGCGTGCCGCCGGCGCCTACGGTCGCTAAACTCCGGTCCTCTAACCCGTGGTGGGCGTAGCTCAGTTGGTAGAGCTCCTGGTTGTGGTCCAGGCGGTCGTGGGTTCGAGCCCCATCGCTCACCCCTCGAGAAGTGCTCTGCGGACGTCGTCTTGCACGACGTGACAAGCACGGTGTCTCCAGTTATCCTGCCGGCTCGCGTTAGGGGACTGACTTAACGTGAGCGGGAGCCCGGGAGATGGCCAGGATGGCCTGGGGCCGGGCGCCCGCAATACATCTGGTACTCCAAGGGGGCATAGTGACACACGGAAGATTTCGCGTCCTGCGACGGGTGCTGCTCGCGGCCATCGCACTCGCGGCAATGGCATTTCCTGCCGCAGCGACATTTACGCCGGCGCTCGCGCAGGCAACGAGCACCGAAAAAACTGCGCTGATCGACGAAGAATCGGTCACGAACGTCGACGGGAAGACGAACACGGAAGGTAAGCCCGTCAGCCTCGAGCAGTACGCGGCCGAACAAGATGGCTACGCGGTGACGATTCGCAGCGGCGCGGAATGGGAAGAAATGAGCGCTGCAGAATTCGCCTCCTACCAGGTGCTGATCGTGGGTGACCCGTCGTGCCGGAACACGGCGCTGTCGGCCGTTGAATCCGCTCACACCTGGACGCCGGTGGTGATGGGTGACGGTCCCAATCCGCTCGTCGGCAACCGGGTCGTGGTCGGCACCGATCCTGAGTATCACTACTCCGCCGGCCATCTCGGAGCCGAGCACCTCGTGCAGGACGGGATCGCGTTTGCCGGCGGTGTTGCCGGAGCGACCGGTGTGTACTTCGACACCAGCTGCACCGATATCCAGGAAACCGCGCAGGAAGAAGCGGAACGCCTCGCCGGCGACGACCTGCGCCCGGCCGAGGTCACGCAGCCGATCCTCGAAGGCCCCGACGGCCGCGACAAAAACGACGTGCTCGAACATCTGACCGAAGCGCCGAGCAAAGAAGCCTGGACCGAGGACACCTCGCCGCCGTGCGGCGGGGAAGTCGGGCAGGTCGCAGCCAACCCGGTCTTCGACATGGGCGCCAGCAAGCTGCTCGACAGTGACATCGAGGGCTGGGGCTGCTCGGTGCACATCGCGTTCCCGACGTTCCCGAGCGACTTCTTCCCGCTTGCGGTGGATACCGAAACGCCGCTCAAGCCGACCTGTGGCACCGATCCCGAAGCCGGCGAAGAAGTCTGCGGCGAGGCTTACGTGCTGCTGGCGGGCGAGGGCATCGTCGCCGAAGCGCCGAACCTGACGCTGACGCCGAAGAGCGAAAGCAATCCCGCGGGTGGCACTCACACGGTCACGGCGTACGTCCACCAGGGCGAAACCCCGGTGGCGGAAAGGGTTGTGACGTTCACGGTTACCGGACAGAACCATGGTGTCGGCGGGACCTGCACCACGAGTGCTGGCGCAGCTGACCCCGAATGCAAGACCGACGCCAACGGTGATGTCCGCTTCACCTACAACGACTCAAACGGTGCCGGCAACGACACGATCGACGCCAGCGTAACGCTGGAAACCACCGTCGAAGAAGAGACGCCCGAGGTCAGGCCCGCGGCGAGGACGCGGGTGAGCACGACGACCGAGCGCGCAACCGCCGCACAGCAGTGGACACCGGTGATCACGCCGGCGCCCGCGGCCGTGGCACCAGCCGCAGCGCCACCGGCGAAATCCGCCGTGCTGGCGTTCGGCGCTGCGCGTCTGGCCAGCAACCCACACGCGTGCGTCGCGAGCGGCGGCTATCGCGCATCGGTCAGCGGGAAGCTGATCGGCTCGGTTACGTTCATGCTCGACGGTCACAAGATCAAGACGCTGAGGAAGGCCAACTCGCACGGGTCCTACGTGCTTCGCATCCAGGTCAAAGCCGGTCACGTCCATCACCTCACGATCCACGTCGTGTTCACGTCGGCCAGCAGCACGAAATCGGTGACGATCCACCACACGCTCGCTCGCTGCGCCGCCGTGCATCACGTCGCGACGCCGCGGTTCACGGGCTGAGGAACCGGGACAGCTGAAGGCAGATCAGCAGGGGCGGCCGTACCGGTGATACGGCCGCCTGCCTGCCTTCAGCTTCCGTCCCAGGGCGACAGCGCGTGGCTGACCGGCCCGGTCTGCGCACGCGCGCGCTCGGTGACCTCCTCGAGCGTACGCTCGGGCGCGCCGCGCCGGCGGCGATGCCGGTTCTGCGCGGCGAGCATCTGATCGACGTCGCTCAGCTCCAGCTCGACTTCGCGCTCCGGCGAGCGGGTGGGCTTCCAGTCGAGCAGCTCCGCGTTCTCGTCCCGGTGCAGGTAGCCCGCCAGCAGCGCGATCGCGAGCATCAGCAACGGCAGTCCGAGCACGACGCCGAGGAAGTAGGTCTCTGCCATGAGCTCAGCCTCACCCCGCTACCCGCGGCTCCTCCTCGTTCGCTCGCAAGCCTCAGGCTAGGTTAGCCTTCTCAGCGCATGCCCGCGCTTCCAGTTGAGATAGCTCCAGGCCTGCTGCGCTGGACCGCGCCGCACCCCGAGTGGAATCCGCAGGCCCAGCCCGGGAGCTCCGGCGACTGGGGGCAGATGGTCTGGTCGGTGCTCTACGAAGTGTCGGACACCGTGGTGTTGATCGACCCGCTGCTGCCCACGGCCGAGCGCGAGCAGTTCCTCGACTGGCTCGACCAACGTGTCGGCGGACGCCCCGTCAGCGTTCTCACGACGACCAGCTCGCATCGCCGCGACCGCGAGGAGCTCGCCGAGCGCTACCGCGCGAACACGGCACGCGTGTGGAACTTCATTCCCCACGGCGTCGAGCCGCAGCCGCTGCGCGGCGCCGCCGAGACGCTGTTCTGGCTTCCCGGCGTCGCCACGCTCGTCGCCGGCGACCGGCTGGTGGGAGATGGGCACGGAGGCGTGCTCGTGTGCCCGCAGAGCTGGCTCAAGAATGTACGAGCGGATCGCGCCGACGTGGCGGGATTGATGCGCCCACTGCTCGAGCTGCCGATCGAGCGGGTGCTCGTATCCCACGGCGAGCCGGTGCTGCATGGAGGGCACACAGCGCTCGCGCGCGCGATCGCCGAGGCGACGCCCAGCTGAGACGTCGGCGGCGCACAGGCGCCGCGCGGGGCGGGCGCGAGCTCAGCGCTCGATTACGAGCTTCGTCCAGTCTCGCTCGAGCAGCGCCGGCGCGGCGTCGCTCCACGCGACCACGCGCGTCGTAACCAGCTCAGGATGCAGGGCGCCGGACGCCGCCAGCTCGAGCACGTGCGGCATCGCCGTGCGCGCGTTGGCGCGGCCTGTCTTGAAGGTGATGCCCTTCGTGTACATCTCCAGCAGCGGCAGCGTCGGCTGCTCGCCGAAGTAGATCGCGGTGCTCGTGCAGATACCGTCGGGGGCGGTGGAGCGGAGCGCCAGCGCGAGACCCTCGGGAGCGGCGCTTGCGTCGACCGTGATCGCGTACGGGCCCACGCGCTGTGGTGTCTCGGCGCGCGTCTGGGCGCCGAGCGCCGCCGCCGTCTGACGCCGCGACTCGTCCGCGTCGACGTACAGCACCGACTCCGACCCAAGGGCCACCGCGAGTCCCGCCGCGTACAGGCCGATCGACCCGGGGCCTGCCCCGCCGACCACCAGCACGTCGGCGCCCGGGTGCTCCGCCAGCGCCGGCCCGACCGCGCGCCAGGCGTCGCTGATGTTGTCCGACGCGCTCGCCACCGCCGCGGGCTCGAGGCCGTCGGGGATCGGCACGAGCATGTGCTCGGCGTACGGCACGCACACGACGTCCGACAGAAAGCCGCCCCATCGCTCGACCGCCGGGCCGAAGCCGTAGCTCGACATGAACGCGACGCCGCTGCAGTTCGACGTGCGCCCCTGCCGGCACGCGGGGCACTCGCCGCAGGAGATCTGAAACGGGACGCTCACCAGCCGGCCCGGTTGCAGGGAGCCGACCGCGTCGCCCACCTCGAGCACCTCGGCCACGCACTCGTGGCCGATCGCGAACGGGGGCGCGAAGGGCGAGGTCCCCTCGATGATCAGCGCATCGAGGTCGCACGTGGCAACGGCCACCGGGCGCACCAGCGCGGCCGCGTCGGAGCTCAGCCGCGGCTCGGGCGCCTCCCTCCACGTCAGCGCGTCGGGACCCGTGTACGTGAGCTGCAGCATCGCCTTGCGCGTCAGTCCAGCGGCGTCGTGTACGCGCCGCTGAGGCCGCCGTCGATCAGGAACGTCGCCGCGGTCACGTAGCTCGAGTCCTCGCTGGCGAGGAACAGCGCGCCCTGGGCGATCTCCTCGGGGCGCGCGAAGCGGCCGATCGGCACGTGCACCAGGCGGCGCGCCGCCTTCTCGGGGTCCTTCGCGAACAGCTCTTTCAGCAGCGGCGTGTCGACCGGTCCGGGACACAGCGCGTTGACGCGCACCCCGCGGCGCGCGAACTCGACGCCGAGCTCGCGCGAGAGCGCCAGTACGCCTCCCTTGGAGGCCGTGTAGGAGATCTGCGAGGTCGCTGCGCCCATCACCGCGACGAACGACGCCGTGTTGATCACCGACCCGCGTGCCGGACCGTCGTTCTCGAGCAGGTGCGGGATGCCGTGCTTGCAGCACAGGAACACGCTGCGCAGGTTCACCTGCTGCACGCGCTCCCACGCCTCGAGCGTCGTCTCGAGCACCGAGCCGTCGTCGTTGGGTGAGATGCCCGCGTTGTTGAACAGCACGTCGATGTGCCCGTAGCGCTCGCGCACCGTCTGGAAGGCGTCGCGCACCTGCTGCTCGTCGGTGACGTCGACCTGCAGCACCAGCTCGCCCGGCGCGTTCGGTTGCACATCCACGCCGACCACCGTGGCACCCTCGCGCTCGAACAACGCGACCGTCGCCGCCCCGATGCCGCCGCTCGCGCCGGTCACCACGCACACGCGCCCGGCCAGGCGCCCCGCGCTCATAGGACAACCTCTGGTTGCTGGGTGGTGAGGTTGTTCTCGTTTTCTTTCCGAGAGAGGGAGATCGTTCCCGACTGCTGGTTGGGAGAGGCCCGAGACTCAGCGCACATAGCTGACCACCGCCGGGAGAGCGCCAGTCGCGCTAGCCGCTGAGACGGCCTCGATGAGACAAGCGCCTCCCGGTGGTGTGAGGCACCCAGAGCGGCGACAGGGCGTCGCCCCGCCGAGGGCCTGCCTATGAGCACCCGCCACGGTACCTCCTGGCCAGCGTTTTTCAAAAGAACCTCGACCGAGGAGGAGAACCCATGGGCGCAATCTGCGGGATCGACTGGGCCAGCGACTGGCACGACGTGCACATCGCCGACGAGAGCGGAGCGCTGCTCACTGCCGAGCGGTTCAGCCACGACGAGATCGGCGTTAGTGCACTGATCGCACTGCTGCTCAGACAGCGCGTCGAGTGCTGCGCGATCGAGCGTCCCGACGGGCTCTTGGTCGGGCGACTGCTGGCGGCCGGGATCGTCGTGCTCGCTATCCACCCCAACCAGGTCAAGGCGGCACGCGATCGCTTTCGCGCAGCCGCTGGCAAGAACGACCGCTTCGACGCGTTCGTGCTGTGCGAGCTCGCCAGAACCGACCGGCACCGCTTCCCCGTGCTCGCTCCCTCCTGCGACGAGACACTCGCGCTGAAGGCACTCGTGCGCACCCGCGAGGACCTCGTCGACGCACGCATCGCTCTCGCCAACCAGCTGCGCGCACAGCTGCAAGCGTCCTGGGCAGGCGCTGAGCGAATCTTCGCGGATATCGACAGCCCCATCGGACTCGCGTTCCTCGAGCGCTATCCCAGCCCGACCGACACCCGCGGTCTCGGCGAGAAGCGCCTGGAAAGCTTCCTCGCGCGCAACGCCTACAGCGGCCGACGCACACCCACCGAGCTGCTCACCCGGCTGCGCAACGCACCAAACGCCACCATCGGAGAACTCGAGCAAGACGCAAGACGCTCCGCCGTGATCGGGCTCGTTGCCACCCTGCGCCCCATCATCGAGCAGATCAGCCAGCTCACAAGCCAGATCGCCGGCGCCACCCGCAGTCACCCCGACGGCGCGATCTTCCTCGCCTTTTTCCGCGACCCCAAGAGCGTCATCACAGCCGCCGGCCTGCTCGCCGAGATCGGTGACAACCGCGCCCGCTACCCCACCAACGAATCGCTCGCCGCTGACGCCGGGCAAGCCCCAGTCACGATCCAGTCCGGCAAACGCAACAACGCCACCTTCCGCTGGGCCTGCGACAAGCGCCTGCGCCAACACATGTGCGTCCTCGCCGACAGCACACGACACTGGCACCCCTGGGCCCGCGACGTCTACCAACGCGCCCGCTCCCGCGGCTGTGACCACCCCCACGCCATACGCATCCTCGGACGCGCCTGGACCCGTGTGCTCTGGCGCTGCTGGCAAGACCACACGCCCTACAACCCCACCCAACACAACGCCCTCAACAAACTCCTCGCACAAAAAGGTTGACACAGGACGTCTCATCGCT
>DATHOH010000003.1:0-3640 GCA_035485155.1 Solirubrobacteraceae bacterium
GGATTTGTCCCTAGTACGAGAGGACCGGGATGAACGCACCTCTGGTGTATCTGTTGTCCTGCCAAGGGCATAGCAGGCTAGCTACGTGTGGATCGGATAACCGCTGAAAGCATCTAAGCGGGAAGCCGGCCTCAAGATGAGCTCTCCCATCCCCTAGAGGGAGTAAGACCCCTGGTAGACCACCAGGTTGATAGGCCGGATCTGGAAGGACGGCAACGTCTGCAGGAGACCGGTACTAATGGGTCGAGGGCTTGACGGATTTTTCATGCACTCCAAACGGAGTGTTGTGATACCCGCTGTGGCGCTGTGCAGTTTTGAGGGACCGTGGGAGGCGTGGTCTTTCGCCTTTTTCCGGTGGCCTTGGCGAGGGGGAAACACCTCTTCCCATTCCGAACAGAGCAGTTAAGCCCCTCAGCGCCGATGGTACTTGGCCCGCAAGGGCCTGGGAGAGTAGGACGCCGCCGGTTTTTTCTATACTCGGGCCGCCTTCGGGCGGCCCGTAGTCGCTCTTACGCTCGCGAGAGCTCGCCGCGGACCAGCGAGGCGGATTCATCGCCCGCGTGGGCGGGGCATGAGATCCGAGCTAATGCTCGGGCGTGACCCGCGACGCGCGGCTCGCACCACCATCGCGCGAGCACGCCCACCGCGAGTCAGCACGCTGCAGGCATGCCTGCTTATGCGCCGACTCGTCGCGCCCGACGGGCGACAGGCACGCCTGCGGCCGTGCCGGCAACTGGCCGGCACGGCGCGGGGCGCACCCTCCGCGCAGCGCCGCTCGATGCGGATGCGGTACACGGGCGCACTCGACCTGGCCGACCTCCCAGTCGACCGAGTAGTCGTCCTCGAGCAACAGGAACGAGCGGGCAACGCGTAGGGCACCGAGCGTGCGCTGCGCAAGCTTCGATGTCGGGGCGGGGGAGAACATGTGTTCGTAAGATAGGAACGCCGTCGGACGGCAACTACCCGAACGTCTGTACGTATCCCGCCTGGGCAGAGGATTTGGCTCTGGAAGGCCGATCCAGGCATGATCTCACTGCAACGGAAGTTGCATGCGCGACGGTGGGAGCCCGCGGAGGCGCGGGTCTCAGGGTAGAAGCAGGGTCCGCGAGCCCGGACTCGAACCCCGGAGACATGGCTGTTACGCTTGCCAGGCGTTCCACCAGCGGGTCGGGCGGGTCGACGGTGACCGGCGGGCGGCGCCGAAAGCTCATGGAGAAGTTCGTCATCGAAGGCGGCGTCCCGCTGTCGGGCACGATGGTGCCGGCCGGCAACAAGAACGGTGCGCTACCGATCCTCGCCGCGAGCGTCCTCACCGAGGACGAGGTCGTCGTGTGCAACGTCCCGCGTATACGCGACGTCGAGGCGATGCTCGAGATCCTCTCGGCGATCGGCGTCGATGTCAGCTGGCGCCAGCCCAACGAGGTGGTGCTGTGCGCCGCCAACGTCCACGAGGTCGCGATCGAGCGCGAGCTCGCCGAGTCGATCAGGGCCTCGTTCCTGCTGGCGGGTCCGCTGCTGGCGCGCTTCGGCCGCGCGGTCATGCCGCCTCCTGGCGGCGACGTCATCGGCCGCCGGCGCCTCGATCCGCACCTCGACGCTTTCCGCGCGATGGGCGCGGTGACCGACTGCAACGGCGAGATCGTGTTGAGCGCCCCGCGCGGGCTGCGGCCGACGGACGTGTTCATGGACGAGCCGTCGGTGATGGCGACCGAGAACGCGCTGATGGCGGCCGCGTTGACGCCGGGAACCACCGTCATCGGCAACGCCGCCTGCGAGCCGCACGTCCAGGACGTCGCGCGCATGCTCGTGCAGATGGGCGCCGACATCCACGGCATCGGCTCCAACGTGATCACGGTCGAGGGCGCCGAGCGCCTGCACGGCTGCGAGCACCACGTCGCGCCCGACCACATCGAGATCGGCAGCTTCATGGCGCTCGCCGGCATCACCGGCGGCGAACTGCGGATCAAGGACACGGTGCCGGGCGATCTGCGCATGATCCGGCTCGTGTTCGAACGCGTCGGCCTGCGCTCCGAGCTGCACGGCAACGACGTGGTCGTCCCCGGCGGCCAGAAGCTGGTCGTGCAGGCGGACGTCGGCGAGTACAAGAGCAAGATCCAGGACGGCCCCTGGCCGGCGTTCCCGGCCGACCTGACGTCGATCGCCGTCGCGCTGGCGACCCAGGCGGAGGGCTCGATCCTCGTGCACGAGTGGATGTTCGAGAACCGCCTGATCTTCACCGACAAGCTGATCCTGATGGGCGCCGACATCGTCATGTGCGACCCGCACCGCGCGATCGTCACAGGCCCGCGACGCCTGCGCGGCGAGCGCGTCGAGTCGCCCGACATCCGCGCCGGCATGGCGATGCTGCTGGCGGCGCTGTGCGCCGAGGGGCGCAGCGAGATCGGCAACATCCGCCAGATCGACCGTGGCTACGAGCGCATCGACGAGCGCCTGCGCGATCTCGGCGCACGCATCGAGCGCGTGGCCACGGAGCCCGTGCACGCATAATCTCGGGATCCTCATGATCCACCCGATCCCGAGCGGCACGCGCGACGTGCTCCCAGACGAGACGCGCGAGGTGCGCGCGATCACCGACATCCTGCGTGGGGTGTTCGAGCGCCACGGCTACGGCGAGGTGTACACGCCGGCGCTCGAGTACGAGTCTGTGCTCGCGCGCGCCGACATGGCCGAAGCACGCCCCGCCTACCGCGTGTTCGACGAGACCGGCGCGGTGCTCGTGCTGCGCTCGGACATGACCGTGCCGATCGCGCGCGTCGTCGCCACCCGCTACGCCTCGAGCGAGCCGCCGCTGCGCTTCTGCTACTTCGCCCACTGCTATCGCGGCGTGCGTCCGCAGCGCGGCCAGCCGCGCGAGCTGCTGCAGGCCGGCATCGAGCTCGTCGGCGCGCCCGCGCCGCAGGGCACCGCCGAGGCGCTCACCGTTCTCTGCCACGCGCTCGACGCGACCGGGCTCAAGGACTACCGCATCGGCCTCGGTGACGCCTCGCTGTTCCCGGCGCTGATGGCCAGCCTCGACGTCCCCGACGCGGCGCGCCCCGGGCTGCTCGAGGCGCTCGTGCTGCGCGACTTCGTCGGCCTCGAAGGTACGCTCGTCGAATCGGGGCTCGCGGGCGAGGCCGCCGAGCTTTTGCTCGAGGTGCCGCAGCGGCGTGGTGGCCCGGAGGTGCTCAGCGACACGCCCGCGCAGGCGCAGGAGGCTGTAACCGGGCTCAGGCGCGTGCACGAGCTGCTCGAGCCCGACGTTGCCGAGCGCGTGATCTTCGACCTCGGCCTGGTGCGCAACATCGGCTACTACACGGGCGCCGTGTTCGACGTGTACGACCCTGCGCTCGGCGCGCCGATCGGCGGCGGCGGCCGCTACGACGACCTGCTCGCGCGCTTCGGCCGCGCGCTTCCGGCGGTCGGCTTCGCGCTCGGCGTCGACCGTCTGCACATCGCGCTCGCCGGTGAGGAGCGCGGCACGGGGGCGCTGCTGGCACGCGCCGGAGGCGGCGAGCTCGCGCGATGAGACGTCCTGTGTCAACCTTTTTGTGCGAGGAGTTTGTTGAGGGCGTTGTGTTGGGTGGGGTTGTAGGGCGTGTGGTCTTGCCAGCAGCGCCAGAGCACACGGGTCCAGGCG
>DATHOH010000004.1:0-32293 GCA_035485155.1 Solirubrobacteraceae bacterium
CACCGCAGCCCCCGACGGCTACGGTACGCCCGTGGCATCCGAACGAGTCTTCGGTTGTCCACAGGCCGGGCGGGCGCGTCAACGCCCGTCCGGCCACATATTCAATTCGCACAAGCCACAGCAGCCCCGAAAGACCGCTCCGGCCCGTGCAGGGGGGAGTGTCCGATTGTCTGTGTAGGCATTGAGTCGAAAGGAGGCTCATGTCTACAGAAGCGCAGGTCGAGACGCAGGACGGTGGTGCCGCGGGTGTTTCGCGGAGCGAGCCCGGAGGGCGAGCGCAGCGAAGCGCCCGCGGGCGCGTGGCTGGTATCCCTCCCGAGGTGGGCGGTCTACCGCGGGAGATCCGGGAGGTTCTTCCTGATGAGGTGGTCGACGAGCTGCTCGCGGGCGCCCGTGGCGAGGAGGAGATCGTCGGGCCGGGCGGGCTGCTTTCGCAGCTGACCAAGCGGCTGGTCGAGCGCGCAATGGAGGTCGAGCTCACCGACCACCTCGGGTATGAGCCGCACCTCGAGCCACCTGGCGGCACGGGCAATGCTCGCAACGGAACCACGCCGAAGACGCTCCTCACCGAGCACGGGCCGGTGGCGGTCGACACGCCGCGGGACCGCAACGGCAGTTTCGAGCCGCAGATCGTGCGTAAGCGCCAGCGGCGGTTCGAGGGGTTCGACGAGAAGATCCTCGCCCTCTACGCCCGGGGGCTCTCAACGCGGGATATCGAAGCGCACCTCGCGGAGATCTACGGCGTCAAAGTCGGACGGGATCTGATCAGCCGCGTCACTGACGCAGTCATGGACGACGCCCGCACCTGGCAAACCCGACCGCTGGAAGATGTCTACCCGGTCGTGTTCCTGGACTGTATGGTGCTCAAGATCCGCGACGGTGGCAGCGTGCAGCGAAGGGCCTGTTATCTGGCGATGGCGATCGGAATGGACGGCGAGCGCGAGGTGCTCGGCATGTGGTTTCAAGCCAACGAGGGCGCGAAGTTCTGGATGCAAGTCCTCACCGACCTCAAGCAGCGCGGCGTCAACGACATCCTGATCGCCTGCGTGGACGGGCTGAAGGGCTTCCCTGAAGCGATCGAGGCGGTCTACCCGGCCACGACGGTGCAGACCTGCATCGTGCACCTGATCCGCCATAGTCTGAAGTACGTCCCGCGCCGTCAATACGACCAGGTCGCCAAAGACCTGCGGCCGATCTACACCGCGATCGACGCCGACGCGGCACTGAACGCGCTCGAGACCTTCGAAGAGAAGTGGGGGCAGCAGATACCCGTGATCGGCCAGGCCTGGCGAGCGGCATGGGAGCACGTCACGCCGTTTATGGCGTTCACCCCGGAGGTCCGCCGGGTGATCTACACCACGAACGCGATCGAGGCGCTCAACCGGCAACTACGAAAGGCGGTCAAGACGAAGGGCCACTTCCCCAGCGAGGACGCCGCAAGGAAGCTGATCTACCTCGCGATCCAGAACGCAGTTCCGCAATGGACGCGGACCCGCGGCTGGACAAAGGCACTCCTCGCGTTCAAGATCCACTTCGGAGACCGGCTACCCGACTAACCATCAAACCCGCCTACACAGATAGTGGGACACCCTCGCGGGAGCCTGATCCTGGAGAGTGCATGAAGTAGGCGCAAGCCGCTGCGGGCCAACGGCTCGCAGCCTTGCGGATAGGCCGGATCACCTGCGATCATGGCGTTATGGCATCTGAACCCCACGTGACTCTGTCAGGGGACATCGTCGGCGAGTACATCGTCAAGGACAGGCGGCCCAACGGCGAGCTGACCCTAGTGCCCGACACCTATCCGGTGGTCGTGCCTGAGTACGACGGACGTCCCGCAACGGCAGAGGAGTTTGCGGCCTTCGAGGCCGAGTACGGCCCGTTCCTGCCGGCTGACGGCGAGGGGTAGATGCCCGGCGCATCCCGGCCCGGCGCGCACTTCCGCGTCGACTTCGACGACGCCACGTTCGCCGAGGATCTCGAGCACACCTCGTCGGACACCGGACGGGAACTCGCCCAGAGAGAACGCGACAACCTCACCGCCGAGGGGCTACCGCCCGACCAGCTCAAGCGCTGCGACACCGAGGCCCGAGACGGCACCAGCCTGCTTGGCTGCGTCAAGATCTACATCCCCAGACCAGACGGGACGTGGGGAATGGTCTTCCAACTGCGCATCGCCAGCGACCGGCGGCCCTTCCTTGCCTGCCTCGCCTTCGGCACGCGTCACCCCACCAGCCCGGGAGCGCTCAGCGTCTATCAGATCGCTCATCAACGAATACACGGCCAGCCACCACGACGCTGACCGCTGCTTTCGTGCGGACGAGACCCCCCGTGTGCCATCTCTCACATGGCTCGCGCCGCGACGAAGGCAGCTAATCCATTCGCAGGGCGCGAATCACAGCCAAGGCCCGGCCTATCACAGCGCCCGATACGTCGCGCCAGTCGCCCTCGGCATCGAAGCCAGGATCGTCGGGTATGCCGCAGTTGAACCCCCCGATCACGCGATGCACGAGCTGCTGCCACTCAGCTTGGCTCGGATTGCGCGGATCCTGGAAGTGGGCCAGAGATGTGAAAAGAAACCCCGTGCTGCCATCTAGGGACAAGTCAGGAGCACGAAAGTACCAAGGCCAGTCAGGCACAGTGGCCGATATCAGCCTACAGAACTCCACTACCTCGGGGATGTCCCATAGCCCTCGAGGGTCCCCGTCATAACTGTGGAAGGCGACGTCGAGAGTCCAGCGGTTGGACATCGGAGAACGACGGAGATCAGCGAGGCAGTCGAGCAGAGGCGCAAGGTCTCCCCGCTCCACACCACTCCGATCCATTTCCAGGCGGATCTCTGGATCGGCAAGCGGCGGCGCCGGCCATTCGGCTTCGAGCGCTTCCATCGCCGCGTCGCTCCTGTCGTCATCTTGTGGTCGAGCAGGTATCGCGAGCGTCCAGGTGCGAAGCTCGTTCCAATCCGTGCCGGCAAGCAACCCGCGGAACGCCGTCTGGACGATTGCCTCATCGCACGCCAGCTCCGGCGGCAGCACGTCCTCGAGCGTAAGCGCTCCTGTGCCACGCGTCGCCTGCCCAGCGAAAGAACATGCGGCGATATCGAGCGCAAGCGCAAAGCCCACCGACTCGGAAAGCCTTGCCTCGCTGCCCCACTCGTCACCCATCCAGTAGAGCGGAGCATGTGACCAGACATTCTCGGGATCGAGCACGATCCGGATGTCGGCGCCGCGGGAGTCTGATGCAAAGGAGAGCAGCCCTGGAATTGCCCAGTCGCGCGGCCGATCCCGGCGGAACTCGTGCATGCGCTCCATCACCCACACGAGGTAGTCGAAGTAGCTCATAGCCGTGAGCAACTCGTCGTCTGGCCTTGCCTCTGTCCAGAACTCGGCGTCGAACCGCTCGTGCTGGAAACTACGCTCCTCCAGCTCGCCGATGCCAAGACCGGCGGTCGAGGCGATCATGTCCCTGTGGTGGCAGTACTCGGATTCCGATGGCCACACCTCGGGTCTGCCGAGATGGGCGGCGACTGCCACCGCAAGTTCGAAGCGCCGGCCCGGGAGCACTGTCTGCCGCTCGTGTTCTTCAAATCGAGCGATAGGAGCTACGCGTGGATTCAGTCCGATATCGATACAGGCAGCGAGCGTGGGCAACCACCGGCAGATGGCATCCGCCGCCGCTCTTGGGTCCTCAAGAGAGGAGGGCTCTCCCCACTTCTTGAGCGCAACGTCGAACGCTCGCCGGTAAAGCTCCCCGCCGTACTGCAGCCTATCCGCAATGTAAGGATGCGCCAACGCGGAGATGCCCGCGGACTCGCCATCGCTCCGCCATCCAGCTGTCAGGGGCATCGCCCACTCGGAGAGACGTGCGCCCGCCTCGAACAGATGCACCGTCGCAAGACCATCGGAGGCGACATCGGGCTTCAGCGCCCTGAGAGCGCCCTCCACAGGAAGGAACCCCAGCAACTCCGTTGCTCCTGCTCTCGATCCTGTGTGCACTCGGTAGGTCGCCGTAGCCAACATCTGCACCGTCTCCCAGAACAGCGGCCAACTCGGTTCGCTTCCGGTGTACCCCGAGTGCAGCAGATGTGTCCTCGCCAGACGCGCGAAGTCGAGTAGCGCCCCGAGTCTGGCCAGCTGCGGATCCGTGCTGATGTGTCGATCGACCTTCTCCCGCTCAGCGATCGCTCGCCGGAACGCGTGATGCGCACTTCGCCCAGGACCGGCATTAGCAAGCAGTAGGACGTGTTCTGCCCGATGCAGCGTGAGGATCAGGCTGCCAATCGTCGAGCCCGCAAACTGGAACCAGTGCGCCCGCTCGTGTTCCAGCTCCATACCCCGCATCAGCGGATCCAAGGTCTCCGACGGTGGCCTCATCTGCATGAGTGCTGCGGGCGCGAACCAGAACTCTCCCGCTGAGGCGAAGTCCATCTGTTTCGCGTCCTGCTCAGCGCACCTCAGCGCGCCTATCGACATCGTCTTGGCCGATGCACTCCAACCGCATCCGCCGGCGATGCCTGAAGACTTGGAACGCGGCCTTGAGCCCCTCGTAGGCAGCGCGTCCCGCGACGGTCTCACCGATCTTGACGACCACTTCTACGAGTTCAACGTGTCCTAGGCGCTCGTCGGCGGCGCGAGCGGATCTCGGGCTCGACACCACCAAGCGGCCTATCTGTGGATCGGCCTCGATGACCTTCTGGAAAACACGAACATCAGAGTCAGTGCCCACGATGCGAATCTCGATGTCACTCATATCGACGACCCCGATATAACCCATAGTCGTACCCCGCGAGCCGAAGAGAATAGCGACCGAACCTGAACGCTATCAGCATCCGGGACCACCCACCCGACCCAATTCCTCATCTCCTGCACGCCAACGGACGGCTAGAACCGGAGAACACGGGCATCAACTTCGTTCCGCGGCAGCTCGTACAAAACGTCGCGGATCGTCACGACCATGTAAGCGATCCCCTCGTCCACCGGACGGTCAAGCTGCGCCGACTGCTCGGGGCGGAACGCCACGAGCACACGCGGCCCGACTTGGATCGTCTCCTCGACCGGCCTCGCAAGCGGCCAGCGAGCGGCTCATCACCTCGATGATCGCCTCGCGGCAATCGCAGAGCTGCCCGTCCTCCACGCCGTACCACTGCGCATCCGGCGCCAGCACTTCGCCCAAGACCTCCGGGCCGTCCTCCGCCGCATCCCACGCCCGACGCACCAGCTCAATCTCAGGACTCTCGCCCATAACCATGAGTCTCGCGCATCCACTCGCGGACGGCTGCGGTCCTTTTGCGGTCCCTTTTCGCTCTCCCTGCGGTCTGTTTGCGGTCTCCAGACCCACGAACAGCCGCGAACACATACGAACACGCTCCCCCGATGTCCAGCATTTTCGGGGATTTTCGCGCGTGTTCGCTGCTGTTCGCGGTTCTCTAAGGCAATCGGGGCGCCGAGATTCGAACTCGGGACCTCACCGACCCGAACGGTGCGCGCTACCAGGCTGCGCCACGCCCCGATGAGCGAGCAGTATCCCATACCGGCGCTGCCCGCTATGGTCGCGCTCGTGCCCGGCGCCACTCACGACATCCTGGCTGAGCTCGACCGCGTCCTCCAACCGGAGCGCTTCGAGGACTACTGCGTCAACGGCCTGCAGGTGCCCGGCCCCGACGAGGTGCAGACGATCGCGACAGGCGTATCGGCGCAGGCGGAGCTGTTCGAGCTGGCTGCGCGTGAGCAGGCGGAGCTGCTGCTCGTCCACCACGGGCTGTTCTGGGGCTCGGGCGTAGCGGCGATCGACACGCTGCTGAAGCGCCGCCTGCAGATCCTGTTCGACGCCGGCATCGCACTGGCTGCGTATCACCTGCCGCTGGACGCGCATCCGCAGTTCGGCAACAACGCGCTGCTGGCACAGGCACTCGGCGCCGGTGAGCTCACGCCCTTCGCGCTGCACCGCGGCCAGGCGATCGGCTTCCTGGCGAGCTTCCCCGGAGACGGGCTGCCCGCGCAGGAGCTGTTTGGGCGCGTGGCGGAGGTCACGCAGCGCGAGCCACTTGTGTTCGACGCGGGGCCTGCGCGCGTGCGCCGCCTGGCGATCGTCTCTGGCGCGGGTGCCGACTACACCGCCGACGCGGCGGCTGCCGGCGCCGACGCGCTCCTGACCGGAGAGCCCGCGGAGCGCTCGATGGCAGTCGCGCGCGAGTCAGGCGTGCACCTGATCGCCGCGGGCCACTACGCGACGGAGACGTTCGGCGTCAGGCGCCTCGGCGAGCATCTCGCCGAGCGCTTCGGGCTGCGCCACGTCTTTCTCGACGTGCCCAACCCTGTTTGAAGCATTGACGGCGGCCGCTGCGTTTCGCGCCGCTAGGCGGGTCCCCTACCGAAGCCACGGCAAGTCCACGACCTTGTTTGCAGAATCCTTCAAATGAGGCATGCCGTTTGCCTATCCAAACGACACATCAGCGTCTAACATCCACCGCTAGTTCCCGCCTGAATAACTTTGAGGAAGGAGTCCTGATGGAGGCAACGGCCGCCGCGTCGACGACTGGGTCGCGCACGATCGCCGACCTGGTCGCGAATTCGGCCGTTGAGCACGCCGAGCAGATAGCCGTGCGCCACAAGCGCGACGGCGTCTGGCACGACGTCACCTACGCGCAGCTGGCGAACATCGTCCAGGAGATCGCGCTTGGTCTGATCGACGTCGGCATTCAACCGAGTGAGCGGCTGTGCATCCTCGCCAACACCCGTCCTGAGTGGTCCTACGTGGACATGGCCGCAACCGCCGCGGGCGCGGTCGTGGTTCCGATCTACCAGACCAACTCGCCCGAGGAGTGCCTGTGGGTGATCTCCGATTCCGACGCGTGCGCCGTCGTCTGCGAGAACGAGGAACAGCTCGCCAAGATCACCGCGATCAGCGAGCAGGTCCCGAACCTGCGCACCGTGATCGTGATCGACCCTCCTGCCAGCGCCGCGGACACAAACGGCTCCAACGGGGCGACGCCGAGCGGCGAGCCATCAGCCGCGCTGACGCTCGACCAGGTGCGCGAGCGCGGCGCCAAACGTTCTGCGGGAGAGCTCGAGGCGCGTCGTGCGGGAGTGCGCCCGGAGGACCCGTTCACGTTCATCTACACCTCCGGCACCACCGGCCCACCCAAGGGCTGCGTGCTCACGCACGGCAACTATCGCGCGATCATCGACATGATCACCGATGCGGGTGAGATCCAGGGTGACGAGGTCATCTATCTGTATCTGCCGCTCGCGCATTCGTTCGCGCTGCTGATCCAGCTCGCGGTGTTCGACCTCGGCGGCACGCTCGCGTACTTCGGCGGCGACACCAAGCAGGTGATCCCCGAGCTGCTCGAGGTCAAACCGACCTACCTGCCTTCGGTGCCGCGTGTGTTCGAGAAGATCTACACGCTCGCCCACGGCGCGATCGAAGCGCAGCCTGAGCAGGAACAGGAGCGCGCGCGGGCGGCGATCGCGGTGGGGGTCAAGGTGCGCGACATGCTCAACCGCGGCGAAACGGTGCCAGCGGACCTGCAGGCAGAGTTTGACGAAGCCGACGAGCAGCTGTTCAAAAACGTGCGCGCGATCTTCGGCGGCAACGTCCGCCACGCCACCAGCGGCGCCGCGCCGATCGCGCGGGAGATCCTCGAGTTCTTCTGGGCGTGCGGCGTGCCAGTGCTCGAGGGCTACGGCATGACCGAGACGGCCACGGCGGCCACCACGTCAACCGTCGAGAACCACCGCTTCGGCACCGTCGGGCGCGCGCTCCCCAACGTCGAGCTCAAGATCGCCGACGACGGCGAGATCCTGATCAAAGGGCCGAACATCTTCGTCGGCTACCACAACCAGGCGTCTACCAGCTTCGGCGCTGTGGAGAACGGCTGGCTGCATACCGGCGACCTCGGCTCAATCGACGAGGACGGCTACCTGTCGATCACGGGGCGCAAGAAGGACATCATCATCACCGCCGGCGGCAAGAACCTGACGCCGGCGAACATCGAGAACGACCTCAAGCAGAGCCGCTGGATCTCCCAAGCGGTGATGCACGGCGACCAGCGCCCGTACCCGGTGGTGCTGATCACGCTCGACGAGGAAGAGATCCCGATCTTCGCGCGCGAACACGGCCTGCCGGAGGACATCCCGTCGCTCGCGCGCGAGCCCGAAGTGCAGGCGCTCGTCCAGCACGAGATCGACCGCGCCAACGGAAAATATGCGCAGGTCGAGCAGGTCAAGCGGTTCGTGATCCTCGACCACGACCTGTCGCAGGCGACAGGTGAGCTGACGCCGACGATGAAGGTCAAGCGCAACGTCGTCAACGAGCGCTACGCCGAGCTGTTCGACGCGCTGTACGCCAGCTGACGTGCAACGGCGCTGATAGCTGCGAACATGGAAGGCGATGCGCACCGACCCCTCAGATAACGGCGGGCTGTTCGTCGGGCGCAGGCCGGGCACCGCACCGGTGCACTTCCGCACGATTCCCGAGCGTGGGGGCGAGAAGCGTCAGCGGGTCGACGGGTCGATCGCGCGCCTCATGCTCGCCGCGATCACGCTGCTGTGCCTGCTGTGCTGGGGGCCGATCCCGCTGGCGTGCCTGTGGCTCGGCTCGCAGGCCAACTACGTGACGGGCAGCGTCAGCCTCGGCATCCTCGCGTCGTTCGTCGCGCTGTTCGCGCTGCTGTTCGGCACGCTCGCGCTGATGAAACGCATCGACGGCGCCTGGATCCTGGTGCGCCGCGCCGCGGGCTATGACCAGCGCACAGGAGCGCTGGGTCGCATCTTCGCCGCCACGGCGGTAGTCATGGCGTTCGCGTTTGTACTGTGGTTCGTCGTCATCCACGGACCGGGAACAGGCCTGGTGGCGCACGGCGGGGAAGCCTGAGGCGGGCACGGCCGCGCCGTGCCGCGCACACCGCCGGCCGCCCCGATGATCGCTGCTAGAAAGACGCCATAGCCATGAGCCTGCTCGACTACTACCGCCAATTCGAGGGGATGTCAGAGGAGGAGGTCAACCAGGGCCTGCGCGAAGAGGCGGCGGAGCGCCGGCGCAAAGCGCTGACGCGCGTGCAGACGCTCGACCTCTCGCTCACGACCTGGCCCGAGCTGCCGCACCCGCGCATCGTCAACGCGATCACGTTCGTCGCGCGCCGCGGGCTGCACCGCTATCCGCATCTCAGCGGCTCTGACCTGCGCGGCCTGCTCGCCGAGCGCCACGGCGTCGATCCCGAACGCCTGATCCTCGGCAACGGCGCCGGCGAGCTGCTGAGCGCCGCCACGCGGGCGCTGCTCGAGCCCGGCCAGCAGCTGCTGACGCCCTGGCCGTCCTATCCGCTGTTCCCGATCATGGCGCGGCGCGCACACGGCGTGGCGGTGCCGGTGAGCGGCGGCGTCGATGAGCTGCTCGAGGCCGCCGTCCGCGAGCCCAGGGTTCGGGCGATCGCGATCGCGAGCCCCAACGACCCGACCGGCGAGCTGCTCTCGGCAGCCGAGCTGCAGCGGCTGCTGGAGTCCCTGCCTGCGGGCGTCGCGGTGCTGCTCGACGAGTCGCTCGTCGAGTTCGTCGACGCGCAGCCAACCGGCGCGGCGCTCGAGCTGCTCGAGCATCACCCGCAGCTACTCGTCTTTCGCAGCTTCTCCAAGGCGTGGGGGCTCGCCGGCCTGCGGATCGGCTACGCGATCGGCGCCCCCGGCTCGGGCGAGCTGCTCGCCGAGCTCGCGCCCGACCTCGGCGTGTCGGAGATCTCGCAGGCGGGCGCGTTCGAGGCGCTGCACAGCTGCTCGGAGCTCGTCGAGCGGCGCGTGCAGGTGATCTGCGAGGAGCGTCCGCGCGTCACCGCCGCGCTGCGCGCCGGCGGCTTCGACGTGGCGGACAGTCAGGCCAACTTCGTGTGGGCCGCGCACCCGACGCTGGCAGGTGGCGAGCTCGCGGCGCGCCTCGCGCGCTCCGGCGTGCTCGTCGCCGCCGGGGACGCGCTCGGCGAGCCCGGCCACGTACGCATCGCCATCCAGTCCGCCGCCGCCACCGATCGCCTCCTGAACGCGATCGACAAGGCGCTTTAGCTGGCGCTGCCAGCCTGGCGCAGCAGGGCACCCGTCGTGCCCTCGAGGATCTTGCGCCAGGCACTGACCTCCTCGTTGCGCTCGTCGAAGTGCTGTACGACCCGGCGCACGCGCTTGGCCGAGATTTCGAGGCCGTGGCGCTCGGCGACCTCTGCGTAGCGCGAGTATTCGCCGGCGAGCTTCTTGGTCACCGACTCGAAGCCGTGACGGGCGATCTCCACGCGCGAGGCGAAGCTCATCATCGACGTCTGGAACATCAGTTCGTCCGTCGGCTCCGGCTCGATCAGCACGATGTCCACGCCCGGATAGCGCTCCTCCCAGCCCTTGGCAAGTTCGTGCAGGCGCTGGTGGGCGAGCAGCTTGAAGACCTGGTAGCCGATCTGCGCGAAGCCCATGTCGGCGACTCGGCGCGGGCGCCGTCCGTGCAGCGTGTTGACCTTGTGCGAGAAGTCGTTGACGAACGGCACGATCGGGTTGATCACGACGACGAGCTTCGCGCCGGCCTGGATCGCGAGGTCGAGGTTGGTGGTCGACATCATGCCGCCGTCGATCAGATCGCGATCGTGCACGCGAACGGGCGCGTAGACCATCGGCAGGGCTCCTGACGCACGCACCGCGGTGGAGATCGCCACGTCGTTCGCGCCGTCCACGCCGAGCACCACGCGCTCGCAGCTGTCGAGGTCCGTCGCCGTGAGGTACAGCTCGCAGTCGAGCTGACCGAAGTCGTCGGTGCGGCCAGGCTCGCTGAGCACCTCGTGCAGGTAGCGCTCGATCCCCTCGCCTGTGTAAAGGCCCGACGGCAGGCCGTCGGCGAGCCCCATGACGACGTCCATCAGCGACACGCCGCCGGGCTGTGAGATCAGCTGGCGCGCCAGCGACGCCGCGCGCAGCGGCATCAAGGCGCCCTTGCGCACGAACTCCATCAGGTTGGGACGCAGCAGGTCGCCGATGTCGATGTCTTTGAACGGCGGCTTGCCCTGGCGCGTGACGACCCGCATCATCTCCTCGGGGGTCACGCCGTTGGCGCACAGCGCGGCGATGAACGACCCGGCGGAGGTGCCGATGTAGACGTCGAAGTTGTTGACCGAGCTGTTGACCGCCAGCAGGTCGAGCGCACGCAGCGCTCCGATCTCGTAGACGCCGCCGGTGAAGCCGCCGCCGCCGAGCACCAGAGCGGTCTTGTCGCGCCTGGGGCGGCGCCGGCGGTCGATCGATGCAGGTTGCCCGACGCCACGGGCCGCTACGCGCCTGGTCCGTGGCTTGGCCTTGCCGGCCTGCTCCAACTTGACAACCTTGCCCATCGACGGACATTCTATGGCTGCGTGCGGCCAAGACCTGCAATGAAAGTCCTCATTCTGCTATGCGGACTTCTACTTGCCGGCGTGCTGGCGCCCGCGGCCGCCAGCGCCGGCGGCGATCTGGCCGGACTGCAGGCCGACCTCGCCCACCAGCTGGCGCTTGCAGGCCCGGCGGACGGCGCCTACGTGTACGACCTGACGACCAAACAGGCGCTGTTCTCCGAGCGCGCGGCCGCGATGCGCCCGCCGGCGTCGGTCGAGAAGCTGTACACGGCGACGACGGCGCTCGAGCAGATCGGCGCTTCGACGCGGTTGACGACGAGTGTCTACGGCGTTGGCCGGATGGCGCCGGGCGGTGTTTGGGAAGGCAACCTGTACCTGCGCGGCGGCGGCGATCCGACATTCGGTACGAGCGCGTTCATCCGCCGTCACTACGGCGGGCTCGGCGCGAGCGTCTCCTCGCTCGTCGCCCAGCTCGTGCAGAGCGACCACATCCGCCGCGTCACCGGCTCGATCGAGGGCGACGAGTCCTACTTCGACGCGCTGCGCGGGGAGCCGTCGAGCGGCTACGCGTGGGACCCGTTCCTGGAAGGCACGCTCAGCGCGCTGGCGTTCAACCGCGGCGAAACGGGCTCCGAACACAGCGCGCACGCACCGGCAGCGTTCGCAGCACGAGGGCTGCTGAGCGCGCTGAAGGCGGCGGGCGTAAGCGTGCAGGGCCACAGCGGCGCGGCCACAACCCCGGCGGGCGCGGCGACGCTGGCCCAGGTGTCCTCGCCGACGATCGCGCAGCTGCTGGGCCTGATGCTGCCGCCGTCTGACAACTTCTTCGCCGAGACGCTGCTCAAGGATCTGGGCGCGCGCTACGGCGGCGCCGGCACGACGGCGGCGGGAGCGGCTGTGGTGACCAACACGATCTCCACACTGCTCGGCATCCATCCGCACGTCGTCGACGGCTCAGGTCTGTCAGAAGAAGACAGGACATCGCCCTACCAGGTCGCGGATCTGCTGGTGGGCCTCGCGGGCACCCCGATCGGCGCGGTCCTGCGCGAACACATGGCCGTGGCGGGGCGCACGGGGACGCTCGAACTGCGCATGCGTGACACCGGCGCGGCGGGGCGCTGCCAGGGAAAGACCGGCACGCTGACCGGCGTTTCGAACCTCGTTGGCTACTGCCAGGCGGCGGACGGACACACGCTCGTGTTCGCGATCTTCACCGACAGGATCGGGATCGAAACCGCCCACACGTTCCAGGACCACATGGCGATCACGGTCGCCAATTATTGAGAGGAGCGCCGCGCGCTCAGCCGGCGTGGGCGTGACAGGTCTGGCTCATGGAGAGCCAGTCGATTCGAACGTGGTGGGGCTTGGTGGTGGCGAACACGTCTGCTTGCGCCTTGCACGGGGTCGCGAAGTGAACGCCGCCGAGCTGCAGCGAGCAGCGCCAGCTCGCGAGTCGCGTGGTCGAGTTGATCACCCCAGAATCAGGGTTCTGGGCGCTGCACTGCGTCGCTGCGTGGAAGCCGCCGTGCAGCTCGGAGGCGACCTGCTTGTGAATCTGAGCGGTGATCGCGGCCGCTGCTTCGCCGCCCGTGATGGGGTACAAACCGCCGTGGCCGCCGGCGGGGGCACCGGCAAGTGCCAGTGAGGTTGCGGGGATGGCGAGCAGCGCGCGCATGTACGGACTTTACCCTTCCGTCGCGCGCGAGCGCTGCTGCCCCTACCCTTCCCCTTCGGCTTCTTCTGAGGATTCCGTTTCCGGCTGTTCGGTTTCGCCCTGTTCATCGCCCTGTTCAGCCGCTTCGTGTGACAGTTCGGACTGATCTGCGGGCGGGAGTTCTTCGCGCAGCTGCTGACGTTCTTCGCTGTCGGTTTCGCTGTCGACGAATTCTTTGAGTTCCGCGTAGCTGTCGCCGCCGCTGTACTCACCGGCGAGCCGCGCCGCGACTCCGGTGGGCGCTTCGGCCGACGTGCCCGCGCCGGCTTCTTCGCCGCCGCCGGCACAGCCGCAGAGCGCGAGTGCGAGCAGGCACGCAACCGCGGCGAGAGCGAACACGCTGCTGTGACGCTGCCTCATGAGGATCCCTTCGGCGCCAGCGATCCGATGCTTGAGTGCGTGGCCGTTTTGGCGGCACGCTACTGGTCGAGCAGCGCGAGCAGCCCGGCTTCGTCCAGCGTCGTCACGCCCAGTCGCTCGGCCTTCTCGAGCTTCGACCCGGGGCTCTCGCCGGCGACGACGTAGTCGGTGTTCTTGGACACCGAGCCGGTGACGCGTCCGCCGGCGGCGAGGATTCGCTGCGTCGCGGCCTCACGCGAGAGCTCGGGCAGCGACCCGGTGAGCACGAGCGTCTTGCCCGCGAGCGGACCCTCCGACGGCGGCGGCCCTTCCTCGTGAAAGCACAGGCCGAGCTCACGCAGGTCGTCGATCAGCGCGCGCATACGCTCATCGTGCAGTTGCGCGTTGATTGCGCTGGCCATCTTCTCGCCGACACCCGGCGTCTGCGCCAGCTCCTCAAGCGAGGCCTTCATCAGCGCGTCGATGTCGCGAAAGCGCTGCGCGAGGTTGCGGCCTGTGACCTCGCCGACCTCCTCGATCCCGAGCGCGAACAAGACGCGGGCGAAAGGCCGCTGCTTGGACGCGTCGATCGCCGCGAGCAGGTTCCTGACGGACACCTCGCCGAAGCCGTCGAGCTCGAGCAGCTGCTCGGCCTGCAGGCGGTAGATGTCGGCGGCGCTGGTCACGAGGCCGCGTTCCTGCAGCAGCGCGACCTGCTTCTCGCCGAGGCCGTCGATGTCCATCGCGCCGCGCGAGACGAAGTGCTTGAGCAGCTGCCACGCACGCGCCGGGCACTCGGGGTTGGGGCACTTGGTGAAGATGCTGTCGGGCAGCTTGATCGTCTTGGT
Source organism: Solirubrobacteraceae bacterium (assembly GCA_035485155.1). Taxonomy (GTDB): domain Bacteria; phylum Actinomycetota; class Thermoleophilia; order Solirubrobacterales; family Solirubrobacteraceae; genus Palsa-744. The sequence continues at coordinate 14,252 of DATHOH010000004.1, forward strand.
GTCGCAGAACGGGCAGTGCTCGGGCGGCTTTGGCAGGGGCGGGCGGTCCTTGCGCTCGGCGACGTGCGGGGCTGGTGAGACGACCTGCGGGATCACGTCACCGGCGCGCACCACGATCACCTCCTCGCCCGCGCGGATGTCCTTGCGCACGATGTCCTCCTCGTTGTGCAGCGTCGCGAGCTTGATCGTGACGCCGCCCACTTCCACCGGCTGGAGCACCGCGTACGGGCGCATGTCGCCAAACTTGCCGACGTTCCACATCACTTTCTCGAGGCGCGTCACGGCGGTCGTGGGTGCGAACTTCCATGCGACCGCCCAGCGTGGATCGCGCCCGACGGAGCCGAGCCTGCGCTGCAGCTCGAGGTCGTCGACCTTGACGACGACCCCGTCTATCTCAAAGTCGAGCTCCCCCCTGCGGCGCTCCCACTCGAGGCACTGCGCGACCACGTCGTCCTCGTCGCCGAGCACCTTGATGCCGCTGTTGACGCGAAAGCCGTGCTCGCGCAGCCAGTCGAGCGCCTGCGAGTGCTTGGTGAAGGACAGGCCGTCGGTGACGCCCACCTGGTAGGCCCAGATCGAGAGCGGACGCTTGGCCGCGTCCGCGGGGTCGAGCTGGCGGATCGTGCCGGCGGCGGAGTTGCGGGGATTCATGAAGGTCGATTCACCGGCTTCGGCGCGCCGCTCGTTCAGCGCGGTGAAGTCCTTCAGCGACATGTACACCTCGCCGCGCACCTCCAGCAGCGCCGGCGCGTCCTCGACGCGCAGCGGGATCGCGCCGATCGTCCGCAGGTTGTGGGTGACGTCCTCTCCGATCTCGCCGTTACCCCGCGTGGCGCCGCGCTCGAGCACGCCGTTCCGATACAGGAGACTGATCGCGAGGCCGTCGATCTTGGGCTCCACCACGAACGTGAACTGTGGATCGGTGATGCCCTCGCGCGCGAGGTGGTTGCGCATCCGCTCGACCCACGCGCGCAGCTCCTGCTCGGAGCGGACGTTGCCGAGCGACAGCATCTGCTCGAGGTGTCGCACTTTCTCGAGGCGTCCCACCGGCTCGCCACCCACGCGCTGCGTGGGCGAGTCGGGCGTGACGAGTTCGGGGTGCTCGCGCTCGATCGTCCGCAGCTCGTCGAGCAGCCGGTCGTAGACGTCGTCACCGATCTCGGGGTCGTCGAGGACGTAGTACCGGTACGCGTGATGCTCGAGCTGCACGCGCAGCTCCTGCGTGCGGGATGCGACCTCAGACGCGACGCTCATGGCCAATTCCTCCCCGTGAGTGCGCGCTCACGGGAGCGGGTCGTGGGCGACCGGCGCCAGCATCTCCTCCATGTCGAAGCGCCGCAGCGCGTCGAGGCTCGGGCGATCGGTCAGGTCGAAGTGGATCGGCGTCACCGCGATCCGTCCGGCGGCGATCGCCGCGAGGTCGGTGCCGGGCTCGTCGTGGAAGCCGGGGTCAGAGCCGTAGATCCAGTAGCGGCGGCGGTGCTCCTCCTCGCGCTCGAGTTTGAGCTCGTCGCGGTAGATGCGCTTGCCGAGGCTCGTCACCTCGACGCCGTTGGGCTCGCCGGCAGGAACGTTGACGTTGAGCAGCGTCCGCGCCGGCAGCGGCACGTCTTCGATGCGCTCGATCAGACGCGAGACGAACGCCGCGGCCGTCTCGAAGCCAAAGCCTCCGTCGAAGCGGTAATCGAGCGCGCCCGCGCGCGACTGCTGCGAGACGGCGATCGCGGGCAGCCCTAGCACGACGCCCTCGAGCGCCGCGGCGACGGTGCCCGAGTAGGTGATGTCGTCGCCGAGGTTCGCGCCATGATTGATCCCTGCAACGACCAACTGGGCGTCGAAGTCCTCGACGATCCCGAGACTCGCCAGCCGCACGCAGTCGACCGGCGTGCCGTCGGTCGCGTAGCCGGTGCTGCCGTCGGCGAACGGCACCTCCTCGACCCACAGCGGCCTGCGCGTGGTGATCGAGCGCGCCATCGCCGAGCGGTTGCCGTCGGGCGCGATCACCGCCAGGCGCACGTCGTGCAGCCCGGCCAGCGCGCGGCGCATCGCCTGCAGGCCGTCGGCCTCGATCCCGTCGTCGTTGGTGAGCAGCACGTTGAGCATCGCTCGGACCAGCATAGGGGCCGGTTCGGCTTGCACCGGTTGTTAAGCGGTGATGTCAACCGCCTGTTCGGGGTCACCGGATATGCTCGCGCGAGGATGGAGAGCGGGTCACAGGAGCGCGTTCGCACGCGCTCACGCATGCGCCAAGGTGGCGTGTGCGCGGCGCTCCTGTCGCTGGCGCTGCTCCTGGCCATCGTCCCCGTGAGCGCGGCGGCTACGCCCGAGGATGCTGCCTCCACGCATGCCTACCTGCTCGCCATCAACACTTTCGAGGCAGTCGAGCTGTCGAACCTGACCCACGACCTCGCAGCAAGGGAAGCCGTCGGGGAGCAAATCTCGAGCGAATGCTCGGGCATCCTCACTAACGCGCCGCCACACGAAGAAGCGTTCGGAGTCGGACTCGTTGGGCCAGGTTCGCTTAGCCCGCCGAACGCACGCGCCGAAGGCGAAAGGCAAAGGCAGTCCAGACAGCTCGACGAGCTGGAGCTCGAGCTGACTTTCGCGCTCAGCGTCCCACGTACTCAACCTGAGCGCGAAGCGGCTGAGACGCTGGTAGGCGCGGTCACGCCCCTGAGATGGAGCAATCCTAAGATCACGTTTCTGCTGCACTTCGTCGTTGAAGTCCTCAAGGAAGAACTCGCCCTCCCCGCCCCGCCTGTGTGCACAGACATGAAGGCGTGGGTTGCGAGCGGCTACAAGACGCTGACCCCTGCCTCCAGAGAAATGGCGAGCCACTCGGAAGGCCTGCTCAAGCGGTCTTTCGAGCTGATCGCTCTCGCGGGGCAAATTCACGTGCGGCCGTTCCCCGAGGATCTCGCTCCCTATGAGAGCGCCGAAGACAGGGCGCTCGCTCGTCACCAGGAACAGCTCGCTGCGCAGCTACGGACGGGACGCGACACGCAGGCGGCCGTGCTGAAGCGCGTCCAAGTCGCGGTCGGCCTGCCCATCGCGAAAACCCCAAAGATCAAACGACCGACGCGCAAGCCCGTAGTGATCGCTCGCGGCAGGACCGCATCCGGCGCGCGCTTCGTGGCACGCGCTGAACCGACGTCTCGCTCGCCGGGTCGGGGTGGTTGCACCGTGAACATCACGATCGCAGAACGCTCTCGCCAGAGCGAAGGCATTGTCGAACTCCTCTCCGGCGAAGGCACAGGCAGATGCCTTTCGAGGTCGCATGTCGATCCAGAACCGGCCGTGCACTGCAAGTCGGGGCTACTCACGATCGAGGCCAACCTGCTCCCGGCGACGCGGAGCGTGCGCCTGTTGCTGAGCAATGGCGCCACACTCGACTCTTCTGCGATCCGGGTCCCGGCTCACCTGGGAGGGCCGGCGGGACTGTACTACCAGGTCGTGCGCGGGCCATCGCCGATACCTGTGTCGTTGACCGAGCTCGATGCGCAGGGTGGCACACTCTCCGTGCTGAAGCTGCCGGCGGTGGTTGAATGCACAAAGAACCCCGTCAAATACTTCCCCGGCGGCGTCGTTCGTCTGGTCCACGAAAGCTCTCCGCAGCTACCGACGTTCACGATCAGCGCGGAACGCTACCGCAAGCTCGGCGCGGTCCACTTCGAATTGAAGCTCGCAGTCAGCCACGAAGAACTCCTCTTTGGTGGCGGCAACGGCGGCTCGTTTGAAGGCAGCGTCGCCGTTCCACGCGGCTGGCGTGTCTTCCAGCCGCAGGCCTCCAGCGGCTGCCAGCCCGAACCGTATGTGATCATCTATGGCCTGCTGAGAACCCCACGCGACACGGTGCTCGCTCGAGTGTCCGGCAAGCTCATTCCGCTGCGCGAGGTTGCAATCCCGCCGCACCTGCACGCCGGTGGCGCGCTGGCGTATGGAGCCTTCTCGCCGCTGCCCACCGAACTGCTGATCCGCGACGCGAGCGGTCGCACGATCGAGAGCGCGAGCCTAGCCGAAGCGGCAAAGTCCGCAACCGAAACCTGCGAAGGCGAAGCCGAATGAGCTCGGTATAGCGCGGCGGCTACGCCAAGCGCCTATCCGCTGGCAGGTTGCCGTTACCTCCGTAGCTCACCCGCGCCAACGCCAGTCCGTGCGCCGGCGCCGTCCTCCCCGCCTCGGCCCGCGGCCGCCCCTCCAACAGCTCCACGAATTCATCGAACGTGCGCAAGCCGGCGGCGACGTCGAGCATCGTGCCGACGAGCACGCGGTTCATGTGCCGCAGGAACATGTCGGCCTCGATCCAGAACTCGAGCAGCTCGGCGTGCGCGCGCCACTCGGCGGAGATGACGCGGCAGTTGAAGTAGGAGTGCTCGGTTTCGGTGGGCGTGAACGCGGTGAAGTCGTGCGTGCCGAGCAGCAAGCCGGCACACCGCTCGAGCGCAGCACGGTCCACCGGCGCGGTCCACCAGTAAGCGCGCTTGCGCTCGAAGACAGAGCGCGTGCGCCGTGCGAGCACGCGGTAGCAGTAGGTCCTGCTGGTGGCGTCGCGGCGCGCGTTGAAGCCTGCGGGCGCGGGTTCGGCGGCGAGCACCGCGACGTCGCCGTCGAGTAGGCCGTTGAGGCGCTGCGGGTCAACAGCCTCGTGCGCGTAGCTCGCGACCTGGCCCCACGCGTGCACGCCGGCGTCGGTGCGCCCTGCGACGGTCACCGTCAGCGGCCGCTGGTCGTGGCCGACGTCGCCGAGCACGGTGCGCAGCGCGCGCTCGAGCTCCGCCTGCACGGTGCGCTTGTCAGGCTGGCGCGCCCAGCCGGCGAAGTCAGTGCCGTCGTACTCGATCGTGAGCTTGGTGATCATCCCCGCGTGGCGCTTCGGTATCGCGGTTCGGCGCTTGCCCCTACGCGGCTCGGGCCGCGCGGCCTCAGACGAGCTCGATGAAGACCATCTCGGTCGCGTCACTGCGGCGCGGCCCGAGCTTGAGGATGCGCGTGTAGCCACCGGGCCGCTCGGCGTAGCGCGGCGCGACCTCGACAAACAGCTTGTGCACCGCGAACTTGTCCTGCGAGAGCGTCGACAGCGCCTGGCGACGCGCGTGCAGGTCACCGCGCTTTGCGAGCGTGATCAGCTTCTCGATCTCCGGCTTGACGGCCTTCGCCTTGGCCGCCGTCGTTTCGATCCGCTCGTGCTCGATGATCTCCTTGCTCAGGTTCATCAGCAGCGCCTTGCGGTGCGCCGAGTCGCGGCTGAGCTTGTTGCGTGTCTTCTGGTGTCTCATGGCTCGAGCAGTCTAAGGGGTCCAGGGCGACGCTAGTCCTGGCGGAGGTTCAGGCCGCGTGCGTGCAGCGTTTCGATGACCTCGTCGATCGACTTTTTGCCGAAGTTGGGGATCGCGTTGAGCTCGGCCTCGGACTTGGAGATGAGATCGCCGACGGTCTGTATGCCGGCGCGCTTGAGGCAGTTGTAGGAGCGCACTCCGAGCTCGAGCTCCTCGATCAGGATGCCCCACTCCTCGCCCTGCAGCGCCGGCTGCGCACCGCCGCTGACCGCGAGGCCGTGGCCGTCGAGCTGACCGCCGGGAGCGGCTCGCAGCTCCTGGATACGATCAGCGTCGGTGAAGATCGCGAGCTGGGAGATCAGCAGCTCGGCCGCCTCGCGCAGCGCCGCCTGCGGGTCGATCGAGCCATCGGTCTCGATGTCGAGCGTGAGCTTGTCGAAGTCCGTCTTCTGACCGACGCGCGCCTGCTCGACGGCGTAGGCGACCCGGCGCACGGGTGAGAAGATCGAGTCGATCGGGATCACGCCGATCGGCTGGTCGGCCGACTTGTTCTCCTCGGCAGGCCGGTAGCCGCGCCCGCGTCCAATCGTCATGTACAGCTCGAGCTTGGTTTTCTTCTCGAGCGTCGCGATGTGCAGGTCAGGGTTGAGGATCTCGACGCCGGCGGGCAGGTCGATGTCCTTGGCCGTGATGTCTCCCGGACCTGTCACCACGAGCGGAGCCTCGACCTCGCTGGCGTCGGAGTGCATCCGGCAGACCACGCCCTTGAGGTTGAGCACGATGTCGGTGACGTCCTCCTTGACGCCTTGAATCGTGGAGAACTCGTGCGCAACGCCCTCGATGCGCACGCTCGTGACGGCGGCGCCGGCGAGCGAGGAGAGCAGTACGCGGCGCAGCGAGTTACCGAACGTGTAGCCGAAGCCGCGGTCGAGCGGCTCGATCGTGAACGTGCCACGGTTCTGCTCCACGGACTCGCTTGTGATCCGGGGGATTTGGAAGTCGAGCATGAGAGTCCTAACGTCGTTTTGGTGTCGCACCGGCGTCATTGCGGGCGCCGGCTCTGAGTGTCGCCGCCCGGACGGGCCGCGACGAGGGAAAAGATCTGTCTACTTCGAGTACAGCTCGACGATGAGCTGCTCCTGCACCGGTGCGGCGACCTCGCGCCGCTCCGGCTTGCGCAGCACCTTGGCCGAGAGCGACTCGTGGTCGGCCTGGAGCCACGCGGGTATCTGTCCGGTGAGCTCGGTGGCGTCTCTGACGACCTGCGTGGCAGGCGTGTCAGCCTTGATCGTGATCACGTCGCCCGGGCGCACCTGATAGCTGGGGATGTTCACCCGGCGGCCGTTGACGGTCCAATGGCCGTGGCGGATCAGCTGGCGGGCCTGACGGCGCGACGCTCCGAAGCCGAGGCGCACGAGCACGTTGTCCAGGCGGCACTCCAGCAGCGTCAGCAGGTTCTCGCCGGTGATGCCCGTCTGGCGCGACGCCTTCTCGTAGTAGCCGGCGAACTGTTTCTCGAGCACGCCGTAGTAGCGCTTCGCCTTCTGCTTCTCACGCAGCTGGACGCGGTACTCGCTCTGTTTCATGCGTCCGCGCCCGTGCTCGCCCGGCGGGTAGGAGCGCCGCTCCACGCCGCACTTGTCGGTCAGGCAGCGCTCGCCCTTGAGGAACAGCTTCTGTCCCTCGCGACGGCACTGCTTGCACTGCGGGCTCGTGTCTCTGGCCATCAGACTCTCCTGCGCTTGCGGGGACGGCAGCCGTTGTGGGCCTGCGGGGTGACGTCCTTGACGCCGGTCACTTCGAGGCCGGCGGCCTGCAGCGAGCGGATCGCGGTCTCGCGACCGGAGCCGGGGCCCTTGACGTAGACCTCGACCTTCTGCAGTCCCTGCTCGAGGCCCTTGCGCGCCGCGGCGTCTGCGGTCACCTGCGCCGCGAACGGCGTCGACTTGCGCGAGCCCTTGAAGCCGGCGCCGCCGGCGGACTCCCACGCGATCACGTTGCCGGCGGTGTCCGTCAGCGAGACGATCGTGTTGTTGAACGAGGTCTTGATGTGCGCCTGCCCGACGGGGATGTTCTTTTTCGGCTTGCGCCGCCCGCGGGCGCGTTTGGGAGCAGGAGGCATTTACTTCTTGCCCGCCCGCTTCTTGCCAGCCACCTGCATCCGCTTGGGGCCCTTGCGCGTGCGCGCGTTGGTCTTGGTCTTCTGCCCGCGAACCGGCAGCCCGCGACGGTGGCGCAGGCCGCGGTAGGAGCCGATCTCCTGCAGACGTTTGATGTCCTGGGAGCGCTCGCGGCGCAGATCGCCCTCGACGGTCAGCCCGTCGTCGATCGCGTCGCGGAGCTTGGCGACCTCGTCCTCGGTGAGGTCGCGAATGTAGGTGTCGGGGTCGACGCCGACCCCCGCGAGCACCTTGTTGGACGTCGAGCGCCCGATCCCGTAGATGTAGGTCAGCCCGATCTCCGAACGCTTGTTCAAAGGCAGGTTGACGCCAGCGATACGTGCCACCTAGCGGATCACCCCTGGCGCTGCTTGTGGCGCTTGTTCTGGCAGATCACCAGCACCACCCCGTTGCGGCGGATGATCTTGCATTTCTCGCACATCGGCTTGACCGACGGTCTTACCTTCATGATCCCTTTCGGCGGCTGGGTTCCGGCGACTCGGCTCTGGCTGCCGTTGCGGCCGCCGCTACCGGGTCGAGGACAGGCCCCGCGCGCGCAACCTGCCGCGCGCCTGGGCAGGACTCCGAATATTAGCAACCCCGGTTCGCTGTCGCGGCCTGCTCGCGCGATCAGCGCGCCGTGGCGACGTCCTCGGGCAGATGGGCGCCGGCGAGCGCCTCGGCACGCGCGTCGGGCGCGAGATGCCAGGGGGTGAGAATCAGGGGGCCGGCGGCCGTGACGGCGACGGTGAACTCGAAGTGCGCGGCGGCAGAGCCGTCCTGCGAGTAGATCGCCCAGCCATCGCCGCCAACGCGCACGCCGGGTCGCCCGGCGGTCGTCATCGGCTCGATCGCCAGGACCATGCCCTCCTGCAACAGCGGCCCCTTGCCGGGCTTGCCGTAGTTGGGCACCTGCGGGTCCTCGTGCATGCTGCGCCCCACACCGTGTCCAACGAGCGAGCGCACGACCGACAGGCCGGCCTCCTCGACGACGCGCTGGATCGCGGCCGAGACGTCGCCGATGCGATTGCCGTCGCGGCACTGCGCGACGCCCGCGTGCAGCGACTCCTCGGTTGCCGCGAGCAGACGCCTTGAGTCCTTGCCGACCTCCCCGACGCTGAACGTCCTGGCCGCGTCGGCGACCCACCCGTCGAGCGTGACACCGACGTCGATTGAGATGACGTCGCCGTCCTCGAGCCTGTACGGGCCGGGAATGCCGTGCACGATCATCGCGTTGGGCGAGGCGCAGATCGAGCCTGGGAAGCCGCGGTAGCCCTTGAACGTCGGCGTTGCGCCGTGGTCGCGAATGAAGCGCTCGGCGAGCTTGTCGAGCTCTCCTGTGCTCACCCCGGGACGGATGCTGCGCTCGATCTCGTCGTGCACCGCGGCGAGCAGAAGCCCCGCGCGCGCCATCTTCTCGATCTCCTGAGGCGACTTCTTGATGATCACCCACGGAGCTTAGCTGGGCAGCGTGGGCCGGCCCCGCGGTGCGCTAGAAGCCCTCCTCCAGGCGCAGCGTCGCGACGGTCGCGCGGATGTGCGCGTGGACCTCGTCGGCGGTGCGCCGTCCGTCGAAGCGACGCAGCAGCCCGGCGCGATCGTAGTAGGCGATCAGCGGCTCGGTCTGTGAGTGGTAGACCTCCAGGCGCCGGCGGATCACCTCCTCGCGGTCGTCGTCGCGCTGCATCAGGCGCGCCCCGTCCTGGTCGCACACTCCCTCGTGCTTGGGCGGATCGAAGTCGACGTGGTAGATGTGGCTGGGGTTCTTCACGCACACGCGCCGCCCAGCCAGGCGGCGTACGACGTCGTCGTCGGGGACCTCGATCAGCAGCACCGCGGTCAGGCGCCGGTCGAGCCCGCCCAGCGCCTCGTTGAGCGCATCCGCCTGCTGTTCGTTGCGGGGAAACCCGTCGAGCAGGAAGCCGTCGCGCGCGTCGCCGCTTGTGAGCCGCGCGGTGATCATGCCGATGATGACGTCGTCGGGCACGAGCTCACCGGCGTCCATGTAGCGCTTGGCCTCCATGCCGAGCTCGGTCCCTTCGGCGACCTGTGCACGCAGGATGTCCCCGGTGGAGATGTGCGGCAGCCCAAAGTCCTCGTGCAGGCGCTCCGCCTGTGTGCCCTTTCCGGCGCCGGGCGGACCGAGCAGGATCAGGTTCAGTTCGGACACGACCGAGGCAGACTACCCGCTAACGGGGTCTCGTTGCGACCGTCGTTGGTGCTGGCGGAAACGCACGCGGCCCTCGCCGCCAGCCAACCGCGAGCGCCTCGGGTCGTTCAGTAATCTCGAAGCGAGACAGTCGCGACGACCCGAGGAGGAGTCAGATGGCCGCGTCCCAGGATCCCGGCGCCGAGCTGACCTCGCTGCCGCAAGGCGACCAGGAAGCGATCGCCGCCACGCTGATCGCCCTCAGATCGGGCTTTCAAGAGCGCGACACCGGCAAGCTCGCGGGCGTCTACAGCACCGATGCAGACTGGGTCAACGCGTTCGGCACCGTCAAGAAGGGCAGCGAGCAAATCCTCACTTACCTGCGGCAACTGTTTGCCGACGCCAACTTCAATGCCGGCGCGCTCAGGGCGCCGCCGGAGGTGGCGATTCGGGTATTGACGCCTGAGGTCGTGCTCGTGTCGGCGCACCTGCAGGTGGAGGGCCAGAAGCTGCTCGACGGCGGCGAGATCGAGTTGCGCGACAACTACTCGTTGCGGGTGCTGCGCAGACAGCCAGACGGCTCGTGGCAAATCGTCTCGGAGATGTTCAACGACGCCAATACCGAGCGCACCTTCGCCGGCGCCGAGCGCTCTTAGCGCCAGTTTCATTCGTCGCTGAGCACACCTGCAGCAAGAGAGGCACACTGCCTTTGAGTGCCCGCCACGACACGCGCGAGGGCAACCACGCGCAGTCCCTCGGCCAAGCGAAGCCTGTCCGCATGACGGTCGCCGCGAAGTCGCGACCGTCAGGTGGACAGGCGTAGCGCTACTTCAGGAACCCCTCGTAACTTCGCATCATCAGCTGCGCCTCGAGCTGCTTCATCGTTTCGAGCGCAACGCCGATCACGATCAGGATCGAGGTGCCGCCGAACTGGAACTGCTGATGGGTCTGCGCGAATAGCAGTGCCGGCAGCGCAGCGACGGCGGCGAGGAACAGCGCGCCGGGGAACGTCAGCCGCGCGAGGATCCGGTCGAGGAATTCCGCGGTGGGTCGGCCGGGCCGCACGCCGGGGATGAAGCCGCCGTACTTCTTCAGGTTTTCAGCCTGATCGACCGGGTTGAAGGTGACCGCGGTGTAGAAGTAGGTGAAGACGATGATCAACAGCGACTCGCCGAGGACGTAGTGCCAGCCGTTGGGCGAGAAGAAGTCCGAGACCGACTGGCCCCAGTGGGTTTTGACGAGCTGCCCGACCGTCGGCGGGAAGGCCATGAGGCTCGCCGCGAAGATCACCGGGATGACGCCCGCCATGTTCACGCGCAGCGGCAGGTAGGTCTGCCCGCCCTCGGTCATGCGCCTCCCGATCACGCGCTTGGCGTATTGCACGGGAATCCGCCGCTGGCCTTCCTGGACGAACACGATCGCGGCGACCACCACCAGCACGAGGAACGGCGCCATGACCTTGAAGACCTGGTCCTGCGTGGTCCACCACTGCTGGATGCCCGACGGCAGCCGCGAGACGATCGAGGCGAAGATCAGCAGCGAGATGCCGTTGCCGATGCCGCGCTGGGTGATCAGCTCGCCGACCCACATCAGGATCACGCAGCCGGTCGTCAGGCACACGACGATCAGGAAGATGTGCGCCAGATTGAAGTGCGTGATCACGTTTTCGCCGGCTTTGGCCTGGAGGCTGTGGAACAGGAAGACGTAGCCGATTGACTGCGCGAACGCCAGCCCGACGGTCAGGTAGCGCGTGTACTGGGTGATGCGCGCCTGTCCGACTTCGCCTTCCTTGGAGAGCTTCTCCAGTGACGGCACCGCCACCTGCAGCAGCTGCAGGATGATCGAGGCGGTGATGTAGGGCATGATGCCCAGCGCGAAGATCGCGAGTTTCGACAGGCCGCCGCCGGAGAACAGATTCAGGTAGCTGAGGATGCCGCCGCCGCCGAAGGACTTCTGGATGTTGTTGACCGCCGTGAGGTTGACGCCCGGCACCGGCACGTGTGAGCCGAAGCGGTAGATCAGCAGCATCGCCGCCGTGAAGGCGATCTTCTTGCGGATGTCCGCAACCTTGAAGGCGTTCAGAATCGTCGAGAGCATGGGCTTGTGTCCTCAGCGCGCAAGCCTCGCAGGCACGCCTTGGTCGCGGATTCTAGTGGATAGCCAGCCGCGGACCGCCGCTTGCGGGCGCGCTTGGGCGGGCTAACCGTCGATCGTCGTGCAGGTGCCGCCGGCCGCCTCGATGCGCTCGCGCGCGCTGGCGCTGAACGCGTGGGCGTGGACCGTCAACGCCTTGCTGAGCTCGCCCTTGGCGAGCACCTTGACCGGTATGTCTTTGCGCGTCGCCAGGCCGTTGGCCTTCATCAGCTCGAGGGTGACCTCGGTGCCGGCGTCGAAGCGGCTCTCGAGCGCGTCGATGTTGACCGGCTGGGTGTGCGTGCGGAAGGGCTCGAAGGGCATCGACTTCTTCATGTGCGGCCCGCGCAGCTTTCGCATGCGCATGTGAATCGGCATCTGGCCACCCTCGAAGTTGGCACGGCGTTTGGAGCCTGAGCGTGAGCCCGCGCCCTTCTGGCCACGCCCGGCGGTCTTGCCAGTGCCAGAGCCTTCGCCGCGCCCGACCCGCTTGCGCGGACGTCTGCTTCCCGGTGCCGGCGCAAGGCTGTGCAGCCCGACGCGCTCCTCGGTGTCGTCTTTCGCGGGGGTCACTTGGCCTCCTTCACCTCGACCAGGTGACGCACCGCGTGCAGCATGCCGCGCGCCTGATCAGAGTCCTTGACCTCGACCGTTTGGCCGATGCGACGTAGGCCCAGAGAACGCAGCGTGTCGAGCTGTTTGGCGTTGGCGCCGTTCTTGGAACGGCGCTGGGTGACGCTGAGCGCGCCCACTACGCGCTCGCTCCGTCGGCGGCGCTCGCCGCCGGCGCGGGCGCCTCGCTCGCAGCGGCTGTCTCCAGCTCGGCGGCAGCGGCCTGTGCGCTGCCGTTGACGGGCTCGCCGCCGAGGCCGAGGACCTTGTTGATGCTCAGCCCACGCAGCTTGCCGACCTCCTCGGGCGTGCGCAGTCCGCGCAAGCCCGCGACGGTGGCCTTCACCAGGTTGATCGGGTTCTGCGTGCCGAGGCTCTTGGAGAGGATGTCGTGGATGCCCGCGAGCTCGAGCACCGCGCGCACGCCGCCGCCGGCGATCACGCCGGTACCTGGCGAGGCGGGCTTCAGCAGCACGCGCCCGGAGCCGAAGATGCCGGTGGTCTGGTGGGTGATGGTGCTGCCGTGCTTGGGCACACGGAAGAGATCCTTCTTGGCGCGCTCGACACCCTTCTGGATCGCGAGCGGCACCTCGTTTGCCTTGCCGTAGCCGACGCCCACGACTTCGCGTTCGTCGCCGACGACCACGAGGGCGGTGAACGAGAAGCGCCGGCCGCCCTTGACGACCTTGGCGACGCGGTTGATCTCGACGACCCGCTCCTGGAGATCCAGGCCGGCGGGGTTGACTGAGCGATCTATGGAAATGGACATGGCAGGAGGGAGAGGGTAGCGGGAGCGTGCGCCTTGCCTGGCTAGACGGTTATGCCGGCCTCGCGGATGGCCTCGGCGAAGGTGCGAACGTGACCGTGGTACTGGTAGCCGCCGCGGTCGAACACGGCCTCGGAGATGCCAGCCGCTTTGGCGCGCTCGGCAAGCAGCTCGGCCGCGCGTTTGGCGCGCTCGGATTTCGACAGCGAGCGCAGATCCGGCTCGAACCAGTTGACAGCGGCGATCGTGTGCGCGGTGACGTCGTCCACCATCTGCGCGGACACCCCACGGTTGGAGCGAAACATCGAGATGCGCGGGCGAGTCGCCGTGCCGGAGATCTTCGCGCGCACGCGGCGGCGGCGTTTGAGCCGGCGCGTCTCCTTGGTGAGGACCGTCATGCGCGCTTTCCTACCTTGCGCTGCACGTGCTCACCCTCGTAGCGGATGCCCTTGCCCTTGTAGGGCTCGGGGGGGCGCTGCTTGCGGATGATCGCGGCGGTCTCGCCGACCAGCTGCTTGGAGATGCCCTTGACGACCACGCGCGTCGGCTGGGGCACCTCGAATTCGATGCCCTGGGGCGCCGGGATCGGCACCGGGTGCGAGTAGCCGACGGCCAGCTCGAGGTTCTTGCCCTTGAGCTGCGCGCGATATCCAACGCCCTGGATCTCAAGGCGCTTTTCGTAGCCGCTGGTGACGCCCTCGACCATGTTCGCGACGAGCGTGCGCGTGAGCCCGTGCAACGCCCGGTGTTCGCCGCGGTCGGTCGGTCGTTTGACCAGCAACTGCTCGCCTTCCTGGACGACCTCGATGTCGCGGTGGATGCGCTCGGAGAGTTCCCCTTTGGGCCCGTTGACGCGCACCGACTCGGGCTCGATCGCGACGGTCACGCCTGCCGGCACGGGGATTGGCTGTCTACCGATTCTCGACATCGCTCGCCTACCAGACCTGCGCCAGGACCTCGCCGCCGATTCCGGCGGCGCGCGCGTCGTGACCGGTCATCACCCCGTGCGAGGTCGAGACGATCGATGTACCCATCCCCCCCAGCACCTTCGGGATGTGCTTGGCGTCGACATACGTGCGCTGTCCGGGTCGCGACACGCGCCTCAGACCCGAGATCGCCGAGCGGCGGTCCTCGGTGTACTTCAGGCGGATCTGGATCAGCTGCCCGGTGGCGCCGTCGGGCGCCGGCACGATCGACCACGATTCGATGTAGCCCTGTTCGTCGAGGATGCGCGCGAGCTCGCCCTTGAGCTTGGACGCGGGCACGTCGACGCTCTCGTGCGCGGCGTGGATTGCGTTGCGCACGCGCGTGAGGAAGTCGGCTATGGGATCTGTCATCGACATGTGTGTGGGGCCTAATCGTTTCTTCGGAGGAAGATCCCTACCAGGAGGACTTCGTCATCCCGGGGATCTGGCCGTTGTGGGCGAGGTCGCGAAGGCAGATGCGACACACGCCGAACTTCTTGTACACCGCTCGCGGGCGACCGCAACGGGTGCAGCGAGTATAAGCACGTGTTGGGAACTTCGGCGGGCGCGCCTGCTTGACGCGTAGTGAGGTCTTGGCCATCTAGTCGTTGCTCTCTTTCTCAGTGGTATCCGTGTCGCCGTCCCCAGAGGCCTCGCTCTGCTCAGCCTCCTCGACGATGGCGGCTTCGGCTTCAGCCTCCTCGGTGACGGCCTCCTCGGCCTCCTCGGCTTCGATCTCCTCGGCGACCGCCTCCACGACGTCCTCCGCCGCGACGGTCTCCTCGGCCAGAACCTCGGCGACGGCCTCGACTTCGACCTCCTCGGCCACGGCCTCGGCGGCGACCTCGATCTCGGCCACCTCGGCGACGGCCTCGTTGAAGGCCTCCTCGACGATCTCCTGGGCCGCCTGCTGCTCGCCGTCCTGCGCCTCCGCGACAACCTCTGCTTCAGCTGCGGCCTCCTCGGTGACGGCTTCCTCGGCCTCCTCGAGATCCTCGGACTCCGCTGCCGGTTTGGGCGCTTTGGCTTTGCCTTTGCCTTTCGCGGCCTCAGGCGCCGGCTGCGCAGCGGCAGCAGCGCTAGCGGCCTCGGCCTCCTCGTGGGCGCGCTGCGCGGCGGCGTCCGCGTCCGGGTCATAGCCCTTGGGCCGACCTTGGGCGGAGAAGGGCATGCCGAGCGCTGACAGCAGCGCGTAGGCCTCGAGGTCGGTGGCAGCGGACGTTGTGATCGTGATGTCCAGCCCCCGCACCATGTCGATTTTGTCGTAGTCGATCTCGGGGAAGATGATCTGCTCTTTGACGCCGAGAGAGTAGTTACCGCGGCCGTCGAAAGACCGGGCGTTGAGGCCGCGGAAGTCACGGATCCGCGGGATCGCAACCGAGATCAGCCGGTCGAGGAACTCGTAGCTGCGCTCTGCGCGCAGCGTCACGGCGACGCCCACGGGCATGCCCTCGCGCAGTTTGAACGCGGCGATCGACTTACGCGCGCGACGGATGCTCGGCTGCTGGCCCGCGATTGTCGCCAGCTGATCGGTCGCCGCCTTGAGCATTTTCGAGTCCTGCTTGGCGAGGCCGACGCCCATGTTGATCGTGACCTTCTCGACCTTCGGCGCCTGCATCACCGACGAGTAGCCGAAGCGCTCCACCAGCGCGGGGCGGATCTCCTCGAGGTAGCGCGTCTTCAGACGCGCTGTGGGGGCACTGTCGGTCATCGTCGCCATCGTCAGTCGAGCCTCGCGCCGGAGCTCTTGGCGACACGCACGCGCTGGCCCTGCTCGCCGCGCTCGATACCGACGCGCGTGGGCTTGTCTTTGGCGTCGAGCAGCATCACGTTGGAGATGTGGATCGGTCCTTCGCGCTCGATGATCCCGCCCAGTTGCGCAGCCGTCTGCGAGCTCGTACCGGCGGCCTGCTGGGGGCGTGTCGCACGCTTGATCATGTTCAGGCCCTCGACGTAGACACGTTCCTTTGCGGGGTCCACGCGCAGCACGCGGCCGCTCTTGCCGCGGTCCTTGCCGGAGATGACCTGCACGCGGTCGCCGGAGCGAATCTTCAGCGAGCGGCGCTTGGGAGGAACGACGTGACGCCGGGCCATCACAGCACCTCTGGCGCGAGCGAGACGATCCGCATGAAGTTGCGCTCACGCAGTTCGCGCGCGACCGGCCCGAACACGCGCGTACCACGCGGGTTGTTCTGGTCATCGATGATCACCGCGGCGTTCTCGTCAAACGCGATGTAAGTGCCGTCGTCGCGGCCGATCGGCTTCTTGGTGCGAACAACCACCGCCGTGACGACGTCGCCCTTTTTGACCGCGCCGTGCGGGTTCGCCTGCTTGACGGTGGCTGTGATCACGTCGCCCACGAACGCGTAGCGCCGCTTGGATCCACCCTTGACGCGGATGCACAGGATTTCGCGGGCGCCGGAGTTGTCGGCAACCCTAAGACGGGTCTCGTTCTGGATCATCGCGCCCGCTCCAGCACGTCCACCAGCGCCCAGCGCTTCGTGCGTGACAGCGGCCGGCTCTCGATCACGCGCACCACGTCGCCCTCGTGCGCGTCGTTGTTCTCGTCGTGCGCGTGCACGGTGCTCGAGCTACGCACGATCTTTTCGTAGCGTCGGTGCCGGCGCGCAACGTCGATGCGCACGGTGATCGTCTTCTCGGCCTTGTCGGAGACGACAACGCCCTGACGAACCCTGCGCGTGCCCTCGACCGGAGCGTGCACCGGGGGCAGCGCCTCCGGCGCGGGCGCCGTGGTGCGGCGCGTGGCTTTCTTCGCGCGTTCCTGCAGTCGGCGTGCGCGCCGCCGGGCGGCCTTGGTCTTGCGCTCGGCCACCCGCTCGGCGTGACGCTCCTCCGGGGTGCGGCTCGGACGCGCGTCGGTGTGTTTCGAGCGCGCCCTGCGGCGGCGCTCCTTGGGCGGCACCTGCTCCACGGGCTCAGCCGCGACCGGCGGCTCAGCGGCCACGTCGGCCTCCGGCGTCGCGTCAGGCTCGGGTGTCGCGTCGGCCTCGGGTGTCGCGTCAGCCTCGGGCTCCGGGGTCGCGTCGGCCTCGGGCGCCGCGTCGGGCTCCGGGGTCACGTCGGCCTCAGGCGCCGCGTCAGCCTCGGCCTCGGGCGTCGCGTCGGTCGCAGGCGTCGCCTCGGCGTCGGTCGCCGGTGGCGTATCGGCCTGGCCCTGCGGGGTGTCTGCTGCGTCGTTGTCTGGTTCGTCAGCCATTTGATCCGTTCACGTTCGTCTTGTTCTCAGGTGCCGGCCTGGAGCTGCCGCTCGCGGGCGACGGTCAGGGCGCGTGCAAGGTCGCGTCGGGCGCGACCGAGGCCTGCGGTGTCGTCGAGTTCGCCGGTCGCGTTGGAAAAGCGCAGGCCGAAGACCTCTCTGCGCATCTCCACCAGGCGCTTGGTCAGTTCGTTGTCGTCGAGGTCTCGCAGCTCGCTCGCCTTCACGTCAGTCCTCCCGCAGCACGAACTTCGACTTGACGGGCAGCTTGTGCGCTGCCAGGCGGATCGCTTCACGCGCGAGCGGCTCGGACACGCCGGCCAGCTCGAACATCACACGTCCGGGCTTGACGACCGCGACCCAGCCTTCGGGCGAGCCCTTGCCGGAGCCCATGCGGGTCTCGGCGGGCTTCTTGGTGACGGGCTTGTCGGGGAACACGTTGATCCACACCTTGCCGCCACGCTTGATCTTGCGCGTCATCGCGATACGCGCTGCCTCGATCTGGCGGTTGGTCAGCCAGCCGCACTCGAGCGACTTCAAGCCGTACTCGCCGAACTGCACGTGCAGCTGCCCGCGCGAGTTGCCTCGGCGGCGCCCGCGGTGCTGCTTGCGGTGCTTTACGCGCTTGGGCGAGAGCATCAGCGCCCACCTCCGCCGGAGGGTCCGCCGCCGCCGGGTCGCGGACCGCGACCGCCGCCAGGCCCACCTGGCCCACGACCGCCACCGCCTCCACGCCCGCCTGATCCGGACCCACCCGCCCCACCT
>DATHOH010000005.1:0-38034 GCA_035485155.1 Solirubrobacteraceae bacterium
CGATCTACCGCGACAGCACAGAACGCACCGCAGCCCTTGACGGCTGGCTATGGACCTACAACCATCAACGACGACACCAAGCCATCGGGCGAGAGACACCCATCAACCGACTGAACAACCTGCTCGGGTCTTACAGCTAGCGGCGTGCGCCTGCCTTCGCGCCGGGGCGCGCTCGCGGGCCTCGCCCTCGTGCTCGTCGCGATCGTCGTGCTGGTGCTCGTCGTGGCCGACCCCTTCGCCGGCTCGACCGACCCCGGCGGCATCGCCGACAACGCGACGGCGACGTCGCTCGCGACGGTGGCGCGGCGGCCGCTGTCCTCGCAGACGCCGGTGAGCGGGACCCTTGGCTACGCGGGCGCGTCGAGCATCCGCGTGCCGGCGGGCACGCCGCCGTCGGCGGTGCAGCAGGCCGAGCAATCGGTGACGGCGAGCGAGGCGATGCTGCGCACGGCGAGCACGTCGCTGGCGGCGGACGGCGAGGCGCGGGCAGGACGGCAGGCGACGCTGTCGGCGGCGCGCGAGAAGGAGTCGGTGGACTGCGCGGGCGACGGCGCGGCGGAAGCCGCATCCGCAGGCTCCTCGCGGAGCGGCGGCGAAAGCCCGGCGGACGCCGCCTCGCCGGGTGCGAGCGGCTCGGGTCTGTGCACGGGCGACGTACAGGTGGTATCGAGCGACACGCAGGCGCTCGGCGGCGCGGCGGCGAAGCTCGACGGCGACCGGGCGTCGCTCGCCTCGGCCGAAGCGTCGCTGGCGCGGGCAAAAGCGGCGGCGTCCGCGGCGCGGGCGTCGGAGGCGTCCTACGGCCAGAGCTCGACCTTCACGATGCTGCCGGCTGTCGGCCAGGTGGTCTCGCGCGGACAGACCCTCTACGCGATCAGCGGTCGGCCGGTGGTGCTGCGGTACGGCTCGCCGGCGACACGCGCGCTGCCACTGGGGTCGGTGGTGTTCGAGCCGGGCCCCGTGCGCGTGACGAGCGTGACGCCGTCCGTCGGTGCGAGCGTCACGCCGGGCCCGGTGCTCGGCATCACCTCGACGGCTCCGCAGGTGACGATCGAATTGAGCGCGGCGCAGCAGTCGAGCGTGAAGGCCGGCGACGCGGTGACGATCACGCTGCCGGACAACCAGACGACGCCCGGCGTCGTGCGGTCGGTGGGAACGGTTGCGAAAACGCCGTCGAACACAGGCGGCGAAGGCGGCGGCGGGAACGACGGAAATGGCGATGGCGGTGGCGGTGGCGAAGAAGGCGGCCCGACGATTGAGGTGGACGTCAGGCCGAGCGAGCCGGGCGCGATCGGCCACCTGGACGAGGCGCCGGTGACGGTGTCGATCACGACTGCGAGCGTGCCCGAGGCGCTGGTGGTGCCGGTCGACGCGCTGCTGGCGCTGGCGGGCGGGAGCGGCGTCGGCTCGGGGGGCTACGCCCTCGAGGTCGTGGAAGGCCGCGTGCACCGCCTGCAGGCCGTGTCGCTGGGCCTGTTCGACGACGCTGAAGGGCTCGTGCAGGTCAGCGGGGAGGGCCTGTCGGCGGGCGAGCGCGTGGTGGTGCCGGCGACGTGAGCGCGCCGGTGCTGGAGCTGCGGGAGGTGAGCAAGACGTACGGCACAGAGCCGCCGGTGTACGCGCTGCGCAAGGTGAGCTTCGCGGTGAACGCGGGCGAGCTCGTCGCGATCGTGGGGCCGTCGGGCTCGGGTAAGACGACGCTGCTGCACGTGATCGGCACGCTCGAACGCCCGAGCGAGGGGGTCGTCGCGATCACGGGCGTGGACGTCGCGGAACGCTCCGATCGCGCGCTCGCGCAGCTGCGGGCGCGCAGCGTCGGCTTCGTCTTCCAGCAGTTCTTCCTGGCCGAGCATTCGACGGCGCTCGAGAACGTCGCCGACGGGCTGCTGTACGCGGGGGCGGACGTGAGCGAGCGGCGCGAACGCGCGGCCGAGACGCTCGCGCTGGTGGGGTTGGCGGATCGCGCGCGCTTTCGTCCGAGCAGGCTCTCGGGCGGTGAGCGCCAGCGCGTGGCGATCGCGCGCGCGCTGGTCGGCGGCCCGGCGATCGTGCTCGCGGACGAGCCGACGGGCAACCTCGACAGCGCGGCGGGCGCGGCGATCGTGGCGCTGCTGCAGGAGCTGCACGCGCAGGGCGCGACGATCGTCGTCATCACGCACGATCGCGAGCTCGCCGAGCGCCTGCCTCGTCAGGTGCAGATGCTCGACGGCAGGATCGTCGCCGACACCGAGGCGGAGACTGCTGATGTTTAGTGGGATCGCGTGCCTCCGCCGCCGCGCCGGGTGGTCTCGTGTCGGGCTGCTTGCAACCGCCTGCGCCGTTGCGGCGCTCGGTGTGCTCGCACGCGCGCCGCTGCCGGCCGTGGGCGAAACGGGAACGCCGGGCGGCTCCGGCGGCGCCGGCGGCGCGGCCTGCCCGGCGTCGAACCCGCCGAACACGCTGACGCTGGTGGCGGGCACACCGCAGACGGCGCAGATCGAGGCGGCGTTCGCGACCGGCCTGCAAGTCGCGCTGGCGAACAGCGACGGCTGTCCGGTGACGGGCGCGGCGGGCGTGCCGGTGGCGTTCGGCGCGCCGTCGAGCGGCGCAAGCGGTCTGTTCTCGGGCAGCGGGTGGCGCACCGTGACGGTCGGCAGCGACGCCACGGGCGCGGCGTCGGCGCCGGCGTTCACCGCCGACGACGTGGCGGGCAGCTACACGGTCACGGCCAGCTCGCGCTACGGCTCGGTGTTGTTCTCGCTGACGAACACCGCCGCAGGCGTGCCGGCGCGGGTTACGACGGCGGGGCCGACGAGCCGCGCAGCGACGGTGACGCGCTCCTACGCGCAGCCGCTGCAGGTGACGGTGCTGGACGGCGCGGGCAACCCGGTGGCGGGGGTGACTGTCACGTTCACTCTGTCCTCCGCCGCGGGCGCGTGCGGCGCCAGCGCGACGGCGAGTGCGAGCTTCGCCGATGGCGCGGGCACGCAGGCGAGCACCACGACTGGCGCCTCCGGCGTTGCCACTTCACCGTCGCTCACGGCGAACACCGCCGCCGGCAGGTTCACCGCGACGGCCGCGGTGTCGAGCGGCGGCAGCGCTGGATCGGGCGTCAGCGGCGCGGGGGTGTCGAGCGGCAGCGGCTCGGGTGTGGCGATCGAGGCGAGCTTCGCGCTGCACAACCTCGCGGGCGCGCCCAGCCGGGTCACGGCGGGAGTCGGCTCGACGCAGTCCACGGCAACGGGTATGCAGTTCCCGGTGCGGCTCGCCGTCACAGTCACGGACGCCGAGAAGAACCCCGTCCCGGGCGTGGGGGTCACGTTCGCGGCGCCCGCCGGCGGCCCGAGCGCACGCTTCACTACCCGCACGCGCGGCACTCGGCAGGGTCGCTCGCGCATCTGGCGCCGCCGCACCGTGAAGGTCGAGACGGACGCCTGTGGAGTGGCCGTGGCGCCGTCCTTGACCGCGGGCGGCGAGGGTGGCTACATCGTCGAGGCGAGCGCCGGACACGCAAGGCCGGCGGCGTTCGCGCTCGTCAACGAAGAACCGGGGCAGCGGCCATGAGCGCGCCGAGGCGCCAGCCATGAGCGCGCCGGGGACGCGGCCGTGAGCGCTGCTCCGAGCCTCGCCCCCAACAGACTGCGCCCCTCGGATCTAGCGCGGGTCGCCAGCGTGGGGCTGCGCACGAGACGGCTGCGGGCGGGCCTGTCGGCGCTGGGGATCGCGATCGGGGTCGCGGCGATCGTGGCGGTCCTCGGCCTGTCCTCCTCCAGTCAGGCGGGACTGCTGAGGCAGATCGACAGGCTCGGCACGAACCTGCTGACGGTCACCAACGGCCAGGGCCTGACCGGCAAGACGGCCGAGCTGCCGCTGACAGCCCCGGCGATGATCGCCCGCATCTACCCTGTGAGCACCGTCGCCGAGACGGCGAAGCTCGCCGGCGCGGTCTACCGCAGCCCGCTGATCCCCGCCGGCGACACGAACGCTCTGACGGTGCAGGCGGCGAGCCTGAACCTGCTCTCGGCACTCGGCGTGAAGCTCACACATGGCGAGTACCTGAACGCTGCCACTGCGACCGAGCCGGTCGCGGTGCTGGGCTCGGCGGCGGCGCAGCGCCTCGGCATCGAGCGCCTGTACCCCGGCGAGCGGATCTGGCTCGCTGATCAGTGGTTCTACCTCGCCGGGATCCTCGGCGCCGCCGAACTGACGCCCGAAATCGAAAGCTCCGTGCTGGTCGGCTTCCCCGCGGCTGAGAAGTACCTCGCGTCCAACGGACACGCCAACACGGTCTACGTGCGCGCCCAGGACGAACAGGTGGGAGCGGTGCAGTCGGTGCTCGCCCAGACCGCCGACCCGCAGGCGCCGAACGAAGTCGACGTGAGCCAGCCGTCGGCGGCGCTGGTCGCGCGCGCCGACGCGAAGAGCGCGCTGAACGGCCTGTTCCTCGGGCTGGGGGCGGTGGCGCTGCTGGTGGGCGCGGTCGGCGTGGCGAACATCATGGTCATCTCCGTGCTCGAACGCCGTTCGGAGATCGGACTGCGTCGCGCGCTCGGCGCGACCAAAGGGCAGATCCGCACGCAGTTTCTCTCCGAGGCGATCCTGCTGGCGCTCGGCGGCGGCGCGGTGGGCGTTGGCATCGGCGCCCTCGCCACGGCGATCTACGCTTCGACGAAGGGTTGGGAAGTGGTCGTGCCTGCGACCGCGTGGGCCGGCGGGTTCGGCGCGGCGATCCTGATCGGAGCGATCGCCGGGCTGCTGCCGGCGATCCGCGCCGCACGGCTCTCCCCGGCCGACGCGCTGCGAACTGTGTGACGCTACCGTGCCGCTGGACGCAGGCGCGAGTGAATCACGCGCCACGGAAATTGGATCGCGCTCGTGAGCAGGGAGATCCGCTTCGGAGCTGTGCTCCTGCGCTCGAGCGAGATCACATCCGCCGCAGCCGCGCGATTTCCGTGTAGGGGCAAACCTGTCTGCAAGGCCGACAGGTCGGGCAGCGATGCCGAGGACCCACTCCATCTGAGAATTTCGGCGATCACGCTTTCGGGGTCGACGAGAAAGTCCTCGTGCCTCACGAACAGGCGACGCTCACGCGGATGCCGTAGAAAGACAAAAACCGAAAGCAGGTGTGTGAGCCACAGGTAGGCGTTGGTGGCGCCGGTGTTGAAGCTGCGCTCGGGTACGTCCTCGCGCCGCATCGAGGCCAGCACGCCCTGTGGGCTGCGGGCCACGTAGAGCAGATAGAGGTCGACGCCCTGTAGACCCTGAAGCTCACGCGCGCGCAGCGGGTAGTGCGAGGTATCGACCACGTGGGTTGCGCCCGCGAGGCGTGCGACCGTGCGATAGAGATCCTCCGACACCTTTCGATAGCGTCGGCGCAGGCGCCGGCGCCGCGGCCACCTGCGAACGTCGAACAGCGCCGACGAACGCTCGAGGCAGCTCGTCCCGCCGCCGAGCAGTTCGTCATCGACGTCGATGCTCTCGCGTACGGATGCCCAGAAGCTCGCGCGTCGGGCGCCGTCATACGACGGGACTCCCGATCGCGGCAGCCACCTGTTGAGCTCTCCCGCGAAGAAGTAGCCGGCGCAGTTGCCGAGTGCGACGCCCAGAACGGTGGTCCCGCTGCGCCCCGCGCCCATCACATAGAGCACCTTCGGCCTCGCGTCCGCCTCCGGCCCGGAAGCGCCAGAGTCGAGGTGGGTCTGCACGCAGAGGAGTCTTGCAGACTGCTTGACAGCCCGGCTGGGCTCGCAGAAACGGCTTTACCATGCCGTCGGGCGGCTGGTACCGTTACGCGATGGCAGCGGCAGCACAGACCGCGTCGTCGGGGGCGCAGGCCGGAGAGGAGGTGCCTTCGGCGGGGGGGCAGCAGTCGCTGCCGCCGGGCCCGAGCATGCCGCCGGTCGTCCAGTCGCTCGCGTGGGGGCTGGCGCCGACCTGGCTGATGGACCACTGCACACGGCGCTGGGGCGACACGTTCACGCTGCGCTTTCCGCCCGGTGGGGCTCCGCTGGTTCATCTCAGCGACCCGCAGGACGTCAAGACGCTGCTGACGGCCTCCGAGGATGTCGCGCCGAAGCCCACGGGCGGCGCCGGAGCGCCGGTGTGGGTGCTGGGCCCCAACTCGCTGAGCGTGCTCACCGGGCCCGAGCACATGCGCCAGCGCAAGCTGCTGCTTCCTCCCTTCCACGGGGAGCACCTGCGCAAGCACGAGGACTTGATCGTGGGTGCCACCCGGCGCGTGATGACCGACTGGCCCCTGGGTCGTCGGATGCGCATGCAGCCGCGCACACGCCTGATCACGCTGGAGGTGATCATGGGTTCGGTGTTCGGTGTCGAGGCCGAGCGCATGAACGAAATGCAGAAGACGATCGTCGCGTTGATGGGGCCGAAGCACGTGATCGCCGGGCTGCGGATGCTGGTTCGCCCGACCCAGGAGCGCCCGAACAGCACGATCGGACGCGGGCTGGACCGCCTCGACGCGCAGATCTACGCGGAGATCGAGAACCGGCGCCGCCAGAGCGACCTCGAGGGTCGTTCGGACATCATGTCGATGCTGCTGGTGGCGCGCGATGAGGACGGCGCGCCGATGACCGACGAGGAAGTGCGCGACGAGCTGGTGACGCTGCTGCTGGCGGGTCACGAGACGACCGCGACCGCGGTTTCATGGGCGATCGAGCGTCTCGTCCGCCATCCCAAGACGCTGGCGCGGCTCGTCGAGGAGGTCGACGCGCAGCGCGACGGTGGCGGCGACGAGTACCTGACGGCGGTGATCAACGAGACGCTGCGGGTCCGGCCGCCGCAGGGCATCGTCGTGCGCACGCTCAAGCGCGAGCTGCAGGTGGGAGGGTTCTTGCTGCCGGCCGGCACGACGACCGCGATCTCCGTCTACGCCACCAACCGCAACCGCCGTGTGTATGAGGACCCGGCGGCGTTCAGGCCGGAGCGCTTCCTGGAGAACGGCCCGGAGACCTACTCGTGGGTGCCGTTCGGGGGCGGCATCCGGCGCTGCATCGGCTCGTCGCTGGCGCTGCTGGAGGCGAAGCTGATCCTGCGCACGATGCTCGCCGAGCTCGAGCCCCGCGTGCCCGATGGCCGGCGGGGACGCCGCGGCGAGCGAATGCGCTGGTCGCACCGCACGCTGATCCCGTCGCGCGACGCGACCGTCGTGTGGCAGCGCCGCAGCCCGCGCCCCGTCGCGGACGCGGCGGCCTCGGCTTAGAGCCTCGCCGGCCCGCCGGCCGGCCAGACGCGCGCGCGGGGCTTGTGCCACCATTGCCCACCATGGATCACCTGCTCCGTGCGCAAGCGCCGATCACGGCGGCCGGCTGGGAGCTGATCGACGGCGAGGCGACGCAGCGGCTGCGCCCGGCGCTCGCGGCGCGCAGGCTCGTCGACTTCGCCGGGCCGCGCGGCTGGTCGCACTCGGCGACCAACCTCGGGCGCACCGAGCCGCTGGCGTCGGTGGCGGGCGACGGAGTCACGGCCCTGCGCCGGCGCGTGCTGCCGCTGGTCGAGGCTCGCGCGGACTTCGAGATCTCCCTCGATGAGCTGCGCGACGCCGACCGCGGCGCCGCCGACGCCGACCTCGACGCGCTCGATCTTGCGGCGCACCGGATCGCGGTCGCCGAGAACGTCGCTGTGTTCCACGGCTGGAGTGGTGCGATCACCGGCATCACCGAGGCCTCGCCCCACGCGCCCGTCCCGCTCGGCTCCTCGCCGCAGGAGTACCCGAGCGCGGTCGCCGCCGCGCTCGAGCGCCTGCTCGGCAGCGGCGTCGCCGGCCCGTACGCGCTCGCGCTCGGAGCCGAGCAGCACCGGCTGGTGATCGAGACGGCCGAGCACGGCGGCTATCCGATGCTCGAGCATCTGCGAAAGATCCTCGACGGTCCGATCGTGTGGGCACCAGGTGTCCGCGGGGCCGTCCTCGTCAGCCAGCGCGGCGGCGACTTCCTGCTCGACTGCGGGCAGGATCTGTCGATTGGCTATGACTCCCACGACGAGCAGGTCGTGCGCCTGTATCTGCAGGAGAGCTTCAGCTTCCAGGTCGCGACGGCGGACGCGGCCGTGGCGCTCATCAGCCACGCGGCGTGAGCACCAGCAGCTCCGTCAGCGCATCGTCGATGTCGGCCGCCAGCGCGCCCGCGTCGGGTAGCGCCTCGCGGTCGGCGTAGACCCCGAAGCACGCACGCTCGCCGACCGTCGTCATGCCGACCGACACCGCGTGCCGGTCGGCGAGCGGCACGATCGGATAGGTCGCCTGCAGCGGGCAGCCCAGCAGGTACATCGGCTCGCTCGGGCCGGGAATGTTGGAGACGACGAGGTTGAACGTGCGCGGGCTGGCGAGGACGCGCGAGATCGCGTGCTGCACCACGCCAGGCGTGTGCTCGGCGGCCTTGATCGCGAGGTCGGCTCCTTCGGGCTCGCGGTTGCGCTTGCGCGCGCTCATCGTCGCGTGCACGTGCCCGAGTCGCTCGAGCGCGTCAGGCTCGTCGCACGGGAGCTCGGCGAACACGAACGAGACGCGGTTGCCGAGGTCCTCAGCCTTGCCGCTGCGCACGTTCACCGGAACCAGCGCCTTGAGCGCGACCGGCGGCTCGCCGCGGCGGAGCAGATACGTGCGGATGCCGCCCGCCACCGCCGCGAGCACGACGTCGTTGACGCTCGTCCCGTGCGCGCGCTTGACCGCGCGCAGGTCCGCCAGCGGGCGCTCGGTCCACGCGAGGCGACGCAGCGGCGAGAGCGGCCCGTTGAGCACGCTCGCCGGTGCACCGCGGAGCGAGTGGCTCAGTGCGCGGGTCGCGCGCAGCAGGCCCGCGGCCGTCCCCCGCGCGGCGCCGACGGGTGAGCTCGCGGCACGCACGGGCCAGCGCAGCAGCCCGAGCTGGTCACCGATCAGGTCGCGAACGCCGCGCACGAGCAGGCGCTCGGCGCTGGGCGGCGCCGCGGGCGTCCAGTGCCCGGACTCGCACGCGGACGGCTCGCGCGTCGCGTCCAGGAGCATCGAGCCGAGTTCGACCGCGGCGATGCCGTCGACCATGCAGTGGTGCGCCTTGCCCACGACCGCAAACGTCCGCGCCTGTGGGTTCTGGCAGATCCAGATCTCCCACAACGGACGGTCGCGGCGCAGCGGCATCGACATCACCTGGTCGACCAGGTCGTGCAACGGCCCCGGCGCCCAATACACGTGGCGGTCGATCGCAAAGGCCTCGTCGTCGATCCACTCGGGCGTGTGCACGCCGAGCGGCACCGCAGCGAGCTTCTGCCGATAGCGCGGCGCACGCCCGACGCGGCGCTCGATGTGGCGGCGCAGCTGCGCGAACGTCGGCAGCCGGTCCTCCGCCGACGGGCAGAACTCGGCGACCCAGCCGACGTGCATGTGCGCGCTCGGCGTCTCGACGGCGAGGAACGAAGCGTCCAGGGCTGACATCCGCTCGCCGCTCACCTGACCAGCTCCAGTGCTCGTCGCGTAGAGCGCGGGCGTCGCGCCCGCCGCGCCGAGGACGCGTGGGCTGCCGCCTCCGCCGCGCGGGCGCGCGGGAGCTCGCGCCGGCCCCAGTCGGCGGCGAGCGCGAACTGCACCAGCCGATCGAAGTAGCTGGGCAGCGGCGTCGGCTCGATCCCGCTGGAGCGCAGCGCCACGCGCGCGCGCCGGTCGTCGTATCTGACGTCCATGTCGAAGTACGGGAAGAACGTCTCGCTGCGCCGCAGCGAGCGCCGGTGGCGCTCGTCGCGGGCGCCGCGTACGAGCAGCGGATGCAGCAGACGCCGATACAGCAGCGGATCGATCAGGCGCGGGGCGGGGCGCTTGAAGAACGCGCTCGCGAGCTCCACGAGCTCGCCGACGCTGGTCGCTTGATCCCCGGCGGTGAGATGGAACGTCGCGCCCTCGGCCTCGGGCGCCTGGCTGAGCGCAAACGTGGCGTCGGCCACGTAGTCCACCGGCACGACGTCCACGGGGGCCTCGCCGCGGGCGGGCAACGCCGCATACGCGCCGCGCGCGAACACGCGCAGCGGCCAGTACAGCACGTTGAACGACGACGTCCAGCCGCTGTCGCGTGCGCCGACGATGATGCTGGGGCGCAGCACGGTGATCGGCAGCTGCTCGCGCCGCTGCGCGACCGTGCGCTCAGCCTCGAACTTGGACTGCTCGTAGGTGTTGCGAAAGCGCTGACCGCGATTGAGGTCGTCCTCGCTGAAGTACCCGCTGTGCCGGCCCGCGACGTATGCCGTGGAGACGTAGGAGAAGCGTCGCAGGCCACTGCCGCGCCGGCGGCAGCGCTCGGCGAACTCGAGCACCCGACGCGTACCGTCGACGTTGATCGCGCGCGCGGCGTCCAGCTCCAGGTCGAACGACACCGATGCGGCGCTGTGGACGACCTCGTTGACCCGCTCCGTCAGCGCGCCACGCCCGTGACGCAGGCCGAGGCCTGCCCGCGTCACGTCGCCGCGAACCGCCGTCACGCGCCCGGCGTATGGGTGCCCGAAGCCGAACAGGCAGGCCAGCGTGCGCTCGACCCTGGTCGCGGCCGCGCGCTCGCTGGCGCCTCGGACGAGGACGTAAACCGGCCGATCGGTGCGCTCCAGGTAGCGCGCGAGCAGTTCCATGCCGACGAACCCGGTGGCGCCGGTCAGCAGAACCCCGTCCGATCGGACTTCTTCCTGGCTCACGTGAGACTCCTTCAGGCCGCGGGAGCACCCCCCACGGCTCAAGTTTTCGTTGTAGCGGGCTTGACCGGTCGTTGCCCGCTCTTTGCGTGGCCAAACACCCCGTTTTCGAGGAGATCACACGCAAATAGCGGGCCTTTTCGAGGCACTGGCCAGTACCCGCGGGCGTCAGCCCTCAAGTCCAGCTCCTGAAAGGTCGAAACCTCCTTCTGGACGTTTGTTCGATTAATCAGCGATCGGGTGATTGTTGCCGGCGCGCGCGTCGAGGCTGCTGATGGACGTCCGGTCGTATGTGCGCCCGGAATGCACTCGAGTTCGCACGCTTCGGCGTGCCCACATGAAGGAGGGAGATGGATGCGCAGCCGAACCGACAGGACGGATCACCCCTCAGCCGACGCGGTGCCCTTCGGCATCAGCCGGCGTGAGCTCGACGCGCGCACGAGCGTGGTCGCCGTCCAGGGCGACCTCGATCTTGCGACAGCGCCGCAGCTGAAGTGGATGCTCCTCGACGCACTCGAGGAAGGGCACAGCCACCTCGTGCTCGACCTCAAAGACTCGACGTTCATGGACTCGACGGCGCTGGGCGTGCTCGTCGGCGTGAGCCGCAGCCTCGGCGCGGACGGCACGCTCGCGATCGTCTGCGCCAACGACAAGCTGCTGAAGATCTTCGAGCTGTCGGGGATGGACGGCGTGTTCGCCATCTACCCCTCGCTCGACGACGCGCTCGAGCACACCCGCGGGCGAACCGCCGAAACCGGCTGAAAGGGGAGTGCACTGCTCGATGGTGAGCGTCATGGGTAGGGATCCGACAGCGACAACCGCGCGCCGGCGCCGGCGCTCACGACTGGCGACGGCGCTTGCCGCGACGTGCTGCGCGCTCGCGCTCACGCTCGCGTTCATCCCCGCCGCCACCGCCAGACGAGACCAGCCCAGCACGCCGGCCCCTGCGCCGCCGCCGTCGACATCCTCACCGTCGAACGCCAAGCCCGACCACGCGGAAGCCGAGCCCTCGCCCGCGCAACCGCCGGCACCAGCGTCGGCACAGCCCGAAACACCGCCGGCACCGGCCCGCTCACCGGCGGCGCATCACGACCACCACCGCGCCTCCGGCGAAACCGGCGCGACCACGAACGCAGGCACGGGCGCGGGCACGAGCTCCGGATCGACACCGGCCGCCAGCGGCGCGGCAGCGGAACCGAGCACCGCGGGCCCGAGCACCGCGGGCCCGCACCACCGCGCCGTCCGCCACGACGGCGACGGACGCGGTTCGGCTCATAGGCAGGAACGACTGCGCGAACAGCAGAGCGCCGAAGCACAGGAAGCAGGGGCCCAGCCGACGCTGACGGACGCACAGACCTCCACGCAGGCCAAAAAAGGCACGGGCAAAGAAAAAGAACGGAAAGAACGGAAAGAAAAGAAAGAAAAGAAAGAAGCCGAAGGCAAACGCGAGCACGAAGGCAAGGGCAAAGGGCACAAAGGCACCGGCGAATCTGGCGAAGGCAGCGGCGAATCGGGGTCCGGCACAGGTGAATCCGCCGGCGCCGGCGGGTCTCCCGCGGCGCTCGCGGCCTCGGTGCTCACAGCGCAGGCACCAGCCGCTGCGGCGGTGCCAACGCCTCTGGGAACCGTGCAGACGAGCCCGTCCGCCGAACGCGCCTCGAAGGCGGCGGCCGGCGGCGAGGTGTCGAACCGCGCGTATCGCTCACGGCACGCTCGCTCCGGCACGCGAGCGCCCGCCCACCCGCTCGAGCTCGCGGCAGCGGGGTTGGCGCCCGCTGCCGCGACGGCCGGCGCGGCGTCGGCGCCGCGCACGCCGCGAGGCGCCCGCAAGGGCGCCACTAAATCGAGTTCCGCCGGCCCCTCCTCGCAGCTGGTCACGACCATCACCAAGTTCGTGGATGTCGTGCCGACCGCGGTGCGCGGGCTGATCGCGGCGCTGCTGGCGTTGGCGCTGGCGCTCGCCGTGCGCTCGCGCGTGGCCGCCGTTCGCGCCCGCCGCCTCGAGCGTCAGCGGGTGGAGCTGCTCGCGGACGTGGGTCTGCTGCAGGCCGCGCTGCTGCCGGTCCCGCCGGCGCGGCTCGGCCCGGTCGGCACATCCGCGGCCTACCAGCCCGCCGCCGGGCCTGGGGCGGGCGGGGACTTCTATGACGTGTTCGCGCTCGACGACGGTCAGCTGGCGATCATCGTCGGCGACGTCTCCGGGCACGGACGCCAGGCGCTGCCGCACACCGCGCTCGTGCGCTTCACGCTGCGCGCATATCTCGAGGCGGGACTGTCGCCGCGGGACGCCGTGCAGACCGCAGGAGCGGTGCTCGACCGCCAGCTCGGCGGCGCCTTCGCGACCGTGATCGCCGCCACGTACAACCCGCGCGAGCGGCTGCTCGTGTACTCGTCCGCCGGACATCCGCCGCCGGTGATCCTGCCGCTGCAGGAGGATGCAGGATCGATCCCGCCGGTTACAATCTGCGCCGCTCCGCCGATCGGAGTGGGTATGAGAACAGGCACTCGTCAGACGGTCGTCTCGGTTCCGGGCGGCGCGCAGATCTGCTTCCACACCGACGGCGTCACCGAGGCACGGGTCGGCTCCGACCTGTTCGGCACCGAGCGCCTGCTCGACACGCTCGCCGAGCTCGGGCCGAGCGCGACGGCGCCCGCGCTGCTCGAGCACGTGGCCGAGCTCGCCGATGAGCGCCCCGACGACATGGCCGCGTGCCTGCTGCACATCGAGGGGCCCGAGCAGGCCCCGACGGTCCTCGTCGAGGAGCTCGAGCTCGATCGCGAGGAGGCCACAAGCGCCCGCACCGAGCGCTTTCTGCTCGCGTGCGGACTCACGCGCAGCGAGGTCGCCGAGGCGCTGCGCACGGCCGCGATCGCGGCGGGACGCGCGGGCACGATCGTGCTCGAGGTGCGTCGCGGCGACGGTGCGCCGGAAGTGGCGCTGCGCCGTGAGAACCTCGCTTATATCCACGCGCGCCGGGGCAGCGTCGGGGTGGCGCTGTGAGCGCGCGGCCGCTGTTGGCGCCGGACGCCGCGATCGCCCTGGGCATCGCCTCCACCGCGATGCCGTTCGCGCGCACGCCCGACGACGAGGTCGAGCGCTGGCTGCGGGTGCTGCGCCTGCACGGACAGGTGGGCATCGCGCTGCAGGCGATCGGTGTCAGCGAAGTCCCGCTCGCGGGCGCCGATGAGGGCTCCGAGCACGGCGCTGCGAGCGCGAGCGCAAGCGACCACGGCGACGCCGTCGCGCGTGTCACCGAGCACGCCGTGCGGATCGCCGAGGAACGCGATCGGCGGGCGCTGACCACCACCGACATCCTGTTGGCTGTGATGCACGTCTACGGAGAGGACTTCGATCGGGTGCTGCAGGAGCACGGCACCGATCGCAAGGAGGTACTCGAACGGCTCGGGGACGCCTGAGCCGGTCGTCACGCTCATCCCCGCCGGCGTGACGGGAGATGAGCGTGAGCCGGTCCGCTCGATCAACCCTTGAACGAGTGGAATTCGCCGAGCGGACTCGGCAGCATCGGCGTGAACGGTGTGAACGTGTACGGCTTGGCGGTATCGAAGCCGGCTTTTTCGGCGGCCGACTTTTCGGCGAACGGGAGCAGCGCTTCCACCGCTTGGCCGATGTTCGCGAGTAGCAGCGTGCGCTCGTAGCCGTTGTTGTTGGGCGGTGCGATCGACTCCGCGACCTTCTGGATGCCAGTGATGCTGGTGATCGGACCGCCGTTTTCGGGTGTCACGTCGCCGCCGACGACGCGTGCGAGCGTGCGATGGTCGGACTCGATGCCCATGATCCTCGCCGCGGTCACGCGCAGGTCCGGCGTGCTGAAGTGGCGCACGCCGACGAGGTACGCGGCGATGAACGCATCCTCGAGCGTCACGAGGATGTCGAGCGTCGTCTGCGAATCGGTGAACATGTTCGGCGGGTAGTAGAACGTCGTGAACGGCGTGGGCTTCTTGGTCACGCTTTCCTCGAGCAGGTAGTGCGACATCTCCTCCTGCAGCGCCCCCTTCAGATAGCCCTGATCGTCGGCGGGGATGTTCTTGAAGAACGGCGCGGTGTTGATGATGTTCGTGTAGGTCGTCACCGCCAGTGCCTCGGCGATCTGCGCCGCTTTCAGTATTTCCAGGTCGCCGTGGGTGACCCCCGGCTTTTTGCGACTGGCGAACGCCGCGGCGGGCGCCAGTGCTCCCACGCCGGCCGCACCCGCGCCGACGACAGCCGCACCCTTCAGGAACCCCTTGCGTGTGGTCGGCGCCGTCCACTGATCCTCGGCCGCCGGCGAGTGTGCGTGTACGAGCTCCGACACGTTGCGCTGATCGTTCATTGTGCTGCCCCCTTCTGTGTAGGTCACGTGCACCGGAATGGATGTGTGCACTGGAGGCTGTTGCGCGCGAACGCGCCAGACGGATCACTCGAGCCGCTCAACGGGGCACAGATCGCGCCGGCGAGGCCCGCCTGCAAGGTTCGAACGGGCCCCGAATAAATTGACCGACCATTTGGTCGAGCAACGTGTATGATGGCGCGGCTCACCCCTCGCGGGCGAGCAAGGAGGAGTTGTTCGAAGAGGGATTTGCCTGGGGTTCGAGCCGGCGTGTGCCGGCCGTCTGCGCCTGCGCGCGGACGGCGGACGTGCGCGCGGGGGGAGCCTCGAGCAAACGCATGTCGTCTCTACAGATCGGAGTGCTTTATGCGTTGCAAGAGTGCATCATCGATGGTCGGCCGCGCAGGTCGCATCGCCGCGTGCTCGCTGGTTGCGAGCGTGCTCGCGGGCGTCGGCGGGGCGGCGTTGCAGGCCGCGCCCGCGTTGGCGGTCGCTTCGTCGAACTCGCCGTGTGCAACTGTCAACCTCATCGTCGCTCGCGCCTCGACCGAGGCTGCTGGCGATGGCGCGATCGGCGCCCTGGCCGAAGAAATCCAGAAGGGCGTCAAAGCGACCGTCAGCCAGCAGGCTGTGGTGTACCCGGCCGCGTTGAGCCCGTACGAACCGAGCGTCACCGCGGGTGACGTGGCCATCAAGAAACAGCTCGAAGAAGAGGTAACCAACTGCCCGGGCCAGAGGATCGTCCTGCTCGGGTACTCGCAGGGAGCCCAGATCGTCGGTGACGCGCTCGGCGGCGGTGGCGGCAACAAATCGGTCGACGGTGCCGGCGACGGTCCGGCGACACCTCCGGCAGCGGCGTTCGCGACCGAAAAAGTGGTCGGCGTGATCCAGTACGGCGATCCGCGTCGCATCCCGGGCCAGTCCTTCGACGTCGGCACCGACAAAAACGCCGAAGGCATCTTCCCGCGCCTGAAAACGCAGCTGCTGACGTCGTTCGCAGCGGACATCCAGTCCTACTGCGACACCGGCGACCCGTTCTGCGCCAAAGGCTTCAACCTCAACGCGCACCTCGACTACGTCGAAAAGTACGACAAGACGGCCGACAAATTCGTCATCGGCCGCCTGAAGGCGGTCGGCATCGAATAGCCGGATCCGAGTGAAGTGACGTTCGGCGATTCGGGGGCTCTCCCACGGGAGGCCCCCGGTCAGCCGCCAGACCACTCCTGTGCGCGCCGTTCGGCATTCTCGACGGCGATCTCAAACGCCTGATCCAGCCGCTCGCGTTCGCCGGTGGCGAGCAGTTCGATGACCAGGCCGCGGATCGTCGCGAGCAGCACCGTCGCAAACGCCGAGGCTTCCTCCTCGGGACAGCCGAGGCTGATGAGGTTGGTCCTGATCAGCTCGAGGCGATGGGTCATCGAGCGCGCGACCGCCGGCGAGCACTCGGGTGCGCCGTACAGGCTCTGGCCGACGACCTCGATGAACAGGCGAATGTCACCGAGTCCCGGCGGCGAGGTCAGATGCGCCCACAGGGCACGCAGGCGAGCCGGAAGGTCCATGTCGGGGTTGGGGATGCCATCGGTGTAAACCCCTTTGGGAATCAAAGTCCGTCCCAGGAGGTGCTCGACGATCTCTTCGACCAGCTGCTCCTTGGTGCCGAAGTGATGCTGGAGCGTCACGTGGCTGACGCCCACCGCATCGCCGATGCGTCGTAGCGAAAGGCTGGCGACGCCGTTGTCGACCACGTACTCCGCCACCGCCTCCAGCAGCTCGCCGCGGCGATGCTGGTAGCGCAGGCTGCGGCCGTCGACGCGTGTCTCCATCCGGCTCCAAGGATACGCGCGCGGGCGCGTCCGGGCGCCTGTTTCTAGACGCTGTGGGTCTTGGCGCGCTTGAGCAGCAGCGAGAACAGCTGTTCCTCCAGAGCCGCCGGGAACTCGCGCAGAACGCCGAACGTGAACAGCGACACCTGCGCGCGGCCCTTGACGAAGCCGAGGATGTCCACGTAGAAGGGGATCCGCAGGCCGTGCAGCGTCACCGTCTCGATGAAGCGCAGGCCGAAGCTGCCGTCGGCACCCGCCGCGGGCGGCGATCCCTGCTTGGTCGAGACCGGGCCGATCTTCGCGCCGTGCACGTTCGTGCTCGCGAGCAGCTGGTTGAGGTAGTGCGCCAGGCAGCTCTGCAGATGGCCGCCGCGGATCGACGCCAGTTCCCTCGCGGCGAGTGCGCTCGTGCGCGCGACGGTCACCTGTGAGCTGAGACTCTGGGTGATGATCGACCTCCCCCGTTCGTAGGTCTTCGAGCTCGCTTCCGTCGCTTCCCGTTTCGCGCCCGCGCCCCCCACGCACTTTGCCAGCTCGGGTTCGAGGCGCTTTTCAGCCGCGCTCTTGTGTTCGTGTTCGGAGGAGGGGTGGAATCCCGGCACGTCGCTCGCTTTGAGGTTGACCGCGACGGCGAAGGCCCGCGCCTTCGCTTCTTCGCGGCTGGCAGCGGGCGCCGGGGCGCCGAGCTGACCGTTGGGATAGGGGCCGTCGTGTGTCGCCGTCGCGGCCGACGAGCGAGCGTGGGTCCTCGCGCTGGTGTGTCCCGCGCCCCCGCAGCCTGCGAGGAGGACGGCGCTCACGGCGAGCGCGGGAATGGCGGCCGTCCGGCGCATCAGGGGGGCCATTGTCGCAGGCCGGTGTCGTCAGTCGCTGAGCTTGCGCCGCTGCGGATGGAGCGTCTCACCGCGGCTGAGCATCGCGACGTACTGCTCGATCCGTCGCGCTCGCGTGGCGGCGCGCTTGGCTGCGTCGATCCGGTAGAGCACCGCGTAGCGATTCTGGCTGGTGAGGATCTCGAACATCGCCTGTGCGCGCGGCTCGGCGGCGAGCGCGCTCGCAAGGTCCTCCGGCACCTCGATGCTCGCCTGACCGGCGTATGCGGCCTCCCAGCGCCCGTCCGCCTTGGCGCGCTCGACCTGCGCGACGCCGGCGGCATGCATCCGGCCTTCGCGCAGCAGCCGCCCGACATGACCGACGTTGCGCTTGGACCAGGTGCTGCGCGCGCGTCGCGGCGTGAAGCGCTGACGGAAGGTGCGCTCGTCGCGGCGGCCCACCTGACCGTCGATCCAGCCGTGGCAGAGCGCCTCGTCGAGTGCCTGCTCGTAGGTGAGGCTCGTCGGCTCGGTGGTGCCCTTCTTGGCGAGCACGAGCCAGACACCGGCCTCCTCGGCGTGGTGGTCGGCAAGCCACCGCCGCCACGCGGCGGCGTCGACGGCCGTCAACTCGGTCAACGGCGTGGCTACTCGAGGATGATCGCGCGCATGACGTGTTCGTCAGGCAGCTTGTCGAGGATGCCGCGCAGGATCTCGATCTCGTCGGCTTCGTCGTGCTGGAGGTCGTTGAACAGCAGTTTGACCGCGCTGTAGGAGATCTTCATCTGTTGCGGCGTCAGCGCCACCGTCAGCACGCCGTTCTCGTCGGGCAGCTGCTCGAGCTCGGCGAGCACGTCGCGCGCGAGGCGGCGGATGCCCGGCTCGTGCGCCTCGTCGGAGATCAGCAGCCGCAGCGCGCTCGCCGCGACGGGCACCTCGTCGACGTCGAGGAACAGGTGGTAGGGGGGCGCGGCGTCGTCGCTTGTGGCGCTCATCGCTCCGAAATCCTACTGGTCACGATCGCGAGCGGGATCGAGCGCGCGGCGGCTTACTCGACGGGGATCGTCGGCTGCGCGAGCGCGCGTTCGCGCTGGCCGCGGGCAATGCGGCCGCCGAGCGCGCTGAGCAGCATGCCGGCGATCGCGGTGATGACGGCGAGGAACGGCGGGAAGCTGCCGAGCGAGACCTTCGCGTGGGTGCCGATGATCGCGTGCGCGAGCAGCAGCGCGACGCCGTAGATGAAGCCGGCGACGAGACCGCGGTCGGCTCCGCCCCAGCCGTCCTGGTGCTCGAAGCCGGCGATCACGCTGCCGATCGCGACGAGCACCGCGTAGCCCCAGTAGGCGCCGCTGGAGACGCCGACGAGCACGCCGGCAACCGCGCCGGCGATCGCCGGGACGACGCCTCCGAGCACGACCTGCGCGGGTCGTGGGCGGTCGCGAAACAGCGTCGGTTGATACATCACTCTCCTCCCCGAAGTTCCCGTCAAACCCTAGCGCGTCGTCATACCCTACGTGGCACGTGGCCAGCACCAGTGCGCCCTTCCGCCTGTCGGTTCTCGATCAGTCTCCGATCGCGGAGGGCTCGACGGGCGCGCAGGCGCTCGAGAACACGCTGGATCTCGCGCGCCTGACCGACCGTCTCGGCTATCACCGCTACTGGGTGGCCGAGCACCACGGCGGTCCGATGCTCGCCGGTCCGAGCCCCGAGGCGCTGATCGGCCCGATCGCGGCGGCGACGACGCGCATCCGCGTGGGCAGCGGCGGCGTGATGCTGCCTCACTACAGCCCGCTGAAGGTGGCCG
This sequence comes from Solirubrobacteraceae bacterium, assembly GCA_035485155.1. GTDB lineage: Bacteria > Actinomycetota > Thermoleophilia > Solirubrobacterales > Solirubrobacteraceae > Palsa-744. The sequence goes on from DATHOH010000005.1 coordinate 19,412, forward strand.
AGACGTTCAGCCTGCTGGCGGGACTGTTCCCGGGACGCATCGACCTGGCGCTGGGACGCGCGGCGGGCACCGACCCGCTGACAACGTTCGCGCTGCAGCGCGACCGCCGTCAGGCCGCGCCGGACGACTTTCCCGAGCAGCTGACGGAGCTGCTCGGCTATCTCGACGATCGGCTGCCGGCGGATCATCCGTTCGCGCGTTTGGCCAAGACGCTGCCGGGGCGCCCTCACAAACCGGAGCCGTGGCTGCTGGGCTCATCGCCGCAGAGCGCGATCTGGGCGGGGGAGCTGGGGCTGCCGTACGCGTTCGCCGACTTCATCAATCCGCAGGGCGCGGAGATCGCGGCGCTCTACCGCGAGCGCTTCGCCGCGCACGAGCAGGCGCACCCGGAGGCTGAGCCGCGCACCGCTGTCGCGGTGTGGGTGATCTGCGCGGACAGCGACGAGGAGGCCCGGCGCGTGGCGGCGAGCGGGCGGATGGCGTTCACGCTGCTGCGCCGCGGCCAGCTGATCGCGGTGCCCCCACCCGAGAAGGCGCTGCGGTTCCTCGAGTCCGAGCAGCGCAGCGGCGAGCCGGGTGCGCGGCGTCGGACGCTGGTGGGCTCGCCGCAGACGGTGCGCGAGCAGCTCGAGCAGGTGGTCGGCGAGTACGGCGCGCAGGAGGCGATCGCCGTGTGCATCACCTACGAGCACGAGGCGCGCCGGCGCTCGTACGAGCTGCTCGCGGATGCCTTCCACCTGGACGAGAACGACGATTTATAGATGCGTGCGTTGTGGCTGTGAACGATCCGCCCGTGCATGTCCGCCGCGCCACGTCGGCCGACGTGCCGGCGCTGGCGGCGATGCTCGCGCGGGCGTTCCTCGACGACCCGGTCGCGAGCTGGGCGTGGCGCCCGGATCGCCTGCGGCTCGGCGCGCTGGAGCGCTTTCACGGCGTGCGCCTGCGCCAGCTGCTCGCCGACGAGGAGGTGTGGACGATCGACGAGCTGACGTGTGCGGCGCTGTGGGCGCCGCCGGGACGCTGGCACTCGACGCTGCGCGAAACGGCCGAGCTGGTTCCGTCGTTCCTGCACCCGCGGCTGTTGGCGCGCATGCCGATGGTCGGCCTCGGCTGGGAAAAACTCGAGCGCGCGCATCCGCGCACGCCGCCGCACGTGTACCTGGCGCTGCTCGGCACCGAGCCCGAGGCGCAGGGGCGGGGGCTCGGCTCGGCGGTGCTGGCACCGGTGCTGCAGCAGTGCGACAGCGACGGCGTCGGCGCGTACCTCGAGTCCTCCAAGGAACGCAACATCGACTTCTACGCGCGCCACGGCTTCCGCGTGCTGGACGAGATCCAGCTGCTGCGCGGCCCGACGATGTGGAAGATGTGGCGCGACCCGCGACCGTAGCGCCGATGCGAGCGTGGTCCCCAGCCGGCGTGCTCGCCGAACGGCTCGCAGCGCAGCTGCTGACGGGCGCTCCCGCGCGGGATCCGGTAGAGGTCGCCCGCAGGCTGCTCGCGATCCAGGGACAGGACCCGCGCGGGGCGCGCCTGGCGGTCCGTGCGCGCAGCACCGGGCTGACGGCGCACGACGTTGACCACGCGCTCACGGAGGAGCGCTCGCTCGTGATCACGTGGCTGAACCGCGGCACGCTGCATCTCCTCGCCAGCGAGGACTACTTCTGGCTGCACTCCCTGACCGCCCCGACCCTGCGCACGGCGAGCGCCCGGCGCCTGTCCCAGGAGGGCGTCACACCGGCGGCGGCGGAGCGCGGGGTGGCGGCGATCGAGCGCGCGCTCGCGGATGAGGGACCGTTGGATCGCGCGCAGCTGCGTGAGCGGATCGCCTCGGTGGGAGTGCGCACGGAGGGCCAGGCGCTCGTGCACCTGCTGCTGGCGGCGTCACTGCGCGGCGCGATCGTGCGCGGGCCGATGCGCGGCGCGCAGCACGCGTACGTGCTCGTGCGCGACTGGCTGGGAGCGCCCGCGCCGGTGGATCGTGAGCGTGCGCTCATTGAGCTCGCGCGCAGGTACCTCTCCGGTCACGCGCCCGCCGAGGATCGCGATCTGGCCAAGTGGGCGGGTCTGCCGCTGCGCGACGCGCGCGCTGGGCTCGCCGCGATCGCCTCGGAGCTGCGCCAGCGCGATGACGGGCTGCTCGAGCTGGCGAGGCACCCGCCGTCGGCCTCGGCGGCCCCGGAGCTGCCACCTCCACGCCTGCTCGGCGCGTTCGATCCGCTGCTGCTCGGCTGGCGCTCGCGCGAGGCGCTGCTCGACGTCCATCACCAGCGGATCGTCACCGTCAACGGGATCTTCAGGCCGTTTGCGCTCGTGAAAGGGCGCGCGAGGGCAACGTGGATGCTGTCGGCGGGGAAGGTCGCGCTGGAGCCGTTCGCTGCGATCACGCGCAGCGACGAGCGTGCGCTGCGGGCCGACGCGCAGGATGTCGTGCGCTATCTGCACCACACCGATTAGAACACCCGCGGCCGCGGGTTCTGACAGCGACGCGCTGGTCCTCGCAGTGATCCGCGCGGGGCTGCTTTCCGTATTCACAGAAACAAGGGCCGTTTATGGAGCGTCGCTCCGCGGTCCGAACTTCCCCCGGAATATTGGAGACAAATGACCTATCAGATCAACGTTGACGAGATCGACAGCGATGGCGCGCTCCGCGAAGCCGCTGACGCGGTCTCCGGCGATACACGCCTGAGCTTCCTCAAGAAGGCCGGTATCGGCGCCGGCGCTGCGATGAGCGGCGGTGCAGTCCTATCGATGCTCGCGCCGAGCGCGTTCGCGTCATCCGAGGTCGGACGCCCGCCGGCGTCGTTCGGAAAGGGCGACGTTGGAATCCTCAACTACGCGCTCACCCTCGAGTACCTGGAGGCGGCGTTCTACAACGGCGCCACGGCCGCGGACATGTCGCTCAACGCACAGACGAGCGTGTTCCTGAAGGTCGTCACCAGGGATGAGAACGCGCACGTGGCGTTCCTGAAGAAACACCTCGGCAGCAAGGCCGCCAAGGAACCGAAGTTCAACTTCAAAGGCGCCAACACCAGTCCCGAAACGTTCATGAAGACAGCTGAAGTGCTCGAGAACACCGGTGTTCACGCGTACTCGGGCCAGGCGCTGAACATCACGACGCCCGCATATGTCAAGGCCGCCGTGTCGATCCTCACGATCGAGGCGCGCCACGCGAGCGTCATCGGCCTGCTGAACGAACCGGCCGGCAACGACATCGCCCCGAACGGTCCGTTCGACACGCCCTACACCGCCGCCAAGGTGCTGGCCGCCGTGACGGCGACCGGCTTCATCGTCTAAAGCCCATCGGTCGGCGCCGTCTCGCGGGTTCCCCGTCCGCGGACGGCGCCACCGGCTCCTGCGCGGACCGCCCAGGAGCCACCCAGCGAACGAGCGCGTTCGAAGCGCGCTCGCTCGAAAAGCGCAAAACGGAGGTCTAGATGTCCAGTCCATCGATTGAGCAGAGCACGTCTGAGGCAGGCGAGGAGTCAGTGCGCCAGCCGGCGGGCATCGTCGAGCGTCTCGTGCGCGACGACGTCGACCGCAAGCGGTTCCTGAAGATGGCCGGAGGCACGGGCGCGGCGAGCTTCACAGCGTTCGTTCTCGCCGCCTGCGGGTCCAGCAGCAAATCGTCGTCCACCGCCAGCACGGCGGCTGCCACCGCCACCACAGCAACCAGTTCCGACAGCGGCGATCTGGCGATCCTCAACTACGCCCTCACGCTCGAGTATCTGGAGACCACCTTTTACGAAAAGGTGAACGCGTCAGGCTTGTACAGCGGCAAGGTCGCGAGCCTGTTGAAGACGTTCGGCGGCCAGGAGAAGACGCACGTGGAAGCGCTGAAAGGCGCGGTCGAAAAGCTCGGCGGGACCCCGGCAGCCAACCCCAACGGCAAATTCCCGGTCAACAGCGCCACGCAGGTGGCGGAGCTGGCCTACGAAGTGGAGAACCTCGGCGCGGCGGCCTACCTCGGTCAGGCGGCCAACATCCAGAGTCCGGAAATCCTCGCGACGGCGCTGGCGATCCACACGGTCGAGGCGCGCCACGCGGCGAGCATCGCAACGCTCGTCAAGAAGTCCCTCACCCCGGATGGCGCGTTCGCCAAACCGGCCTCCATGTCAATGGTGATGGCGGCGATCAAGCCGTTCCTCGCCTAGCAGGACCCGAGAAAAGGAGCTGAACGCTGATGTCACACAACACACTCTCAGAGACCGCGCCCGCGGATCTCGCCAACTCCGAGCTGGCGGCCGTGGAGGTGAGCGGTCTGACCCGCTCGAGCTTCATCCTCCGCGGCGCGCTCGCCGCCGGCTCGGTGTACGGGCTCTCGGCGGTCACGCCGTTCGTCTCCCAGGCGCTCGCAGAAACAGGCGGGGGCGACGCTGAAATCCTCAACTTCGCGCTCACGCTCGAGTACCTGGAGTCGGACTTCTACAACGTCAAGGGCAAACAGGTCGGGCTCAGCGGCCAGGCCAAGAGCTACGCAAAGCTGTTCGGCGAACAGGAGCAGGCTCACATCAACGCGCTGAGGACGGTAATCAAGCAGCTCGGCGCCAAGCCGGTCGCGAAACCGACGTTCGTGTTCCCCGTCAGCAACCAGAGCTCGTTCTTGGCGCTGGCATCGGAGCTCGAGAACACCGGCGTGGGTGCGTACAACGGCGCGGCGCCGTCGCTGACAAGCAAGGAGATCCTCACGGCCGCCGGCAGCATCGTGCAGATCGAGGCCCGTCACGCCGCCGCGATCAACCTGCTGATCGAAAAGAGCCCCACTCCGAGCGGAGGCTTCGACGTGCCGCTGACCAAATCTCAGGTGCTCGCCAAGGCGGGGCCGCTGATCAAGACCTAGGGCGCCGCCTCGCACACGCCCAGGAGGTGGGGCCGGCGCTGATCCGCGATCGGCTCCACCGCGTAGTAGCTGATAAGCGCTCGCCGCCGGCGGGCCTCCCAAATCCAACCAGGAGGAAACGACAATCATGGGACTCGACAATCCAATTCACATCGCATTTCTTTTGATCCTGCTGCTGCTGGTGTTCGGCGCCAAGCGTCTGCCCGAGATGGGCCGCTCGCTCGGTGACGGCATGCGCGGCTTCAAGGACGCGATCAGCGGCGAGGGCTCGCGTGTAGCCGCCCAGCCGGTCGCGCACGAGGTCGCACAGCCGACGCTTGTCGTCCAGCAGCAGGAGCCCGTCACGGTGCCCAGCGAGATCCGCGGCGCCCCTGTCCAGACCGTTGAGAAGATCACCGCCTGATCATGGCAACCGCCGTCGGCAGCATCGGACACGAAGACCGGCTGAGCGTGGTCGATCACCTCGAGGAGCTTCGCTCGAGGTTGATCGTCTCGCTCGCGGTGGTCGGGGTGGCGTTCGGTCTCTGCTTCTGGCAGAACCACGCGCTGCTGAAGATCATCAACAAGCCGCTCGCGCACGAGACCCAGAAACAGGTGAAAGCCGGCAACGGCCCGCTCGGCGCGACGTACACGGTGCAGCAGAGCGCGCGCACGGTGGCGACGCAGCTCGCGCTCGTTGTGGAGGCGCTCGAGCGCCCTGGAAGCGGCGCCTCGGCGGCCACCAGGAGCTCGCTCGCACACGTCGAGCCGACGTTGCAGGGCGCCATCGCTCACCTGTCCTCGCCACCCCAGGGCAACAAGCCGGTGACGCTGGGGATCGGCGAGCCGTTCACCACGACCCTCGGCATCTCGTTGATCTTCGCGCTGATCCTGTCGCTGCCGATTCTGCTGTATGAGGTCTACGGCTTCCTGCTGCCGGCGTTCAGCCCCGAGCAGCGCGACGTCGCGAGACCGCTGATGCTGGCGATCCCGTTCCTGTTCGTCGCGGGCGTGCTGTTCGGCTACTTCGTGGTGCTGCCGGCGGCGGTGCGCTTCTTCCAGAACTTCAACAGCGGCGAGTTCAACGTGCTCGTGCAGGCGAGCCAGTACTACCACTTCGCGGCGGTCATCCTGCTGGCGATGGGGCTCGTGTTCCAGGTCCCGGTCGGGATCCTTGCGGCGACGCGCGCCGGCATCGTCACCACCAGGCAGCTGCGCCACAACCGCCGCTACGCGATCCTCGCGTGCGGCGCGGTCGCGGCGTTCCTGCCGGGCGACGCTGTCACGCTGCTGCTTGAGACGGTGCCGTTGTACCTGCTGTTCGAGCTGAGCGTGCTGATCGCGAGGGTCATCGACCGTCGCGAGTCGCGGCGCGCGGAGCGCGTGTGACAATGGCTTGGGTGTTCGGATGAAACCGAGGTTCAGGCCGCTGCGCTCCGGCGGGGACAGCTCGGCCAGCGGCCTGAGCGTGCTCGCCGACGAGGAGCTCATGCACCTGGTGTATCGCGGCCAGGCGGCGGCGTTCGAGGTGATCTACGACAGGCACGCGGATGCGGCGTTCTCGCTGGCCTACCGCATGTGCGGGCAGCGGGCGCTCGCCGAGGACGTCGTGCAGGAGGCGTTCCTGTCGCTGTGGCGCAGCGGCGCGCGCTATGACCGTGGGCGCGGCAGCGTCCGTACGTGGGCGCTCGGCATCGTCCACAACCGTGCAATCGACGCGCTGCGCCGGCGCACCGTGCGGGAGCGCGGACGCGTCGATGACGAGGGCATCGAGGAGCGCCTGGTGGCGCCCGAGCGCACCGACGTGGAGTTCGCGCGCCGTGACGAGGCGCGTGAGGTTCGCGAGGCGCTCGAGCAGCTGCCCGGCGAGCAGAGCAGGGTCATCGAGCTGGCGTACTTCGGCGGGCTCACGCACGTGGAGATAGCGTCGATGTTGAAGATGCCGGTCGGAACCGTCAAGGGGCGCATGCGCCTGGGGCTGGCGAAGATGCGGATGGCGTTGGGCGATCCCACGGAGGTGGTGCAGTGAGCAGCGACGAGCCTCACATCGAGGAGCCCGAGGGCTGCCGCGCGAGCGCCGCGCCGTACGTCCTCGGCGCGCTCACCGACGAGGAGCACGAGGCCTTCCGAGTGCACCTTGAGTCGTGCTCGGTATGCCGCGAGGAGGTCGCCGCGCTGCAGGTGGTCGCCGCGGCGCTGCCCGCCGCGGCTCCGCAGCTGAGCGCGCCGCCCGAGCTCAAGCGGCGCCTGATGGCGAGCGTCCGCGAGGACGCGCACAGGCGCGAGCTGGCCGGCGCTCGCCAGGCGCCGGCAGCGGCGGCGCGATCGCGCACCAGCGCGCCCGCGTGGCTGCGGTGGCGGCCGAACCTCGCCGTGGCTGCGCTCGCTGCGGCGGTCGTCGCGCTCGCGGTCGTGGCAATCAGCTCCGGCTCCGGCGGAGGCGTCGGCTCCGCTCCGACCCGTGTGATCCGCGCGCAGGTGCTGCCGTCGCGCGCGAGCGCGTCGCTGAGCGTGGGCGCCGGGCACGCGCAGCTGAACATCGCCGACATGCCGCAGGCGGTGCAAGGTCGCGTGTACGAGCTTTGGATCAAACGTTCCGCGTCCGGGCGGCCGCTGCCGACCGACGCGCTGTTCAGCGTCAGCGCCGCCGGTGCGGCCAGCGTGGGCGTGCCCGGCGGTGTAGGCGGTGTACGGGAAGTGCTGGTCACCTCCGAGCCGCTCGGCGGCAGCCGCGTGCCGACGCTGCCGGCGCTGATCGTCGCGCGCGTGAGCTGAGCGCCCACGTGCTGGCCAGCTCGGACGCCGGAGTCGCCGCGCGCGCTGCACCGGCGCGCACGGCCGCGTCAGCGTTGCTATAGTTAACCAGATGGCTAACAGTAGTGCTCTCGACCGCACGTTCGCCGCTTGCTCGCATCCGATCCGCCGTGGCATCGTCGAACGCCTGACGACGGGCGAGCTGAGCGTCGGGGATGCGACGCGCGACTTCGGCGTGTCCAAGCCGGCGATCAGCAAGCACCTCAAGGTGCTCGAGGAGGCCGGTGTGATCGCGCGTGTGATCGACGGCCGTACGCACAGGCTGCGCATCCGCGAGCGGCCGCTGCGCGACGCCGACGAGTGGCTGACACGCCAGCGCGAGCTGTGGGAGCGCAAGCTGGACGTGGTCGAGCAATACCTGCGTGAGCAACGCGAGAGCGCACCCCGAAACAGCAAACCCCGAAAGGAGCAGGCATGAGCGCCACCGATTCCACGACGCTGCGCCTCGAGCGCACCTTCGACGCACCCGCGGAGGACGTCTTCGACGCATGGACCAACCCCGAGGTGCTCCGGCGCTGGTGGGGGCCGGGCCCGACCTGGCGCACGCCCGTCGCGGAGGTCGATCTGCGCGTCGGAGGACGCTACCGGCTGTCGATGGAAGACCCCGACGTCGGCACCTCCCTGACCGTCACTGGCGAGTACCGCGAGGTGCGCCGTCCCGAGCGCCTGGTGTACAGCTGGAGCTGGGAGGAGGACGGACACGCCGGGCACGAGAGCACGGTGACGGTCGAGTTCGTCGAGCGGGACGAGCGCACGATCGTCCTGCTCGAACACTCGGGCCTCGAGTCCCAGGAGTCGCGTGAGCGTCACGAACAGGGCTGGGCCGCGTGCCTGGAGCTGTTCGCCGCACGCGTCTTCGCCGAGGCGCCGCAACTGTCGTGAGTACGTAGCAAGGAACCTCGAGGACGCACCCTCATCAACGACAAGGAGAGACAGATGGCGAATTACCTGCTGGCATACAAGGGTGGGAGCATGGCGGCGACCGAGGAGGAGCGCCAGGCGGCGACGGCGGCGTGGGTCGGCTGGTTCGGTCAGCTCGGCCAGGCGGTCGTCGACCCCGGCAACCCGTTCGGTCCGGCGGCGACGGTGACCAACGGCGGCAGCGTCAGCGACGGGGCCACGTCGGCGATCACGGGCTACTCGGTGCTGAGCGCGGACAGCCTCGCGGCGGCGAGCGGCCTCGTCAAGGACTGTCCGGTGCTCGCCGCGGGCGGCAGCGTGGAGGTGTACGAGACGATCCCGGTGATGTAGGGCGCCTCAGCGGCCGCGTCACGGTTGCCGCGGTGCAGGTGTGGCGAGCACGCGCAGCGCGTGCTCGCCGACGCGCACCGTGTCGCCGCCGCGCAGCTGGCGCCCGCGCCGGGTCTCGCGCTCGCCGTTGACCCACACGGGCTCGGCGGCGAGCAGGGCCTTGACGTCGCTGCCGCTGTCGACGACGCCGGCGAGCTTGAGCAGCTGCCCGAGCCTGATGCCCTCGCCGCGGACGGCGATGTCGCGTGTCGGCGGTTGCGAATCTGGGACCACCGGTTGCGAATCTACCTGGTAACAAACTGCGGGCCGGCTGCGCTACTCTCGATGCGATGGGTGAGCGCAGCGGCTACACACCGGGCACGTTCTGTTGGGCCGAACTGACGACCAGCGATCAGGAGGCGGCCAAGGCGTTCTACGGCGCGCTGCTCGGCTGGCAGGCCGACGACAGGCCGGTCGGCGACGCGGGCTCGTACTACTCGATGCAGCTGATCGATGGCAAGCCGGTCGCGGCGATCGCGGCGCAGCCCGAGCAGCAGCGTGAAGCGGGCGTGCCGCCGCTGTGGAACTCCTACGTCTCGGTGGACAGCGCGGATGCTGTTGCCGAGCGCGCGAGCGAGCTGGGCGCGACCGTGCACGCGCCGCCGTTCGACGTGATGAGCGTCGGGCGCATGGCGGTGATCCAGGACCCGCAGGGCGCGTTCTTCATGCCGTGGGAGCCGCGCGATCACTTCGGTGCGGCGCTCGTGAACCAGCCGGGAACGCTGGTGTGGAACGAGCTGCAGTCCCCCGATCTCGACGCCTCGGCGGCGTTCTACGGCGGCCTCTTCGGCTGGGAGCTGGAGGAGTCCGACGGGATGCAGCAGCGCTACCTGATGATCAAGAACGGCGACACCTACAACGGCGGCATCCGCGAGCTGACGCCGCCGTCGCCGCCCAACTGGCTCGCGTACTTCGGCGTCGATGACCTCGAGCGGGCGCTCGCCAGCTTGAACGAGCTGGGCGGCTCGACGATCGCCGGGCCGATCGACATCGAGATCGCCAAGATCGCCGTCGTCGCCGACCCGCAGGGCGCGGTGTTCGCGCTGTACGCGGGCCAGCTGGACGACTAGCAGCTAGCCCTTCACGCCGGTGCCGTTGCGCCGCTCGGCTAGGTCCGGCCCGGTGGTGGTCGTCATCACGGCGCCGGCGCTGCCGCCGAGGACGCGGCGCACGAGCCCGGGCGCGAGTATGCGCATGGCCGCGGCGAGCGCGTAGGCGCGCGGCACGTAGCGCTCGGCCCGTCGACCGATGCCGGCTTCGTAGATGGCCTCGGCGGCGCGCTCCGGCGTCGAGACGATCCAGCGTGTCCACGGCTTGCCCGTGAGCTCGGACTGGGGGAAGCCCTCGGTGGAGATGAACCCGGGGAGCACGAGACCGACGTGAACGTCGTGCGCGACCTCCTCGGCCCACAGCGCATCGGACCAGCCGGCGAGCGCGAACTTGGAGGCGCTGTAGGCGCCGGTGCCTGCGCGCGCGACGCGCGCGGCGGTCGAGGCGACGTTCACGATCGCGCTGGGGGCGCTGGAGCGCAGCAGCGGCAGCAGCGCGTCGGTGAGCCGCACCTGGGCGTCGAAGTTGATCGCCATGGTGCGGTGCACGTTCTCGTAGCCGCCCTCGGCGAAGCGCGCGCGCCAGGAGGCGCCGGCGTTGTTGACGAGCAGGTCGAGCCGCCCGTGGGTCTCGAGCACGTGATCGCGGATGCGCTCAGGGGCGTCGTCATCGACGAGGTCGAGCGCCACGAAGCTGCCGCCGAGCTCGTCGGTGAGCGCACGCAGCCGCTCCTCGCGTCGGGCGACCAGCACCAGTGAGCTGCGCGGCTCGCGTGCGAGCCGTCGCGCGGTCGCTTCGCCGATGCCGCTCGAGGCACCGGTGACGAGCATGACGCGAGAGTGCTGTGGGTAATCGGTGCCTGCCATCTTGACCTCGGATCGAATCGACCACGCGCAGCGGGGGGACCGGGTCGGAGCGCCGCGCGTGGGCGCGCTCGCGGTTAGCCTGTCAGATCGGCGAACACGATGAGCTTGCCCGAGTCCAGCAACGCCCCAGGCGTCCCTCCCACAGAACAACGCTCGCCCCGCAAGCGCGAGGCGCTGCAGCTGTTCAGCGGCCTGCCGCGCCGCTATGACCGGCTGTCTGCGGCGCTGAGCTTCTGGCAGGACCCGCGCTGGCGAAGAGCGCTCGTGAGCGCGGTTGCGCCGCGGGCGGGACAACGCGTGCTTGACGTGGCGACGGGCACGGGCATGGTGGTGGCGGAGCTGCTGGCACGGGCGGACTGCTCGGTGGTGGGCATCGACCAGAGCCCGCAGATGCTCGCGGCGGCCCGCGCGCGCTTCGCGGCTGACGGTGGTTCGAGCGCGCAGGTGCCGGCGCGCGTGGAGCTGGTCGAGGGACAGGCCGAGTCGCTGCCGTTTGCGGACGCGAGCTTCGACGCGCTGACGTTCACGTACCTGTTGCGCTACGTGGACGATCCAGCGGCGACGATGCGCGAGCTCGCGCGCGTCGTGCGCCCCGGCGGGCGCGTGGCGTCGCTCGAGTTCGGCGTGCCGCCGTGGCCGCCGGCGCGCGCCGCGTGGCGTGTGTACACGGCCGTTGGGCTGCCGACACTGGGACGCCTGGAGTCGCGCGAGTGGGCGCAGGTGGGGCGCTTCCTGGGCCCGAGCATCCGTGGCTTCTACGAGCGCCATCCGTTGGAGCAGATCGTGGGCTACTGGCAGCAGGCGGGGCTCGAGGATGTGCGCGTGCGGCGCATGAGCCTTGGCGGTGGCGTGGTGATGTCTGCGAGCAAGCGCGCGGACTGAGGACGAGGATGGCGATCACTCGCGAGCGCCCTGCTTTCTACGCGCTGGGCGGCGGGCGTGTGGGCGACGCGCTGACGCTGTTGCACCCGCCGTACACGGCCTGGCACCTCAGCTATTTCGCGCTGGGCGCGGCGGCGGCGCCGCACCTGCACGTGGACCGGCTGCTGTGGGGTCTCGCGGCGTTCGCGCTGGCGGTGGGGGTGGCCGCGCACGCGCTCGACGAGCTGCACGACCGGCCGCTCGGGACGCGCATCAGCTCACGCGCGCTGGTGGTGTGCGCCGTGCTCGGTCTGTTGGGCGCGCTCGCGATTGGCGTGGCGGGCGTGCTGACGGTGACGGTGTGGCTGGCGCCGTTCGTGCTCGCCGGCGCTGTGTTCCTGCCGGCTTACAACCTCGAGTGGTGGGGCGGGCGCTTCCACAGCGACGTGTGGTTTGCGCTCGGCTGGGGCGCGTTCCCGGCGCTGACGGGCTACTTCATCAACGCGGAGGAGCTTGCCCCGGCCGGCCTGCTGATCGCGGCGGGCTGTATGGGGATGAGCGTCGCGCAACGGCGCCTGAGCTCGGCGGCGCGCGAGCTGCGCAGGCGCACGCTCGCGGTGAACGGCACCCGCACGCTCAGCGACGGCAGCACCGAACAGCTGTCGCTCAGTGGCCTGCTGCGCCCGCTCGACGGCGCGCTCGCGGCGATGTCGCTGGCGATCGTCCTGACGGCGTGTGCGCTCGTCATCGCGCGCCTCTAAGAGGGCCGCTCGGACAGCCCCGCTGCGTTGAACGCATCGACGCGGTGAGTGAAGAACTCGGCGCGCGAGATCCTCCCGTCGCTGACCGTCCAGACGGCAGAGCCATCGACCTTGACCTCGTGCACCGAGCCCGCATGGCGTCCGTAGTCGTGCGTCAACAGCAGCACGCGGTCGCCGGCGTCAAGTGCCTGCTCGATCTCGGTGCGGTACGTCAGCCACGGTTCCAGCCACGCGAGCCATGCCGTCCTGAGGCCATCGATGCCGACGTGGACCCGCTCGGTGCCCGGCACTCCCGGCGCCACGGTCTCGCAGTCGGGGTGAAACAGGTCACCGAGGGCATCGGTCAGCGCCGACCATGTCTCGTCGCTGCGGAAGAGGGCCGCGATGTCCACATCCGGAGCCACCTGGAGCCGCGTGACGAGCTCAACGTTCTCCTGAGACATCCGCCTGATTATCCCGCAGGCGTCCGTTGCACGACCGTCACTGACAGCGCCTGGGGCGGCGCACGGCGTACTCCTCAGGTGTCCAGCAGGTGCGCGCCCTCGCCGGGCTGCACCTCGCGGGCATCCGGCGGGTGGGAGACACCGGGCGCGAACAGCCCGAGCACGCTGCCGCCGAAGCCGCCACCGACGAGACGCGCGCCGCTTGCGCCCGCGTCGCGCAGGCGCTGCACGGTGAGCTCGACGGCGGGGGTGGAGATCTCGTAGTCGTCGCGCAGACTCGCGTGTGACGCGTTCAGCAGCTCGCCGACGGCGGCGAGGTCCTCCGCGAGCAGCGCGGCGACGGTGTCACGCACGCGCTGGTTCTCGCTGATGACGTGCCGCACGCGCCGGTTCAGCGGCTCGGGCAGCCGCTCGGCGGCCTCGAGGTCGGCGTCGCGCAGCGAGGGCACCCCGAGCAGCTCGCACGCGCGGGCGCACTCCGCGCGTCGCTCGTTGTAGCCGGAGCTCGCATGCAGGTGGCGCTCGCCGGAGTCGAGCACGACGAGCCGCCAGTCGCCGAGCGCCAGCGGCACGGGCTCGACGCTGAGCGTGCGGAAATCGATGTACGCGGCGGTGTCCGGCGCGCCGTACAGCGAGGCGAGCTGGTCGAGCAGGCCCGTGTGCGCGCCCGCCCAGTCGTTCTCGACGCGCGAGCACAGTCGCGCGATGTCCAGCAGCGGCATCGGTCCGCCCTCGCCGCTGATGTTGGCGAGGGCAAGGCACAGGGCGACCTCGAGCGCGGCCGAGGAGGACAGGCCGGCGCCGCGCGGCACACCGCCGGTGATCTCGACATCTGCTCCGACCAGCGGCCGCCCTGAGCGCGCCAGTTCGGCGACGACGCCGCGGACGAAGGCCCGCCAGCCGCGGACACGCGGTGGTGCGTAGGCGTCGAACTCGTCGCGCTGGTTCAGGTCGCGCGCGTAGACGCTGATGCGACCGGCGCCGGGCCCGCCGGCGGGCGTGGACTCGGCGCTGACGATGACGCCCTGCGCGATCGCGAACGGCAGCGCGAGCCCGTCGTTGTAGTCGGTGTGCTCGCCGATCAGGTTGACGCGGCCGGGGGCAAACGCGCGGCTGCGCTCAGGCGCCACTTGCGATCGCCTCGCGCAGCTTTGCGGCTGACTCCTCTGGCAGCGTGTCGGAGATGAAGGTGCCGGCGCCCTGCTCGGAGCCGGCGAGGTACTTGAGCTTCTCGACGGTGCGCAGCGGCGGGTAGAACTCCACGTGCAGGTGCCCGTCCCCCGCGGGGAAGCCGGCGGCGGCCGCTCGCAATGCGGTCATCGTCGGCGCCTGGTGGAGCGCCATGACGTAGGGGAAAGGGCGCTCGAACAGCGCGTCGTAGCCGCGCACCAGGGCTTGCAGCGCGGCGGCGAGGTCACGCAGCTCGTGCGGCTCGCAATCGCGCAGGCTGGGCCGGTGCTGGCGTACGACGACGTGCGCTTCGTAGGCCCAGCGCGCGGCGTAGGGGACGTACACGACGACGCTGTCGTTCTCGTGCACGACGCGCAGGCCGTCCGTGAGCTCACGCTCGAGCAGCGTGCACGGCGCGCAGCCGCCGAGGCGCTGATCGGCGACGAGCTCGAGCTTGGGCACAGGCGGCAGGAACGGGTAGCCGTAGATCTGTCCGTGCGGGTGGTGCAGGGTGACGCCGACCTCGACGCCGCGGTTTTCGAAGATGAAGACGTAGTCGATGTCCTCGCGTGCGCCGAGCTCCAGGTAGCGGTGGCGCCAGACCCACATCAGCGCCTCGGCGCGCTCGGGCGCAAGCGCGCCGAAGGACGAGTAGTGATCGTCGGTGTAGACCACGACCTCGGCTGCACCAAGCGGCGCCTCGAACGCGGGGAAGCGGTTGTCGAAGACGGCGATCTCGAAGCTGGGGAAGGGGATCTCTGTTTGGTAGCCCGCCCGCCCCTCGCCCGGCGGCGTGGGGTCCAGCGGGCAGTGGTCGCGGTCCGGCAGGAACGTGCGGTCCTGGCGGTGGATCGCGTAGACGACCTCCTCGCCCCGCAGCTCCTCGAAGCGAAGCTCGCTCACGCGTGTCGCGGCGGGGCTGGGGCGCGCCGCTCGTCGAAGTAGAGAATCAGCGCGCGACCGTCGTCTTTGACGTAGCGCTCGATCGCGATCGGGCCCGTGTGCTCGAGCTCGCGCTCGTCCGTCCGCCGGTGGCGGTCCTCGCTCACGCCCGTCGCGAGGGGCTCCGCGCCGACCGGTCGGTGGCCCGGGTGGGGTGGCTCGGCGGGCTTCCCAGCCATGCCCCGAGGGTATACCGAACGGGTGTCTTGGCGTTGGCGGACGCGCCGACCGGCCTACAGGACGGAGAGCCTCCGGGACTAAACTGGGGGACGTGCCCAATCTGGGGTTGACGTGAGGTGTGGTTTAGCGGGAAGGTAGAAGCCGAAGCAGCGCAGACAGTGCGGTCCAGCGAGTAGAGGAGGAGCAATGCCAGACACCGACCAGGTCGAGCAGGCGGTCGCGCCGCTCGACTATCTAGACCGACCAGACGTCGATCGCCCGGGCTTCGACCGCCGGGCGTTCCTGCGCCGCACCGCTCTGACCGGGATCGCGGCCGGCTCCGTGGGCAGTCTGCTGAGCGCGTGCGGCTCGAGCGCTTCGAGCAGCAGCGGCGGATCCGACGCCGTGTTCGGCTCGCATCCCAAATACAAGTTCGTGTTCGTCAACCACGTCACAACCAACCCGTTCTTCACGCCGACGCAGTACGGCGCCGCGGACGCGTCCAAGCTGCTCGGTTGCGAATACCAGTGGACGGGCTCGGAAAACAGCAACGTGGCCCAGATGGTCACGGCAGTCAATACCGCAGTGACGAGCGGCGCGGACGGCATCGCGGTCGCGCTTATCGACCTGCACGCGTTCAACGCGCCGGTCGAAGCGGCGCTGAAGGCGGGCATCCCGGTGGTTGCCTACAACGCCGACGC
Source organism: Solirubrobacteraceae bacterium (assembly GCA_035485155.1). Taxonomy (GTDB): domain Bacteria; phylum Actinomycetota; class Thermoleophilia; order Solirubrobacterales; family Solirubrobacteraceae; genus Palsa-744. The sequence goes on from DATHOH010000005.1 coordinate 35,285, forward strand.
GCCCGGAAACGCGCGCCTTGCCTACATCGGCCAGGACCTGAAACTGGCCGGGGAAGAAATGGGCAAGCGCATCGTCGCCGCAGTGGGCTCGGGCGAAGTCGGTCTGTTCATCGCCACGCCGGGCTCGGCCAACCTGCAGCCGCGCATCGAAGGCGCTGAAAAGGCGATCAAGGACTCGGGCGCGGCGATCACGACGCACTCGGTCGCGACGGGCGCGGCGGTCGCACAGGAGCAGCCGGCAATCGAAGCGTGGTACCAGAGTCACAAAAGCGCGAAGGGCATGTACGCGGTCGACGGCGGCAGCACCGAATCGCTGGCGAAAGTCATGCAGAAGTTCGGGCTCGCGAGCAAAGGCATCCACGCAGGCGGCTTCGACCTCACCGAACAGACGCAGAAGCTGCTGAAAGAAGGCAACATCGAATTCACGATCGACCAGCAGCCATACCTACAGGGGTTCCAGCCGGTTCTGGAGCTGTTCCTGTGGCAGGTATCCGGGACTCTGACCGGCCCCGCGGAAGTCGACACGGGCCTCAAGTTCCTCAACAAAGAAACAGTCGCCCCGTACGTCAATTCGAAAAGCCGCTTCGAGGGAACCTCCTCAGAAGCCAAGGTGGTCCCGATCCCGGCCGGTACGGCAGCGTAAGCAATGGCGGAGGTGGCCCGAGAGCCGGCCTCGCCCGAGAAACCGACGATGCCGGGGGGTGGCTCGGCGCACGCACGCCAGGCCGCCCCCTCGGTGCCGCGCCGCGTGCTCGAGCGCGCGCTCTCGCTGCGCGAGGGCAGCATCATCGTCGTCACGATCGTCGTGGCGATCTACTTCTCCGTGAACACCAGCACGTTCTTCACGGGCGCGAACTTCAAGACGCTGCTGCCGTATTTCGCGCCGCTCGCGCTCCTGGGCGCGGGCGAGGTGTTCGTGATGATCCTCGGCGAGATCGATCTCTCGATCGGAGGCATGTACATGTTCGCCCCGATCGTCTTCTACAAGCTCGACACCGCCGGTCTGGGCCTCGTGGTCTCGGCGATCATCGCGCTGCTGATCTGCATGGTCGTCGGCGTGATCAACGGCTCGTTCGTGGCATTCCTCGGCGTGAGCTCGTTCGTGGCGACGCTCGGCATGCTGTTCACGTTCGAGGGGCTCAGCCTGCTCTTGTCGCACGGCACGCCCGTGGCGACGCCCGGAGCTCAGGTGACGCAGACGGAAGTCAAAGTCCACCACGTGATCAACGGGCACAGCATCGTGCTCGTGGAAAAAGTCAACCACGTCGGCACTTTCGCGAAAATCTTCGGCGCGGGGGTCTACTCCGAGTTGATCTGGGCTGTGGTGATCGTGGTCGTGCTGCAGGTCGCGCTGACGTTCACGCGCTGGGGCCTGTACACGGTCGCGATCGGCTCCAACAAGCTGGGCGCGGCTGAGGCGGGCGTCGGGGTGAAGCTGGTGACGATCCGCAACTTCGTGCTGTGCGCGGGATTGGCGGGGCTGGTCGGGCTGCTCGAGGCGATCCGCTCGCAGACGATCCAGCCCGACCCGTCGGGGCCGAACGAACTGCTGCTGCTGGCGATTGCGGCCGCGGTCATCGGCGGCACGCTGCTCACGGGCGGCTCGGGCACCGTCGTTGGCGCATTCATCGGCGCGCTGTTCCTGGGGATCCTCAAGGACGGGCTGATCCTGCAGGGAGTCAACGCCAACTACCTGCTCTTCTACACGGGCCTCGCGATCGTCGTCGCGATGACGGCGAACGTCTACGTCGGGCGTGTGCGCAGGGGGCACACCGGCAGTGGTTGACCGGCTCATAGAGCACGAAGTTGTCGGCCCGACCTCGGCGCCGGACGATGTGCTGCGCGTCGAACACATCGCCAAGCGCTTCGGCCCGGTGACGGCGCTGCGCGACGTGAACCTCCACCTCAAAAAGGGCGAGGTACTGGGACTGCTCGGCGACAACGGCGCGGGCAAGTCGACGCTGATCAAGATCATCTCCGGCTTTCAGAAGCAGGACGCGGGCAAGATGTGGTTGCGCGGCCAGCCGTACGAACCGAAAAGCGTCGACGACGCCCGCGCACAGGGGATCGACACCGTCTACCAGGACCTCGCGCTGATCGACGAACTGTCCGTGTATCACAACCTCTTCCTGCGCCGCGAGCGCGTGATGAGCCCGCTACCGCTGCTCGACAACAGGCGCATGAAGCGCGAAGCACGCAAGGCGCTCGATGAGATCGGGATCAACATCCCGCGGATCGACGTATCCGTGGCGCGCCTGTCGGGCGGACAGCGTCAGGCGATTGCGGTGGCGCGCACCGTCAACGGGGATGCCGACATCATCCTGCTTGACGAGCCGCTCGCGGCGATGGGTGCCAAAGAGGGCGCGCAGATCCTCGACCTCGTCGCGCGCCTGAAGGCCGAGGGTCGTGTCTCGATCATCATGATCCTGCACAACTACGTCCACGTCCTGGAGGCGTGCGACCGCGTGAGCATGATCCAAGATGGGGTGATCGCGCTGGACAAGCCCACCTCCGAGACATCGGTGGAGGAGCTCACCGACATCGTCGTCAACGAGTACCGCCGCGCGCGCGAAGAAACCCACGCCGAGGAGCACGCTCAGCAGTAGTGGACCGTGCACCCCTCGTCGAGATCCCCACCACCGGCCGCCTGATCGCTGTCCACGGCTCCGGTTCGGGCACTCCCGCTGCGCCTGCCGGGGATCGCTTAAGGCTGCTTCCTTCCGGACCTGACCTGGTTCACAAGCCGACAC
>DATHOH010000006.1:0-43148 GCA_035485155.1 Solirubrobacteraceae bacterium
CTCCAGCTGCGTGCGAAGCTCGGCGACGGTCCGCTCGCGCCGGTTGATGAACGCGTAGGACAGGTCAAGCGCCTTCTGCAGCGCCCGCTCACGCGCCGCGGAATCGACGGCGCCAAGGTCGCCGGCCACCCTCAGGCCGCCGCGACCACCGCGCCGCCGTCCGGCACCGCCACGTCGTCGTGCTCGATCTCCTTGACGAGGTCACGGCTGAGCCCGAGCGCAGCGTAGACCTTCGTCTCGATCTCGGCCGCCGTCTCCGGATGATCGTCCAGGAACGCCTTGGCGTTGCCGCGACCCTGGCCGAGCCGCTCGTCGCCGTAGGAGAAGAACGAACCGGACTTGGTGACGATGTTGTGCTCGATCCCGTAGTCCAACAGGCACCCCGAGGTGGAGATCCCCTTGCCGAACTCGATGTCGAACTCGGCCTGCTTGAACGGGGCCGCGACCTTGTTCTTGACGACCTTGACGCGGACGCGGTTGCCGACCGCCTCGTTGCCGTCCTTGAGCGTCTCGATGCGACGGATGTCAAGGCGCTGCGAGGCGTAGAACTTCAGCGCCCGCCCACCCGGCTGGGTCTCCGGCGAGCCGAACATCACGCCGACCTTTTCACGGATCTGGTTGGTGAGGATGCAGAGCGTCTGCGTGCGGTTCAGGTTGCCCGCGAGCTTGCGCATCGCCTGCGATATCATCCGCGCCTGCGCGCCGACGGTCTGGTCGCCCATCTGACCCTCGAGCTCCACGCGCGGGGTCAGCGCCGCGACCGAGTCGATCGCGACCACGTCGACGGCGCCGGAGCGCACGAGCATGTCGGCGATCTCCAGGGCCTGCTCGCCGTAGTCGGGCTGGGAGACGAGCAGCTCGTCGATGTCGACCCCGATCTCCTTCGCGTAGAGCGGATCCATCGCGTGCTCGGCGTCGATGAACGCGCACACGCCGCCGAGCTTCTGCGCCTCGGCGAGCACGTGGTAGATCATCGTCGTCTTGCCCGATGACTCCGGGCCGAACACCTCGACGATGCGTCCCCTGGGCACGCCGCCGATGCCGAGCGCCAGATCGAGGGACAGCGCTCCGGTCGGGATCGCGTCGCAGCGCACCTGGGCACCCTCGTCGCCCATGCGCATGACCGTGCCCTTGCCGAACTCGCGCTCGATCTGTGTGAGCGCACCCTGAAGGGCGGCGTCGCGCGCCTTCGCGGCCTTCTCCTGGTCGGTCACGGACATGGTCTGACTCCTCCTGTTCGAAATGGAGAGTGGAAGCTAGACGGCGCTGCGGACGGAACAGTTGTTCGTATGCCGCCGTGGCTCTGCACCCGGTCCGGCCTGTCCCGCTGGGCCACCCGGACCGGCGCTCACCCGTCCATAGGGCTGCCGCTGGGCTCGTGCCGGCGGCACAAGCCGCCGATAGGCAATCAAGCCCCGCCACTCAGCAATCGCCCCGCCAGCTCGCCGCGCTCTCCCCCATCCCATGACCAGCCGCCCGTCTGCCCGCCTCGCCACAGCCCTGACGCTGGGACTGTCGCTGCTCGCGCTCGTGGTGACGCTGCTGGGGCCGGCCCAAACGCTCGCCCAGGCCCGCAAGACGTGCTCGACCCCGGCGGGTCAGTCAAAGACGAAGCACGCGGCCGGTACGTGCTCACAGTCCTCGCGCCGGCACAAGAAGAAGCGCCACTCCGGCAGGCGGCACGCCAAGCACGCACCGGCCAAGAAGACTTCCCAGACGAGCGCCCCGGCCGCCGCTTCGGTGGAACCGGCGCGCTGCGAAAGCGGCCAGACGCCGGTGCATGGCGCCAACGGGAGCTTCTCGTGCAGCGACGGCTCCGAACCGGAATGCGAAGACGGCGCGACGCCGACCGCCTCGCGCAAGGGCAACAGCCTCGTGTGCCCCGTCCCGAGCGAAACCGAATCGAGCTCGAGCGCCGTCGAATGCGAAGAAGAAGAACTGGCCTGCAGCACGCTCGCGGGCGAACAGCCCTGCGAAACCTCGGGCGCCGACAGCTCGAGCTTCAGCTGCGAAGCCGACAGCGAAGACTGAGCGCCACAGAGCCTGCTCAGCGTCCGACCGTCGCGAGCTCGCTGCTGGCGAGCGCTTCATAGCTCGCGCCCTCACGTGAGAGCCACGAGCGGTACAGCACGACCGCCTGCGGCTTGAAGCTGAGCCGCGGCGTCGGTGGAAGCGACTGCTCGAGACCCTCGCGCGCGGAGCGCTCGGCGCTCGAGCGGCGCGCGCGGCCGCCGCGGCGCAGGCGTGCAACCGTGATGTGCGGCCGGAAGCGACGGCGCTCGGGCTGCCAGCTGCTGACGCTGCAGAGCTCCGTGATGAGAGCCTGCTGCACGCGCTCGAGCTCGCCGCCGTGGTCGTGTATCTCTGCCGCGAGCGCCTGCGGGCGCCGCGGTGGCAGCCACAGCGGCGCGCCGACCGACAGCTCGCAAGCGTGCTCGGCGGCTGCCACGAGCGCGCCGGCGAGCGCGTCGATCTCCGCCACGGGCCGGCTGCCCAGAAAGCACAGCGTCAGGTGCAGCGCGTGCCCGTCGAGCAGCCGCAGCGCTCCCCGCGAGCCGCCCACCGCACGCGCCGCCACGGCGACGCTGCGCGCCCATGCGGCCAGCTCCTCGCGCACCTCCAGGGGCGGGTCGACCGCCACGAACAGCCTTGCTGTGGCACCGCGGGACATCGCGCCCAGACGATGCTAGCGCCACCCGGCCCCGCACGAGAACGGGCGCGCTCAGGCGGCGACGACGTCGTCGATCAACGCACGCCGCACGAGATGCAGCGCGATCGTCGTCGCGCGGTCGCGCACGTCGGCTCTGCCTCCGGGGAGGTTGACCGAGCGGGTGAGCTGGCCGATCTCTGATCGGTCGGCGCCCGCGAGCGTGACGCTCAGCCACACGAGCCCGACTGGCTTCTCCTCGGTGCCGCCGCCCGGCCCGGCCACGCCGGTGATGCCGACGCCGACGTCCGCGCCCAGACGTTGACGCGCGCCGTCGGCGAGCGCGCGGGCGACCTCGCCCGAGACCGCGCCGTGGGTCTCGATCAGCTCGCGCGGCACGCCTGCCAGCGAGACCTTCGCCTCGTTTGAGTAGACGACGAGCCCGCCGAGGAAGTAGTCCGAGGAGCCGGGCATCTCGGTCAGGCGCGCGGCGAGCAGCCCGCCGGTGCACGACTCGGCGGTGGCGATCGTGCGGCGCTGGTGCGATCCGGACGGCCCACCCTCTCTCAGCAGCGCCGCGACCTGCTGGTCGACCGTGCTGCCGTCGCGCGAGAACAGCGTGTCGGCGTGGCGCTGCTCGACGACCCCCACGAACGCGTCGTAGTCGTCCTGGGCGTCGGGCTCGTAGCGCGTCACGATCTCGACCTCGCCGCGTTTCAGGCAGGTCGTGATCTCGAGGTTGGCGAGCGCGACGCCCTCGCGTTCGGCGATCCGCAGCGTCTCGGCGATCTCCGACTCGGGGATCCCGAACAGGCGCAGCGTGCGTTGGCGGTAGACGGTGGCTGTCGCGAGCACGCTCTGCAGCGCGTCGGTGGCCAGCGCCTGCGCCCACATCGGCTGCAGCTCCCGCGGTGGGCCAGGCAGCACGACGACCGTCGGACCGGCGCCGCCGTGAGCGCTGTCGCTGGGCGCCACCACCAGTCCAGGCGCTGTCCCGACGGGCTCGAGCACCGTCGCGCCGCGGGGGATCGTCGCCTGCTTGCGGTTGGCCTCGGCGATCGCCTCCGGGTCGATGTTGGGCCAGCGTTTCATCAGCGGTGCGACGATCTGCGCGATCCGCCCCGAGAGAGCCTCGTCGAGCACCATCTCGCGCCCCTGGAAGGCGCCGACGACCGCCGCGGTAAGGTCGTCGGCGGTCGGCCCGAGGCCGCCGCTGGTGAGGATCAGCTCGATGCCGCGCTCGGCCATGAAGTCGAGCGCCGTGCGCATGTCCTCGGGACGATCGCCGACGACTGTCGTGTACGCCAGCTCGACGCCGAGCTCGCGCAGGCGCTCAGCCAGCCATGGGCCGTTGCGGTCACTGACCCGGCCGGTCAGGACCTCGGTGCCGGTGACGACGATTCCGGCGCGCGGCGGCCGGCCCGCGCTCGCCCGCGCGCTCACGTGCACGTCGGCAGCTGGCCCGGGGCGAGCGGCCTGCGACCGAGGGCCTTGGTGATCGAGTAGCCGATCGCCTGGCTGGACGGCGCCACGGTCCGCGGAATGCCGTCCACGAACATCTTCACCGAGCTGTTCCCGAGCGTGATCTCAAAGCGCCTTGCATGGTAGGTCGGCGTCGTTTCCCCCGGCTGCAGCTCGACGCCGGGGATCAGCTTGTGCCCGTCGTCGCCGAGCAGGCACACGTAGACCACGGCGGTGGGCCGCAGCGAAAGCGCGACGATTGAGGAGGAGGCGGCGTGGTGGGTGGCTGTGCTTTGGGTGTGGCGTGCCGCGCCGGATTTGTGGCGATGCGTGGACGCGCTCGTCGTCTTGCCCGTGGTGGAGCCGCCGCCGCCACCGCCGCTGACGAGCAGGACTATCAGCGCGATGATCACCACGCCGATGACGCTGACGATGATCATGTAGCCCCGCGAAGGCCCGTCACCGGATCCTCCCCTGCCGCGCGTGCGCGTGCGGTTGCTCTGCGGCGTCGAGACGATCGGCTCGAGCATCGCCTCGCTGGGGCGCTCGTGGTGCAGGCGGTACTCCTCGACCATCGCCTTGCCGTCGAGGCCGAGCGCCTGGGCGTAGGTGCGCAGAAAGCTCTTGACGAACGTCGGGCCGGGCAACAGGCCCCACTCTTCGTTCTCCAGGGCGCGCAGGTACTTGGCGCGGATCTTCGTCTGCGCCTCGATCTCCGACACGTCGATGCGGGCGCGCATACGCGCCTCGCGTAGCGTTGCTCCGATCTCGGGCATCAGCGCAAGAGGCTAGTCGCTGACGGCCGTGGCAGAGTGCGCGGTCGGGGATTCCAGCGCCGCGAGAACGCGTGGCACCTCGGCCTCGGTGATCAGCACCTGCCGCGGCTTTGAGCCTTCGTAGCCGGAGATCACCCCCCGGCGCTCGAGCATGTCGATCATGCGCCCGGCGCGCGTGTAGCCCAGGCGCAGGCGCCGCTGGAGCATCGAGGTCGACGCCGTCTGCATTTCGGCGACGAGGCGGATCGCGTCGGTCAGCAGCGGGTCCTCGTCGGGGTCGAACTCGTCCGCTTTATCGGAGCCCGCCCCCCCCTCCGGCTCGACCTCCTCGAGCAGCTCCTCGCGCAGCTCCGGCTCGCCCTGACGACGCCACAGCTCTGTCAGCTTCGCGATCTGCGCCTCGTCGATGTAGGCCCCCTGGATGCGCTGCAGGCGCGAGCTGCCGACGGGGCTGAACAGCATGTCGCCCTGCCCGAGCAGCGACTCGGCGCCGTTCTGGTCGAGGATCACGCGCGAGTCGGTCTGCGAGGAGACCGCGAAGGCGATCCGCGATGGCACGTTGGCCTTGATCATGCCGGTGATCACGTCCACGCGCGGGCTCTGGGTCGCAAGCACCAGGTGGATACCGACAGCGCGCGCCTTCTGCGCGAGACGGATGATCGAGTCCTCGACGTCGGCCGGCGCGACCATCATCAGGTCGGCGAGCTCGTCGATCACGCAGAGGATGTAGGGCAGCGGCGCTTCGCTGCGCTTGGCGCGCGCCTTGTTGAGCTCCACGAGGCTGCGGGTGCGCGCAAGCGACATGATGCCGTAGCGCTGCTCCATCTCCTTGACGAGGTTCTGCAGCGCGTTTGCCGCCATCCGCGGGCTCGTGATCACCGGGGTCAGCAGATGCGGGATCGACTCGTAGTGGTTGAGCTCGACCTGCTTGGGGTCGACGAGCACGAGGCGCACCTCGTGCGGCGTGGCGCGCAGCAGCACGCTCGAGAGCATCGCGTTGATCGCCCCGGACTTGCCGGCGCCGGTGGTGCCGGCGACGAGGATGTGCGGCATCTTCGCGAGGTCGGCGCCGATCGCCTTGCCGGCGACGTCCTTGCCGAGCCACACGGTCAGCGGCGACCAGTCCTTGGGCGCGGCCTGGTAGACGTCGCCGAGTCTGACGATGCGCCGGTGCACGTTGGGCACCTCGACGCCGACCGCCTGCTTGCCGGGGATCGGCGCGAGGATGCGGATGTCGGTCGCGGCGAGCGCGTAGGCGAGGTCGTCCTTGAGCTGCGCGACCTTGGCGACCTTCGTGCCCGGCGCGAGGCGCAGCTCGTAGCGGGTGATGTGCGGCCCCGCGACCGTGCCGATCACCTTCGCCTGCACGCCGAAGTGGCCGAGCGCCTCGACGAGGTGCGTGGCGATGCGCTCCTGCCCGGCGGTGTCGGGACGCGTCTGCTCGGCGCTCGAGCGCGTCAGCAGGTTGGCTGCCTCGGGCACGCTCCACACGAAGTCCGGGTCATCGGTCACCGAGCCCCTGAGGCGCCCCTGCGGGGTCAGCTGCTCGGCGCCAACGCCCGCGAGCGCGTCCGGGTCGGCATGCGCGACACCGGCGATCTGCTCGTGCTCGCTGTCGTTGTCCGCGCCGGCAGGGGGCGCGTCCTCGGCGGCGAGCTCAGCGGACGGCGCCGGCGGCTCCTCGACGGCGTCTTGCTCGGCGTCGGCCCAATCGTGCGACGGCGCCTCGACGTGGGTCGCGCGCACGATCAACTCACGTGCGTTGGGCTCCGGGGGAATCAGCTCGTGCAGCGACTCTCCGCCGTCGTCGGCCACTTCTGCCCTGGGCGTGCGTCCTGAGGGCGTCGCGGGCTCACGCTCGCTCAGCCTGCGCATCATCCGTGTGGTGTCGAGGACGCCGCTGCCGGTCGCGCGAATCACACTGGCGATCGAGGCGCCGGTGAGCAGGATCACGCCGGTCAGCAGCAGGAAGATCACGAGGATGTCGACACCGACGTCCTGGACCAGCCGGTGCGTGAGCTGGTAGAGCGCCTCGCCGAGGACTCCACCGTGACTCTGCAGGTAGGCCGAGGTCCACACGCGGTTGGCGTTGGCGGCGTTGCTCGAGAGGCCGAACATGCCGGCGGCGAGCGCCAGCGTGACCGCCGCGAACACGCACAGTGCGCCCGCGCGCAGCGGGCGTAGCGCGGGCAGCACGGGGCGCAACAGCAGCGCGCCGCCGCCCGCCACCAACGCCACCGGCGCGAGCACGCGCGCACGGCCGAGCGTCCAGCCGAGCGCAACCGCGAGACCGTGTCCCGCGCGGCCCCCGTTCCAATCTCCGTAGAGGACGAACCCCATGAACACACCGGCGGCGACGAGCGCCAGGCCGAGGACGTCGCGCTGGCGTTGATCGAGCACCGGCAGACGCGGCAGTCCGCCGGAAAACAGCGAGCCGAGGCCGGCGGCGCCGCCACGTCCGCTGCGCCGGCGAGAGCGCCCGCGGGCAGGCGGCTTGCGGCTTGCGCTCGAGGAACGAGCGCTCGTCGATCGCGCAGGGGCGCGTTTGCCTGTGCCCCTCGGGGTGCGGCTGGGAGCCATCCCAGCGCAACTTCGACGTCACGGGCCCGTAACCTGCCTGTGAGCCCTTACCATCAATTTACACGCGGCCGGTTACATAAAGACATGAACGACTTCTCCCGCGCCCCACGTGTCCTGGTCGTAGAGGACGACGAGGACATCGCCCAAGCTCTCCAGCGCTCACTGCGGATGGAGGGTTATGACGTGCGAACTGCGGCGGACGGGCGCGCCGCGCTCGAACAGGGTCACGCGTTCGCGCCTGACCTGGTGATCCTCGACCTCGGGCTGCCGAAGCTCGATGGCGTCGAGGTGGCGCGCGAGCTGCGCGCGGACGACGACGTCCCGATCCTGATCCTGACCGCACGCGACGCGCTGGAGTCGCGCGTCGAGGGGCTCGATGCCGGAGCGGACGACTACCTGGTCAAGCCGTTCGAGCGCCAGGAGCTGCTCGCGCGCATGCGCGCGCTGCTGCGCCGCCGCCCGCCGCGCGGATCGGCGCCGCTGCGCGTCGGCGACCTGTCCCTGAACGCCGACACGCACGAGGTGCTGCGCGGCGCGCGCGCGATCGAGCTGACACAGCGCGAGTTCGAGCTGCTCGAGTACCTGATGCGCAACGAGCGCATCGTGATCTCGCGCCAGCGTCTGCTCGACGAGGTGTGGGGCTACGACCCGTTCTCGACGACGAACACGATCGAGGTGTTCGTGTCCAACCTGCGCCGCAAGCTGGAGTCCAGCGGCGAGCCCCGCCTGTTGCACACCATCCGGGGAGCCGGCTACGTCCTCCGCGCCTAGACACCTCGCCGCGCGCCTGCGGGCGCTCGCGCCGGTGCGCAACGCAAGCGAGCGCGTCTCGGCGAGCTTCGACCGGCTACCGATCCGCGTGCGACTTGCCGGCGTCTCGGCGCTGCTGACGTTTGTGATCCTGTGCGCGTTCGCGCTGGCGATCGGCTCGCTGACCGTCGAGCGCATCCGCTCGGACTTCAACCGCGACGTGCTGCAGACGGCCGAAGCGCTGCCGTCGCAACTCAAAATCAGCGTGCGCCCGCTGCGGATCAGCAGCCCGCTGGAAGACTTCGCCTCCCGCGCGAGCCACTCGGAGATCAGGATCCTGTCGCTGGGCGGCCAGCTGATCGCGAAAGAACCTGCCAACGGGCCGGCGCTCGGCCCGGCGGAGTTGAACCCGGAGACCGTCAACGGCTACCGCGTCATCAGCCGCGAAGCCGACGTCACCCTCAGTGGCAGCGACGAGCCGATCGGTCGCGTGATCGTCGAGTACGGCCGCCAGGTCGGAGCGACCGAGGCGACGTGCAAGCGCGTCGAGCTGTTCCTGGTGCTCGGCGTGCTCGCCGGCAGCCTGCTGGCGCTGGTCGCGGGCATGGCGATCGCGCGGCGGGCGATGAAGCCGATCGCGGAGCTGACGAGCACAGCGGCCGAGATCGCGCGTACGCGCGACCCCTCGCGTGGGATCCCGCAGTCACCGGCCGACGACGAGGTCTCCGAGCTCGCACGCACGCTCGAGGGCATGCTCCGCGAGCTCGACGCCGCGCGCGCGGAGACGGAGTCGATGCTCGCCCGCCAGCGCCAGTTCGTGGCGGACGCCTCGCACGAGCTGCGCACGCCGCTGACGAGCGTGCTCGCGAACCTCGAGCTGCTCGCGGAATCCCTGCACGACGACCAGGGCGACGCCGCGCGCTCGGCGCTGCGCTCTTCCCAGCGCATGCGACGCCTCGTCGCCGACCTGCTGTTGCTGGCACGCACGGACTCGGCGCGGGTGGTGGCGCACGAACCGTGCGACCTGGCGCAGATCGTGGCGGAGGCGGCCGGCGAGCTCGGGCCGGTGAGCGGTGAGCACGACATCTCGCTCGACATCCACCCCGCGACCGTGCTGGGCTCGCGTGACGAGCTGCACAGGATCACGATCAACCTGCTCGAAAACGCCCTGCGTCACACGCCGTCGGGCACCGAGATCCACGTCTCGACCGAGACCACCGCGGACGGCGAGGCGCAGCTGGTGGTCGAAGACAACGGACCGGGCGTCCCCGCTGAGCTCGTGCCGACGCTGTTCGAGCGCTTCGTGCGCGGCGTGGGCGACCGCGGCGGCTCGTTCGGGCTCGGCCTCGCGATCGTGCAGGCGGTGGCGGTGGCACACGGCGGCACCGTCACGCTGGAGCGATCTCGGATCGGCGACCCCGAGCACGCCACCGGGGCGCGTTTCGTCGTGGCGATGCCCGCCTATTCAGACCTCGACGACGACCGGCAGCACCATCGGGCGCCGCTTGAGGCGGTCGTAGACTAGCTTCGCGAGGTCGTCGTGCAGCGCCTGCTGGAGCAGGTCGGTTTCCCTAATTTCCTCGCTCGCGGCGCGGCGCAGCGAGTCCTCGACGGTCAGGCGGATCTCCTCCACGAGCTCGTCGGCCTGGTCGAGGAACGGCACGCCGCGAAAGATCACCTCGGGATCGGCGACAGAGCTGCCGTCCTGCTCGGCGATTGTGACGACGACGATGAAGATGCCGTCGGCCGAGAGCATGCGCCGATCGCGCAACGCGGCGTCGGCCATCTCGCCGATCTCGACGCCGTCGACGAAGATCATGCCCGCCTGCTCGCGGGTCCCGAAGCGCGCGCCGCGCTCGTCGATCTCCAGTGGCAGCCCGTTGTCGCCCTGGAAGATGTCCCGCGGCGGCACGCCGACTGCCTCGGCGAGCTGGGCGTGCAGACGCAGGCGCTTGAAGTCGCCGTGGAAGGGCATCACGTAGCGCGGCTTGACGAGGTTGAGCATCAGCTTGACCTCCTCCGCGTAGCCGTGTCCCGACGCGTGCACAGGGGCCTCGCGGGGGGTGATGACGTCACAGCCGATGTGGTAGAGCCGATCGACCGTCTCGTTGACCGCGCGCTCGTTGCCCGGAACGGGGGTCGCCGAGAACACGACCGTGTCGCCGGCCTTGAGCTCCACCTGGGGATGGTCGCGGTAGGCCATCCTGCGCAGCGCCGAGAGCGGCTCGCCCTGGGAGCCGGTCGAGATGATCACGACGCGCTCGTCGGGGAAGTCGGCGATCTCGCGGGGACCGACGAGCATCCCGTCCGGGATCTCTATGTGGCCGAGCGTGCGCCCGATGCCGACGTTCTTGCGCATCGAGCGCCCGACGAGCGCGACCTTGCGATCGAGCGCGTAGGCGGCGTCCACGACCTGCTGCACGCGATGGATGTTCGACGCGAAGCTCGTCACCACGATCCGCCCCTCGCAGCGCGCGAACACCTCCTCGAGGTGCGGACCGACGACCGACTCCGACGGCGAGAAGCCGGGGCGATCGACGTTGGTCGAGTCCCCGCACAGCAGCAGCACGCCCTCGCGCCCGAGTTCCGCCAGGCGCGAGACGTCCGCGGGGGCACCGTCGACGGGCGTCTGGTCGAACTTGTAGTCGCCGGTGATCAGCACCGTGCCGAGGTCGGTGCCGAGCGCGACGGCGCTGGAGTCGGGGATCGAGTGTGTCATGTGCACGAGCTCGAGCGAGAACGGGCCAAGCTCGAGGGTTTCACCGGGGTCGATGTCGTTGAGCTCGACATCCCGCAGCTTGTGCTCTTCGAGCTTCGAACGCGCCATCGCGACGGTCAGCGCACCGGCATACACCGGCGGCAGGCTCGACGAGCTCTCCTTCCCCAGCTCGCGCAGCACCCACGGCAGCGCGCCCAGATGGTCCTCGTGGCCGTGGGTTACGACGATCGCCTCGATGTCGCGGGCACGCTCGCGCAGGTAGGAGAAGTCGGGCAGCACCAGGTCGATGCCGACCATCTCGGGCGTCGGGAAGCGCAGCCCGACGTCGACGACGATGATCCGGTCGTCGTATTCGACGACCGTCATGTTCTTGCCTATCTCACCTAGCCCGCCGAGGGGTAGGACGCGCAGGGTCTTGCTCACGCGTGCGTTCGGGCCGATGCGGCCGGCGTGAGGCCGTGGCGTTCGAGCATCGCCCGCACGGTCTCGGTCTCTTCGGGGGTGGCCGCCACCAGCGGCAGGCGCAGCCCGCCGACGTCGTGGCCGAGCAGGTTCAGCGCCGCCTTCGTGCAGGTCGGGCTCGCGGTGAGGAACAGCGTCGTGTAGACGTCGCGCAGCGACTGGTCGATCTCGGCGCGGTGCTCGGGCTCGTCAACCATGCGGCGCATCTCGTTGCCGACGATGTGGCTGGCGACGGTGATGCCGCCGGCGCCGCCCATGTCCAGGGTGCGCGCGAAGGTGGCGTCGTCCCCGGCATAGAGCTCGAGGCCGTCGATCAGCTGCAACTCGTCGGCGTTTGCCTGCTTGACGCCCTCGATCCCGTCGATCTGCGCGAGCTCGGCCAGCAGCCCGGGGGGAATGTTCGTTCCCGTTCTCGACGGGATGTTGTAGAGCAGGACCGGTTTGTCGGTCGCGGCGGCGACGGCTTCGTAGTGGCGCTTCAGGCCGAGTGGGCTGGGCCTGTTGTAGTAGGGCGTCACCGACAGCATCGCGTCGGCGCCGAGCTCGCTGGCCCGCTCGGTCAGGTGCACGGCCTGGCGCGTGTCGTTGGTGCCGGTGCCGGCAATGATCGTCTTGCCGTCCGGTCGCTCGGCGACGGCGAGGCTTATCAGCCCGAGATGCTCCTCCTCGGTCATCGTGGAGGCCTCGCCGGTCGTCCCGGCGACGACGAACCCGTCCGAGCCGCTCTCGGCGAGGTGCGCCATCAGCGCCACGAACGACTCCTCGTTCACGTTTCCCCGCGCATCGAAGGGGGTGACGATCGCCGTCAATATCGTGCCGAGGCCGCTCATGGGCTGGAGTATCTCATGCCCACCGCGATCCAGAAGAGCAGCTTCACGATTGCTTGCGGGATACTCGCCAGGTCATGTCCCAGCAGAACGTGGAGCTCGTCGAGCGATTGATCGACGCCTTCAATCGGCGCGATGTCGATGCCTTCGCTGAGATCACGACGCCGGACTTCGAATGGACCACGTCGGTAATGGCCGTCGAGGGCGAGATCTTCTGGGGACGCGAAGGCATCGACACGTACTTTGAACGGATGCGCGACGCGTGGGACGAGTTCCGGGGACTGGCTGACGAAGTCCGCGATCTCGGCGAGCGTGTCCTGTGGAGCGGACGGCTCAAGGGACGGGGACGCGTCAGCGGCGTACCGGTCAACACACCGCTCGACGTTCTCTACGACTTTCACGGCGGAAAAATCTCGCGAATGCACTCGTTTCTCGATCACGACGAGGCGTTGCGAGCCGCCGGGCTTTCGGAGTGATCCGAGCTAGAACAGCAGGCTCTCGAGGCCGACGGTGGGCGAGTGCTCGAGCGTTCCCACGCGACGCACCGCGAGCAGCACGCCCGGCATGAACGACTCGCGGCCGATGGTGTCGTGGCGAATCGTGAGCGTCTGGGCGAGGTCCCCGAGGATCACCTCCTGGTTGGCGACGATCCCGGGCAGGCGCACGGAATGGATCGGCGGCGGCTCGCCGCCGCTCGCGGCTGCCATCAGCTCGGCCGTGCGCTTGGCGGTACCGCTGGGAGCGTCCAGCTTGCCGTCGTGGTGCAGCTCGATGATCTCGGCGCTGCGCATGTGCCGCGCCGCCTCGGCGGCGAAGCGCATCATCAGCACCGCGCCGATCGCGAAATTCGGGGCGAACAGCACGTTCGCGCGTGGATCCTCAACCTCGTACAGCGGCGCAGGGTCAAAACCGGTTGTGCCGATCACCACGTGCACGCCGGCCTGAACGCACTCCAGCGCGTTCGCGAGCGCCGTTGCGGGCTGCGTGAAGTCGATGACGACGTCGGCGTCGTCGAGAACATCCGCGAGCGTCGTCCCGAGCAGCGGGTCGACGCGCGCGACGAGCTCCATGTCCTCGGCACCCGTCACCGCCTCGCACACCGTCTCCCCCATGCGTCCGGCGGCGCCGGCGACGGCGACCTTGATCATCGCGAGGCCCCTGGCGCGGCGGTCGCAGGGGGGGCACCGCCGCGGGCCGCATCACCTCCGGCCCCATGCAGTGGCGCGATCGCGGCCTGGAACTCGCTCTCGTCCGGTCCGACACCGGCGACGGACAGATCTTCGGGTGCGAACAGCTCGGCGGCCAGCGCACGCACCACATCGATCTCAACCGAGTCGATGCGGTCGATCATCTCGTTGACCGACAGGATCGGAAGCCCGTTGAGCACTGAAGCGCCGAGGCGGCTCATGCGCGCACCGGTCGACTCCATGCCGAGCACGACACGCCCCTTGAGGTTCTCGCGCGAGCGCAGCAGCTCCTCGTCGGTGGCGGGGTTCTCGACGCAGCGCTCGAGCTCTGCGGTGATCACGGCAAGCGCCTCGCGCAAGTTGTCCGGGCGGGTGCCGACGTAGAGCCCAACCTCGCCCGTGTTCGCATACAGGTTGGAGAAGGTGAACACCGAGTAGGCCAGCCCGCGGCGCTCACGCACCTCCTGGAACAGGCGCGAGGAGGAGGTGCCACCGAGTACGCCCTCGAGCACGCGCAGGGCGAAGCGGCGCTCGTCCACGCGCGCGATCCCGGCGCCGCCGGCGCACACGTGGTACTGCTCGGTGTCTTTCTGGAGAAAGCACGCACGTGGGCGGAAGTCGGGCTCGCCGGCTGCAGCGGCTGCGGCAACGGCCGACAGCGGCGCGCGGCCGTTGGCGGGGGCCGGCGCGAGCTCGACAGCGCGCGCCATCTCGACGAGCGCGTCGTGCTCGACCGAGCCGGCGGCAGCGATGACGATGCTCTCGGGCTGGTAGCGCTCGGCGTGAAACTCGGCGAGCTGCTCGCGCGTGACGGCGCCGACGACGTCGGCGGTACCGATCACCGCGCGGCCGAGCGGGTGCTCGCCGAAGATCGCCTTGCCGAGCACGTCGAAGACGCGGTCCTGGGGGTCGTCTTCGTACATCGCGATCTCCTCGAGCACGACCTCGCGCTCAGCGTCGAGCTCGCCGAAGCGGGGGTGCCAGAGCATGTCGCTCATCACGTCGAAGGCGTGCTCGAGATGCCGGTCGAGCACGCGCGTGTACAGCGACGTGGCTTCCTTGTCGGTACCGGCGTTGATCTCCGCGCCCATCGAGTCGAAGATCTCGTCGATCTCCTGCGAGCCGTAGCGGTCGCTGCCGCGGAACAGCATGTGCTCGAGCAGATGCGAGGTGCCGGCCTGCTCATCGCGCTCGATGACCGAGCCGGTGGCGATCCAGAAGCCGAGCGCCACCGAACGCACGCTGGGCACGCGTTCGGTGACGATCCTCACGCCCGAATCGAGCGTGGTCATACGGTGCTCGTCGCTCACGCGCGAGGCTCTGTGGGTCAGTCGCGGTCGCGCTCGTGGCGCGGACGCCCCGAGCCACGATCTGAGCGAGCGGGCCTCGAGTCGCGACCGCGGTCCGAGCGCTCACGGCCGTTGCTCGACGGCCTTGCGCCCTCGCGGGGTCCGCGTCCGCCCGACGGGCGTGACCCGCCGCCACCACCGCCGCCGGTGCCGACGCCGGCGAGCTCCTCGACCGACTTGCCCGCGATGTCCGGGTCCTCGGTCAGGCGCAGGCCGATACGTCCACGCTCACGGTCGACCTCGACCACGCGCACGTTGACCTCGTCGCCCTTGTTGAGCACGTCCTCGACGCTGTCGACGCGCTGCCCGGGTGAGACGTTGGAGATGTGCAGCAGGCCGTCGGTTCCCTTGGCGAGCTCGATGAACGCGCCGAACGTGGTGGTCTTGACGACCTTGCCGACGTATTCGTCGCCGACCTCGACCTCCTTCATCATCATCCGCACGCGCTCGACGAGCGCGTCACCCATCTCTCCGTTGGCGGAGTAGACCAGCACCTGGCCGTCGTCGTTGACGTCGATCTGAGAGTCGAACTCCTCGGACAGGCCCCTGATCGTTTCGCCGCCCTTGCCGATCAACAGGCCGATCTGCGACGGGTCGATCTGGATCGTCTGGATCCGCGGCGCGAACTGGCTGAGCTGCTCACGCGGCGAGCTGATCACGTCGGCCATCTTGCCGAGGATGAACGTGCGCGCGTCTTTGGCCTGGGCGAGCGCGTCGCGCAGGATCTCGAACGTGACGCCCGTGATCTTGATGTCCATCTGCAGCGCGGTGATGCCGCGCTCGGTGCCGGCGACCTTGAAGTCCATGTCGCCGAGGTGATCCTCGACGCCGGCGATGTCGGTCAGGACGATGTAGTCATCGCCCTCTTTGATCAGGCCCATGGCGATCCCGGCGACCGGTCGCTTGATCGGTACGCCGGCATCCATCAGCGACAGCGACGAGCCGCACACCGACGCCATCGAGGAGGAGCCGTTGGACTCCAGGATGTCCGAGACCACCCGGATTGTGTACGGGAAGTCCTCGATCGAGGGCACCATCGGTGCGAGCGCGCGCTCGGCGAGCGCACCGTGACCGATGTCGCGGCGCTTGACGCCGCCCATGCGCCCAGCCTCACCCACCGAGAACGGCGGGAAGTTGTAGTGGTGCCAGTAGTACTTTTTTGTCTCCAGGCCGAGCGTGTCGAGACGCATCTCCTCCTTGAGCGTGCCCAGTGCGGCGACGCTCAGGGCCTGCGTCTGCCCGCGTGTGAACAGCGCGGAGCCGTGCGCACGGGGTAGCACGCCGACCTCGATCGAGATGTCGCGGATCTCGCTCTCCGAGCGCCCGTCGGGGCGCTTCTTGTGGACCGCGATGCGCTCACGGATGATCTGCTTCTCGAGCTTGTCGAACGCCATCTGCACCGCCGCGCGGCGCTCCTTGGCGTGTGCGAGTTCGCTCTCTGAGGCGCCATCACCGGCGGGCGGCGCGTGCTGCTCGAGGATCTCCTGCTCGACGGCCTTGGTGGCGTCCTGGCGCTGGAGCTTGTCCTCGACCTGCGTGGCCGCGTCGAGCGCGATGCCGTGCGAGGCGAGAACCTCCTCGTACACCTCCGGGTCGACCTGAATCGGGGTGAACTCTTTCTTCTGCTTGCCGACTTTGTCGGCCAGGTCGCGCTGCAGCGCACACAGCTTCTTGATCGCCGCGTGGGCGATGTCGAGCGCGTCGAGGATCTCCGCCTCCGGAATCTCGTTGGCGCCCGCCTCGACCATCAGGATCGCGTCCTCGGTGCCGGCGACGATCAGATCCAGGTCGGAGCTGTTCTCAGCGTCCGCCAGCAGATCCGCCTCGGGCGGGTTGACGACGAAGTTGCCGTCGATCTTGCCGATGCGCACAGCGCCGACGGGGGTCGGCAGCGGGATGTCGGAGATCATCAGCGCCGCCGATGCGCCGTTCATCGCGAGGATGTCGTAAGGGTGGACGTGGTCGATCGACAGCGGGATCGCCACGAGCTGCGTGTCATAGCGCCAGTCCTTGGGGAACAGCGGCCGAATCGGGCGGTCGATCATGCGCGCGGTCAGCGTGCCCTTCTCGCCCGGACGACCCTCGCGCTTGAAGAACGAGCCGGGGATCTTCCCGGCGGCATACATGCGCTCCTCGACATCCACCGTCAGCGGGAGAAAGTCGACGTCGCGTAGGGAGCCGGCGACGGCGGTCGCGAGGACCATCGTGTCGCCCTGGCTGACGACGACTGCGCCGGAGGCCTGCTTGGCCATCTTGCCGGTCTCAAACGAGATCTCGCTACCAGCGATCTCCACGGAGACCCGCGTAACGGAATCACTACTCATATTCACTGCCTTCCTGTTCCGCCCGTCGGTCGGCGGTCCGTTTCTTTTTTTCTCTTGTTCCGAACCAACCGAGCTTAGCGGGTCGGCGTTGCGGGTACGGCTAGGCCGCGGCGGCTGTCGCGAGACCTTCGCGCAGCAGCTCGACGGGCGGCAACTCACCCGGCGAGCCGGCCTCGTAGCTCCACCGCACGACCCCATCTGGGCCCGTGATCACGAGCGCGCGCTGGGGAAAGCCCCCCGGGTGCAGAACCCCAAAGGCGGCGCACGCGGCGCCCTTGGGCTCGAAGTCCGACAGCTGCTCGCTGCCGACCCCGAGCTTGTCCTTGAACGCGCTCTGTGCCCAGGTCGAGTCGCAGGACACGCCATAAAGCTCATCTCCATGCGCCTCGAGCTCGCCACGCAGCTCCTCGTAGAGCTGCAGCTGATCGGTGCACACGGGGCTGAACGCGAACGGATAGAAGACCAGCACGCTCGTACGGCCCTGCAGGTCCTGCTCGGTGAAGCTCTCGCCGTCGGCCCGCGCGAGCGTGAAGCTCGGTGAAGCGGTGCCGGGGGCGATCACCGCCATCGCGTTTATCTACGGAGGCCGAGCTCTTTGATGAGGGCGCGGTAGCCCTCGAGATCGTGGCGCTGCATGTATGCGAGGAAGCGCCGGCGGCGACCGACCAGCATCAGCAGCCCGCGACGGGAGCTGTGGTCCTTGTGCTGCTCGCGCAGATGCTCGGTCAGGTGGTTGATGCGCTCTGTCAGCAGCGCGATCTGGACCTTGGTGTTGCCGGTGTCCTGCTCGCTGGAGCCGAACTTGGCTGCGAGCTCGCGCTTGCGGTCTGTTGTGATCGCTGCCATCCGCGGCACCGTAGCAGAAGCCGAGCGCCAAACCGCCCACTAAAGCGGGCTTGCTAGGGCAGCTCGACCGCTGTTCGGTGCACGACGGCGTACCTGCCATGGCCGCGGACGAGCGTCAGCGTGTAGCGCCCCGCGACCAGCGCACGTCTGGCGTGCAGCACCACGCGCCCCTTCTCGGCGGTGCCGCTCGCATACACGAACCCGTGCCGGCCGAGCGACGCGCGCTCGAGGACGCTCGCCGTGAACGTCGTCGGGGTCGGGACCGGACGCGAGGTGCACTTCGTGACCTTCTTGGGTTTGTGATTGACGGTCTTGATCGAGGTTGTGCAGGTGACGAGGATGACCTGGCCGTTCTGGCCCGCCGCGCCGCGGGGGCCGGCGGGGCCGGCCGGCCCCGCGGCGCCGGTCGCACCAGTTGCTCCTTGCGCACCGCTTGTGCCCGAGGGACCTGTCGGTCCGGTGGGACCTGCGTTGGCGGCTACGCCGGTGCCGGTCAGCGCGATCGTCAGTTCGCCCGCTTCGTTGTCGGGCACGGTGAGGCTCGCCACTCTCGTTCCCGTCGCGGCGGGCGTGAAGTGCACGCTGATCGTGCAGCTCTGCTCGTAGAGGAGCGTGCGTCCTGAACACGTTTCGGCTGTGATCGCGAAGTCGCCCGAATTCGTACCCACGAGCGAGACGTTCCCCAGCGAAAGCGCCTGCGCTCCGAGATTGGTCACGAGGACGACGGACACCACAGATGGCTGCGAGACGGTCTGATCGCCGAAGGTGCCGCCTGCAACCATTGCCTGCGGCGCGGAGAAGAAGAGTTCTGTTGTCTGCGACGAGCTGCCGGCGCCCCCCGCGATCAGCACCTGTCCGTTGGGCAACGCCGCAGCCACGGCAGCCGAGCGGGCGCTGCTGGGCAGAGCCGAGAGTTCGGTGAACGTGTGCGTCCCGGGGTTGAAGAGTTCAGCGCTTTTCTGCGCGACCCCGGTGTTGGTGCCGCCTGAGATCAGGACCTGGCCGTTGGGCAACAGCGCGGCAATCGCGCCTTCTCTCGCGGTGTGCTCGGCGCCGCTGACGGCGGAGAACACTTCGGTGGTCGGGTTGAAGACTTCCGCGCTGGCCAGCGAGCTGCCACCCGCGATCAGCACTTCGCCGCTCGGCAGCTCCGCTGCGGCCGCACCCGTTCGTGCGGTCAGCATCGGATGCGTGGTCGTTTTGAACGTTTTAGCGGCCGGTTCGTACAGTTCGGCGGCGTCTTCTGTACTGCCGCCGGTGATCAGCACGTCCCCGTCGGGCAGACGTGTCGCGACTCCATCGGTGCGGGCGATCTTTAGTTCTTCGCTCACGGGCGAAAATGCATCGGTGACAGGGTCATACAGTTCCGCGGTCTTCCCCTCGCCGGTCCCACCGGCGATCAACACTTCCCCGTTCGGCAGCGGCGCGGCCACGGCTCCCGCACGCACCACTGCCATTTCGTTGGGGGTAGAGCTGAAGGTATCGGTCGCCGGATTGAACACGACCGCCGTTTTCTGACCTGCGCCCCCGGCAATCAGCAGATCGCCGTCGAGTAGCGGCGCGGCGATCGCGCCTTCCCTTTCGAAGACCATTCCGCTGCTGCCAGTGAAATACGGCCCCGGCCCGGCGGCGGATGCAGCGCTCGCCCCCGTTGTCAGCGCCGCCAGGCTCACCCCGACGACCAGGACCGCGAGCAGCCTCCGCGTCGCGCTGTCGGCAAGTGTGCGTGTCCTGCGCCTGGCTTCCACCCGTGCTCCTCCTCATCGTGTGCATGTACGTGCGCCGCGCATCCGCGGGATCTGCGATCCGCGCGCAAACCATCGCATAAGCGACCCCGCGAGAAGCTCAATACCCGCCGGCGCCGGGGAGTTGCGCGGCGCTCACGCCCCAGCCGCGATCTCCCGCGTGCGCTGCACGTCCTGGTGCATCTGCTCGATCAGCGCTGCGGGGTCCTCGAACCGACGCTCGCCGCGCAGGCGGTCGAGGAAATCGAGGCGCAGCTCGCTGCCGTAGAGGTCGCCGGCGAAGTCGAGGATGTAGGCCTCGATCAGCTCGCCTCGGCCGGTGTTGAAGGTGGGACGCACGCCGATGCTGACGGCGGCTGCGCGCCTGCCGAACGCCTCGCTCTCCGCGACGCACGCGTAGACGCCGTGACCGGGGCACACGAGCGCCTCGTCGGGGATGAGGTTGGCGGTCGGGAAGCCGAGCTCGCGGCCGCGTTCGTCGCCGTGGACGACGGTGCCGTTCAGCTGGAAGCTCGCTCCGAGCAGCCGGTTGGCCTCGGCGACCTCGCCGGCGAGCACGAGGCCGCGGATGTGGCTCGAGGAGACGATCTCGCCGTCGACCTCGAGCAGCGGGTGCACGACGGTGCGAAAGCGTGTGTCCGCCGCGAGCAGCGGCGGGGAGCCCTGCGCCTTGTGGCCGAAGCGGAAGTTCTCGCCGATCGCGACCTGCTTGGCGTTCAGCGCGCGAACGAGCACGTCGTCGATGAATTCAGTCGCCGAGCACGCGGCGAAGCCGGCGTCGAACGGGATCACGATCAGCTCGCGCACGCCGAGTTCGGCGACGAGCTCGGCCTTGCGCTCGAGCGTGGTGAGCAGCTTGGGTGTGTGCGCCGGCGCGACCACGGACACGGGATGGGGATCGAACGTCAGCACGCTGTCGGAGCCGCCGATCACCTCGCGGTGGCCGAGGTGTACGCCGTCGAAGGTGCCCACCGCGACGCTACGCTCGGTTCCGCTCTCCACGTCGGGCAGGCGAGTGACCTTCACGGCCTGACAGACTATTTGGACAGCGACGCGAGCGCCCGGTCGAGCGCGATCAACGGCGGATCGCGCCACGGATCCCCGCGCGGGGGCGGCGCGACCGCGTCGCTCACGTCGAATGGCCCGATCGCGGTGCGCCTGAGCTCCAGGCAGTAGGCATCGCCGAGATCGGCGATCAGCGAGCGCACATACGTGCCCGAGCCGCACTCGATCTCAAACGCTGCCCGCGGCAGCTCACCGGGCGCCGGATCCTGCTCGCGCCACAGCTGGTGGAAGCGATACACGCTGACGATCCGCTCGGGCATCTCGAAGCGCTCCCCGCGACGCGCACGCTTGTACGCGCGCTCGCCGCCGATCTTCACAGCGGAGTAGATCGGGGGACGCTGGCGCAGCTCGCCGGTGGGAAGCTCCGGCGGATCGGTCGGCAGCCGGCCGGTGCGCGTGATCTCGCCCTCGGTGTCGCCGGTGCTCGAGCTGGCACCGAGCTGCGCGACGGTCTCATAGCGCTTCGGCAGTGCCATCAGCGCATCCTGAGCCTTGGTTGCGCGACCGACGAGCACGAGCAGCAGCCCCGTGGCGAACGGGTCGAGCGTCCCGGCATGACCCGTGCGCACGCCGCCGAGCGAGCGTCTGACAGCGGCGACGACGTCGTGCGAGCTCATGCCGGCGGGCTTGTCGATCAGCAGTACGCCGTCCACGACGCGTTCCGCCATCTCGGCCCGCGCGCAGCCCGCTCAGGCGAGCGTGGGAGCCGCTTGGCCCTCTGAGGATGGGTGCAGCTGCGCGGCGAGCGCCTCGCGCAGGAACGCCACCAGCTCGTCCGGTTCGAGCGTCGTCGAGAAACCCGCGGCGCGTCGGTGGCCGCCGCCGCCCTGGGCGCGAGCGATGACCGAGACATCGACGTCGTCGTCGGTCGCCCGCAGCGAGACTTTGTGCTGACCCTTGCGCGCGCCGCTCGAGAGCTCGCGCACGAGCACCGCGACCTTGGTTCCCTCGAGCGCCCGGAGCTGGTCGATGATGCCCTCCGAGTAGCTCTCCTCGGCCTCGGCGCGGTCGAAGTCCTCGGCGGTGATCGCTGCCAGCGCCAGCTCGCCGGAGTCGAAGCGCTGGATCTGCGCGAGCGCGAGCGCCAGCAGTGCCAGCTTGCCCAGCGGGATTCCCTCGTAGAGCCTGCGGTAGACGCCCGGCACGTCGACGCCGGCTTCGATCAGCTCGGCGGCCATCAGGTGCGCGCGCGGCCCCGTGCTCTCGTACATGAAGCGTCCGGTGTCGGTGATCAGCCCGACGTACAGCGCCTCGGCGATCGTCGGCGTCGGCTGCACGCCGAGCCCGTGCATCAGGTCCCACACGATTTCCGCTGTGCACGACGCGTCGGGCACGACGTCGTTGAGCGTGCCGAAGCGCGTGTTGTCGTGGTGGTGGTCGATGTTGAGCAGGTGCGCGCCGTCGCGCAGGACGCTCGCGGAGTTGCGGTCGATGTTGCCGCAGTCGAGGAACACGACGGTGCGCTGCGCGATGTCGGCGGGCGGCTCGCGGATCAGGCCGTCCAGCGAGAAGAAGCGGTACTCGCGCGGCAACGGCAGGTCGGCGGGCGAGATGAACATCACAGAGTCCTTGCCGAGGGTGGTCAGTAGGGCCTGCATCGCCACCAGCGAGCCGAGCGCGTCGCCGTCTGGGTTCTCGTGCGCGGCGAGCACGAAGCGCTCGTCCTCTCGCAGCCGTGCGAGCACGAGCTCACGTGTGTCTTGGACCGGCGGAATCCCGTTCATGGGCTGTCGATCTCCTCGATCAGCTCCTCGACGCGCAGCGCGCGGTCGGTGGTGTCGTCGTAGAAGAACTCGAGCGTCGGCGTTCGCTTCAGGTGCAGCTCGCCGGCGACGCGTGCCTGCAGGAAGCCGTGGCCGCTGCGCAGGCCCTCGAGCGTCGTCTCGCGTTCCTCCGGCAGCGACGCGCCGCCGGCGGCGCCGAGCACGCTCACGTACACGCGCGCGTGGCGTAGGTCTGGGCTGGTTCTGACATCGGTCACGGTTACAAATCCCACTCGGGGGTCCTTGAGGTCGCCTGCCACGGCATCGCCGAGCACCTGCCGAATCGCCTCATCGACTCGACGCATCCTCGCGGTGCTCATCGTACCCTCCAATTCCCCGCCGGCCCGCGTGTCCCTGCCGGATTTCGGCCGTTTGCGGTAGCAGTAGACGGAAGGTGCTCAGACTGACAGCTCGCGCTCCACCTGCCGCGTCTCGTAGGTCTCGAGCACGTCGCCCTCATGCAGATCCTGGAAGTTCGCCAGCACGATGCCGCACTCGAAGCCACTGGCGACCTCGCGCACGTCGTCATTGAAGCGGCGCAGGCTCTCGATCGTCGTGTCGTAGATGACGGTGCCCTCGCGGACGACGCGCACGCGCGAACCGCGGGTGACTTTGCCCTCGGTGACGAACGAACCGGCGATCGTGCCGATGCGCGACGCTTTGAACAGCTGGCGGACCTCGGCCTGCCCGAGCGACGTCTCGACCTCGGCGGGCTCGAGCATGCCCTGCATCGCCGCGCGCAGCTCTTCGATCGCGCGGTAGATGACGGCGTAGGAGCGGATCTCGACACCCTCGCGGTCGGCGATCTGGCGCGCATCGCCGACGGGGCGCACGTTGAACGCGAGGATCACGCCGTCGGAGGCGGACGCGAGCATCACGTCGGACTCGTTGATGCCGCCAACGCCGCGGTGGATGATGTTGACCTTGACCTCCTGCTGGGGCAGCTTCGCGATCTCGTCCTCGATCGCCTCCAGCGAGCCGGCGACGTCGGCCTTGACGACCAGCCCGAGCTCCTTGACGGTGCCCTCTTGGGCGAGCTTGAAGACGTCCTCGAGCGAGACCTTGCGACCGGAGCGCCGTGCGAGCGCCTCGGTCTTCAGGCGGTTGGCGCGCTCGCCCGCGAGCTGGCGCGCGCGGCGCTCATTCTCGACGACGCGGACGTGCTCTCCCGCCTCGGGCACGCCGTCGAAGCCGAGTACCTCGACCGGCTGTCCCGGCATCGCGCGCTTGAGCTTGCCGCCGGTGAAGTCGTGCATCGCGCGCACGCGCCCGAAGTGGGCTCCGGCGACGAGCGCGTCACCGACGCGCAGCGTCCCGCGCTGGATCAGGATCGTGACGACGGGACCGCGTCCGGGGTCGAGCTTCGACTCGATCACCGCGCCGGAGGCCTCGGTGTCGGCGTTCGACTTCAACTCCTCCAGGTCTGTCACGACCTGGATCGTCTCGAGCAGCGTGTCGAGCCCGACGTGCGTCTTGGCGCTGACGTCGACGAACTCCGTGTCTCCGCCCCACTCCGATGGCTGCAGCCCGTGCTGGGTCATCTCCGTGCGCACGCGCTCGGGCTGGGCGCCCTCCTTGTCGATCTTGTTGACCGCGACGATGATCGGGACTTCGGCCGCCTTGGCGTGGTCGATCGCCTCCTCGGTCTGCGGCTTGACGCCGTCATCGGCGGCGACCACGATCACCGCGAGGTCGGTGACCTTCGCGCCGCGCGCGCGCATCGCGGTGAACGCCTCGTGGCCGGGCGTGTCGAGGAAGGTGATCTCTTTGCCGGCGTGGCGTACCTGGTAGGCGCCGATGTGCTGGGTGATGCCGCCTGCCTCGCCGGCGACGACCTCGGTCTCGCGGATCGCGTCCAGCAGCGAGGTCTTGCCGTGGTCGACGTGTCCCATGATGGTGACCACGGGTGGGCGTTCGATCAGGTCCTCCTCGGCGTCCTCGAACACCGGCTCGACCTCGACGTCGTCGGCCGCGTGAACGATCTCGATCTGCTTGTCGAACTCGTCGGCGAGCACCTGGATCGCGTCATCGGACAGCGTCTGCGTCAGCGTCGCCATCTCGCCCAGCGACATCAGCTTCTTGATCACCTCTGGCACCGCCACGCCGAGGTACTCGGCGATGTCCTTGACGGTCGAGCCGGAGTTCACGCGAATCAGATCGGTGGCCTCCATCGCGGCGGTGTCGATCGGGGCGATCGTCTCGTCGTAGGTGCCGCGCCGGCGCCGTCCACGGCGTGGACGCCGCTGAGGCTGGTTCGACGGTCCGCCCTGCTGGCGACGAGAGGCCTGCGAGTCGATCACCACGCGCCGACGTCCTCCGGGCCCGATGTCACCGGGCGTGCGCTCGCCGGTGCGCGAGTCGCGCGTGGGACGCACGCGCTCGGCGGCGGCCGCCGCAGCCGCCGATCCGACGGGAGCCGCTCCGCCCGGCGAGGGCGCGACCGGGGCGCCGGTTGCGGCCGCGGCCGCAGCGGGCGCAGCGGCCGTCGCTGCCGCAGGTGCTGGCGGGGGCGTAGCGGCGGCGCTTGCCGGCGAAGCGGCAGCGGGCGTCGCCGGCGCTGCCTTGGTCGTCGTTGCGGTGGCGCTCGGTTGTGGCACGGAGGGCGCGGCCGGTGCCGCGGCCGAGCCGCCGTTGGAGCTCGCGGGGGCCGCTGGTGCACCGACGCCGAGCGCCCGCAGCGCGGCACCCTCCTCGACGGAGGACGCCGCGGCCTTCGCTTCGATGCCGGCAGCCTTCAGCTTCTCGAGCAGTTCCTTGCTCGAGAGACCCTGCTCCTTTGCGATCTCGTGTACGCGCTTCTTGCTCATGATCTCCTTGAAAAATAGATGGGCCTGGCTTGCCGGCCTGCGTCCGGCTTCGCCACCCTCATACCGATTCTACGAGCTTGGGGTCGAGCGTCACCCTGGCGCGCAGGGCGCGTGCGATCCCGCCACGACGGACCGCGCGGGCAACGCAGTCGCTTACCGGCAGCTCGCGCTCGCCGTCACGACACAGATATGCGCCGCGTCCCGGGAGCGTGCAGGCCGGATCGGCGATCGCGCGCCGCGCGCGAGGCCCCTCGACGCCGACTTCCGTGTGATCTGCAACAGCGATGCGCAGCAGCTCTGACTTCGGCGCAGACCGCCCACAGCCGACGCAGCGGCGCAGGGGGGAATGGCCCTGAGGGCCGGGCTCTCGGGCTATGTCGCCTGCTCCCCTGAGACAGCCTCGCTGGCCTGCTGCTCGATTACGGCTGGCGCCACCCCGGCGCCACCTTCGGAGGCGAGGTCGCCGACGTTGTCGCTGGCGATCGCGGCGAGCGCCTGGTGGCTTTCAAGGCCGCAGTAGCGCGAGTTGGGAAGCGCAGCGTTGGGACAGCGCCGGCCGTTGGAGAGGATCGCGGCGCAGCGCCCCTGCACCTCCTCCTCCTCGTAGCCGTGCTCGGCCTCCTCGGCGGCGAACTCGGTCTCCGAGCGGATGTCCACGCGCCAGCCGGTCAGGCGCGCGGCCAGGCGCGCGTTCTGGCCCTCGCGGCCGATCGCGAGCGACAGCTGGTCGTCGGGCACGATCACGGTCGCCTGCTTGGCGTCGTCGTCGACGAGCACCTCGCGCACCCGCGCGGGTGACAGCGCCTTGGCGACGAAGCGCGCGGGCTCGTCGTTGAAGGGGATGATGTCGATCTTCTCGCCGCGCAGCTCGGAGACGACCATGCGCACCCGCGAGCCGCGCGGGCCGACGCACGCGCCGACAGGATCGACGCCGTCGGTGTGCGAGATGACGGCGATCTTCGAGCGATAGCCGGGCTCGCGCGCGACGTTTGCGATCTCGACGAGGCCGTCGGCGATCTCGGGGACCTCGAGCTCGAACAACTTCTTGATCAGCTCGGGATCGCGCCGCGAGACGATGATCGCGGGTCCCTTGGTCGACGGGGAGACCTCCTTGATGACGGCCTTGATCCGCTGCGAGTGGTCGTAGCGCTCGCCCTCGACCTGCTCGGACTTGGGCAGCAGCGCCTCGACGCGTTCGCGCAGCTGCACGAGCGTGTAGCGCGAGTCGGACTGCTGCACGATGCCGGTGATCAGCTCGCCGACGCGGTCGCGGTACTCCTCGTACATCATGTCGCGCTCGGCCTCGCGGATGCGCTGCAGGATCACCTGCTTGGCGGTCTGCGCTGCGATCCGGCCGAAGTCGTCGGGTGTGACGTCGCGCTCCTCGATCTGGTCGCGGTATTCGGCGAACTTCTTCGGATCGATTTCCGGTTCCTCGGGTTCGCGCATCTCGCCGGTCTCGGGGTCGATCGTCGTTTCCTCGTCGATCGTCTCGACGATCAGGTGCGCCTCCAGGCGCTCGGGGATGATCAGTTCGATGACCCTGAAGTCGGCGGTCTCGCGGTCCATTTCGACGCGCGCGTACTTGGCAGAGCCGGGCTGCTTCTTGTACGCGGACAGCAGCGCGTCCTCGAGCGCGATCATCAGCTTCTCAGGCTCGATGCCCTTCTCGCGCGCCAGCGCGTGCATTGCCTCGAGTATTTCGCGTGACATGCCTTACTCCTCGATCAGGTTCGAACGATGTATGTCCGCGTAGGGGATCGCGATGATGCCCCCGTCGGCGGCGAGCGTGACCTCATCCTCGGAGGCGCCCACCAGCTCCCCGGTGAAGCTGCGCATTGATCGGCGCCCACCCACCCCGCCCGCCCGCTCGCCGTCGAGCTGCGGCGCGCCCGGACGCGGGTGACGCGTGCGCACGCGCGCGCGGTGTCCGACGAAGCGACGGAAGTGCGCGGGCTTGGTCAGCGGCCGCCCGATGCCGGGCGATGAGACCTCGAGCGAGTAGCGCTCGCGCAGGTCGTTCAGCAGCAGCGTCACGCGCTCGCACATCGCGAGCGTGACCCCGTCCGGGTGGTCGATGAACACGCGTAGACAGCGCCCGCCTGAAACCTCGGCGAGCAGCACCTCGATGTCCGGCTCGCTATCGGCCAGACGCCTCTCTATGTCTGTCTGCAACGTGGTCATCGTCCTTCTCCATCTGGGTCCTTACGCAAAAAAAGCGGGCGGGCGCCCACTCTCGGTACTGCTGCCGGCGCCTGCACGCGGGCACGAAAGCTCTCGTTCGAGGATAGCAGCGGGGCGTTCGCTCGCACCTACCTCAATTGCGCTCCGCGTCGCGGCGCGCGCGTTCACGGTAGAGGCGATAGTCGGCGCGCTCGGGGGCCAGGGAGCACGCCAACGCGAGCGGCTTGCACGCCTCGCGATGGCGTCCCAACAGCTGCATCGAGCGCCCCAGGCAGAACTGCGCGTAGTCGTTGGTGGGGGTCCGCGAGGCGACCGCGTCGAACTCCGCGGCAGCGCTTTCGTAACGCTGGGCGTGGAACAGCGCCCGTCCGAGCGCCTCGCGGATCGAGGACTTGTCGGGCTCGAGGTCGCGAGCCTTGCTGAGTGGCACGATCGCGGCCAGGTGATCGCCGTGATCGAGCAGCTCGCAGCCTCGCTGATAGAGGTCGTAAACGCTCTCCATCGACACCAGTTTAACGGCCGTTTCGCACGCTCACGACGGCGTCGAGGATCGCTTCGGCGACCTGCGCCTTGCTGGCACGCGGCACGTGTTGCTCCGGCGGCGCGGGCTCGTCGTCCGTCGGGCCGCTCGCGTCCGGGCGCTCCGGGGCGACCAGGATCGTGACCTCGTTGGCGTCGACATCGAAGCCGATGTCCGCGCGGGAGATGTCGTTGACGACGACCGCGTCCAGCCGCTTGGCGGCGAGCTTGCCGCGTGCGAGCGCGACGGCATCGGGGCCGTGCTCGGCGGCGAAGCCGACCAGCGTCTGGCCGTCGTGGCGCTGCGCGGCGAGCCCCAAGAGCACGTCGCGCGTCGGTTCGAGCACGAGCTCCAGACGCTCGCGCTCGGCCTTCTTGAGCTTGCCGTTGGCGGGCGCCGCGGGCGTGAAGTCGGCGACCGCCGCGGCCATCAACAGCACGTCGCAGCGCGGGAACTCCTC
Organism: Solirubrobacteraceae bacterium; assembly: GCA_035485155.1. GTDB lineage: Bacteria > Actinomycetota > Thermoleophilia > Solirubrobacterales > Solirubrobacteraceae > Palsa-744. Next base: position 28,473 of record DATHOH010000006.1, read on the forward strand.
CTCGCACGCCAGCGCGAGCTCGCTCGCGGTGACGACGTCACGACGCGTGACCCCGGCTGGCGTCGCCAGCGCGACGTTGGCGGCCACGAGCGTCACCTCCGCGCCGCGCGCCTGCGCGGCCTGCGCGAGCGCGAAGCCCATGCGCCCGGAGGAGCTGTTGCCGATGAAGCGCACGCTGTCGATCGGCTCGCGCGTGCCGCCGGCGGTAACGAGCACGCGCAGCCCGTGAAGGCTCGAGCCGGCACTGTGAGCTCCGCCCTCTGCGCCGGCGGCGCTCGCCGCGAGCGCCTGCACGCAGGCGGCGAGCACGCGCGCGGGCTCCGCCAGGCGTCCGACACCATGCTCGCCCTTGGACGCCAGCCGTCCGACCTCCGGCTCGACCACGATCGCTCCGCGCTCGCGCAACGTGCGCAGATTCGCCTGTGTGGCGGCGTGCTCGTACATGTGGTTGTTCATCGCCGGCGCGAGCAGCAGCGGGCAGCGCGCCGCGAGCGCGCAGCTGCTCAGCAGGTTGTCGGCGAGACCCGCGGCGAGCTTGGCGATCGTGTTCGCCGACGCCGGCACGATCACATACACGTCGGCGTTGGCGACCAGCTCGAGGTGGCTGAACGGCTCATGCGCCGCGGGCGACTGGTCCGGGAACGCGCCGTGCGCAGGGTCGCGCTCGAACTCGCTCACAAGCACCGGCGCGCCGCTCAGCGCGACGAACGATGCCCTACCGACGAACCGCTGGCTCGCGGGCGTCTGCACGACGCGCACCGCGTGCCCATCCGCCGTCGCCAGGCGCACCAGCTCGAGCGCCTTGTACGCGGCAATCCCGCCGCTCACGCCGAGCAATATCCGCGCCATGGCTACAGGTTGTAGAGGGCCGCGACGCGCCTAGCAAGCGCTGGCGCGGCCGTTGCGACCGCCGCGCCCGACAAGAACACTGCGCCGCTGAGCCGGTCGCTGGTCAAGCGAGGCAAGGACGCAGTGAGCGAAGTGTGCTCCGCACACGAGCGATCGAGGACGCAGCATCGTGCCGGCCAGCGATCGGCTCAGCGGTAGTGGTACTTCATCTTGCCTGCTGCTACCTCCTCGAGGGCGATCGTGAGGTAGTTTTTGGAGCCCGTTTCGACCATCGGGGGCGGGAACTCGTCGAACGTGCCCTCGCCGAGGTTGTGGTAGTAGCTGTTGATCTGGCGCGCGCGCTTGGCGGCGACGATCACGCCGGCGTAGTTTGAGTCGACCTGCTCGAGCAGGCGGTCGATGCGGGGGGAGATCACGGTTTCGGATGCCTTTCGTGGTTTGACACCCAGTGTAGTGCAGCGCTTTCTATGCTCCGGCGGTGCACGTGGAGTCGATCGGGTGGCGGACAGACCTGCGGCTGCGTGAGCTCGAGGGCGCGGAGATCCTCACGCGCGCGGACCATGTGCTCGTGCGCACACCCGAGAACCCGGGGTTTCGCTGGGGCAACTTCCTGCTGTTGGGGACGATGCCGGCCGCTGGCGAGGCTGAACGCTGGCTGAACCGCTTCAGAGAGGCGTTCCCGGCGGCGGGCCACGTGGCGCTGGGAGTGGACGGCGAGCCGGCGGACGCGGCTGCGCTCGCGGAGCTGCAAGCGCTCGGGCTGCGCGCGGAGCTCACCTGCGTGCTGAGCGCGCCCCGCCTCGCGACCCCGGCAAAGGCCAGGCCGCTGGCGCAACTGCGCCCACTGCAGAACGATGAAGACTGGCGCCAAGCGATCGAGCTGGGGCTGACAGCCGATGAGGAGCACGACGGGGAGCCCGGCGCACGCACCTACATGGAGCGTCGCATGGCGGCGGTGCGACGCGTGTGCGAGGCGGGCCACGGCTCGTGGTTCGGCGCGTTTCGCGACGGCGAGCTGGTGGCGGGGCTGGGGATCTTTGCGACCGGCGAGGGCGTGGCTCGCTTTCAGTCGGTCGACACCCACCCCGCGCATCGCCGTCAGGGGCTCGCGACACACCTGCTGTTCGTCGCAGCCGAGCACGCGCGCGCGAGGCTCGGGGCGCGGACGCTGGTGATTGCGGCCGATCCCGACTACCACGCGATCGAGATCTACCGCGCGCTGGGCTTTCGCGAGCGCAGCCGCCAGCTGCAGCTCGAACGACTGGCGCCCGGCGGGCGCGCGCAGAGCTAGTCGAGCTCGCCGGCGACGATCCCGGTGAGCTGCTCGAGCGCCTCGTCGAGACGGTCGTTGACGACGACGTGGCCGAACTCCGGCTGCGCGTGGAGCTCCTGCTCTGCGACCTGCAGGCGGCGCTCGACCTCCTGCGTGTCGTCGGTGCCGCGTCCGATCAGCCGCGTGCGCAGCGCGGGGAGCGAGGGCGGCGCGATGAACACCTGGACGGCCTCGGGCATCGCGGCGCGGACCTGGCGCGCGCCCTGGACCTCGATCTCGAGCACTACGGGCACGCCGGCGCGGACGCGATCCTCGAGCTCGGAGCGCAGCGTGCCGTAGCTGCGGCCGGCGTAGTCGGCGTGCTCGACGAAGTCTCCCGCGGCGACCCTCGCGTCGAACTCGTCGCGGCTGAGGAAGTGGTAGTCGATGCCGTCGCGCTCGCCGGGGCGTGGCGCGCGCGTGGTGGCGGACACCGACAGCGCGAGCTGCGGCAGCCGCTGCATGAGCCCGCGGATGAGCGTCCCCTTGCCGACCCCCGAGGGTCCCGTTATGACGAACACGCGCGCGATGGCCGGGACCCTAGTGACGGTCTCGGTGGGAACGGACGGGCGGTTCAGTGGTGCAGCAGGGAGACGAGCTCGCTGCGCTGGCGCTCGGAGAGCCCGCCGATGGTCTTGCTGGGCGCGATGCGGCAGTGGGCGAGGATCTTGTTGACCTTGACGCGCCCGTACTTGGGCACGGCGAGCAGCATGTCGAAGACCTTGGCGGTCTCGACGTACTCGGGCGGCTCGAGCAGGAGTGAGTGAATCGAGCGCCGGCCGGACTTGAGGTCGCGCTTCAGCTGCGCGCGTTGAACGCGGATCTCGTTTGCGCGGGCGAGCGCATCCATCCTCTGATTGAGCGATCGCTCAGGGGCTGTGGAGGTGCTTGAGGACGTCGTTCCTGTCGCCGGCGCCATGGGCGGCGAGTCTACACACCACGGAGCGCCGATCAACAGAAATCTGCGAATTCACCTCGACCTCGAGTTGAGGTCTAGATACGTCGAGGCTCCTGGATGGTGTGAATCCGCAGTTTGCAGGGGTTTTACATGCAACATCCGGCGGCGCGGTCCGGTTGTGTGCTCAACTAGCGGGCGGGTGCTCCGCCGGGCCCGCCGAGCCGCCGGCGCGTGGCGTCGCGGGCGCGCGAATCAGCCCCGGCGGGTGGCCATTTCGTGCAATCCCTCCGCGATCCTGGCGGCGGCGGCGGGATCGCGGAAGCTCTCGGTGCCGACGGCGACAAGCGTCGCTCCGAGGTCGAGTAGATCTTGTGCGTGCGAGACGCTCTGCACCCCGCCCATCCCGATAACCGGAATCGTGACGCGTGTGGCGACGGCGGCGACCTGGGCGAGCGCAACGGCACGGATGGCGGGACCGGACAGGCCGCCGGTGCCGCCGCCGAGCCACGCCGCGGCGGCGTCGCGCGGAGCGCTGTCGCCGACGGGCGCGCGACGGGCACGGGGCGCGAGCGCGGTGGCGCGCAGCGTGTTGATCAGCGACAGCGCGTCGGCGCCGCCGCGCTCGGCGCCGAGCGCGCAGGCGCCGACATCGGCGGTGTTGGGCGTGAGCTTGACGATCAGCGGCTTGCCGGTGCACGGGCGGACAGCGCGCATGACCTCCTCGAGCTGGACGGGGTCCGCGCCGATGTCGAGGCCGGTCTTGACGTTGGGGCAGGACACGTTGAGCTCGATCGCGGCGATCTCGGCGCGCGCGTCGCACGCGTCGAGCAGGATCGAGAGCTCCTCGGCGCTGGCGCCCATGACGTTGGTGATCAGCGGCACGGGCAGCTCGGCGAGCGCCGGCAGGTCCTCGGCGAGGTAGCGCTCGAGGCCCTTGTTGGGCAGGCCGATCGAGTTGATCAGGCCGGCGGGCGTCTCCCACAGCCGCGGCGGCGGGTTGCCGGCGCGCGGCTCGAGCGTGATCGTCTTGGAGACGTAGGCGGCGAACGGGAAGCGCTCGTGCAGCTGCGCGCCGAACACGCGCTGCGCGGCGATCGCGTCGAAGGTTCCCGAGCCGTTGATGATCGGGTGCGCGAGCGTCAGCCCGCAGAACTCGATGCTCACGCTGTCGCCGCGTTTCGCGTAGATCGCAGGCTCACGCCGGCGCTCCCGCATGCGCATCGACGTGCTCCAGCTCAGCGGCGTCGACGACGGGCCCGTCGACGCATACGCGCAGATAGCCGCCGTCGCGGCGCGCGACGACGCAGCCGAAGCACGCGCCGAAGCCGCACGCCATGCCGGCCTCGAGCGCGAGCTGGGCGGGCGTGGCGCGCTGCTCGCAGATCGCCCTGACGCCCTCGAGCATCGCGGCGGGCCCGCACGCGTAGACGACGGCGTGGGGGTCGCGCTCGAGCTCGGCGGCGAGCAGCTCGGTGACCAGGCCGTGGTGCCCGACCGAGCCGTCGTCGCTGGCGACGTGGGCATCGCGCAGCAGCGCGGCGCCCGCGGCACGCGCGCGGTCGCGAAAGCCCAGCAGCACGGTGGTGTCGCGATCGAGCGTGTCCTGGAGAATCGCGAGCGGCGCGATGCCGACGCCGCCGCCGACGAGCAGCGCACGGCGTTGATCGGGCTCCCGCCCCCCCAGCTGAAAGCCGCGCCCGAGCGGCCCGAGCACCCACAGCCGGTCGCCGGCTCGCAGCTCGCACAGCCGTCGCGTGCCGGGGCCGACGTCCTCGAGCAGGAAGTGGCACTCCTCGCCGGCGAGGCGCGCAATCGAGAACGCGCGCGGCAGGTACGGTCGCTGCTGCTCGCCCCCGCCCCAGTGCTCGGCGGCGGCGATCATCGCGAACTGCCCCGGCTCCGGCGTGGCTCCGCGCGGCCCACACATCTGCGGATCGAGCACGCGCAGCACGCGATAGGCGCCGAGCTCGTCGTTGCCGGTGACCTCGAGCAGGCGCCGGCCGAAGGGGGCCTCGCTCACGCCACCCCGGCTCCGTCGGTGCTGGCCGCGCGCTCCTCCCCCGCCCCACGCTGCGCCCCGCGCGCGGCCCGCGGCTCGCGCTTGGAGCCGTGCAGCTCCTGCAGGCACAGGATCTGGCCGCCGCCGACGCCGCCGACGTCGCCGTTGCGATGGGCGCTGGCGATGGCGCGGGCGGCGGAGATGCCGGCGGCGAGCGTGGTCAGGCACGGGATGCCGTGGGCGACGGCGGCGCGACGGATCTCGTAGCCGTCGCTGCGGGCGCCGACACCGGTGGGTGTGTTGACGACGAGGTGGACGTCGCCGCGCTCGATCCAGTCGAGCACGTGCGGGGAGCCCTCGGCGATCTTGTTGAGCGCCTGCGCGGGCACGCCCATGCGCGCAATCGCCTCGGCGGTGCCGCGCGTGGCGACGATCCGAAAGCCGCATTCGTGCAGGCTCTGCGCGATCGCGAAGGCGCCGGCCTTGTCGGAGTCGGTGACGGTGATGAACACGGTGCCGTGGCTCGGCAGCGGCACGCCGGCGGCGGCCTGCGCCTTGGCGAACGCGGTGGGGAAGTCGCGCGCGATGCCCATGACCTCGCCGGTGGAGCGCATCTCGGGGCCGAGCAGGGCATCTGAGCCCTCGAAGCGGTCGAACGGCAGCACGGCCTCCTTGACGGAGACGTGGTCGCCGTAGCCGATCCCCTGGCGCGCCTGCGGGAGCTCGAGGTCGGCGATGCGCTCGCCGAGCATGATCCGGCAGGCGAGCTTGGCGAGCGGCAGGCCGATCGCCTTGGACACGAACGGGACCGTCCGCGACGCGCGCGGGTTGGCCTCGATCACGTACAGCTCGCCGGCGGCGACGGCGTACTGCACGTTGAGCAGCCCGACGACGCCGAGCGCGAGCGCGATCTCGCGCGTGGCGGTGCGGATCTGCTCGAGCATCTCCTCGCCGAGCGAGTGCGGCGGCAGCACGCAGGCGCTGTCGCCGGAGTGCACGCCGGCCTCCTCGACGTGCTGCATGATGCCGCCGATCCACACCTCGGTGCCGTCGCAGAGGGCGTCGACGTCGACCTCGGTGGCGTCCTCCAGAAACCGGTCCAAGAAGATCGAGGGAGAGCCCTCCGGGCTCTGAGCGTGGGTCGCGTCGTGACCGGACCCGGCGGCGGGCGCGCCGGCGGCGACAGAGCCGCCGCCGCCGACCTCCCGGCGCAGGTAGTCGGCGAGGCCGTCGTGGGCGTAGACGATCTCCATGGCGCGGCCGCCGAGCACGTAGGACGGTCGCACGATCAGCGGGAAGCCGACGAGGTCGGCGCGCTTGAGCGCCTCCTGCAGGGAGCCGGCGGTGGCGTACGGCGGCGCCTTGTAGCCGAGGCGGTCTAGCAGCGCGCCGAAGCGCGCGCGGTCCTCGGCGAGGTCGATCGCGTCGACGCTGGTGCCGAGCAGCGGCACGCCGGCGCCGACGAGGCCGGCGGCGAGCTTCAGCGGCGTCTGCCCGCCGAACTGCACGATCACCCCGAGCGGCTGCTCGACCGCGACGACCGCGAGCACGTCCTCGAGCGTGAGCGGCTCGAAGTACAGGCGGTCGGAGGTGTCGTAGTCGGTCGAGACGGTCTCGGGGTTGCAGTTGATCATCACGGCGTCGCGGCCGGAGGCGCGCACGGTCATGGCCGCGTGCACGCAGCAGTAGTCGAACTCGATGCCCTGGCCGATGCGGTTGGGCCCGGAGCCGAGGATCACGACCGACTCGCGCTCCCCCCGACGGACCTCGTTCGCGCGGGTGCGCTCCCAGCCGGAGTAGTAGTAGGGGGTGCGCGCGGGGAACTCGGCGGCGCAGGTGTCGACCGAGCGGAACGAGCGCTCGCCCGCGAACGGCGCGGCTGGGTGCAGCGCCAGAGCGCGCAGCTCGCGCAGGAACCACGGGTCGATGCGTGTGCGCTCGTGCACGGACTCGACGCTCGCGCCGCGGCGGAGCAGCTCGAGCACCGTCTCATAGCGAGCGGCTCCCGGGGTGTCGAGGCTTTCGAGCAGCGCCTCGTCTGTGACGTCGGCGAGCTGTGGCGTCTTGTCGAGCTCGCGCGAGCGCAGCGCCTTGGCGAACGCCTGCTGGAAGGTGCGCCCGATCGCCATCGCCTCGCCGACGGACTTCATGTGCGTGGTCAGCGTGGGGTCGGTGCCGGGGAACTTCTCGAAGGCGAAGCGCGGCCACTTGACGACGACGTAGTCGATCGTCGGCTCGAAGCACGCGGGCGTGACGCCGGTGATGTCGTTGTTGATCTCGTCGAGGCGGTAGCCGACGGCGAGGCGCGCCGCGATCTTGGCGATCGGGAAGCCGGTCGCCTTGGAGGCGAGCGCCGAGGAGCGCGACACGCGCGGGTTCATCTCGATGACGAGGATCTCCTCGGTGTCGGTGTTGACGGCGAACTGGACGTTGGAGCCGCCGGTCTCGACGCCGACGGCCCTGATGACGGCGATCGCCTGGTCGCGCAGCTGCTGGTAGAGGCGGTCGGTGAGCGTCTGCTGGGGGGCTACGGTGACGGAATCGCCGGTGTGCACGCCCATCGGGTCGACGTTCTCGATCGAGCACACGATCACGACGTTGTCGGCGTTGTCGCGCATCACCTCGAGCTCGAACTCGCCCCAGCCGATGACCGACTCGTCGAGCAGCACCTGCCCGATCGGCGAGGCCTCGAGCCCGTGCGCGACGATCCGCTCGAACTCCTCGACGGTGCGCGCGATGCCGCCGCCGCGCCCGCCGAGCGTGTACGCGGGACGCACGATGCACGGCAGCCCCAGGGAGCCCTTCTGACCGTTCGCGCCCGTGAGCGCGGCGCGCGCCTCCTCGAGGCTGGTGGCGATCTCGCTCTGGGGCATCCGCAGGCCCGCCTGCGCCATCGCGTCGCGGAACAGCTCGCGATCCTCGGCGCAGGCGATCGCCTCGTAGTTGGCGCCGATCAGCTCGACGCCGAAACGCTCGAGCGTGCCGTCGTCGTGCAGCTCCTTGGACAAGTTCAGAGCGGTTTGACCTCCCAGCGTGCCCAGCAGGGCGTCGGGGCGCTCGCGCTCGATCACCTGCGCGACCGGCCCGGGCAGCAGCGGCTCGATGTAGGTCGCGTCGGCGAACTCCGGGTCGGTCATGATCGTCGCGGGGTTGGAGTTGACGAGCACGACCTCGTAGCCCTCCTCGCGCAGCACCTTGCACGCCTGCACGCCGGAGTAGTCGAACTCGGCGGCCTGCCCGATCACGATCGGCCCGGAGCCCAGGATCAGGATCTTGTGGATGTCGTCGCGGCGAGGCATCAGGCGACGCCCCGTCGGAGCCGCGCGCGACCACGCGCAGGACCCCCTTGAGGGGTCCTCATAAAAATCTGATCGCCGGCGTTCATGCTGCCTCCTGGATCCTCTCCAGAAAGCGGTCGAACAGGTACAGGCTGTCGTGGGGGCCGGGTCCGGCCTCGGGGTGGTACTGGACGGTCCCGCCGGGCACGTCGAGCAGCTCGAGGCCCTCGACGGTGCGGTCATAGAGGTTGACGTGCGAGAGCGCGGCGGCGCCGAAGTCTGTCTCCCAGCGCACCGGCTGCTCGCTGTCGATCGTGCGCGCGCCGCCGGGCCCGAGCGCCGCGAAGCCGTGGTTCTGGGAGGTGATCTCGACGCGCCCGGTCTGCAGGTCGCGGACGGGCTGGTTGGCGCCGTGGTGGCCGAACGGCAGCTTGAACGTTTCGAGGCCGACCGCGCGGCACAGCAGCTGGTGGCCGAGGCAAATGCCCCACACGGGCTTGATGCCGACGAGCTCGCGGACGGTCTGCACGATGTAGGACAGCGCCGCGGGGTCGCCGGGGCCGTTCGACAGGAAGATCGCGTCGGGGTCCTCGGCGAGCAGTTGCGCGGCGCTGGTCGTGCACGGGTGCAGCGACACACGCGCGCCGCGCGCCACCAGCTCGCGCACCATCGAGGCCTTGATGCCGGAGTCGATCACGGCGATGCGCGGGCCTGCGCCGCCGCCACCGTGATGGGTGACGCGTTCGGGCGTGACCGTGCGCACGAGATCACGGCCCGCCATCGGCGGCTCGGCGTTGATCAGATCGCGTGCCTGCGCGACGCTGACCGCGGCGGGGAACACACCCCCGCGCATCGAGCCGGCCTGGCGGATGTGCATCACCAGCGAGCGCGTGTCGACGCCGCTGATCGCCTGCACGCCGCAGTCGCTGAGCCAGTCGAGCCAGCCGCGCTCGGCGCTCGGCGCGTCCTCGTCGTTGCGCGCCTCGCGCATGATCGCCGCGCGCGCCCACGCGCGCTCGGACTCCATCGCCTGCGCGCTGGCGCCGTAGTTGCCGATGTGCGGATACGTGTACGCGATCAGCTGGCCGGCGAACGACGGGTCGGTCATCGACTCCTGGTAGCCGGACATGCCCGTCGTGAACACGATCTCGCCGACCGCGGGACGGGCGGGCTCCACGGCGCCGCACGCCTCGCCGTCGAAGCGGGTGCCGTCCTCGAGCAGCACGTAGGCGGTCGCGGCGGCCATCTCAGATGACCAGCTTCTGGACGGCTTTGAACTCCGGCGTGCCGGCGCGTTCGAGCAGCTCGAACAGCGCCGCCTCGACGGTGCTGACGACGGCGCCCGCGCGCTCCATGCGCTCGAGCCCGCGCTCGTAGTCGAGCTGGTGGCGCGAACCGACGGCGTCGGCGGGCACGTGCACCTCGATGCCGTCGGCGAGCAGGTCGTGCACGGTTTGGCTGACGCACACGTGCGCCTCGATGCCGCACACCAGCGCCTGCTCGGCGCCGCCGAGGTCGAAGCCCTCGGCGCGCGCGGCTGAGAACACGGTCTTCTCGATCCGCGGCTCGTCCTGCAGGCCGAGCTCGGGCGCGCTCGGACCGAGGCCCTTGGGGTACTGCTCGCTGACGAGCGTCGGCAGCTGCAGAATCCGCGCCGCCTGCACGAGCTTGGCGCACGCGCCGGCGACGGCGGCGAACGTGGCGTAGGAACGAAAGCCCTCCTGGACATCCACCACGACCAGCGCGGCGCGGTCGCGCTCGAGCAGGCCCATCAGGCGGCCACCATCGCGAGCGCCCGATCGCGGTGCGCGAGCGCGCCGGCGGCGAGCGTCATCAGCACGCGGCCCTGCAGGCGCCGCCCGGCGAAGCAGCAGTTCTCCGAGCGGCTCTCCCAGCCGTGCTCGCCGGCGACCCACACCGCGTCGAGGTCGACGAGGGTCAAGTTCGCCGGGGCGCCAACCGCGACCGTGGGTGTCGGCAGCTCGAACAGCGCCGCGCCGGCGGTCATGCGCTCGACCAGCAGCGCCAGGTCGATCACGCCGGGGAGCACGAGGCCTGTGTGCAGCGCCGCGAACGCCGTCTCGAGGCCGGTGCTGCCCATCGGCGCCTGCTCGAATGGCACCTCCTTCTCCTCGCGCGCGTGCGGCGCGTGGTCCGTGGCGACGCAGTCGATCGTGCCGGCACGCAGTCCCTCGACGAGCGCGACGCGATCGGCCTCGGTGGCGAGCGGCGGGTACATCTTCATGCGCGTGTCCATCGTGCGAACGTCCTGCTCGGTCAGCAGCAGGTGGTGCGGGCAGACCTCGGCGCTGACCCGCCAGCCGCGCTGCCTGGCGGCGGCGATCGCCTCGACCGACGCGGCGCTTGACAAATGCTGGAAGTGCACGCGCGCGCCCTCGTGACCGGCGAGCGCGGCGTCGCGCGCGACCATCGTCGACTCGGCGACGCTCGGAATGCCGCCGATCCCCAGCGCGGCGCTGACGGCGCCCTCGTGCATGGCGCCGCCGCGCGAGAGCGTGCGGTCCTCCTCGTGCAGCGACAGCACGCCGCCGCACAGGCGCTGGTACTGCAGCGCCTTGCGCAGCATGCCCGCGCTCTGCACCGGGTGCCCGTCGTCGGTGAAGCCCAGCGCCCCCTCCTGCCGGAGCTCGGCCATCTCGGTGAGCTGCTCGCCGGCGAGGCCGCGCGTGATCGCGGGCAGGAAGCCGACGGGCACGCGCGCCTCGCGCGCGGCGGTGTCCCGCAGCGAGCGCAGCAGCGGCGCGGAGTCGAGCACGGGATCGGTGTTGGGCATCGCGATCACCGCGCCGAAGCCGCCGGCGGCGGCGGCGCGGGTGCCGGTCTCGATGTCCTCCTTGTGCTCCTGGCCGGGCGTGCGCAGGTGCACGTGCGGGTCAAAGAACGCCGGCAGCAGCCGCAGCCGCCCGTGCCCCTCGATCAGCTCCTCGCCGCCCTCCCCCCCGCTCTCGCCGGCGCTCCCCGCGCGCGGCTCGAGCGCGCCGGGCGCGCCCAGCTCGGCGAGCACGCCGCCGCTGACGCGGACGTCGTGGCGAGCGTCGATCCCGGCGCGCGGGTCGAGCACGTGCACGTCGCGCAGCAACAGCTCCGCGGGCGCCCGGCGCCCGCTGATCAGCGCGTCTACGGGGCTCACCCGGGCTGGCTCCCGAGCGCGCTGACGCCGGCCGGCTCGCGCGCGCCGTCACCTAGCGCGCGCGGTTCGCGCGCCCCGGCGAGCAGCTCGTAGAGCACCGCCATGCGGACGACGACGCCGGCTTCGACCTGGGCGGTGATGACCGCCTGTGGCGAGTCGACGACCTCGCCCGAGAGCTCGACGCCGCGGTTGACCGGCCCCGGGTGCATCAGGATCTGGTGCGGCGACAGGCGCGCACCGTTGATCTGGTACCAGCTGGCGTACTCGCGGATCGACGGCACCCAGGTCTCGTTCATGCGCTCGTTCTGCATCCGCAGCGCGTACACGATGTCGGCCGAGGGGAGCTCGTCGAGCGTGTAGCGCACCTCGCAGCCGAGCTGCTCGATGCCGCGCGGGATCAGCGTCGGCGGACCCGCGACGGTGACCTTGGCGCCCATGCGCTGGAACGCGAGCACGTTCGAGCGGGCGACGCGCGAGTGCGCGACGTCGCCGACGATCCAGATCGAGCAGCCGTCGATCGCGCCGACGCGCCGACGCAGCGTGTAGACGTCCAGCAGCGCCTGTGTGGGGTGCTCGTGCTTGCCGTCGCCGGCGTTGACGATCGCCGCGCTGCACCATCTCGACACGAGCTCCGCAGCGCCTGCCCACGGCGTGCGCAGCACAATCGCGTCGGGCTTGTGCGCGCTGAGCGTCAGCACGGTGTCCTTCAGCGACTCACCCTTCTCGACGCTCGAGCCGCTCGCTGCGAAGTTGACGACGTCAGCGGACAGGCGCTTGGCGGCGAGCTCGAAGGAGCTGCGGGTACGCGTCGAGGACTCGTAGAAGAGGTTCAGCACCATCCGCCCGCGCAGCGCCGGCACGGTCTTGATCTCACGGTCTGAGACCTCCGCGAAGCGCTCCGCCTGGCTGACGATGCGCTCGATGTCGGCGCGCTCGAGATCCTCGATCGAGATCAGGTGGTTCATGCCGACTCCGACATGCGCGACCCTGGGTGCGCAGGACAAGCTGGTCCAGGACGCAGGGAGCGTGGCGTGCTTTGCACGCGAGCGACCGAGGACGCCGACCCAGCGCCGTCATGCGCGCCCAGGGCGATCGCGACCTCGTCGATGCCGTCCAGCTCGCGCACGCGCACCGACACGTGCTCGCTGCTCGACGTCGGCAGGTTCTTGCCGATGTAGTCGGGGCGGATCGGCAGCTCGCGGTGGCCGCGATCGACGAGCACCGCCAGCTGCACGCGCTGCGGACGCCCGTAGGCGAACAGCGCCTCGATCGCGGCGCGCACCGTGCGCCCGGTGAACAGAACGTCGTCGACGATCACCACCGTCAGCCCCGTGATGTCGAAGTCGATGTGCGAGGCGTGCAGCACCGGCGCGTCGGGGCGCGTGCCGACGTCGTCGCGGTAGAAGCCGATGTCGAGGTCGCCGAGCGGCACGTCAGTGCCCAGCAGCTCCTCGAGCAGGACGTGCAGGCGATGCGCGAGGAACGCGCCGCGACGGTGGATGCCGACAAGCGCCGGAGCCGGCTCATCGGGGTTGCGCTCGAGGATCTCGTGGGCGATGCGCGTCAGCGCCCGCGCTACTTCCTCCTCGTGGAGGACCACCTTCTCGTCTGCTGCCATCGTTTCCTTCCTGGCCTCACGGGACCGGATTAAAGGAGCAACGGCAATGTATCAAGGGGATGCGACAGGCTCGGCCTGCGCGGGCGACGCGCTCGCTGGAGCCTGCGCGTGCGGCGCGCCGGGAGCCGCGGACGCTTCCGCCTGCGCGCGCTCGCGGGCGACGCGCTCGGACCAGCGCACGAGCGTCGCGCCGCCGCGCTCGGGGAACGGCACCTCGATCGTGTCGAAGTCGCGGGCGGCCTCGGTGGCGGGGAAGATCGCGCTCGCCTCCTCGCGCAGCTCGCCGCCGGCGTAGCGGCTGGACACGTGCGTGAGCGCGAGCAGCCGCACCTCGGCGTCGCGCGCGAGTTCGGCAGCCTGGCGCGCGGTGCTGTGCAACGTCTGACGCGCGCGCTCCGCGTCCTCCTCCAGGAACGTCGCCTCGTGCACCAGCAGATCGGCCTGATAGGCGGCGATCGCGAGCGCCTCACACGGCGCGGTGTCACCGGAGAGGACGACCTTGCGTCCCTCCCTGGTCGGGCCCATCACCTGCTCGGGCTTGACGCCCCCGACGGTCTCGCCGCGCTGCAGCCGGCCGAAGTCGGGTCCCGGTTTGACGCCGAGCTCCTCGGCGAGGCGCGGATCGAGATGGCCGGGCCGCTGCTCCTCGACGATCGCGTAGCCGAACGCCGAGCCGCCTTTGTGGAGCACGGGGATCGCCGCGATCACGTATCCGTCACGCTGCACCGCCTCCCCCGGCTCGAGCTCGACGATGTCGCATTTGTAGGGCAGGCGCCCGAATATGATGCGCATCTCCGCCATCAGCGCCTGCAGGCCCGCCGGGCCGTACACGCTCAGCGGCTCGGTGCGTTCACGCAGCGCGAAGGACTTGAGCATGCCGGGCAGCCCCAGCCAATGGTCCGCGTGGAAGTGCGTGATGAAGACACTGTCGAGATCGAGCAGGCCAACGGAGCGCAGCAGCTGGCGCTGCGTGCCTTCGCCGCAGTCGAACAGCACGCGGTCGCCGCCGCGGCGCAGGAGCGCCGCCGGCAGCCCCCGCCGGGCGCTCGGCACCGAACCGGCGGTGCCTGCGAAGAACAGCGACAGATCCATGCTCGCAACGGTAGCGGCGACGAACGTCCGCCGGCTCGCTCGCAGCCTGGGAGTCGCGCGGTTACGGCGCCGGGGGCAACCCAGGGTCGAGATAGCGCGCTTCGGCCACAGGTGCGTGGCGCGTCGCGCTCGCCAGAACCGATGCCGCCTCGCCGTAGAGCGAGGTGAGAATCGGCAGCGTCAGCGCCGGTTCTTTGGGCGATCCCGCGATCCGGCCGGTGCTGTAGCTGAACTCGTTGTAGTAGCGGTGCGGACGATACGGATAGGCGACCTGCACCCGCCACTGTGAGCCGCTGGGCGTGATCGCGAAGCCGTACAGCAGGCCGAGTCCTCCCTGCCCCCATTTGTAGTTCGCCGGCGCCGTGTACTCCCAGACGCGTGCGTAGGCGACTTCGCCTTTGCGGCCGGTCAACAGCCGCATCTGATAGAGGCCGGGGTTCTTGAACGATCCCCCGCTCCCGGCGCGCACCGAGACCACG
>DATHOH010000007.1:0-95826 GCA_035485155.1 Solirubrobacteraceae bacterium
GTGCCCTCGAGCGACAGCCGGTGCAGCTTGTCGAGCTCCTCGTGCAGCACCTCCTCGATCGCGCGGAAGTCCTGCTGGCGGTCGTCGCGCGCGACCTCGAGCATCGCCTTCTCCGCCTGCTCCACCAGCTCGCGCGGCGGCGCGTCGTGGCCGAGCACGCTCTCCTGGATCTCATAGGTGCTCTTGAGCAGGCGCCTGAGCAGCGCGTTCTCGCGAACGATCTGCGCGTAGCGGCGCGCGTGTCCCGCTGCGGGCACGACGCCGGTGAGCTCGTCGACGGTCGCCGGTCCGCCGATCTCCTGCAGCTTGCCCATCTGGCGCAGGCGGTCGATCACCGTCAGCACGTCGACCGGCTCGCTTTCGTTGTACAGCGCGAGCATCGCCTCGTACACCGCGCCATGGCGCTCTCGATAGAAGTCCTCTGCGCGCAGCCCCTCTTCGATCACGAGCGCGTACAGCGATCGATCCGACAGCAGGATCGCGCCCAGCACCGACTGCTCGGCGTCGAGGTTGTGCGGCGGGGCGATCATGCCCGCGGACGGCTGCGAGTTGCCGTTGGCTGTCGGGACGGCGCTCATCTAGATGCGCGAGTTTAGGCTCAGCGCGGGCGTGCCCCGACGGCCGTTCCCGCAAATGCGGCGTGAAAAAGATGCGACGCCAGTCACGAACACATGTTCGCAGCACCTGAGGACACGAACTCGGCCGGGCGTTCCTCCGGCGAGTCGCCGAGGATCCCGGCCAAGCGGAGCACGTGAGACGACTCGGCCCCACACCGCGTAAGCGGTCGGGGACGATCGACTCACGTGCGGAGCGCTACTTCTTCGCGACCACCATCGTCTTGATCGTCGCCTGGACGCCCTCGACGACGTCGACCACGACCATGTACGTGCCCACGTTCTTGATCGGCTCGGGCAGGTGCACGCCCCGTTTGTCGATCCGCAGCCCACGTGCTTCGCGAATCGCGCTCGCGATGTCCTGGGCGGTGACCGACCCGAACAGGCGGCCGTCGGCGCCGGCCTGCTGAGGGATCGTCAGCACGGTGCGGTTGAGCAGGTTGACATTCTCCTGCGCGCGCTCGACCGCCTCGCGCGCCGCCCGCTCGGCGGCCGCCTGGCGCTGGCGTACCGTCTCGATCGCGCCCTTGGTCGCGGGCTGGGCGAGCTTGCGCGGGATCAGGTAGTTGCGCAGATAGCCCTTGGAGACGTCGACGACGTTGCCCTGCTCGCCGAGCGTGTCGACGTCCTTGAGGAGTATCGCCTCCGGCATGCCGCCCGCCTAGCGCTCGCGGTCGCGGTCGCCGCGGTCGCGCCGAGGGCTGTCGTCGCGACCGCCCTCGTTGACGTAGGGCAGCAGCGCCAGCTCACGGGCGCGCTTGACGGCGACTGCGATCTGCACCTGGTGGCGCCGGCACGAGCCGGTGATCCTGCGCGAGCGGATCTTGCCCTTCTCGGAGATGAACTTGCGCAGCGACGCGACGTCCTTGTAGTCGACCTGCTCGACCTTGTCGCGGCAGTGCTGGCACGGCTTGCGCCGCCCGCTGCCGGGCCCGCCCTTCTTGTCGCGCCGGCGCACCGGCTTGCCGCGACCGCGTGCTTTGGCCATCAGCGTCCTCCGCCGCTACTGCGGTGATGATTGGGCGTGACTACGTTGGAAACCACTGAAACCTCGCTGTACTGGCTAGAACGGGATGTCGTCGTCGCCGGCTGCGCCGGCGACCGGTGCGGGCTGGAAATCCCCTTCGTCGACGGGGATGTCGCTGCCCTTGGCGGCCCCGTTACCGGAAAAGCCGCCCCCACCTGAGGCGTCGTCGCGCGAGCCCAGGAACTGCACCGAGTCGGCAATGATATCGATTGCCTGGCGTTTCGCGCCCTCCTGGGTCTCCCACTCGCGCCATTCGAGCCGTCCGTCGACTGCCACCGGGCGTCCCTTTGACAGATAGCGGGCCGCGTTCTCGCCCTGCGCGCCCCACACGGTGATGTCGAAGTAGTTCGGCTTGTCCTCCCATTCGCCGGTGCTGCCGTTCTTGCGACGCGTGTTGCACGCGACGCGCAGCTTGCACACCGAGTTGCCGCTCGGCAGCGAGCGCAGCTCGGGATCGGCGGTCAGGTTTCCGGTCAGCACGACCCGGTTGATGTTGGTGGCGGCCACGGCTGCCCTTCCTTTCAGCTTGTCGCTCCCGCGCTCAGCGGGAGTGGATCTGTCGTCTAAGTAGGAATCCCGAGTCTAGAGTGGCCCGCGGGCGCGACTCTAGCCTCAGGCGCTGGCGATGCCGCTCATTGCGAGGATCGCTTCGCGCGGGAGGACGTCCCGAACACCTCGTCCCAGTAGGGCGCGCTGATCCCGAAGCCCCGAGTGTGGTCCTGAAAGTGATGGCGCATGTGCCGCTCGCGCAGCATCCGCCCGAGCGGTCCGCGGGGGCGGAAGTGGTGCAGGTAGTAGTGGGTCAGGTCGTACGCCAGGTAGCCGGCGAAGAAGCCCGCCCCCAACGCCGGCGCGTAGTGCGCTCCGAAGATCAGGTAGAGGATCCCGAACACGACCGCGGCCAGCGGCACGCTCACCGCCGGTGGCATCACGAGGCGCATCGGGTCGTTGGGGTGGTCGTGGTGCACGCCGTGGATGATCCAGTGCAGGCGCGCGCCGAACCCGTCCTCCGGCTCGAAGTGGAACACGATTCTGTGCAGCCAGTACTCGAACAGCGTCCACAGCGCGTAGCCGCCGATGAACAGGCCGACCACCAGCGGCACGCTCGAGCGCGACAGCCCCCACGCTGCCAGCACCACGATCGCCGGCAGGAAGATGATCACCGGAACCGCCGGATGCACACGGGAGCAGGCGTCGAGCAACTTCGAGTCGAACATCGGCGGCGACGCGCGCAGGACGTCGGTCCGGGTTGCCGACCGGTCGCTCATGTCCTCGGCCTCGGCCCAGCTCATGCGCCGATGTTATTACGCCTGCGCCCCACACATAAGGGCGCCGGTGCGAGGGAGCCGCTAAGCGGGCTCGGCGACCGCGAGCTCGGGCTCAGCGGCGACGTCAGCAGGCGCCTGCGGGGGCTGGCCGGCGTCGGGGCGCTCGCGCTCGGCGCTCGGTGCCGCGGAGGGCACGTTCGGCGCCTCGGGGACGCCCGGTGCGAGCTTGATGATGCGGAAGCGCACGACGCCGTCGGTGATCCGCAGCGTGCGGTTGAGGCCGTTCAGCAGCTCGACCTCGCCGACGTGGAACTGCATCAGGTGATACTCGGCGCTGGTTTTTTTCTCGATCGGGTAGGCCAGCTGGCGTTCGCCCCACGGGTCATAGCGCAGCAGCTCTCCCTGCGCCTCGATCGCCGAGCGCGTGTCCGCGACGATCTTCGCGCGCGCGGCGTCCTCGGCCTGCGGGTCGAGCAGCAGCATCAGGTCATATGTCGGGGCAGGCAGCGTCATGCGGCTTCGATCGCACAGGGTAGCGGGTCGCGGAGGAACCGATCGCTCAGCCCGCGTCCTGCGCCTTCGCGCGGATGTCCGCGAGCTGCTCGTCGATCCAGTCGCCGGGGTCGCGCGAGGTGACGATCTGCGCTAGCCCCTCGGCGCGGCGGCGGCGCTCGTGCGGGCTCATCGTCAGCGCGGCGTAGATCGAGTTGGCGAGCTCCTGGATGTCGAACGGGTTCACCGACAGCGCGTACTCGCCGAGCTCCTCGTGTGCGCCGGTGTTCTCGGAGAGGATCGAGACGCCCTCGCGCTCGTTCACCAGCGGCCCCTCCTTGGCGACGAGGTTCATGCCGTCGAACATCGCGTTGACGAGCAGCACGTCGTAGTGCTTGTACGCGGCCACCGCCTCCTCGAGGTCGTCGCGCAGCTTCAGCTGGATCGGCATCCAGTCGGGGGTACCGTGGCGATGGTTGACGACGGCCACGAGCGCCTCGATCCGCTCGAGGTACTCCGCGTACTGCGGCACGTCGGTCCGCGATGGCATCAGCTGGGCCATGAACGTCACCCGCTCGGTGAACTCGGGGTGCTGTTCCAGGAACAGATCGAACGCCGAGAACCCGCGCAGCACGTTCTTTGATAGGTCTGCACGATCCACGCGTAGGATCAGGAAGTCCCTGCGGCGGCGCAGCAGCTCCTCCTCGAACTCGCTCACGCGCGGTCGTCGCGCGATCTGGCGGGTCGCCTCGTGGTCGATCGGCAGCGGGTAGGCCCGCACCCACACGTCACGGTCGCGAAAGCGCACCACGCCGCGGCCGAAGTCCACGTCGAGATCCATCAGATCGCGGCAGCACTGCAGGAAGTTGTGCCGGTAGGAGCGTGTGTGGAAGCCGATGATGTCGTTCGCCAAGAGGCCCGTGTAGATGTCCTCGCGGATGCGCGTCGGCAGCACGCGCCACGCGTCCGGCTGTGTCCACGGGATGTGGATGAAGTGGTGCAGAAACACGTCCGGGCGCGCGCGGCGCACGAGGTCGGGGAGCGTGTACAGGTGGTAGTCGTGGACCATCACCACCGGCTCCTCCGCGCCGTCGAGCTGCTCCACCACCGCGCGCGCAAGATCTTCGTTGACGACGTTGTAGCCGAACTCGAACGCCTCGATCTCCTCGCGCCGGATGTCCGGCGCGTTCGACAGATCCCACAGGTAGTGCTGGATGAACCACAGCATCGGGTTGGCGAACACGTTGTAGAAGCGGTCGTACGCCTCCGGGTCGCTGACCACCAGGCGCACCTGGTACTCGCCGCCGCCTGGGGAGCGCACCGGAAACGCGCGACCGTCGTGAACGCGTGAGACCTCCACGTCGTACTCGCTCATCGCCGAGGCGATCCAGATCGCGTCGCGATGGGACGCCAGGCCCGTCAGCGCCGTCACCAGCCCGCCCGAGCCGCGCTGGACCTCGCCGTGGGCATGAAACGTGACCGGGCCACGGTTGCTCACCAGCACCAGCGGAGCCCGCCGTGCCGGCTCGCTGGTCATGCCTTTGCGAGCTCGTTGAAGATCTTCAAATAATCGCGCAAATAGCGCGGCGTGAGGAAGTGCTGGCGCACGTGCTCCTTGCCGCGCCTGCCGAGCGTGCGGCCGAGCTCGGGGTCGCGCAGGAAGTCGGTCGTGCGCCGAGCGCATTCATCGACGCTCGAGACGAGGTAGCCCGTGACGCCGTCCTCGATCTGCAGCGGGATGCCGCCGACGTTGCCGCCGATGAACGGCCGCGCCTTCCAGATCGCCTCAGAGACGGTCAGCCCAAAGCCCTCACGTGTGGACTTCTGGATCAGCACGTCGGAGTGCGACTGGAAGGCGTTGACCTCGATCGCGCCGACGTTGTTGAAGTTGTTGAGGATGTGTATGTCAGGGTCGCCGTCGGCGTGGGCGATCGTCGAGTTGAAGAAGTCCCAGCCCTCGGGGTCGTCGCTGGCCATCGAGCCGACCAGCGCGAGCTGCACCTCGGGCATCGTCTCCTTGACCTTGCGATAGGCGTCGATCACGCCGAGCGGGTCCTTCCACGGGTCGAAGCGCGACACCTGGCAGATCAGCGGCCTGTCGATGTCGATCCCGAACTGGCCGCACACGAATGCGCCGTCCTCCGGGGACAGCGCCATGTTCTTGGGCGTCAGCGGGTCGATCGCCGGCGGCACCACGTTGACATGGCCCTTCATGCCCTCGGGCACGTACTCGCGCATGTGGAACAGCGACTCGGGGTAATCCTGGATGTAGGGCAGCAGCCGGCTGATCGTGTCGGGGTTCGGCGTCGAGACGTCGATGTGGCAGCGCCACACCCAGCCCTTCGCCTTCTCCGGCACCAGCTGGCACAGCGCCGCCGGCTGCGGGTCGTGCACCAGGCACACGTCCCAACCGCCGGTGAGCTCGCGGGCGTTGATCTCGTTGTACTTCAGCCATGTCGCCCACTGCTCCTCGTCGAGATCCTGAGGCGCGCCCTGTAGCGCGTTGTGCATCAGCTTGGTCGCGTTGAAGAACTCTTCGCGGCCGTATATCACCTGCCACTCGCAGTCCAGGCCGACGTCGCGCATCAGCGGCACGAGCGTGTACAGGATCTCCGAGACGCCGCCGCCGAACGCCGTCGCCGAGATGTGTACGACGCGCTGACCCTGCAGTGGCTCGGCGAGCTCGCGGATTTCGGCGATCAGCTCGCGTCCGCAGATGTGCGTGTAGTCCGCGAGCGTCTTGTTGGCGACGGCGACAGGCTGCAGCACGCGGCGGCACGATACCTAACGCGGGAGTCAGTCCGGTGCAACGGCTTGGGCCCGGGCTGGGCGGAGCGCCGGCGCCGACCCCCGGAAGGCCTGCCGGAGACGACAGGCCGATCCGCGGACTAAGGTCTATGGCCATGCTCAACGGTCGCTTGTACCGCGCGGCATTCGTGCCGTTCCTGTTCGCGCTGGGCATCGCCGCCTTCTCGCTGGGGTCGCGGCCGCTGCCGCTCACCTCGACGCTCGCGCCCGACGCGTTCGAAGGCGCGCCCGCGTATTCCGAACTGCAGCGCCTTGACGCGAGCTTCCCGCAGCGGCGCCCAGGCAGTCCAAGCGACGAAGCGCTGGCGCGCTACGTGGCGCAGAAGCTCGAGGGGCTGGGCGGGAGCGCCGGCGGCGGCTTCTCAGTGCACACCTATCGCTTCGACGCCGAGACGGTCGCCGGCCGGCAGACCCTCACAGACGTGGTCGCGCGCCGCGCCGGCTCGACGGGCGCCGCACCGATCCTGATCGTCGCGCATCGCGATGCCGCCCGCCGTGGCTCGGCGGCGGAACTGTCGGGGACCGCTGCGCTGCTGGAGCTGGCCCGCGTGTTCGCCGAGCGCGAGACCAAGCGCACGATCATCATCGCGTCGACCAGCGGCGGTAGCGGCGGCGACGCCGGGGCGGCACAGCTGCTGTCGGGCGGCGGCGAGCTGGGCGGCGCCGCGACGGCGGGCGCCGGGAGCGCGCCGCTGGACGCGGCGATCGTCCTCGGCGACGTCGCGGGGACACGCACACGGCCACCGATCGTCGTGCCGTACTCCGACGGGGTCGGTTCCGCCCCGCTCGAGCTCCAGCGGACGGTCGACGCCGCGATCACTCAGAACGTCGGCATCGACCCGGGCGCCCCGAGCACGCTCGGCCAGCTCGCGCACCTGGCGTTTCCGCTGAGCGTCGGCGAACAGGGGGCGCTGGACGCGCGTGGCGTGCCGGCGGTGCTCGTGCAGGCCTCCGGCGAAAGCGGCCCCGCCCGCGGCGCGCCGGTGGGCGGGGAACGCCTCGAACTGTTCGGCCGCGCCGTGCTCAGCGCCGTCGACGCGCTCGACACGGCGCCTGACGTGGCGCCGGCGATGGAAACCGACCTCGTGCTCGGGCGCAAGACGATGCCCGCATGGGTGCTGCGACTGCTCGTCCTGACGCTGCTGCTGCCACCGCTGATCACGGTGCTCGATGGACTGGCGCGCGCGCGCCGGCGCCGTCTGTCGGTCGGGCGCTCAACGCTGTGGGCGCTGAGCTGCGCGCTCCCGTTCCTGAGCTGCGCGGTGCTCGCCTACCTGCTCGGCTGGCTCGGAGTGCTCGGCGCCACGCCCGCCGGGGCGGTGCTGCCGAGCGCGCTGCCGTTTGGCGCGCGAGCGGCGACGGCTGTGGCAGCGCTCGTGCTCACCTTCGCGTTCTCATGGCTGTTGCGCGGGATGCTGATCCGACGACTCGGCTCCGACGTCCGGCCGGACCCCGAGATGGCGGGGCTGGCGCTGCTGTCGGTGCTGGTCACGATCGCATTGCTCGCATGGCTCGGCAACCCGCTGACCGCGCTGCTGGCGCTGCCGGCGCTGCACCTGTGGCTGGCGCTCGCAGACCCGCGACGTCTGGACATCGGCCGCCTGCCGCGCCGCGCCGTCTCGCTCGCGCTGGTCGTGCTGGGCCTCGCCCCGCTGCTGCTGCTGGTCCTGTTCTACACGCATCAGCTCGGCCTCGGCGTGGGGGATGTGGCTTGGATGGGCGTGCTGCTGCTCGCTGCGGGCCACGTCGGCGTGGTCGGCGCGATCCTTTGGAGTGGCGCGCTCGGCTGCCTCGCCGCCGCGGCGCTGGTAGCGCTGGACGTGCTGCCGGCGACGGTTGGCGTGCCGTCGGTCGAGGCGGTCGAGGTCACGATCCGCGGCCCGCTCTCATATGCAGGCCCTGGGTCACTCGGTGGCACGGAGTCAGCTCTGCGACGATAGACGCGCGATGTCGGAGTCGCTCACCACCACCGCGCCCGCAACCGCGCTCGCCCCCGCGAAGCAGCACCGCTCGGGCTCGGCGCGCCTGTTGCGAGCGCTCGCGGTCACGCTGATCGTGCTCGGTGCGCTGGCGCTGGTGGACGCTTTGATCACGCTTGTCTGGCAGGAGCCGCTGACGGCTCTCTACGCGACGATCGAGCAGGCCCACCTCGGCGGCGAGCTGCTGGCGGTCGAAGGCACCGTGCCGACACCCGTCGAGCGTCGCGCGCTGGCGAGCATGCCGGATGAGCAGGCGCGGATCAGCTACCTGGCCGGCCAGCTCGAACGCCGCTCGCACGACGGTGCGGCCGTCGGGCGGATTCTGATCCCGCGCGTCGGCGCCGACTACGTGATGGTCGACGGCACCGACACCGGCGATCTGATTCGCGGGCCGGGCATCTACAGGGAAACGCACTTCCCCGGCATCCCGGGCACGACCGCGATCGCCGGGCACCGAACCACGTATCTCGCGCCCTTTCGAGAAATCAACCTCCTGAAACCCGGCAACCACATCCTCCTGAACATGCCATACGCACACTTCACCTACACGGTCACCGGCCAGCGGGTCGTATGGCCGACCGACGTCCAGGCCGCGGTCGCCAACGTCGGCCACACCCGGCTGGTGCTGTCGGCGTGCACCCCCGTGTTCAGCGCCGAAAAGCGCCTGCTCGTGTACGCGCGCCTGACGCGCACCGTGCCGGTGGGCGCCGCGCGGCTGCTTCCCGGCGGAGCGATCCCGCGGCCGATCGAATCACCGGCACGGCCCGCGGCGGCGCCCGCGCTACCAGCGATGCTCGTGTCCCTCGATCCGCACAGCGTCTCCCCGCTCGTCTGACAGCGTCACGCCAGGCGACCCGGCGCGCACCTCTCCGACCCAGCTGACCTGCGCGTTGCCCAGCTCCGCCACGGCGGCCTGCACGCGGGCGCGCTCGGCGGCGGGCGCACAGAAGCACAGCTCGTAATCTTCGCCGCCCGCCGCCGCGAGCTGCCACGGCGGGACGCCGAGATCCCCCGCCACCTCGCTGACGCCGTCGTCGAGCGGCAGCGCCGCGAGCTCGATGTGCAGGCTGACGCCGCTCGCGCGCCCGATCTGCCCGGCGTCGCCGGCGAGGCCATCCGAGAGGTCGATCATCGCGTGGACGCCCGCCGCCGCGAGCGCGCGGCCCTCGCGCAACCGTGGCATCGGGCTGCGAGCGCGCGCGAGCGCGGCCTCGGCCGCGGGCGTGCGCACGGCCCGGCCCTCGAGCACGGCAAGCGCAGCTGCAGCGGCGCCCAGGCGCCCCGTCACTCCGATCACGTCTCCCGGGCGTGCACCGTCGCGTGTCACCAGCGCTGCCGCACTGTCCGCCCAGCCGACGGCTGTGATCGACACGGTCAGCGCCGGCGCACGGACGACATCACCACCGGCGATCGCGGTGCCGGTCTGTGCCGCGAGCGCAGCGGCGGCGCGCACCAGCTCCAGCGCGCGCTCGGAGCCGAAGCCCGACGGCAGGCCCAGCACGACGTACGCCTCCCCCGGATCGGCGCCCATCGCCGCGAGATCCGACAGCGCGCCAGCGAGCGCTCGATGGCCGACCTCGGCTGGCGTTGCCCAGCCCTCGTCGAGGCGGAAGTGGACGCCGTCGACCATCGCGTCGACCGACGTCACGCACACGGCCCGCGCACGAACCACCGCTGCGTCGTCCCCCATCCCCCGGATGACCCGTGTCCCATCGAGCGCGCGGCGCGCGAGCTCGGCCGCGATGGAGTCGATCAGGGAGCGCTCAGCGATGCCGTGTCGCGATGCCGATGGTTCAGCGGTGTCGGTAGACGATCCGCGCGCGATCCAGGTCGTACGGGGAGAGCTCGCAGCGAACGCGGTCGCCCGGCAGGATGCGAATCCGAAAGCGGCGCATCTTGCCCGCGACGTGACCGAGGACGACGTGGTCGTTGTCGAGCTTGACGCGGAACATCGCGTTGGGCAGCGCCTCGATCACCTCTCCCTCGAATTCAACCTTGTCCTCCTTCGCCACGTCACACCTCATCCGGCAGCCTGCGGATCATCGCGGCGGCCTCTCGTTTTCCTGGGTATCTGGAATCAAACTACCAGCACGGTCGCGTCAGGGAGGGCCGGCCCCGCCGGTCTGCTTTTCGGTCGCTCCGCCGGAACGTGGCGTCGGCGGCGTGCTCGGCGTCTGTATACGAGGCGCGGGTTCGGGTTCGCTCGGCGCGAACCTGCCGCCGGCACCCGGGGCGCCGTGGCCCCTGCCGTGGCGCCGCGGTTTTGTGGTCGGCTGTTCTGATGAGTGCGCGTTTGCTTCGGCGGCCAGAGCGAGCCCGGTGCTCGCGTATTTGCCGTAGAACGGCTCGTAGGAGATCGCTTCTTTCGACGGCGGGAACGGTACGCACGGCTGGCCTTCGGTGACCGCCGCCATGTACGCGTGCCAGATTTCCGCCGGCAGGTAGCCGCCCTGCTGGGGCTCGCCATGGACGTCGGTCATCGACACGCGTCTGGTTGGATAGCCCATCCACACGGCGGTGGCGTAATCGGGGGTGTAGCCGTCGAGCCATGCGTCGATCAGTTCTTCGGTCGTACCCGTCTTGGCGGCTGTCGGGCAGTTGATCGCCGAGCGCGTCGCAGTGCCGCTCTCGACGTTCTGCTCGAGGATGCTGGTCTCCACCGAGGTGACGGCTTCGCTCAGCACTTTCACCCTGTGGGGCCTGCCCCAGTTTTCATCGACCTGGCCGTCCGGGAACACGACCTTGGTGATTGCGATCGGGGCGTTGCGATAGCCGCCGTCGGCGAGCGTCGCGTACACGTCGGCCATTTCAAGCGGCGTGACGCCGAGCGTGAGGCCGCCGAGCGCCTGCGCTGGGTTGCCTTCCAGATGCGTTTTGACCCCCATCGCGTATGCGGTTTGGGTGATCGATTCCTCGCCGAGGTCGGCGGCGAGCTGGGCGTAGACGGTGTTGTCGGATTTGAGCGTCGCCGTGACGAGGTTCATCGACTTGTTTTCCGAGACGCCCTCGAACGTCTGAACTTTGTAATTGGGTTCGGCGGCGAGCCAGCCGGGCTCCAGCGTGTGCGAGAAGTAGGAGGTGGTGTACGGGTCGATTCCCCGCGACAGCGCGTCGGCGAGGTCGATCGCCTTGAACGTCGAGCCGGGCTGACGATGGCCGTCGGCGGCGAGGTTGTACTGCGACTTCTCATAGCTCTCTGACTCGGCCATCGCCTCGATGTCACCGTTGCGCGGATCGATCGTGACGATCGCCGAGGCGGGGTCTTCCGGCTCGTCGAGGATTTCGGAGATCGCCTTGCGCGCCAGGCGCTGCATGTTCAGGCTGATCGTCGTGTACACCTTCAGCCCGCCCTTTTCGACCGCCTTGGCGCCGTAGCGGGCGATCAGCAGCTGGCGTACGTATTCGAAGAAGAACCGCTCTTTGCGTTCGGAGTAGTAGTAGCCGCGGTGTGTCTCGAGTGGCGCGCGCTCCGTCGCCTGCGCCTGCGCCTGGCTGATGTAGTGCAGTTCAGCCATCTTCGCGAGCACCTCGTTGCGCCGCTGCCTGGCGACGGTGGGGTCGAGGAACGGGTTGTACTGCGAGGGCGCCTGGGGCAGGCCGGCGAGCAGCGCCGACTGCTCGAGATCGAGATGCGAGACCGGCTCGTTGAAGTAGATCCGCGCGGCGGCCTGCACGCCGATCATCGTCTGCCCGCCGACGGTGCCGTAGGCGATGTCGTTGAGATAGCTGTTGAGGATCGACTGCTTGCTGTGCCGTTCGTTGTATTCGATCGCGAGCTTCGCCTCGGCGATCTTCTGCCGGAACGTGCGCTCGTCGCCGCCCAGGTACAGGTTGCGCACCAGCTGCATCGTGATCGTCGAGGCTCCCTGCAGCGCCCGGCCGCGCCCGAGGTCCTTCACCGCCGCGCGAAAGATCCCCGTCACGTCGATGCCGTCGTCTTTGTAGAAGCGCTGGTCCTCGATCGCCACCGTCGCGTTCTTCAACGCCCTCGGTATTTCGCTCCAGCCGACCGGCGTGCGCAGTTCGTCGGACTGGATCGCGCCCAGACGCGCGCCGTCGGCGGCGTACACCTCGGAGGTGCCCCCGCCGATGCTCGCGTGACGCGATTCCAGCCCGCGCGTGCCGTCGGCGACGTGCGCCACGAACGCGACGGCCGCGAGCACGCCGACCGCCAACGTCGCCGCGATCGCGATTGCGACCGCGATGATCACGCGCGTGCTGCCACCGCGCCGCCGCCGGCGCTTTCGAGCTTGTCGAGACATCTCGGGGGGTCGAGATTACCGCGCAGGGTGTGATTTCCTGCCACTTGCAAGCGCAGCTGTCCGTAGCCTCGTTGCCTGACCATGAACCCCGACACCGCCGAGCTGGCCGCAGTGAACGACGCGAGCGAGCTGATCGCCCCGCTCGAGCATGCCCAGCCCGTGGAGCTTCCCGGCGCTCGCGCATCGCTCGCCCCGGCGGCGGCGTGGCTGGGCCGCCTGCGCGCCGATCCGGCGCGGATGACGGCCGTACACGACATGTGGCGGGCGCTGTGGAGCTCGCGGCTGCTCGTGTGGGCGGCCGGCGTTGGGACGGTCGTGGCGTTTGGCTTCGGCCCGCAGCGCAAAGCGTTCAACCCGCCGGGCATCACCAGCGGCTTCGGCTGGCTCGGCAACCTGCTGGCTGCGCCGGCGGCGCGTTGGGACGGGGTCTGGTACCTCGTGATCGCGCGCTACGGCTATCGCCCGGACCTCGGCATCACATCGCGCACCGCGTTCTTCCCGCTGTATCCGCTGGCGCTGCGCACGGTGTCGTGGCTGGGGCCGCCGC
Organism: Solirubrobacteraceae bacterium; assembly: GCA_035485155.1. Lineage (GTDB taxonomy): Bacteria > Actinomycetota > Thermoleophilia > Solirubrobacterales > Solirubrobacteraceae > Palsa-744. Next base: position 12,998 of record DATHOH010000007.1, read on the forward strand.
CGATCCTGGCCGGGGTGCTGGTGTCGGTTGCGGCCCTCGCGTTCGCGCTGTACGGCATCCACCGCCTCGCGACGCTCGAGCTAGCGCGCGCGCGTCCGGCGCTCAGCGGTGAGCGGCTCGCGCGGGCCGCGCAGCTGGCGGTACTGCTCACGGCGTTTGCGCCGATGGCGTTCTTCTTCTCGGCGGTGTACTCGGAGTCGCTCTACCTGGCGCTGTCGGTCGGGCTCTTCTGGAGCGCGCGCCACGGGCGCTGGGCGTGGGTCGGCGTGCTCGGCGCGCTCGCCGGCGCCACCCGCAGCGCCGGCCTCGTGCTGGCGCTGCCGGCGCTGATGCTCTACCTGTACGGCCCGCGCGAGGACCGTCCGCCGGATCACCCCGGAGGCGTCGGCTGGCGGCTGACCGCGCCCTTCGGGGTGTCTATGCCCACGGTGCTGCGCCCGCGCTACCGGCTGCGCCGCAACGCGCTGTGGCTTGCGATGCTGCCGCTCGGCGCGATCCTCTACGGCGCGTATCTCGGGCTCGCCGGCGGCGATCCGCTGGCGCCGCTGCACGCCCAGGAAGTCTGGAGCAGGCACTACGCCGGCCCGTTCGTCGGCGTCTGGGACGCACTGCGCGCGGCATTCGAGGGAGCGCGTCAGCTGCTGTCGGGGCAGCGCCATCACATCTACTTCGCGACCGGCAAAGACAGCCCGTTCGTGATGGCGGGGCACAACCTGATGCTGCTCGCGTTCCTCGTTGCCGTGATCCCGCTCGTCGTCGGGGTCCTGCGGCGGCTGCCGCTCGCGTACGGCGCCTACGTGCTCGCGGCGCTGGCGCTGCCGCTGTCGGATCCGGTGACCGAGCAGCCGCTGATGTCACTCCCCCGTTTCCTGCTGGTGCTGTTCCCGCTCGGCATCTGGCTCGCGGCGTGGCTCACCGAGCACCCGCGCCTGCAACGCCCGGCGCTGGCAGGGTCGTGCGTGCTGATGGTGTTCTTCCTCGGCCAGTTCGCAACCTGGCACTGGGTCGCCTAGACCTTGGACGAGGGCACGCTGATCGACGCGGACAGCCGCCGCTCGCCGGACGTGGACTGGCCGCCATGGATGGCGCCGGTCGCCTTGTTCGGAGGGGTCGTGCTCGCGGCCGTCGGCGGGCTGCTGCTCGATATCCCCGCGGCGCTGCTGTTCGGGGTGAAGATCACCAGCAGCCATCTGCCGCCCGGGCTGTCGATAGCCGACACCGTCGTCCAGGACATCGGCTTCGTGTTCGTCGCCGTGTACCTCGCGCGGCTCGGCGGGCGCACGGTGCGCTCGTGGCAGTTCGGGCTGCGCCGCCCGGGTGTCGGCTGGTGGGCGGCGGGCGGCCTGATCCTGCTGCTGCTGCTCTCGTTCATCGTCCTCAGCGTCGTGTGGAGCGAAATCGTTCACCCCGAAAAAGAGAAGACGCTCGAACAGCTCGGATCGAACGAAGGCGCGGCGCTGTTGGTGCTCAGCGCGGGCCTGACATGCGTCGTCGCGCCGATGTGCGAGGAGTTCCTGTTCCGCGGGTTCATCTTCACCTCGCTGCGCGGCTGGTGCGGCACGCTTCCCGCGGCGGTGATGACCGGCCTCCTGTTCGGCGGCGTGCACGTCGGCTCGGCGCCGGCGCTCGACCTGGTGCCGCTCGCGGCGCTCGGCTTCGGCCTGTGCCTGCTGTACCGCTATACGGGCTCGCTGTACCCGTGCATGATCGCCCACGCGCTGAACAACTGCGTGGCGTTCGCCGGACTGGAGGACTGGGGCTGGCAGGGGGCCGTGCTCGTCGTGTGCGCGCTCGGAGCGATCGGAGCGATCGTGCTCGCGTTCAAGCGCCTGGGCCTGATCGCGCCGGAGCCCGCTCTGCCCGGCGGTGCACATAGGATCCTGTGAATGCGCCGCGAGAACACGCGTGACAGAGCAAACGGCCTGAGCTGTGGGCGCCGGGTCGCGGTGCTGCTGAGCGCGCTCGCGGCACTCGGTGCTGCTGTGGCGCTTCCAGCCGGTGCCCTCGCGGCGACCACGCCCATCGCACCGGGAGCCGCACCGACCGGCCCGGCTCCCGGTGCGATGAAGCTCGCGCTTCAGCACGTCAGCGGCAGGCCACTGTTTTCGGTCGTTGGCCGGCGAATCGTGGTGAAAGGCAGCGTCACCCCGTACGTGGCCGGGCAGACGATCGTGGTCGGGTTCTATCTCGAAGGACGCAAGGTCGCAACAGACCCGGTGGGCGTGCAGCCCGCGGGGAGCACGGGCAAGTTCCGTGTGAGCTTCTCGAGTCATTACGCGGGTCTGTTGCAGGCGCGCGCCGTGCATGCCGCAACTGCCCAGCAGGCGGCCTTCACCGCGCGCTCGCCGGATGTGCGCCTGGTTCACACGAATCTCGGCCCCGGCGTGCGTAATCAGTCCGTGCGTCTGCTGCAGTCAGAGCTCGACGCGCTGCACTATGCGGTGCCGCTGACCGGCGTTTTCGACGAAGGCACCGGACAGGCGCTGATCGCCTACCGCAAGATGGTCGGCCTCGAACGCATCGCCTATGCAGGCTCTCAGGTGTTCGCACGGCTCGCGCGTGGCGAGGGCGGCTTTCACGTGCGCTACAGGCAGGACGGCCGGCACGTCGAGGCGGACCTGACAAAACAGGTGCTCGCGGAGATCGAGCCGGGCGGGCGCGTATACCGGATCTACACGACGAGCTCCGGCAAGCCCTCGACGCCGACAGTGATCGGCCGCTTTCGCGTGTATGAGAAGACGCCGGGCGAAAACAGCGAGGGCATGGTCGACTCCAACTACTTCATCCGCGGATACGCGATCCACGGCTACGCCGAAGTCCCAACATACGCAGCCAGCCACGGCTGCCTGCGGGTGCCGATCCCCGACGCGCCGTCGATCTACGCCTGGGTGCGAGAAGGCACGCCGGTCGACGTTTACAACGAGGACGGCGGCGGCAGCTCGCGGGTGAGCGCAAACGCAGGCCCGTAGCTCGACGCGTCGCGTTAGATGCGCAGCGCCCTGGCCACGAAGCCGACGCCGACGCCGTAGACGAGCAGCGCAAGGAACAGCTTCACGCCGCGGCTGAGCCATTCGCTGTTCGAACCCGACACGATGCCGGCGAACGGTGAGGTGAATTCGCGGGACGCGTCGTCGATGTCCCTGTGCACGCTGCCCTCGCGGGCGGCTTCGGAAGGCTTCGCACGGCCGCCGCTCGCGCTGTGGGTGGCCGGACCGGTGGTGAGCTCTTCGGTCTGCCGCTTGGACGCCGATTTCGTCTGATTGAGCGCGAAGATCGCGAACGACGCGATCACGATCGCGCAGATCACCAGTGAGGCAAGTCGCAGCAAACGCACGATCGAGGAGAGCACGTCGCTAGATTACGTGCCTGCGTGGATGACCCAAGCGGATATACGAGCGCTCGCGCCGGTGCGCGTACGCAGCTGGTCGAGGAGTTGCGCGATCACGCTCTGGTCATCGGCACGGTGACGCTGACGAGCGGCGCGCAGGCCGAGTACTACGTGGACGCCAAGCGCGCGATCCTGCGGCCCGACGGCTTTGCGGCGCTCGGCGTGCTGCTCGCCGCGCAGATCGCGGAGTGGGGCGCCACGGCGGTGGGCGGCATGACGATGGGCGCCGACCCGGTCGCCTGCGCGGCGCTCGCGGGCGGAGCGCGTACGAAGGCGTTCTTCGTCCGCAAGGACGCTAAGGCGCACGGGCTGCAGCGCCGGATCGAGGGCCCGCCGTTGGACGGCGAGGACCGCTGTGTGGTGGTCGAGGACGTGGTCACCAGCGGCGGCTCGACGCTCGCAGCAATCTCCGCGCTGCACGACGCAGGCCTCGAGATCTGCGGCGTCATCAGCGTGCTCGACCGGCTCGCCGGCGGCGCCGCGGCGATCGAGCAGGCAGCCGCTGCGCCGTACCTCGCGCTCACCACGATCGACGACATCTACCCGCAGCGTCCCGACCGCACCGACGGCTGACACATATGGCCGACGAGCAGCAACAGCAGCCCGGCGCATCGGGAACCGTCGTCCGCGCGGCGGGTCACGGTGACATACCGCTGCTGCTCGAGCTGTTCCGCGAGCTCGCCGAGTACGAGCACCTCGAGGACGAGCTGCACGCGACGCACGAGCGTCTGTACGACGCGCTGTTCGGTACGAGGCCGGCCGCCGAGGCGCTGATCGCCGAGCGCGGCGCCGAGGTTGCGGGCTACGCCCTGTTCTATCCCACCTTCTCGAGCTTCCTCGCGATCCAGGGCGTCTGGCTCGAGGACCTGTTCGTGCGCCCCGCGCATCGCGGTGCGGGCGTCGGCCGGGAGCTCCTGGCAGCAGTCGCGGCGCGCGTGCGCGAGCGCGGCGGACAGCGCCTGGAATGGGCAGCGCTCGACTGGAACGAGCTCGCGCTCGGCTTCTACCGGCGCATCGGCGCGCAGACGATGGGCGAATGGATCACGCACCGGCTGGTCGGTGAGGAGCTCGAGCGCCTCGCCGGGGAATCCACCCCAGGCCCCATCGGCGGGCGACGGTAGCCTTCCACGGACCCGCCGCGTGCGCGCTGGGCAGCGCCCTCGTAGTCCAATGGATAAGACGACCGCCTCCTAAGCGGTAGATCCAGGTTCGACTCCTGGCGGGGGCATGGGGAGGAAGTGCCTGCTATTGGGCTGCTTTTGGGTCGATCTGCGTGGCTCAGCACGGGGGCGTGACGGTCTCGATCGGGGCGTTGCTGCCATTGCTGCCCAAACGATGACGCGTAGGGGTGGAGCGGCTCGGCTCTAGCTACGAACGGGCACCGCATGCCCCGCCCTTTGCAAGCAGGAGGTCACCGGTTCGATCCAATAGAACACGTCCCTGAGTTTTCTAGTCCGGCGCTTCGAGCCTCGGACGCGGCATTGTGAAAAGGCCTGCGTAGGGCTCCTTCCGGACCCACCTCACGCACCGTGACACTTGTTGAACTTCTGGAGCCTTTCTTACACGAGCCGCTCAACACGTGAGTCCTCTCGCCGCTTCTTAGTCAGAACAAACCGCGTGGAGTTGGTCCGAGCGACGAAGGATGCCTCCTTGACCACCTCGCAAGGGATGCTCCAGATCTCATCGACATCGAGGTCCTCGTTGAAGAACACAGCGAGCAGCACATCAAACGGCTGGCGCTCGATGTCCCGGATTGCGCTGAGTTGCCGACTGGGGTTCTCGGGCGTAAGACGTCGGCCCTTGATTTGGTAGCGAACGCCCTTCGCGTCGACGGCGTCAATCGACTTCTCGGAAAACCCCTTACGCTCGAGCCCAAAGCGCTCACAGCAGACACGCTCGGCATAGTCCCCAACAGGCGTGTTCGCGGTTCGCACACAAGGTCGCGGGTACGTAGCGTACGCATGCAGCGGGCCCAAGCCTTCGCAACCTCGTCGTCGCTCATGTCGCGCAGAAGCCGATCGAGCTGGCCCAATTTGTCCGGCATCAGGTACCTCCTTCGGGGCTCCCCTGGCGAGCGATACGGGCCCAACGTATAGGTAGCCCGACGTTAGATACCGATTGCTTCGTGCGTATTCAGTCGCGAAATGAGTGGCCCCCCGCTGACGCCCGTTTTGAGCATTGCTGGATGCCCACCGTCGAGTAGCAACGCGCGGCCGAGCGACGGGAGGGCAGAATCCTTTGTGTGGCGGGGCGGTGTCATGGCGGACCAAGACGTCGCGCGGTCGATCCTCTCAGGCTTCCGTGCCGCGCCCTCCGAGATGCTGCCGCACGCCGGCTGCCAGTCGCTCGGTCGGCACATACCGCGTCGACGGTCCTCTGCCCTGCTGCTCAATCAGTCCCGCGTCCAGAAGACGCCGCAAATCATTGGTCGCAGAAGCCGCCGAAACGTCGGCCTCCGCCGCGTATGTGGCGCGGTCGGCCCCGTCAAAGAGACTTTGCTCGAGCGCGATGACAAGCCGATCAGGCCAGCCGCGTTCGTTTACGAGCTGCTCGAGATAGGCCCATCGTTTGCCCGCTTCGTCGAGCTGTTGGAGGCGCCGACGAGCCTGGGCCATGTGCGCTTCGATGCACAGGCGAACGAACGGGGTTGCGTCGCGCTGCGGATTGTACGAGCCCCCCTGAACCTCCTTTAGCGCCGAGTAGTAGTCGTCCGTGTGCTCGCCGAGGTACTCCTCGATAGAGACGTACTCGGGCGCTAGAAGACCTCCGAGGGCGAGAACTAGCGATTCGACAATGCGTGAGATGCGTCCATTGCCATCGCGGAATGGGTGCACCGAGACGACGTGCAAGTGCGCCATCGCTGCACGCACCACGAGATGCGCATCGAGGTCGCCAGTGCTCAGCCACCGCACGACCTCACGCATCAGGGGACGTACCTCCGTGGCCGGGGGACCGATGTAGGCGGGCTGCGCGCCACTGCGGCTTGTTACCTCGATCCCCCGTTTACGGTACTGGCCAGGGGTCTTGTCCTTCTGGAAGGAGCACGCATCGAAATGGAGGTCGAGCAAGACACGCTCTACCCATTCGAATTCCTCGTCTGCAGCCATGACGCCGACATGGTCCATCGCGCGCGCGTAGCTCGAGAGCGCCATCCGGTCTTCGTCGCTCGGGTCAGCCGGTTCTGCACCGCTCGTGATCGCGAGCCTCTCCTCGCTCGGCACGCTGTAGCCCTCGATCTCGATTGAGCTCTCCGCCGAGGACGCGCGCCATTGCCGTCGCAGGCTGCCGAGCCATATACCAGCCATACTGGCTTGGGACCCGAGGTCGTCGCGGAGCAGGTCGAAGGCAGCGAGCTCTTCTCGCAAAGCCGCGTCCAGTGTGGGGGTGGCGTAGATCACGAGCCTTTATTATAGTCGATTAATCGAATAATCGACTATACCTAGGAAAGCTTAAGCGAAGAAACGAATCCTCATCGCATAGACCCCTCGGCCAGCGACGACCTAGTTCCCGGGGGCCAGCCCTACGATCGTCATGTGGAGGGTGCTTGAGGGCGTTGGAATGCCCAGACCTCGTAGGGCCGCAGCATCGGCGGCCCAAGGCTTTACGCCGCGTCGTTATCAAGTGGGCGAACGGCGCAGACGTTAGAGTCGGCTCGCCGTGTTCAAGCGTGCCAAGAAGCGCATCGCTAGTAAAGTTCGCACATATAGACAGCGGCTTCCCCTGTGGCTGGACATGGGCCGCTGCGGGGTGTTGGTCTGTGTGGAGTTCGGTATCGCGGCACTGTTCTTCGCGGACCACCCAGACCTCCTCCATTACTGGTGGCTCGCCTCCCTGATCGCCGTCCTCGTGGTACTCGCCGTACCCCTCGTGTATACGCCCAAGCGGCCCGCCGAGGTCGAGGTCGCGGCAATCACCGGCACCCTTGCTCTGACCACTACTGGGCCGCTGGCTGCGGCGTGCGCCGCAGCGGTGTCCTTCGTGCCGCGCGGACGCGGTGCGTTGGCGGGCGTCGTCGGAGGCGGGATCGTGGTCGCAGTCGCTGCCCTCACACAGCCGTGGATCGGCGCCATTGTCTTCGCCGTTGAGTTGGGCGGCCTTGGTGCCATTCAGCTGTGGAAACGCCTGAAGCGTCCAAAGGTCCAAGCAGGCGGAGACGGCTTCTAACGGGGCCACCAACGGCAGCGGCGGAGGCTCCACACCGCCGTCGGCCGTTCCTGTCCGCGCAGATCCGGCGCCTTCCCGCCACTCGTCGGGCCCAGCCGACCCAGCTGGTCCGTCACCGATCGTTGGGGCAGCAAGCCCTTTTTGCTGCCCAACCCCTCCCCAAGTGGGCCGATTTCGCCAGATCGCCACTTTCGTGGTCGCCAGGAAACCGCATAAACACTGACTTTTCTGCGAGTCTCGCCGAACACAGCGTGTCCTCCTAAGCGGTAGATCCAGGTTCGACTCCTGGCGGGGGCATCTGCCGCGGCCGCAGTTGTCGGAGCACTTCGCGAGCGACTCGCGCCTAAGGAGTAGGAGGTCTCTTACCCTCCGGTATTGTTGCCAACTCGTTAGATCGTTCGCATATCCCGACTAGACGTGACAGACTCGTGTTCCGTGGCAAGAGCCCCTCGCTTCCATATTCCCCGCGGCTCTGCTCAACGTCAGCTGCGTGGCGCAACGCGTACGGCGGCGCACAGCCGAGCAGCCCAGCCCCTCCCGCCGCCAGCAGGCCCGGCGCCCTTCCGACTCGACCTGGTCGATGTCCTCGGCGCCAAAGCCGTTGAAGCAATCGAGAGCTCCGGCACGCTCGTCTTCCACGCCGTCGGAGACACGGGCGGCATCCAGCAGCCCGAATTCCAGGAGAACGTCGCCGCGGCAATGGAGCGCGACTTCGAAGCGCTCAACCCCGCGCCTTCCTTCTTCTACCACCTAGGTGACGTCGTCTACTTCTATGGGCAGAGGGCGTCCTACTACGAACAGTTCTATGAGCCCTACATGCACTATCCGGCGCCGATATTCGCAATTCCGGGCAACCACGACGGCGACGTGACGCCCGTCGGGGACACGGAAGACCCGCCCGAGTCGAGCTCGCTCGATGGCTTCTTCGCCAACTTCTGCGCGCCGCCAGGGACCCACACGCCCGAGGCCGCCGAGTCTCCACGCCACGCGATGGTCCAGCCCAACGTCTACTGGACCCTCACGACGCCCCTCGCGACGATCGTCGGGCTTTACACCAACGTCCCTGAGCACGGCGTCATCGAGGCCGACCAGGCTGCATGGGTTGCGTCTGAGGTCGCTGCCGCTCCAGTCGACAGAGCACTCATCGTCGCGGCGCATCACCCGGTCTACTCCGCCGACCAGTTCCACGGTTCGAGCCCGAACGTCGGGGCCGTGCTCGACGACGCGTTTACGAAAGCAAAACGCGCCGCAAATCTCGTGCTCAACGGTCACGTTCACAACTATCAACGCTTCACACGACAATATGGAGGAGACCCCGTCACGTACGTAGTCGCGGGAGCCGGCGGATACCACAACCTGCATCACATGGGAACCGTCAACGGTCAGCCGCCGCCACCCGAATGGATGGACGAAGAACTCGGTGTGGTGCTGAACGCCTATAACCAGGTCGACTTCGGGTACTTGACGCTCACTGTCACCAAGACCGAGATCGCCGGCATCTACAACTCCGTCCCGAAGCCTGGATCGCCAGGTGGGACGGTCAAAGCCCCGATCAACGACAGCTTCACGATCCGCCTCTAGGGCGGATCACGCGTCGCCGATCGGTGGCGCGGTAGCAACCCGATCGGCGCGTCCGCGCGTCGTCCAAAAGCAGGACCTCAGCGACTGTGACGCAATGCGCTGGACTTGTCGTGAATAAGCGCTCGCTAAAGGGGTAGCTACAGCCCAACCAAAGGCGACACGCGAAGCGGGAACCGTTGAGAGAGCGAAGCATGAGATCGGCGACCGGATGGGCTACCGCCGCGCTGCTCGCCGCGCTGTGTCCGGCCCAGTGCTGGGCAGCTGCAAGCCCGGTGACGCGCGTCACCTCGACAGTCGCGGCCACCGTAAAGCCGACCGTCTCGAGCGCAGCCAAGGACTTGGCCGTCTCCGTCAAAACGCCCGAACTGCCGGCGACGCCGTTGTCGGCGCCCGCGCCGATCGTCAGCGCCAAGGCGCCGAGCGTCCCGGCTGTGAGCGTTCAGGTGACTGCGCCTGCGGTGAGCGTCAAGGCAGACCCTTCCGGCGTGAGCGTGAGCGCGACGGTGCCGGCCGTGAGCGTCAAGGCGACGGTGCCGGCCGTGAGCGTCGGGGCGGCGGCGCCGGCGGTGAGCGTCAAGGCGAGCGCCCCGGCGGTCAGCGTCAATGCGACGGTGCCGGCGGTGAGCGCGAAGGCGAGCACGCCCGCCGTGAGTGTCAAGACAACGGGTGCTCCCTCAGCCGTGGTCACCACGAGCGCTTCCGGAGTGAGCGTCAAGCCTTCAGGCGCTTCACGTTCGGGTGGGGGCTTGACCGTTCCGGCTGTCGCCGTTGAACGCCCAGGTGCTTCCTTGGCGAACAACACGGGGCCACCACCGAGTGGCGTCGACTCGCGACGGGTCACAGCGTCACGTGCAACGGCAGGTGTTGCGCACAACGGGCCGGCCGCTTCTGTCAGCGCTGCGGTGCTATCCGGTGACGCCTCCACCGTCCTCGGGGGCGGCTTGGCGACGGGCTTTGGCCAGCCGGCCTTCAGTGGGTATGCCAACCCCAGCGGCGGCCGCTCGCCGCAGCGAGGAGCTGCCGGCGCCGTCGCGCACCAGCGGCTGCTCGAACGGGAAGCGCGGGAGATCGTCCAGCGCCTCATGGGCTGTCTCGCCACGCTCTCCCCTCGCCAACGGCTGCTGCTCGAGCTTCTCATCGGAGTTGGCGTGCCGCGAGCGCTGACTCGCGATCAGGTCGCGCTCGCGCTACACATCCGCAGCACGAGCGTCCCACGCCTGGAGCGGATGGCGATAGCGAGGTTGCTGGTGCTCGCGCGGACCACCGCCTGCGGGCGGGTCGCGCGGAGCGCACCAACGATCGAGCTCGCCAGCTACACGGTGTTGGCGGTTCCCGGCGGCGTGGAAGCAGCCAGCGGGGGCGTCAAGGCGGCGCGGTACGCCAAGGCGCCATCCGGTGGCTCCGGCGCCTCGACGCGCGCCTCCGGCCGCTCGGAGCTCGCCAGCATCCCAGCGAGCCACACGGGTACGCTGCTGATCCTGATCGCGACCCTCGTCGCTGCGCTCGCGATCGTTGCCCTGTCGGTCGATGCCGTCGGCGCCGGCCCCCGCAATCGCCGTTGGCGGGCTCGCTGGATGGCCGGACAGAGGCAAGCGTGGAGGCGCAAACGGCGCAGGTGATGCGTCGGCGCCGCGCCGGAGCGCGCCAGTCGTCAGTTGCGCCCGCCGCCGAATATGCGCAGGAAGAACAGGAAGATGTTGATGACGTCGAGGAAGATCCCCGCGGCAAGTGGGACCGCTTCTTCCATGCCGGCTCGCCGCATGCGGTTGAAGTCGAGCACTGTGTAGCCGCCGAATATGAGCAGCCCGAGCACCGCATAGATCAGGTTGCCACCCGGTATCGACACGAAGACCGTCACGAGGCCGAACACGATCAGCACGATCAGCGCGATGAAGAAGAAGCGATAGAAGGCCGAGAGATCTCGGCGGATCGCGTAGCCGACGGTGCCGAGCCCGCCGACGAACAGGGCCGTCGCGGCGGCAGCCTGCCAGACGACGTCTGGCTCGGCTTCGGCGTAATAGTCGAGCGCACCGCCGAGCCCCAGTCCGAGCAGCAGGCCACCGGCGAACAGCAGCGTGATCGCAACGCCCTCTTTGCGCCTCGCGAAGTTCAACCCGACGATGCAGATGAAACCGCCGATGAAGCAGACGATCGACCCACCCTCGCTGAGATGGCGCCCGAGGTAGGCGCCGAGCGTGAAGAAAGCGAGGTTGACCGCAACGAGGCCCATTACCTGGCCGAAGACGCCGGCCTCCCCGACGGTCTGGACCGAGCCGAACATCCCTTCGTTGCCGTAGCTGGCGGGCTGTGCCACGGGAGGAACTCTAGCCCGCTACGCCCGTGCGTCAATGCTCGTCATCGTCGGCCTCGCTCACGTCGTCGGCGTCGGCCTGCTCCTCGTCCCCGTCCTGCTCGTCGTCCTCCCCCTCCTCGTCCTCGTCCTCGTACAACGACTCGCGCGCGAGCTCGCGGGCGCGACCGTCGAACAGCACGATCTCGAGCAGGTCCTGGCGATAGTCGTCGGGGGCGATCAGCGTGAAGCGCTCCTCGATCAGCGCGCACTGGTCGACTGCGAGACCGGCGAGCTCGGCCGTGACGACGCGTCCACCGGAGAGCAGCGGCCGACCCCACACGAGCGTCATCGCCGCGGTCGCACCCGCCTCGCCACGCCAGCTACCGATGATCTCGTCGCACAGGTCGAGCTTCCAGTCGGGGTTGCGCTCGGCGGTTTCGTCGGTGAAGTCAACGTACGCGGAGAAATCGCTCGGCTCGCCGTCGTCGCTAGCGGGGAGGAAGCGCACGTAACCGAACAGCTCGTATCCGGTCGAGGTCAGCGTCGTCGCGGGGACGTAGGTGCGCCCGTGCCAGGTGCGGTCGGGGTACCACGCGATCCCGACCGGCTCGCCGAGGTCCTCCTCGCCCGCGTCGAGCCTCAGCGCGCCGCTGAGGAACTCCTGACGCAGCCGCTCCTCCCAGCGGCCGTACGGAAGCTCTTCCTGTGGCGGCTCGGCGGCGAAGCGGGGCACGAAACGTTGCTCCGGGGGCATGGCTGCCGGCCAGCCTACGCGTCTCGCAGCACCGCCGCGGCGTGCTCGGGCGCGACGATGTTGAGGTTCACCTCGGTCGAGAGCTCGAGACCTGCGATGTGTGTCAGCCGCGGCATCACGTCGATCCGCCAGCTGAAGTCCTCCGCTCCGCGAGGGGCGGTGCGCACCCACAGGTTCAGCGGCGGGCTCGAGCCCAGGTGACGCGCAAGCCTGCGCAGGCCGTCGTGCAGCAGTGCCGCGCCAGAGGGGCCGTGCTCCTCGAAGCGCGGCCGCGGCGTTCGCGGCGCGAGCATCATCTGGAACGGCAGGCGCGACGCGTAGGGCGCCATCAGCACGGCCTCGTCATCGATCGCGATGATTCGTTCGTCGCGGCGAACCTCCTCGGCGACGAGCTCGCCCAGCAGGTTCTGCCCCATCGTGCGGGTCGTGTATGCGCTGGCGCGCTCGCGCTCGCGTGCGATCGCCGCGGGCACGAAGTCCAGCGCATACAGCTGGGCGTGGGTGTGCGGCAGCGAGGCTCCCGCCTCGCGGCGCTCGTTGACGATCAGCTGCAGATACGCGCTGGCGGCGTGCGTGCGCATGCGCTCGCGCCAGGTCTCGAGCGCGATCACGACCTGCTCGAGCGGCAGCTCCGCCAGCGACAGCACGGGCTGAGGCCCATTGATGATGACCTCGTGCGCGCCAGTCGCCTCACGCGAGACGAACAGCTCGGGCGCTCCGCGCGTCTCGGCTGGCGGCGTCGGCGCCGGTGCATGCTCCGGCGGCGGTGTCAACGCCGGATACAGGTTCGGCACGACGCGGACGATCCAGCCCGGCGAGTTCGGGGGACCGCCGCCAGGGCGCACGGCATACAGCTCGGGCGGCGTGCGGTCCTCGTGGCCCTCCGCAAACGGGTCCTGCTCAGGATCGATTGGCGTGGGCGGCTCGCAGCGCGGCTCGCCGCCGGGACGCCGCGAGCGCTCGCCGGCGATGATCGTCCTGTGCCCGCTCAGCGGGTCGATCCGCAGCTCACGCAAGGTCAAGCGCCCAGCGCGTAGCGCCTGACGGCCTGTTCGAGCTTCGCGACGCTCGAGAAGGGCCCCTGGTGGATGAACTTGCTGCCGCTGCGATTGATGAACACGGTAACGGGAGTGAAAGCGGAGTCGGCGATGGACTCGCCGGCCTGCCCGCTGGGGTCGGAGAAGCTCGGATAGCTGACCGGGAAGGAGCGCAGGAACGCGAGCGCGTGGGCGGGCGTGTCTCCGGAGTCGATCCCCAGGAATGCGACCTGTCGCCCGCGCGAGACGGAGACGCGCTGGAAGACGCCGAACTCGTCCCTGCACGGTTCGCACCAGGACGCCCACTTGTTGATGACCACCGGCGTGCCCCTCAGCGCCGCCAGGCGCGCGCGCAGTGCAGGCAGGCCGCCGGCGATGATCTTGTTTGCCTGTGCGTGCAGTGCCGCAAGCGGCGGCGGCGAGCCCTTCAGACGCTCGCGCATCTGGGCGAGCGTGAGCCCCGACGGCGGTGGCGGCGAGGACGAGCCGCCCAGCTGGATCAGCCCGATGACCAGCAGCACCACGACCGCCGTCGCTGCCGCTGCAATGGACACGCGCTTCGCCGTCATCGGCGTAAGGGTGCCAGATCGCGTTTCGCCGCAACCGCGCCTGCGCACCCTTTGCTTCGGTCGTGCCTCTGCGTGCTATATCCTGAAGGCACGTCAGTCGGATTGCTCCGAGCATCCGGCGAAGGGGCGCCGTGGGGCGCCACGTTTTCGAGCCGCGCTGAAGCCGAGCTTCGACTGCGGCTCTGTCTCGAAGTCCACAGCCTCAATGGCCGAGTCCACCTCAGTGGCCCTCGCGGCCGCGACCATTCCGAGTTCCGCCGACATCTCGCGCGCGGAAAAGTTCGTGCGCGAGCGCTTCCTCCACGAGGGCGAGGATCCGGCCGAGGCGCTCGCACCGGGGACGCCTCGTCGGCGTGCGCTCGACCAGGCGCTCGCCGAGCTCGACGCCGACCCCACGATGAAGAATCCCTCCACCGCATGGCGTCGGGAATTCTCGCTGCTGCTCGGACTCGAGCGGCTCCTGTCCGACGAGGAGCCAAAGCTCGAGGACGGCACCGTGCTGTCGGCTCACCAGGTGGATGCGCTGTCGGGGACGCTCACCGCGCTGCTGGCCGAGGCCCAGCGCAGCGCCGACGGCAACGGGCACGACGCCTCGGCGTCCCCCGAGCTGCTCGCCTCGGCAGACATCCTCGGCCCCGACGGCTCCTCCGGCAACGGCAGCCAGGCACCGCCGAGCCACCTCGCCGATCAGCCGGAGGCGGCCGAGGACGAAGAGGACGACGAGGACGACGAGGAGGATGAGGAGCTCGACGAGGACGACGACGACCTCGGCCCGGTGCAGCGCGCAGCTCCCGACGAGGACGAGGACGAGGAGGAGGACGAAGAGGAGGCGGACGAGGAGGAGGACGAAGAGGAGGAGCTCGAGCAGGAGAGCGAGTCCGAGGAGGAGCCTCGCGACTGGGTCGACGAGGAGGGCGAGGAGGATTCGCTCGCGGAGCAGCCTGAGGACCCGAACGCGGCCAAGCGCTTCTGGTTCGAGCACGCCACGGGCGCCGGCAAGACGGTCGCGGCGCTGGGCTTCGTGGAGGCGTCGCATACCGGCGGCGTGCTGATCCTCACGCACAGGCGCAACCTCGTCGACCAGTTCCTCGGCGAGCTGCGCGACCGCGGCTACTCCAAGCGCATCAGCCGTCCGCTGCTGAAGGGCGAGGACTCGGTCAAGGGACCAGTGACCGTCGAGACCTATCAATGGTTCGTGCGCAACGCCGGCAAGATCTCGAGCGCATACACGATCGTCATCTGCGATGAGGCTCACACCGCACTCGGGGAGAAGACGAGCGGTGCGATCCGCGAATGGACGGGTCCGATCTTCATCGGCATGACCGCGACAGGCGCGCTGATCGCACGCCACGTCACCGACCTGTTCCCGACCCAGACCTCGCGCTTCGACCTCGCCCAGGCGGCGCGGCGCGGGGTGATCGCGCCGCTTCGCTGCGTGCGCATCTCGCCCGGCGTCGGTGTGCGGACGATCGCCAAGGTGCCGCTGCGACGGGGCGAGGTGGACACCGAGTTCGACCAGGACGAGCTCGCGAAACTGCTCGACCAGCAGCCGTTCAACGTGGCCGTCGCGAACCTCTATAAAACCCGCTTCAACGGTGTGCCCGGGGTCGTCTACGCGGCCGGTGTCCGCCACGCGTACAACCTCGCCGAAGCGTTCCGCGCGGAGGGGATCAAGGCGGAAGGCGTCTCCGGCGAGACGCCCAAGCGCGAGCTCGTCGAGATCCTCGCGCGCTACGAGCGCGGGGACATCGACGTGCTGATCAACGCGCAACTGCTCGCCGAGGGGTGGAACAGCCCGCGCGCGACGGTCTGCGTGCATCTGGCGCCGACGGCCTCCAAGCGCATCTACCAGCAGCGCGTGGGACGCGTCACCCGCCGCCATCCCGGCAAGGAGGCGGGCCTGGTCGTCGACTTCGTGCATCCCGCCACCAAGCACGACGACCCGGTCGTGACGTTGCACTCGTTGCTCGACCGCGACGTGTACCGCGGCGGCGCGATCGTCGTCGGCCCGGTGCGCCGGGGTCGCGGCCGGCGGATGCGCGTCGAGCGCCGCGTGCTGCCGGTGTGCGCCGAGGAGGAGCGGCGCTTTCAGGTCTTCGAGCGCGAGCTCTGGCGGATCGCCGTCGAGCACCTCGACTACGGCGAGCAGCACCTGTGGGCAGCGCTGGCGGGGGCGCGCGTGGCGCCGAACGGCTGGCGCCGCGCGCGCGCGATGCTGCACTTCGACCGCACCGGCGAGCTCAAGAGCCGCTTCCTGATCACGGCCGTCAAGCGCAACAAAAACGCGCAGCTGCGACTGCGTGCGCTGACCGACATCGCCGCGCTGCGCGACCCGGACGCGTTCGACGAGGCGATCGACATCATCGGCGGTTGGCCGCGCGAGGAGCGCAAGGAGGCCACCAAGATCATGCTGCGCGCGCTCGTGGAGCGCAGGATCGGTCGGCGTGACCAGGCCAACGCGTGGATTTGGCGCCTGGCCGAGTACACCCGTGACGTGCACGAGGAGTACGCCGTGCAGCGCTGGCCCGAGACCAAGCGCCTGCTCGGACTGCTCGTCAACTCGGCCGGCGGCGCACACGCCCGCAACGCGCGCCGCCTGATCCACGCCGCGCGCAAGCAGGACCGCCGGCTCGCCGCTGCGCTGCTCGCCGCCGCCCTCGCGCATACGCCCGAGGCCGAGGAGGCGCTGCGCGGAGCGCGCACGCGAATGGCGCGCAAGCCCCCGGCGCTCGCGCGCGAGCTGCTGCGCAACTTCCCCAAACGCCGCGCGCGCAACGCCAGGCGCAGGCGCAAGGGCGCCAAGGGCACCAACAACGGGTCGACGCCGGACGCGCAACCGACTACCGCGGCCGAGCGCGTGCACGAGGATGCGCAACCCGAGGCGGCGCTGACGACCGCCACGGCCTCGCCGAGCTCGGCCGGCGCACAGGGGTCTGAGCTGGCCGACGAGCTGCGCCGCGACGTACGCGACTCGCTCGATCAGCATCCGGCCTAGCTGCTCCTAGCCAAGCGCCTGCAGATGCACCTCGCCGGCGGCGATCGTCGTGCGTCCGCCGCCGTCGAGCGCGACGAGCAGCCGTCCCGTGCCGTCGATGCCCTCGGCGCGCCCGCGCCCCAGCTGCGCCTCGCTGTCCACGGCACCCCACACGATCTCGCGGCCGCGCAGCGCGTCGCGGACGCGCCAGGCCTCGAGTGTCGCCTGCGCCGGCTCGCTCAGCCGGCGCTCGAGCGCCAGCAGCACCCGGCCGAGCGTCGGCTCGACATCGCTTGCCTGGAGGCCGAGCGTGGCGGCGGGCAGGCCGGTGCGTGCGCCGGTACGCTCGGCCGCTCCCGGACGCAGCTCCGGTGGAAGCTGATCGAGGCGGACGGCGACGTTCAGCCCGATCCCGAGGACGGCCCAGCGCTCTTGCGGGCGGCCCTCGATGAGGATGCCCGCGAGCTTTGCTCGCCCGCGCTCCGGCGCGGGCTGATCCACGACGATGTCGTTGGGCCACTTGATCTGTGCCTGTGTCCCGGCGACCTCGCACACGGCCACTGCCGCGGCCAGCGGCAGCAGCGGCGGCGGGTCACGCATCACCAGCGACATCAGCAGTGCGCTGGCCGGCGGGGCCGACCAGCGCCGCCCGTGCCGGCCGCGCCCCGCGGTCTGCTCTGAGGCGGTCACGAGCGTCCCATGTGGCGCTCCCGCGAAGGCGAGCTCGCGTGCGCGCTCGTTGGTCGAGCCCGTGCGGCGCAGATGCACGCGCGGCCGGCCGAGGCTCACACCGGTCGTACTGTCATCTCGTCGTCGGGAACGGCGCCGAGCAGCTCCGCGGCAGAGCCGCGGTTGACCGCGAGCGCGACCATCCGCGTGGCGTCCTCGTAGATCAGGAGCTCGCCGGGGGTCACCTCCGCGAAGGTGGCTGCATAGCGCGCGGTGCGCACGGCGCCCGCGTGGCTCACGGTCAGCGCGTCTCCCGGCATCGCACCGAGCGCGACCAGCTGCTCGTTGGCGGCGTCGAGGATCAGGTTGCCGAACGTGTCGCTGCGCAGGACGTGCACGGTGAGCACGCCGTCTCCCATCTGCGCCGTTGACAGCCCGATGCGCCGCAGCTGCTCGACGGGCAGCTCCTCGCCGACGGAGCTCAGCGACTCCCCCGCGGCAAGCGCAGCGGCGACGGGCGCGAAGATGTCGCGTCCGTGGAACGTGCGCGACACAGGCCGCAGGCGCTCGGGCGATTCGCCGATGTCGACCGCCTCGGCCACTCCCGCAAGGCGCTCGGCCGCCGGCATCAGCAGCCCGTTGTCCGGACCCACGAGCACGTGATCCTGCTCGACCGTGCGGATCGCCACCGCTCGGCGGGCGTGTCGGCCGATCGCGCTCACGCCCGGGTCGACCACCGCCAGGTGCACCCCCGCGGGCAGGAACGGCAGCGCCGAGCGCAGCACGATCGCCCCCGAGCGCACATCGTGGCGTGGAATCGCGTGCGTCAGGTCGATCACGCGTGCGCTCGGACAGCGGCGTGCCATGACGCCGTGACACACACCGACGAACTCATCGAGCTGCCCGTAGTCGGAGAGGAAGGTGATGACGGGTGGGCTATCGGCCATTGCTTGCCCGTGCTGCGGCGTCGGCGAGCAGCGCCGCGATCATACCCTCTACGTCGTACGTCGCCGCCTCGATGTCGGGCTCGAGCCCGTGCTCGCGCAACGTCTCGCTGGTGATCGGGCCGATCGACACGATCCGCGTCGATGCCGCAAGCGCCGGCTCACCGCCTGCGGCCTGCACGAAGAAGCGCACCGTTGACGACGAGGTGAACGTCACGTAGTCGGCCGCGCGCAGCGCCTGCAGCGCGCGCGGCGAGAGCGGCTCCGCGACGGTTTCGTACAGCGCCAGCACGTCGACCTCGGCCCCGCGCGCGCGCAGCGCGTCCGGGAGCACATCGCGCGCCTCGCCGGCTCGCGCCACGAGCGCATGTCTCACCGGCAGCTCCGCGAGCGCCTCCACGAGCGACTCGGCCACGAACCGCTCCGGCACCACGTCCGCGACGACGCCGCGCTCCGCGAGCGCGCGCGCCGTGCCCGGGCCGATCGCCGCGATCTTCGCCCGCGCGAGCGCGCGCGCGTCGCCGAGCGGGTGGATGCCGTCGTCGAGCCGCTCGAACAGCCCCGCAACCGCGTTGGGGCTGGCGAGGCAGATCAGGTCGTAGGGCGAGGGGTCGAGCGCCGGGCCGGGCAGCTGCTCGACGCGGATTACCGGCGCCTCGATCACGCTCGCGCCGAGCTCCTGCAGGCGCCGCGCGAGGCCGCTGGCCTGTGTGCGCGCGCGTGTGACCGCGACGCTCAGGCCAGTGAGGGGACGCGGTGGCAGCCACGCGAGCTCTGCGGCCAGCGAAGCGACGGGCCCGACGATCGTGATCGCCGGCGGACGCACGCCCTCCTCGGCCGCGACCGCCGCGATCGTCTCGAGCGTCGCGGTCACGGTGCGCTGCGCCGGCAGCGTGCCCGCTTCGACGATCGCCGCAGGCTGCGAGCCGGGCCGTCCGGCCACGATCAGCGCAGCTGTGATCTGCGGCAGCTGACGTACGCCCATGTACAGCACGAGCGTGCCGGGGAAGCGCGCGAGCGCCGGCCAGTCGATCGCGCCCTCCTCCTCCCTACCGGCGGCATCGACGGCGTCCTCACGCGCATGACCCGTCACCAGCGCGACGGCGCTCGCGAGGCCCCGATGCGTGACCGGGATGCCCGCATACGCGGACGCGGCGACACCCGCCGTCACGCCGGGAACGACCTCGAAGGGGACGCCCGCCGCGCGCAGCGTCAGGGCCTCCTCGCCGCCGCGGCCGAACACGAACGGGTCGCCGCCCTTCAGGCGCACCACCGTTTGTCCCGCCTGCGCGCGCGCCAGCATCAGCGCCTCGGTCTGCTCCTGCGGGACCGACTCACCGCCTCCCTCCTTGCCGACGAACAGCAGCTCCGCGTCCGCGCGGGCGCCGTCGAGCGCGGCACTCGGGATCAGCCGGTCGTACAGGATCACGTCCGCCGTCGCGATCAGCTCGAGCGCTCGCGCCGTCAGCAGTCCGGGGTCGCCGGGTCCGGCGCCGACGAGGTACACGCGACCGCTCATGTTCCGACCGGCCAGTGTTCGACATCGAGCTCTGGCATCGGAAAATCCTTGGGGTTGCCGGTTGCAAGACGCGCGCGAACACCGACGGCGGCCGCTGCGATGAGGCAGTCGGCCTGCGAGAGCGTTATCCCTCTGCCGGCGAAGTCTTTGCGCCATTCGCCGGCGCGGGTACCCGCTGTGCGCCCTAGCGGTGCGAGCTGCAGTCCACGAAGTAGGCGAACGGTCGCGTCACGCTCATGCTCGCGTACGCCCCGTATGACCTCCTCGACATTCACCGCACAGATCCATGGGATCTCTTTGGCCTCGCGCAGGTCGCGTAGCCGCTCGGCGGCTGTCCGTCCGCGGAGGGCGTCCACCAGGACCGTCGTATCGAGCAGAACGGGCAACAGCTGGTTATCCGACCAGGGCGCAGCGGGCGTGACGGCTAACCAACACGGGCTGGGTCGCTGCGACGCTGTGCCCTTACCCAGCCTGCGGGGTCATCGTCCCACTCGTGGCCGCCATCGGAGACCGCCCCAAGCCCAGCCTCGATGTCTTCCCATCGTCGTTCGTCGTCGAGCGCCCGGCGCAGGGTTTCGCTGATGAACGTGCTGCGACGCCGTCTTCCGACACGCTCGTCGAGCTGCTCGACGAGATCATCATCAAGGCTTATGTGCAATCGCATGGCCACAAGCTAGCACACAGATATCTCCCGCTTTGTAACAGCTCGCTCACCCACTTCGTTCTGCCATCTTCGCCGCCCGCCGCAGCATCTCCCCACCGCCCACCGCCTGGAGACGCTCGGCGACGCGTCGCCCGAGCGCCTCGGGGTCGTAGAAGCCGCCAAGCAGCTCATCGCTGACCCACTCCGAGCCGTCGGGCAGGCCAATCCAGGCGCGCAGCTGCAGGCAGCCGCAGCCGGCGGGCACTGCGTATGCCCCGAGCGGCGTGTGGCAGCTGGCATCGAGCTCGGCCGCGAGCGCGCGCTCCGCGAGCAGGCACGCGAAGGCATCCTTGTCCGTGATCGCCTGCGCCGCCTCGCGCGCGTCGTCGTCGTCCTCGCGTCCCTCGAGCGCGATGATCCCCTGTCCGGGTGCCGGCACGAAGCGCTCCGCATCGAGCACGCCGCCGATCTCGGCCTCGAGTCCCAGCCGCTGCAGGCCGGCGCGCGCCAGCACGATCGCGTCGAGTCGCTGATCGGGATCGGCGAGCTTGCGCAGCCGCGTGTCGACGTTGCCGCGGATCGCCACCACCTCGAGATCCTCGCGCGTCGCGCGCAGCTGTGCGAGGCGCCGGACACTGCTCGTCCCCACCCGGGCGGCGCAGGCGAGCTGGTCGAGGGCGCCGGCGCCGCACAGAACGTCCTCGGCTGCAGCGCGTGCCGGCGCGCCGTGCAGCGCGAGCCCGTTGGCCAGCTCGCCGGGGACGTCCTTGGCGGAGTGCACCGCGAGGTCGATCTCGCCAGCCACGAGGGCACGCTCGAGCTCGCTCACCCAGCGAGACTTGTCGTTCGCGCCAGCGCCAGCGCCGGCGCGGTCGCCCGCCGCCAGCTTCGGCACCAGCTCGCCGCCCTCGTATCCGCTCGCCGTCAAACGCTCGAGTACAAGATTGGCCTGTGCGAGCGCGAGTGCGCTACGCCGCGTGCCGATCCGCATCAGTCGCGCGCGCGCAGCGGTCCGGTCATCAGCCGGGCCGGCGTCGCCGCGAGGACCTTCCGGGCACACTCTCGGGAGCGCGCGCGGGGAGGTCGTGGACCTCCGCCAGCTCGTTCGCCGGGCGCTCAGGAGCCGGCGCGTCCTCACGCAGCCCGAACAGCTCGCGCACGAGCTCGAGGCTCGCGTGGCCGCGATCTTCGCTGAGGCTGCGCAGGCGGATCGTCGGCTCGTGTAGCAGCCGGCTCATCACCGCGCGGGCGATCGCCTCGACGCGCGCGAGGTCACGCTCGGAGGCGGCCTCCCAGCGGCCGGAGTTCTCGGCCAGGACCTGCGCCACGATCTCCTCGCCGTGGGCGCGCAGCGCGCTGACGGTGGGCAGCGAGTCGAGCTGACCGAGCCAGCGCGCGAAGCGGTGGATCTCCTCCTCGACGATCTCCAGCGCGCGCGGGGTCTCCTCCGCGCGCGTGCTCAGGTTGCGCGCGATCACCGCCTGCAGGTCATCGATGTCATACAGGCTGACGCCCTCGAGCTCGCCGCACGCGGGGTCGACGTCGCGCGGCACCGCGATGTCGATCAGCAGCAGCTGACGCCCGCCTGTGCCCCTCAGGGTCTCGCGCTCTCGCATCACCAGCTCGAGCTCCTCGCGGCCGACGATCGGGTGGGGAGATGCGGTCGAGCTGAGCACGATGTCGGTGCGCACCAGCTGGTCCGGCAGTTTGTCCAGACCGACGACCGTGCCGCCGAAGCGCTGCGCGAGGCTGAGTGCACGGTCGGCGTGGCGGTTGGCGACAAAGATCGTGCCGGCGCCCTGCTCGGCGAGCGCGCGAGCGGTCAGCTCGCTCGTCTCGCCTGCGCCGAGGATCACCACGTGGCGATCCTCCAGACTGCCTAGCACGCTCAGCGCGAGATCGACGGCGACGGAGGGCACGCTCACGCGGCTCGCGCCGATGCCCGTCTCCGAGCGCACGCGCTTGCCGGTCGTCAACGCCGCCGCGAACAGGCGGTTGGAGAGCGGCCCCGTGGCGTTTGCGCGCATCGCCACCTCGTGCGCGCGCCTGACCTGCCCCTGGATCTCGGCCTCGCCGAGGATCATCGACTCGAGGCCCGCGGTGACGCGGTAGAGCTGGCGCGCGGCGTCGCAGTTGCGCGGCGAGTAGATCGCGTCGGCCAGCTCGGTCGGACGGATCTCGGCGCGCCGCGCGAGCAGCCCGAGCACGTCGGCCTCGGCGCGCACCGGATCGCCGACGACGAGGTACACCTCGGTGCGGTTGCAGGTCGAGATCACGACCGCCTCGCGCACCTCCGCTGTGGCGGTCGCCTGACTCGCGAAGTCCGCTGCTTCGCGCTCGCTGAAGGCGAGCCGCTCACGCAGTGCCACGGGCGCGGTCTTGTGTGAGATGCCCAGTGCCAGAAGCTCGCTCATGCCGGTGCAGACTCCCGGTCCGGATCGTGGCTGGCCGGCGATGCCGGCGCGGGCGGCGGACCGTCCGGCGCCGCGCTCTCGGAGACGCTCAGCAGCTCGCCGAGGTCGCGCTCGATGCGGCTGAGGCGGATCGCCATGATCGCAACGTAGATCAGCACGAGCACGAACAGCACGATGTATGCGCCGGCGACGTACTTGCCGGCCGTGTGCAGCGGCAGCGCCGGGACCTCTGCGAGCGCGGCGGCGAGCATCAGCGCGCCGAGCTTCCGGCCGCGGGGGCCGACACGACCGGGCCGGCGCCGCTCGTCGTGAGGTGCTGCAGGCTCGGCACGGCGCTGCGCGCGCGTGCCGGCGCGCCGGCATCGCCGCCGTCCAGGCGCCTGCGCAGCGCGCGTATCTGCGAGCGCGTGTGCTTCGCCGTGAGCTCGTACTTGCAGAGGGTCGCGAACAGCAGCGACAGCGCCCCAAGCGAGACGAGGAACGTCAACGCCATCGAAGCGGGCAGGTTCGACGTGCTGCCGAGGACCCGCGGGTGCAGGTACGCGGTGGACAAGCGCACGGCGATGAAGTTGGCCGGCACGAAGGCGCCGGCGGTGATCGCGAAGACCGACGCGTAGCGCGACTGGCGCTCAGGGTCTTCGATCGCGAAACGCAGTGGCTGGTAGGTGGCGTACAGCAGGAAGACGATCAGGAAGGACACGAGCGTCGGCTCGCTCCACACCCACCAGTGCCCCCACGAGCCCTTCGCCCAGATCGAGCCGGTGATCAGCGTGCCGACGGCGAAGATCAGGCTCATGTGGATGACGACGTAGGAGCGCATGTCCCAGCGCGGGTCGCGCGTGCGCAGATGCTGGATCGCGAGCAGGCCGCCGAGCACGAAGCCGCACAGCGCGATGATCGCCAACGGCACGTGCACGTAGAAGATCTTCTGCAGGAAGCCCTGTTCGGCTTCCAGCGGCGCGTAGAAGAAGACCAGGCTGAGCGAGACGGCGATCGCCACCACGGTGGCGATGCTGAGCGTCGGCAGGCCCCTGCCGTACATGACGGCACCGTCCCGACGGCGGTTCTTGGTCTCAGAAGAGCCGGCCACACGCCGGCTTTGGGCTTCCATCAGTCCTCCAAAAGGAAGTCGAACAGGGCGTAGGCGATCAGCCCGAACAAGAGATCATAGAGCCCGAGCGTGAGCAGCCAGCGCAGCGCCGGCGTACCAGGATGGACCGCTACGAGCAGCGGTGAGGTCGCTCGCGCGCCGCCGATCACGATCGGCACGAACAGCGGCAGCGCCAGCAGCGGCCCCAGCAGGTCGCGAGCGCGCGTCTGCACCGCCATCGCGGCGACGAGCGTGCCGATCACCGCTACGCCGAGATCGCCCAATGCGAGCGTCGCGAGCAGGCCGGGCAGCGCCGGGCCGAGCGGGGATCCCAGCAGCAGCAGCGCGAACGCGGGCACGGCCACGAGCTCGAGCACGACCAGGAAGGCGAGCAGTGTCAGCACCTTCGAGAGGAACATCGCGCTGCGATCCACGGGCGCGAGCAGGAACCCGTCGAAGCCGCCCTGGTCGGCATCCGCGACGAACAGCCTGTTGACGCCGAGGATCGCCGCGAACAGCAGCGTCACCCAGAGGATGCCGGCTGCGAGGTCGCCTTCGACGCTCGAGCGGTTCAGGGCGAAGTGGAAGAGCACGAACGTCGTCACGGCGAACAGCGACATGCCGGGCACTGACTCGAGCGTGCGCAGCTCGACGAGCAGCTCCTTGCGCAGGAGCGCGCCGACCGTCGGCCACAGCCGCGGCGGGCGCGCCGGGCGAACGCTCGGCAGCGCTCGCGGCGGGGCATGCACGCCGCTCACCTGTACAGCTCCGCGATCTCGTCCGGGTCCACCTCGGCGGCGGCGCGCAACAGCGCCGGGCGT
This sequence comes from Solirubrobacteraceae bacterium, assembly GCA_035485155.1. GTDB lineage: Bacteria > Actinomycetota > Thermoleophilia > Solirubrobacterales > Solirubrobacteraceae > Palsa-744. Next base: position 37,858 of record DATHOH010000007.1, read on the forward strand.
CCCGCGCGCAGCCCCAGCACGACGTCGGCCTGCGCCAGCCCGCCGCTCGGGTCGTGGCTGCAGATCACGCGCGTACGCAGTCCGTTCGGCCCCGAGCCGCCGGCAAGCAGCGGCACGACGAGCTCGATCGCGGCCGGGTCGAGGTTGGCGTTCGGCTCGTCCAGCAGCAGCAGCTCGGGATCGTGGAGCACGGCGCGCGCGACGGCCACGCGCTGGACCATCCCGCGCGAGAGCGTCCGCAGCGGCTCGTTCGCACGTCCGTGCATCGCGACCGACTCGAGTAGCTCGTGCACGCGTTCGTCCTCGATGCCGTACAGGCGCGCGTAGAAGCGCAGGTTCTCGCGGGCGGTCAGCTCGCGGTAGAGCAGCGGCTCGTGCCCGAGCAGCCCGATGCGGGCGCGCACCGCCCACGCCTCTCCGGGGAGGCTCGAGCCGAGCACCCGCACGCTGCCCGCGTGCGGGCGCAGCAAGCTCGCCAGCACTCGTAGGAGCGTCGTCTTGCCGGCGCCGTTGGGACCGAACACGACCAGTGTCTGGCCCGCGTCGAGCGACAGCGAAACGTCGGCGAGCGCCTCGCGTTCGCCATAGTGCCGGGTCAGCCCCTCGACCTCGAGCGCTGCCACCTGTGTGCTCTCCCTAGACCTGCAGCGCGTACGCGCTCTGCGCTCGCGCGATCAGCTCGCGCACAGCCTGCTCGCCGTCGTCGCGCAGCAGCGCAATCGGGTCGGGCTCGCCGCCCACGATTCCCTCGAAGAAGTCCTTTCGCTCTTGGTATGTGGGCAGCGTGCCCTTCGCCCACCCACGCACCTCGTTGAGCAGTACTGCCAGGCGCGCGTATGGCTCGCCGAACTGCGCTTCGATCTCGCGCTTCATGCGCTTGGCCAGCGCCGGCGAGGCGCCCGCGGTCGAGATCGCGATCGCGAGCGGGCTCATGCGCACGATCGCCGGCAGGATGAAGTTGCAAAGCGGCGGCACGTCGACGACGTTGACGAGCATCGCGCGCCGCTCCGCGTCCTCGTAAACGGCGATGTTCACCTCGGTGTCGTCGGTCGCCGCGATCACCATGAACACGCCTTCGAGGTCATCGGCGCCGGCGTAGGCACGCTGCTCCCAGCGGATCGAACCCTCTCGCGCATACTCCTTGAGCGCGGGCTCGGCCTCCGGCGCGATCAGCGTCACCTGCCCGTCGCACGCGAGCAGGCCCTCGACCTTCTCGAGGCCGATCTCGCCGCCGCCGACCACCACGCAGCGCCGGCCCGAGAGCTTCAGGCACGCGATGTAGAAGGGGGTGTCGAGCATCCCCTGGACGCAGCTCTGGTCGCAGATGCCTCTGTGGAGCTGACAGACGCACTCCTTGCCAGCGTAGGCCTGGGCGGGCATGCACTCAAGAGTAGTGCAGCCGCTGCGGGTGCCTACGGTCTCGGCAGCCCCCGCCCGAACGCGCGCGCGCCAACCCGCGCGAGCGCCAGCGCGCCTTCTCGCCAGGCGCGGTCGCGGTCGGAGTCACGCGCGGAGCGGAGCTTCGCGACGGTACGCATCGCGCGTGTGCTGTCGGCGTCGTATGGGCCCCACCACAGTCCGCGCATGGCCGGTGGGTCCCACGTGATCAGCTTCTCCTGGGCGCACGCCCGCAGCCCGGCCTGCCCGAGCGTGCGGCCGAGCCCGCTGCCGGCGGCGGCGCCCCAGGGTCCGCGCGAGACGGTCGGTCCGGGGAGATGGTCGTTGAGCCAGACCATGCCGGCGTGCAGCTCGCGAGCGATGCGGATTCCCTGGTAGCGGTCGGCGGTCCACACGGACGCCCCGAGGCCGTAGTCGCCACCGTTGGCGGCGGCGATCGCCTGATCGACCGAGTCGACGGCCGTCACCACCAGCACCGGTCCGTCGATCGGCTCGCGCACGATCCGCGTATCGCTGCGGACGTCGGTGATGACGCTCGGCGCGTAGAACGATCCACGGCATCCCGGCACGCTGACGGGCCCCCCGCAATGCAGCCGGGCGCCCTTGGCGACGGCCTCGTCGACGAGCGCGCCGACGTGCTCGGCGCGACGAGCGGAGGCGAGCGGCCCGACCCCGACGCGGGGATCGGCGGGGTCGCCGACGGTCAGCGCCCGCGCACCGGCGACGAGCCCCGCGAGGAAGCGCTCGTGCACCTCGCGCGCGACGTACACGCGCTCGATCGATCCCCGTGCCTGCCCGGCGGCGGCGCAGCCGGCCCACAGCGCGCCCGCAATCGCGCGGCGCAGGTGCGCGTCGGCGAGGACGAGCATCGCGTCCTTGCCGCCGAGCTCGACCGTGACCTCCTTCTCGCGCGACACGCACGCCCGCGCGACGACGCGCCCGACGGCGGGCGAGCCGGTGAACAGAACCTTGTCGACGCGCGCCTGCGCGAGCGCCACGCCGACGTCCGCTTCGCCGTGGACGACGCGCACGAGCCCCTCCGGGAGTCCGGCGCGTGCGAGCACCCGCGCGATCCGCTCGCCTGCCAGGCAGGCGCGCGCGGCGGGCTTGAAGACGACCCCGTTGCCCGCCAGCAGCGCGCCGGCGATCTGCCCGAGTGGCTGCGCGAACGGCGCGCTACCGGCTCCGATCACGCCGACCACGCCGTAGGGCTCGAACGCGATCCGCGCGCGCTTGGCGATCGCCAGCGAGCGACTGACCTCGACACGCCGCCCGCCGAGCGCGTCAGCCCCGTCCTCGGCGATCCATCTCAGCGCGTCGATCGCAGCGAGCAGCTCGAGCGCTGCGATCTCGGCGCGCGGGCGTCCCTGCTCGCGCCCGAGCAGCTCCTGCAGCTCGTCGAAGTCGTCGATCACCGCCTGGGCCATCCGGTCCATGTAGCGCGCGCGGTCCTTGACGCGCAACAACGCCCACAGCGGCTGCACCTTCGCCACGGCCTCGACCACCCGCTCGACCCGCTCCGGCGGTGTGATCGCGACCGCGCCGAGCGTCGCGCCGGTGGCGGGGTCGCACGCCGTGAGCTGTGCCGGTACGGCGCCGTCGCCTGTCTCTGCGGAGGCCTGGCTCGGGGACGCGCTCATCGCAGGCGATTATCGCGGCTCTGCGGCACGCGCCCGGCGAATTTGCTCGAGGCGCTCTGCGAGTGCGGCCTCCGCCTCGTCGGGCTCGTAGAAGCGCTCGCCGACGACGCCCTCTGGCAGCAGCTCCTGGCTCGAGACGTGGCCGGGATGCCGGTGGGGGTTGTCATAACCACCGCGGTCCTGACCTACCGATCGAAGACCGGCCAGCGGTCCGGAGCGCAACCAGCCGGGCACCGCGCCGGCTCCGTGCTCGCGAACGTGGCGCTGGGCCGCGGACAACGCGGCGCCGGCGGCGTCGGACTTCGGCGCGAGCGCGAGGTAGATGGCGGTCTGGGCGAGGGCATAGCGCGCCTCCGGCAGGCCCACGTGCTCGACCGCCTGCGCGGCGGCGCTCGCCAGCGACAGCGCCGCCGGGTCCGCGTTGCCGATGTCCTCTGAGGCGAGGATGATCATCCGCCGGACGATGAAGCGCGGGTCCTCGCCACCCTCGAGCATCACGGCCAGGTAGTACAGCGACGCGTCCGGGTCAGAGCCGCGCGTGGCCTTGATCCACGCGGAGATGTAGTCGTAGTGGCGGTCGCCGTTTTTGTCGTAGAGGACCGCCCGGCGCTGCAGCGCATCCTCGACACGGGCGAGCGTCACGGCCTGCTCTCCGAGCTCGTTTGCGGTCGCGAGCGCCAGCTCGAGGGCGTTGAGCGCGGTGCGCGCGTCGCCTTCGCTCCGTGCGGCGAGGAAGTCGAGCGCGCCGTCCTGCACCGGGAGCGCGTCCTCTGCGGCGCGTCGCAGCACCGTGCCCACCTCCTCGGGCGTCAGCGCCTGCAGCGCGTACACGCGCATGCGCGAGAGCAGCGCGCCGTTGACCTCGAACGCGGGGTTCTCGGTCGTGGCGCCGATCAGCGTCACGAGCCCCTCCTCGACGGCCGGCAGCAGCGCGTCCTGCTGGGCCTTGTTGAAGCGGTGGATCTCGTCGAGGAACAGCACCGTCTGCCCGGCTCCGGTCTCACGCCGGTGGGCAGCTCGCTCGATCACGGCGCGCACCTCGGGGCGCCCGGCCGCGACCGCGCTCAGCTCCTCGAACGCCGCGCCGGAGCGTTCGGCGACGATCCGGGCGAGCGTCGTCTTGCCCGAGCCGGGCGGGCCGTAGAGCACCATCGAATGGGGCCGGCCCTGCTCGATCGCGGTGCGCAACGCGGAGCCGGCGGCGAGCAGGTGCGCCTGTCCGACGAAGTCCTCGATGCTGCGAGGACGCATCCGTACCGCCAGCGGCCGCGCGGCCGCTCCCTCATCTGGATTATGACGTTTGGCCATGTCGGCGGCGGGAACTTTGTCCAAACCGCCACTTGGATCGTCGTTAAAAAGGGTATCCATCTACTTGAGTATCGCTCGCCTCTGGGCCTGCCCATCTCGCAAACCCGCGGCAGGTTGCGTGCGATGCCCGTCGAACCGTAGATCGGATGCCAAAGTCGCCCGCCCCCGATAACCCTCGCAGGATGAAGCGCCCAGATGAGCACCGGCGCCGCTGAGCTGCTGCCGTCCGGGGGGGATGCGCTCGAATTCCTCGACGCGGGCGGCGATATCGCCGGACGCTCGCCGCTGCAGCTGTTCTGGGGGAGGCTGCGCCAGGATCGCGTGGCGCTGGTGTCGCTCGGCTTCATCGTCTTCCTGATCTTTCTCGCGGTCGCGGCGCCGCTGGTCGTCAGCATCCTCGGCCTGCCGGGACCGAACGTCCAGAACCTGAACCTCACCGACTCGTTTGGCTCACCGCTCGGACCGAGCCTCGCGCACCCGTTCGGCGTCGACACGCTCGGCGAGGACGTCATGTCGCGGGTCATCTACGGCACCCGCGTATCGCTCGAGGTCGGCATCATCGGCACCGGCATCTCGACGCTGATCGGCGTCGTCGTCGGGATGCTCGCGGGCTTCTACCGCGGTTGGATTGACACCGGGCTCTCGCGCCTGGTCGACGTCGTGCTGTCGATTCCCGTACTGCTGCTGGGTCTCGGGCTCGGCGCCGCGTGCTCGGTGCGGGGCTGCGCCAAAGGTCTGATCCAGCCCGGCCTCAGCACGATCCTGTTCATCGTCGCGCTGGCGACCTGGCCGTACATCGCGCGACTCGTCCGCGGCCTGGTGCTTTCGATGCGCGAGCGTGAGTTCGTCGAGGCCTCGCGCGCTCTCGGTGCGTCGGACGCGCGCATAATGTTCAGGGAGATCCTGCCCAACCTTGCGGCGCCGATCATCGTCTACGCGAGCCTGCTGGTGCCCGTGACGATTCTGCTCGAGGCCGCGCTCTCGTTCCTGGGGGTGGGCATCCGCCCGCCGACAGCGAGCTGGGGCCAGATGATCGCGGCGGCGACGCCGATCTTCAACACCGCCTGGTGGTACATGGTCTTTCCCGGCGCGGCACTGCTGTTGACGGTGCTGGCATTCAACCTGCTGGGTGACGGGCTGCAGGATGCATTGAACCCGAGGAACGCCCGATGAGGGCCCTCGACACGACACAGGAGGCGTTCCAATGAGGTCCACGAGAGTGATGTTGTTTGCGGTGGTGGGGGTCCTGACGGCGCTGGTGCTGGCGGCGTGCGGCTCCTCCTCGGAAAGCGGGTCCAGCTCGAGCGCGACCGGCAACGGTGCGAGCGTCGTCACGCCGGCGGGCTACCAGAGCTCGGTCGACGAGTCGCTCTCGGGTAAGCGCGGCGGCACGCTCGAAGTGCTCCAGGAAGCCGACTTCGAACACCTCGATCCGGGCGTGACGTACTTCGCGCTCGACTACACGGTGGTGTTTGCGACGCAGCGCCCGCTGTACTCGAACGAGCCGAACTCGAATGAACCGATCCCCGACATCGCGGCGGGCAAGCCGGAAGTCTCTGCGGACAACAAGACGATCACGGTGCACCTCAAGGAAGGCATTCACTTCAGCCCCCCGGTCAACCGTGAAGTGGTGGCGCAGGACGTCGCCTACGCGATCGAGCGGGGAGCCAATCCGAACGTTGCGAACCCCTACATCCAGACGTACTTCAGCTCGATCGAAGGCATGCCGAAGGCCGAAGGCGGCCCGATCAAGGGCATCGAAACGCCGAACAAGCATGAGATCGTCTTTCACCTGACAGAACCGAAGGGCTTCTTCGTCGCCGAGGCCCTGTGCCTGCCGCTGACCGCGGCTGTGCCGAAGGAATATGCGGAAAAGTTCGACAAGAGCAAGCCGTCGGCGTACACCAACTACCAGGTCGCGACCGGGCCGTACATGCTCAAGAACAACGCCGAAGGCAAAGTCCTGGGCATCGGCTACGTACCTGGTAAATCGGCGACGCTCGTGCGCAACCCCAACTGGAACGCCAAGACCGACTTCCGCCCGGCCTACCTGAACGAAATCAAGATCCACCTCGGCGGCACGCAGGCCGTCATCGACCGCCAGGTGCTCGAAGGCAAAAGCGTCGTGCAGAACGAGCCGGTGGTGCAGTCGGCTGTGAAGCTCGCGGCCGAACACTACAAGAGCCAGCTCGACCTCTCGCCGGGCGCCGGCAACCGCTACATAACGCTCAACAACAAGGTCCCGCCGTTCAACAACCTCGATCTGCGCAAGGCGGTGTACGCGGCCGTCGATCGTGCGGCGCTCGACCGCGAGCGTGGCGGCACGCTCGTCACCAACGTGGCGACGCACTTCATCTACCCGACGATTCCTGGCTTTGAACAGTCGGGTGGGCTGGCGGGCCCGAAAGTCGACTACAACGAACACCCCGAAGGCAACATGGCGGTCGCCGAAAAGTACATGAAGCTCGCCGGTTACCCAAGCGGCAAATACACGGGCACAAAAACCGTGCAGGTCGTCGGCGCGAGCAGTGCACCGGAAAAGGAAGACGCCGAAATCGTCAACCAGACGCTGAAGAACCTTGGCTTCAACACGAAGCTCACGCTCGTCGAAATCTCGACGATGTACGCCAAGTACTGCGATGCTCCGAAAGAAGAGATCGAAGTGTGCCCGACCGTCGGCTGGATCGCCGACTTCGCGGACCCGCAGACGGTGCTGAAGCCGACATTCGACGGCAACTCGATCGTTTCGACCGGCAACGTCAACCAGGGACAGGTGAACATCCCGAAGATCAACGAAGCGATGGCCGCCGCGGAACTCATCAAAGGCAAAGAAGAACGCGAAAAGGCGTGGGGGAAAATCGACGAGGAACTGATCGAAAACGCCGTGGCGATCCCCTATGACTGGGAAAAGTCGCCGCGGCTGGCGGCGAGCAACGTGCACGGTGTGGCGATGCTCTGGAACGAAGGCTCGTGGGACTACAGCTTCACCTCGCTGAAGTAGCGCGAGGGCGGCGACGATGATCCGCTACATAATCAGGCGCCTGCTGTGGGGCGTGCTGCTGCTGATCATCGTCGCCGGGCTGGTGTTCGTCCTCTTTCGTGTGCTGCCGACGACCAATCCGGCGGTGCTGCGCGCCGGGCGCGATCCACAGCCGAAGTTGATCAAGGAGATCGAAGTCGTGCTCGGTCTCAACAAGTCGCTGCCGACGCAGTTCTGGGATTACCTCAAGGAAGTGTTCCTGCACTTCAACCTCGGCTACAGCTACTACAGTCAGGAGTCCGTCAGGTCGCTGATCGTTGAACGCCTGCCGGCGACGCTGTCGCTGACGCTCGGCGCCGCCGTGCTGTGGGTTCTCGGCGGCCTCAGCGTCGGCATCATCTCGGCGCTGCGACGGCACAGCCTGCTCGATCGCGGCGCCATGGGTAGCGCGCTGGTGTTGATCTCGGTGCCGGAATTCTGGCTGGGGCTGGTACTGCTGTTCCTGTTCGCGTCGGATATCGGGAAATTCAAGATCTTCCCGGGGGCGGGCAGCTACGTGCCTTTGACGACCGATCCGTGGAAATGGTTCACCTCGTTGATCATGCCGTGGTTCGTGCTCGCGGCGGGCTCGGCCGCGATCTTCGCGCGGCTGATGCGCAGCAGCCTCAGCGAGGCGATGAAAGAGGACTACATCAGGACCGCGCGCGCCAAGGGCCTGCCCGAGAAAGCGGTGGTGCGCCAGGGAGTGCGCGCGGCGATCAACCCGATCGTCACGCTGTTTGGCCTCGAAGTCGGGGTGCTGCTCGGGGGCGCGATCCTGGTCGAGACCGTGTTCAACATCCCGGGGGTCGGTCGGCTCGCCTACCAGTCGATTCAGTCATCGGACTTCCCCGTGGTCCAGGGAACCGTGCTGCTCGCCTCGATGTTCATCATCCTCGCGAACATCGTCGTCGATGTCGCCTATGCGTATCTCGACCCGCGGGTGCGCTACTCATGAGCGCCGCCGAGCCGCTGCTGCGCGTCGAGGACCTGCGCGTCGAGTTTCCGAGCGAGGACGGCATCGTGCACGCCGTCGACGGCATCACCTACCAGGTGCAGAAAGGACGCACCCTCGGGATCGTCGGCGAGTCCGGGTCCGGCAAGACGGTCTCCTCGCTGACCACGCTCGGCCTCACGCGCCGTGAGGGGGCGCGGATCTCGGGACGGATCCTGTTCGAGGGCCAGGACCTGGTGACGCTGCCCGAAGAACAGCTGCGCGCGATCCGCGGCAACGACATCGCGATGATCTTCCAGGACCCGCTGTCCTCACTGCACCCGCTGTACCGCGTGGGAGCCCAGCTGGTCGAGGCGGTGCGCGCCCATCGCGAGGTCTCCAAGGCGCAGGCGCGGGCGCGAGCGATCGAGCTGCTGGGCCTCGTCGGCATCCCGGACCCGGCCCGGCGCGTGGATGAGTACCCGCACGAGTTCTCGGGGGGGATGCGACAGCGGGCGATGATCGCGATGGCGCTGATGAACGACCCGAAGCTGCTGATCGCGGACGAGCCGACGACGGCGCTCGACGTGACCGTGCAGGCGCAGATCCTGGCGCTGATGGAACGTCTGCAGCGCGAGCTGGGGATGGCGATCGTGATCATCACGCACGACCTCGGTGTGGTCGCCGAGGTGGCCGACGACATCGCCGTGATGTATGCGGGCAGGATCGTCGAGACGTCCTCCACCGGGCAGCTGTTCGCTGCGCCGGAGCACCCCTACACGTGGGGGCTGCTGAAGTCGATCCCGCGCCTGGACGGGCCGCGCGAGGAGGAGTTGGTGCCGATTCCGGGCACGCCGCCGAGCCTCATCAACCGGCCCTCGGGCTGCCATTTTCACCCGCGCTGTCCATATGCCCAGCCCGATCACGCGCGCATCGATCCGCTGCTCGCGCCGGTCCCGGGCGCGCCCAACCATCACGTGGCGTGCCTGCTCGAGGCTGAAGTGCGCGAGCGCCTGTGGGCAGAGCTGGCGGCAGGTGCGACGCCCGAGCAGGCGCTCGCCGAGGTTGGCGTGCCGGGAGCTCCTGCGTGAGCGCGTTCGAGCAGGGCATCCCCGACGCGCCGCTGGCAGCGAGCACCGGGACGCCCGCCGCTGAGCCCCTGGACGCGTCAGCCGACGGACCGATCCTGCGGCTGCGAGCGCTCGTCAAGCACTTCCCGCTGACGCGCGGCATCATCTTCCGGCGCACGATCGGCGCGGTCAGGGCGGTGGACGGCATCGACCTCGAGATCCAGCGCGGTGAGACGCTCGGCCTCGTCGGCGAGACCGGCTGCGGCAAGAGCACGACTGCACGGCTGATCATGCGCCTGCTCGACGCGACCGCGGGCGAGATCGTGCTCGAGGGACGTGACATCACGCGCCTGAAGGGCGCGGCTCTGAAGGCGACCAGACGGGAGATGCAGATGGTCTTTCAGGACCCGCACTCCTCGTTGAACCCGCGCAAGACGATCGGCTCGATCATCGCCGAGCCGTTCGCGATCCACAAGCTGCTGCCCGACAAGGACGAGCGCAAACGCGAGGTTCAGCGCCTGATGGAGACGGTCGGGCTGAACCCGGAGCACTACAACCGCTACCCGCACGAGTTCTCCGGTGGCCAGCGCCAGCGCATCGGCGTGGCGCGGGCGCTCGCGCTGAGCCCGAAGCTGCTGATCGCCGACGAGCCCGTGTCGGCGCTCGACGTCTCGATCCAGGCGCAGGTGCTGAACCTGCTGCGCGACCTGCAGCGGCGCCTCGGCCTGACGCTCGTGTTCATCGCGCACGACCTGTCGGTGGTGCGCCACATGTGCGATCGCGTCGCTGTCATGTACCTGGGAAAGATCGTCGAGATCGGCCCCAACGAGGCGTTGTACAGCTTCCCTCGCCACCCCTACACGGGCGCGCTGCTCGCGGCGGTTCCGGTCGCCGATCCCGCGCTGCACGGGCAGGAGCGCCGCCCGCTCGGCGGGGACGTCCCGAGCCCGGCGAACCCGCCGAGCGGCTGTCGCTTCCACACGCGCTGTCCGAAGGCGCAGACGCTGTGCGCCGAACGCGACCCGCCGCTCGAGGACAAGGGCTCGGGGACCCTCGCTGCGTGCCACTTCCCGCTCACCCGCGAGGAGGTCACGCAGATGGGCGTACGATCTGCGCGATGAGCGCGCACCCCGTCGAGATTGGCCGTCCGGGCGCAGAGGCCGAGGAGCTGCTGGCGCGCCTGATCCGCTTCAACACCGTCAACCCGCCGGGCGATGAGCGCGCGGCGCAGGAGTACCTCGCCAACCACCTGACGCAGGCCGGCTTCGAGTGCGAGCTGCTGGGCGCCGAGCCCGGTCGTCCCAACCTCGTCGCGCGTCTGCGCGCGGCGGACCCCGAGGCGGCGGCGGGTCCGACGCTGTGCTACCTCGGCCACGTCGACACGGTGCTCGCCAACCCGGACGAGTGGACGCACGATCCGTGGTCGGGCGAGATCGCGGACGGCTTCCTGTGGGGGCGCGGCGCGCTGGACATGAAGTCGCAGGTCGCCGCGGAGATCGCCGCGGCGGCGTCGCTGGCGCGCTCGGGCTGGCGTCCGGCCGCGGGCGAGCTGTTGATCGTGGCGGTCGTGGACGAGGAGACCGGTGGGTCGCTGGGGGCGGAATGGATCACCAAGAACCATCCCGAGAAGGTTCGCTGCGACCTGCTGATCAACGAGGGTGGCGGTGCGCTGTTCGAATACGGAGGTCCGCCGGCGCGCCACTTCTACGGTGCGTGCTGCGCCGAGAAGGGCGTTTTCCGCTTCACGGTGATCACCGAAGGCGTCGCCGGCCACGCGTCGATGCCGGCGATGGGCGTGAATGCGCTGTTGAAGATGGGGCCGGTGCTCGAGCGCTTCGCGGCGCGCCAGCCGACGTATGAGCTGACCGACGAGCCGCTCGAGTTCCTGCGCGGCATCGGCGAGGACCCCGCGGACCCGCAGGGCGCGGTCGCGCGCCTGCGCGCAGCCGACCCGCGCCTGGCGATCATGTTCGAGCCGATGCTCGGCGTCACGTTCACGCCGACGCGGATCAGCGCGTCGGAGAAGATCAACGTGATCCCGAGCCGCGCGGAGCTGAAGGTCGACTGCCGCGTGCCGCCGGGGCTGGGCGAGGAGGAGGTGCGCGCGGGCATCGCGGAGGTGCTCGGCGACGAAGCGCAAGCGAGCTGGCGGATCGAGTTCACCGAGCGTGTCGTGGGCAACCGCTCGCCGGTGAATTCGCAGCTGATGGACACGATCTCGACGTTGATCTCCGAGCGCGACCCCGGCGCTGAGGTGGTGCCGGTGGTGCTGCCCGGCTTCACCGACTCGCGCCACTTCCGCGTGGCGTTTCCGGAGTGCGTCGCGTACGGCTTCTTCCCGCAGCGCCACCAGTCGCTGCTGCAGGGCGCGCCGCTGATCCACGGGGCGGACGAGCGGATCGACGTGCGCGACCTGGCGTTCGCGGCAGAGCTTTACGTGGAGCTCGCGCTGCGCATTCTCGGCTAGCCGGCCGCGCACCGTAACTGCAGCGCTCGACAAGCGCTTGACAAGTACGGATAATGGAACCGATGCCAAGGATGGTGGTTTCGCTGGAGAGGATCGAGACATGAGTGCGCAGGCCAGGACTGTGCCGGGCGTGCATGGCGGCACAACGGCGGCTGCGCACAACGTGGCCCACCGTGTGGTTGCCGCGCACCCCGCGCTCACACACGCCGTGCTGACACATGCCGCGCTGACACACGCGGCGACACGGCATGCCGCGGTCGTGCACCCGGCGCCCGTTCAGATCGCGGCGCCGCAGGTGTCCTTCGCGCAGGAAGTCCAGAACTTCGCGCTCAACTGGGAGCCCGTGATCGCGATCCTGTTCTTCACGGCGCTGATTTTCATGATGTGGCGGATGTTGAAGGTGATGCCGCGGATCAAGCCGCAGCGCATCAAGCCGACCTCGGATCAGTCGGTGACGTTCGCGGACATCGCCGGGGTCGACGAGGCAAAGGCGGAGCTGGCGGAGATCGTCGAGTTCCTGCGCGAACCGAAGTCCTTCCACGCGCTCGGGGCGAAGGTCCCGAAGGGGATCCTGCTGCACGGGCCGCCGGGCACCGGCAAGACGTTGCTGGCGAAGGCCGTCGCGAACGAGTCGGGCGCGCAGTTCTTCGCGCAGTCGGCGGCATCCTTCGTGGAGATGTTCGCGGGTCTGGGCGCGGCGCGGATCCGCCGACTGTTCGCGATCGCGCGCAAGCACGAGCCGGCGATCATCTTCATCGACGAGCTCGACGCTGTGGGCGGGCGCCGTGGCATGGACGTCTCCGGCGAGAAGGATCAGACGCTCAACCAGCTGCTCGTCGAGATGGACGGCTTCTCCTCGAGCGGGCGCGTGGTCGTGATCGCCGCTTCGAACCTGCTCGAGAAGCTCGACCCGGCGCTGCTGCGCCCGGGCCGCTTCGACCGCCAGGTGTTCGTCGTCCCGCCCGACGTGAAGGGCCGCGTCGGCGTGCTCGAAGTGCACACGCGCGAAAAGCCGCTCGAGGATGTCGACCTGGGGCTGGTGGCGCAGCAGACGAGCGGGCTCACCGGAGCGGACCTGGCGAACATCTGCAACGAGGCGGCGATCTTCGCCACCAGGCGCGGCGCCAAGGCGATCGGGATGATCGACTTCGACTCGGCGCTCGAGCGCGTGATCGCGGGCGTGCAGTCCAAGCGCGTGCTGAACGAGCACGAGAAGCGCGTGGTTGCCTTCCACGAGGCGGGGCACGCGCTGTGCGGCGAGCTGCTGCCGTCTGTCGACCGTGTGCACCGGATCTCGATCGTGCCGCGCGGGCGCGCGCTCGGCTACACGCTGAACCTGCCGGCGGAGGACCGCTACCTGAAGACACGCGAGGAGCTGCTCGACTACATGACGGTGCTGCTCGGCGGCCGCGTCGCCGAGCAGGTTGTGTTCGGGGCGATCACGACCGGCGCGTCGGACGACCTCAAGCGCGTGGCGGAGATCTCCCACTCGATGGTGCACGACTTCGCGATGGGCACCGCCGGCGTGGGGCGCTCGCCGGAAGGAGACGTGCGGCTTTCCGAGCGGACGTTGCGGCTGCGCGACGAGGAGCGCCAGGACCTGATCGAGGAGGCGCGCCGCGCGGCGCAGAAGCTGCTGGTCGCGCACCGCACGCAGCTCGACGCGCTGGCGCACGAGCTGCTCGAGCGTGAGGTGCTCGAGCGCGAGGCGATCGACCGGATCATGGCGGGCATTCCGCGCATGGAGCGAGCGCCGGGCGTGGGGCTGCGGGTGGTGGCCGCCGCCGAGCCCCCTGCGCCGCTGATGGGCCCGCGCCCACCCGCTCCGATCCCGTTGCCGGAGCTCGGCGGCGGGGACGAGCCGGGACGCATATAGACTGCGGCTGGTGTTCAGCCGTATCGACCACATCGGCGTCGCCGTCGAGGAGATCGAGCCCGCGCTCGAGCTGTACCGCGACAGCTTCGAGTTGACGCTCGCGCACCGCGAGGTCGTCGAGGACCAGGGCGTGGAGGCCGTGCTGCTGGACGTCGGCGAGAACCACGTGGAGCTGCTGGCGCCGCTCGGCGCAGACACGCCCGTCGGCAGGTTCCTCGCCAAGCAGGGGCCCGGTCTGCACCACGTCGCCTACCAGGTCAAGGACATCGACGCGACGCTCGAGAGCCTGCGCCAGGCGGGTCTGCAGCTGATCGACCAGGAGCCGCGCGCGGGCATCCGTGGCTCGCGGGTGGCGTTCATGCACCCGCGGGCGACCGCCGGCGTGCTGACCGAGATCGTCGAGCCGGCGAGCGGGACGGCGAGTCACTGATGCCCTCGACAGCGCGCCGCGTGACGCTCGGCTTCCAAGGTGGCCAGGTACTGGCGTTGCGCGTCAGCGAAAAGCAGCTGGAGGGCCTGTACGGGTCGCTCGGCGGGAGCGGCTGGTATGAGCTCGACAGCGAGGAGGGGCCGGTCCGCGTCGAAGTCGCACAGCTCGTCTACATCAGCGCGGATAGCAGCGAGCCGCATGTAGGTTTTGGCTAGAGCCTCGTCCGGCGCAAACCTCGACGAGCGGTTGCTGCGCGTGGCTCGGACGCATGGACACACGCCCGCGGCGGACCGGCTGGTTGCGCGGTTCTCGCTGCTGGGGGAGCACGCGGGCGTTTGGCTTTTGATCGGGGCCGTTGGGACGGCGCTCGACCGCGAGCGCAGAGGCGAGTGGCGCCGAGCGACGGCCACCGTCGCCGGGGTTTACGCGCTGAACACCGCGATCAAGCTGGTGGTGAGGCGTCGGCGGCCGGAGCTGGCCGGTCTGCCGCCGATTACTCGCACGCCGACCACGCTGAGCTTCCCAAGCGCGCACGCGTCCGCGGCGTTTGCCGGCGCTCGTCTGTACTCCCGTCTCGGGCTGCCGGCGGTGCCGCTGTATGCGTTGGCGACGGGGCTCGCGCTGTCGCGGCTCTACCTTGGCGTGCACTATCCCTCTGACGTTCTGGCCGGGGCGGCGCTCGGCGCGGCCGCCGCGTCGACACATGCGCGGAATCGCCCCACGCCTACCGCATTGCGACAGGAGGCCCGGCGGCTCGCGAGCGATCCGGCAGATCGCTCCGAGCTGGCAGAGCTTCGCGACGAGCTCGACGGGCTAACTCCGCCTTGGCCTGCCGATTGACGGGCTGTAAGGCCTCACGCCGGTATGCCCTCGGGCCTGCTCGGTCTGGGTAGCGCGTTGAGAATCGCCTGGGGCATGCGTTTGCTAGCCGCCCAGATCTCGACGGCCACAATCTCGTCGGTAGTAGCGTCGTGGTCGATCAAACCCCATTCGACCTCCTCGCTCACAACGTGATCTGAATCACCAGTTGGAAGCCAAGCTATGTCGGCGTCGGGGTCGTAGTACGCGTACATCGTCGGTATCGAGGATACGCCCCACGCCTCAACGCCTGATCCTGGGAAGATCCCGCCCGTGAGCACGCGCATCGGAATCGTCGGCATGCCCAACGCGGGCAAGTCATCGCTGTTCAACGCGCTGACGAAAGCGGGCGCGGAGGCGGCGAACTACCCGTTCACGACGATCGAGCCGAACGTGGCGGTGGTGCCGGTGCGCGACGAGCGCATGGAGGAGGTGGCGAGGACGGTGGGCGCGTCGGAGATCGTGTGGGACACGGTCGACTTCCACGACATCGCGGGCTTGGTCGCGGGAGCGCACCAGGGCGAGGGTCTCGGCAACCGTTTCCTGGCGAACATTCGCGAGACGCATGCGATCGTGCACGTCGTGCGCGCGCACAACGACGAGAACGTGATCCATCCCGAGGGCCGCGTGGATCCGCTGTCGGATATAGAAACTATTGAGACGGAGTTGGTGATGGCCGACCTCGAGGCCGCGGAACGCCGCGTGGACAAAGTCGGCAAACAGGCCCGTGGAGGCGATCGCGTTGCCATCGCGGAGGAGGCGTGGCTGCGCGAGGTGATCGCGGCGCTGCAGGCCGGTCGCCCGGCGCGCACGGTGCCGGTGCCGGATGAGGCGCCGAACGCTGCCCGCGACCTCGGCTCGCTGACGAGCAAGCCGGTGCTGTTCGTGGCGAACGTCGACGAGGGATCGGAGGAGGTCCCCGCGGCGGTCGCCGAGCACGCGGCGGCGCAGGGCGCGCGCGCGGTGGCGGTGTCCTCGCGCATCGAGTCCGAGCTGGCGGAGCTCGACGACGAGGACGCGGCGGCGATGCGCGAAGAATTGTATTCCCGCCCACCCAGCGAGTCCGGCCTGCAGCTGGTCGTGCGCGAGGCGTTCGCGCTGCTCGAGCTGATCTCGTTCTTCACCGCCGGCGAGGCGACGATCGCCCAGTCCTGGCACCTGCGCCGCGGCCTCACCGCGTGGCACGCCTCCGGCGAGATCCACACTGACATCCAGAAGGGCTTCGTGCGCGCGGAGGTGATCGGCTGGAAGGAGCTGGTCGACGCGGGCGGCTACGCGGGCGCGCGCGAACGCGGCACGCTGCGGCTCGAGGGCCGTGACTACGTGATGAACGATGGGGATGTGATCACGGTGAAGTTCACGCCGTGATCACCCGACAGGACGCCACTAGACTGAGCGCATGTCGTCTGCCGAGGTCGATCGGTATCTGGCGGTCCTCGATCCGGCGCCGCGAGCGGTGCTCGAGGAGTTGCGGCGTACGATCCTCGAAATCGTCCCTGAGGCTGAACAGGTGATCTCCTACAAGGTGCCCGCCTTCAAGGTGAACGGTGAGGTCGTCGCTGGGTTCGCGGCGTTCAAGTCTCATCTCAGCTACCTGCCGTTCAGCGGCTCGGTGCTCCCGCGGATGGGGGCGGGCCTGGCGAGCTACGAGATGACGAAGAGCTCGCTGCACTTCACGGTGGAGCGACCCCTGCCAAAGGAGCTGGTGGAAAGATTGATCGCGGTGCGTCGGGGCGACCTGGACCGCTGAGCAGCGCGTCAGCGCTCGTCCATCTGCTCCAGCCGGTCTGCCAGCCGCCTCATCCCAAGCTCGCGCGCGGCGCGCGCGCCACCGGCGAAATCCGTCGCGCGGCTGCGTGGCGGCTCGACGTCGATCCGCTGCAGCGTGGCGATCTGCTTGAACTTGCGCAGCAGCTCCGCGTTCTCGCACAGCGTGGCGGCGACCCGCGGGCGCATCACGCGGCTCGCTCGCACGGCCGCTGCGTCAGCGTCGTCAGCGCGTGCGTCGGCGCCCGCAGCGCTGAGGAGCGCCTCGAGCGTTCCGTGCGCGCGCAGCAGCTCGGCGGCGGTCTTGGCGCCGATGCCGGGCGCGCCGGGCAGGCCGTCGGATGGGTCGCCGCGCAGCGCGATGAAGTCGGGCACCTGGTCGGGCTCGACGCCGTAGCGCTCGCGCACCCCGTCCGGGCCGATCTCTCCGTGCGCCCCGCCCTTCAGCAGCTCAGCGACGGCGACGCGGTCGCTGACGGCGCCGTACAGGTCGCGATCGCCCGTCAACAGCAGCGCCCGCCCGCCGCGCTCCTCCTCGGCGTGTGCGTGCGAGAACATCACGTCGTCTGCCTCGAGATCAGCGCTCGTCGCGTAGGTCCAGCCGAGGCGCTCGAGCAGCGCGGGCGCCTGCTGCCACTGCGCCGCGAGCTCCGGCGGCATCGGGTCGCGGTGGGCGTGGTAGGGCGGGTACAGGCGCACGCGATAGTCCGCCTGCTCGGCGCCCATGCACGCTACGACGCCGTCGGGTGGCCGCGCCGGTGGGCGCGCGTCGTAGAACGTCAGCATCGCGTTGACGGTGCCCAGCAGCGCGTTCACCGGCTGCCCGTCGGCGCCGACGATCGATTTGGGCAGCGCGAAGTACGAGCGGTACAGCAGCCACGGGACGTCGGCGATCAGCAGCGGCGCGGGCACGAGCTCAGCGTACGCGTAGAGCGGCCTCAGCTGCCTGACCCGTAGCAAGCGGCGACGTGCTTCGAGGCCAACAGTTGCGCGTCGCGTGGCCCTTCGGTGATCTTGTGCGGCGTATCACACACTGGCGACGGCGAGTCACGTAGGTTCAACCTCGAGCGTCCACGCGATGGCCGTGGGTGCCAACGACGAGGATAGGTGGGTGGAGCAATGTTTAGGCGGATACTTCTCAGTGGTGTGGCGTGCGCACTCGCCAGCTTGGGGTTGGTTGCGGGAGCGGCCCAGGCCAGGGGGCCCAAGCCGAAGCAGTACGAAATGCACCTATGCGTCCCGCCAGAACCCTGCGGAGTGACGGCCTTGGACCTCTTTCCCAAAACGGGAACCTTCACAGATGGAGGGCAAGCCGGGAGCTATTCCACGCACAAAATCGGCCACAAGACCTACGGTGTCTTCTTGTTGTCTCTTGGTGGGGGTATGAACATCTCATACGAATGGGAAGGCGTGAAGGACGCCACGGGCTACAGCTCGCAAGCCAACCCGGGTACCTTCTTCATCAATGCGCGCGGTGAACACACGGCCGTGGGCACCTTCTGGATGATCAAGATCTGAGTGGAAGGGCGCTCAGCCGGCGAGCATCCAGCAATTTTCAGTCCAGAGGAAGCGATTCGACGCGTTGCCCATCAGTGGCGTGGGCAGCGCGATCGTTGCCCAGTTGCCGTGGATGACGACCACCGCCGAGGAGATCGCGTGCTCCTGCGAGCGCAAGCGCGCACGAGAAGTGGTTTCGTGGTGCAGCTTGACGAGCCTCGAGTTCCAGCGCTGCGTGCATGTCCGACCGTGCTCGGTGGCGCGTAGCGGCGCGTTGAGAATCCCACACACGCTCGCGCCGTCGCGGGCGAGCTCCGCGGTGACGAACCTGGTGGCCGCGCTCCGCACCCACGCAACCTGACCGGGCGTGCCGACCGAGTGCGCGGCGGACGCGCTCGGCGCCGTCAGCGCTGCCGGAGCGAGGAGCGAGACCGCGCACGCGATCCCGCCGACCGTCGAGCGAAAGCTCATCCTCATATCTTCGGCCCTCGACGGCACTTGCACGAGCTGTGAGGGCGATGGCGTGCTGGCAATGGACGAATATCGTAGGCGCGGAGCAGGCGGCTATCGGGCCTCGGCGCCGGCGGTGGCGGACGACGACACGCCGTTCGACGCGGCCGTCGCTGGCGCTGAGGAGCCGCCCTGCACTCCAGGAGTCGGTGCGGGGGCTGGCAGCGGCGGGCTTTCGGGTGCAAACGGCGTGAACGGGCCGCGTCCGCTGCGATCGGGCTCGCGTGTTAGGTGCGTGCCGCTCTTCACGCTGAAGTACGCCCACGTGCTGCCGAGCCCGAGACGAGCGGCCAGTTCCGGTCCGCTCACCGGGGTTGCGCCGCGCGTGCCGAGCACCTCCGCATTGACGATCCGCGGCGAGGCCCCGCGGGTCAGCACCTCGACGCCGCGGAGGGATCCTTTGACGAGATTGCGCAGGCGAGCAGTGGCGGAGGCGAAGCTGATGCTGCGCGTCCAGTCCGAAGCCGTGGTTTCGTAGGCGTCGGCGACGCCGAGCAGCCACGGCTCAGGCGTCGAGCCGAGGAACGAGTTCTGGACGTCCTCGGTCATGCCCCCGGAGCTCGCGAAGTAGTACGTGATCGCCGGCTGTCCGGCGTAGGTCACGACCTGTCCGGCGGTCGCCGCCACAGCGGCGTTGGTGCTGGCGGTTTCGGCCGCCACACCGCGGTACATCTGCGAGCGCGTGTCCGAGTACACGTCGAAGCGCGACCCGCCGGCCTCTGCGGTGAGCGCGTAGGTGCGGCTCGCGATCGCCTGCGCCTCGAGCGCCGCGGCCGGCCAGCTCGACGGCATCTCGGCCGATACGACGCCGCGCACGTAGCGTTCGAGCGGGACCTTCTCGACCTTGGCGCCGACGAGCACCTTCACCTGATGGCCGGCCGGTGCCTGGCCGAGCGCGGTGCCGCTGTAGTAGTGCGCGAGGATCGCCGTGTCGGTCCAGCCATGCTGGGCATACCCGAGCGCACCGTCCTGACTCATGCCGACGCCGTGACCTTCGCCGGCGCCTTCGATCACGAGCGTCGACGCGCTCGCAGGCGCTGCCGCCAGCGCGAGCACCGCGAGCGTCTGCGCCAGCAGCGCGCCCGCGCGTCGACGGGCGCCGGCGGCGCGGCCACGCAGGCGTCGATCGGTACCGAGTCCAGCCACGATTGAGTGCTGCAACACGCGTACGTGCCCACGGTCGCGGGCGATGGCCGAGAGTTCCATACCCACTCGGTCGGGTTCGCAGCCGCGGCGCGTGAGCACTGCACGAGACGTCCCGTTTTGCGCAGCGCTGACGCGGTTTGGACACGCCGGGGCGGTGGTAGGTTGAGTGCATGAGCACCGTCGGCCCAGCCATTCGTTCGGACGCCGAGCGCGCGGTGCTCGAATGGGTGCCCACCGACCTGTTCATCGCTGGGCAGTGGCGCGCGGCCGGTGGCGGCGGGACCCTTCCCGTCGAGAATCCCGCGACGACAGACGTGCTCGTCGAGGTCGCCGACGCACAGGCGAGCGACGCGCTGGCGGCGCTCGCGGCAGCCGCCGACGCGCAGCCGGAGTGGGCGGCGTACGCGCCGCGTGAGCGCGGCGAGATCCTGCGCCGTGCGTATGAGGCGATCGTCGAGCGCACCGACGAGCTGGCGCTGCTGATGACGCTCGAGATGGGCAAGTCGATCGCCGAATCGCGCGCCGAGATCTCCTACGCGGCCGAGTTCTTCCGCTGGTTCTCCGAGGAGGCGGTGCGGATCCACGGGCGCTACATGGTCAACACCACCGGCAAGGGCCGCCTCCTGACGATGCGCCAGCCGGTCGGACCGTGCGTGTTCGTCACGCCCTGGAACTTCCCGACCGCGATGGGCACCCGCAAGATCGCGCCGGCGATCGCCGCGGGCTGCACGATGGTCGTCAAGCCGGCAAAGCAGACGCCGCTGTCGATGCTCGCGCTGGCGAAGCTGCTCGAGGAGGCGGGCCTGCCCGCCGGCGTCCTCAACGTGATCACCGCGCAGCACGCGGGCGAGGTGATAGAACCGCTGCTGAAGGACGCGCGCACGCGCAAGCTGTCGTTCACCGGCTCCACGGAGGTCGGGCGCTCGCTGATCGAACAGTCGGCGCAGCAGGTCCTGCGGGTGTCGATGGAGCTCGGCGGCAACGCGCCGTTCCTGCTGTTCGCCGACGCTGACCTCGACGCCGCGGTCGAGGGTGCGCTGACGGCAAAGATGCGCAACATCGGCGAGGCGTGCACAGCGGCCAACCGCTTCCACGTGCACGAGTCGGTAGCAGAGGAGTTCGCGCGCCGGCTGGCCGAGAAAATGGGTGCGCTGAAGCTCGGTCGCGGCACCGAGCCCGGCGTCGACGTCGGCCCGCTGATCGACGAGGCCCAGCGCGCCAAGGTCACGGAGCTCGTCGAGGACGCCGTCGACCGCGGCGGGCGCGTGCTGCTCGGCGGCCACCCCGTCGATGGGCCGGGCTACTTCTTCGAGCCGACCGTGATCGTCGATGTCCCCGAGGATGCGCGCCTGCTGCGCGAGGAGATCTTCGGCCCTGTCGCGCCGATCGCGACCTTCGTCACGGACGAGCAGGCGCTCGACGCCGCCAACCGCACCGAGTACGGCCTCGTCGCCTACGTCTACACGCGCGATCTCGGCCGGGCGTTCCACGTCTGCGAGCGACTCGAGTCGGGCATGGTCGGCCTCAACCAGGGCGTAGTCTCGAACCCGGCGGCGCCGTTCGGAGGCGTCAAGCAGTCCGGCTTCGGCCGCGAGGGCGGCTTCGAGGGGATCGACGAGTACCTGGAGGTGAAGTACGTGGCGATGGGGGTTTGAGCGAGCTCGCTAGCATCAGACCGCCTACGGTGACCGTTAGATGGAACAAAGGGGGCGTGTGGACTTTCTCGAAGCCGTCGGGGAGCATCTCGTTGCGGACCTAATCTGGCTTACGCTGGCTTCGATCGTGGTGGCGCGCGGTGTCTTTCGCACGGCGGCATGGCCGGTATTCGTGACGACCGTCCTCCGACGTGGGACGACAATCCGTTTCTCAGCCTCTGCTCTGCTGCGCGTTCAGCAAGGCGACGATTTCGTTCTCGTCGTGACGCAGGCCCAGGGGCATGCGCCAGCGTTCTGGGGACCTCTTGGCGGGGTTGTCAAGTGCAAGTCCTCGGCTCTATCGACGCTCTACGCGATTGACGTCGAGACGGACTGGCTGACGGTGTGTGGGGAGGACATGGATCGTGACCTGCGGGTAAAGATGCGCGGGCGGACATTCTGGCGGTTTGTCCGCTGGTTCTGGAGCGGCAAAGAACGTGAGTCTCCGTCCGAAGCAATTTGCCGAGAGCTCAAGGAGGAGTTGGAGGAAGTCGGACTTCCCTTACTGGCGGCGCAGGTCGACTCGCTTGAGTTCGATCTGGTGAAGACACGTACCACAGGGCTTTTCCGACAGGACGACATTCTGCACTATCGGCTTTTCTACATTCTCACGGCCGCTGGTCCACATGCGGCCAGATTCACCGCACGACTTCTCGATCATACTCGGCCCGGAAAACTCGAAACGGTCCCCGTCGCAGATATTGAGCGCGGTGCGCACAAGTCCGTCAGCGTTGGTGGCCACAGTGCGTTTCTACTCGCCGACGGGAAGTACCGACACCGGACGCCCTCTTATCAGTAGTCGCACTAGGTTCGCGGCTCGGCGATAGTGCCGCTGAAGGCGAACAAGCCGTCGCTGGTTCCAGAGGTCGAAGTTCAAGGTGGAGAAGAACCCGTGGAGGCCAACGCGCGCGTTTAGCGCGGCGGGAGGCGCTCAGCCGCTGACGAGCTGCAGCGCCAGCACGGCAACGATCGACGCGAAGCACAGCATGTGCTGGCGCAGGATCGCCCTCGCCAGCGCGCTCTGATCAACGGCGCTGCCGCGGCCGCTGCCGAGCCGCACCGCGCTCGGCACCGTGCGCACCCCCGCGAGCACGATCGCAAAGGCTGCGAGCGCGAGCGACGCGTAGGCGATCCACGACGAAGGCTTGCCGTTGATGATCTCGGCGATGATCGCGGCGAGGGTGGCGAGCATCACCGTGGCGATCAGGCGGTTCATCGGCCGCGCACCGGTGGTCACGCGTGCGTAGTAGCCACCGATCGAGTCGAGCACCGGCCGGGGCAGCTCGCCGCTGCCGTGGCGGAGTGTCTGCACGTCGAACATCAAATCGAACCACAGGACCGCCAGCAGGAACCCTGCTCCTGCGGCGACGAACGCGTTCACCCGGCGACGAGCACGCGCCCGACGCTGTCAGCTACGCAGACCGGCTTCTCGCCGCCCTCGATCTCGACGGTGAAGCGCGTCACGACCTGGTGCCAGCCGCCGCCGATGTCCGACAGCTCGACGATCTGCGAGTAGCCATGGACTCGCGAGCCGACCGGCACGGGCGCCGGGAAGCGGACCTTGTTCCAGCCGTAGTTGACGCCCATCACAAAGCCGCTCGACTCGCTCAGGTCTTTGCGCATCCCGTCGATCAGCGACAGCGTCAGGTTGCCGTGCGCGATCGTGGTTCCGTACGGGCTCTCGCTCTTCGCACGCTCGACGTCGGTGTGGATCCACTGGTCATCGCCGGTCAGCTCAGCGAACTGATTGACCATCTCCTGCGTCACCTCGCGCCACTCGCTGGGGCCTACCACCTGATCCTTGAGCGCTTCCAGGCCCCCGATCCCGTGGGCGACAGCCTTGGGCATGCTCGCGCTGATAGCCATCAGCACTCCTTTCGCGTTAGCCGAAACTGGAGCGCAATGCTAGACGCTTGCGCGCTGTTACAGGCTCTGCGGGTCGGTGCGCAGCGTGCTCTGGGCGTCGGCGTGCACCGTCGGGATGCTACCCGTGAGTACGTTCTCGATCAGGTTGGCCGTCACCGGTTTGCCCATCAGGGCCCCTTGGGCCATCGTGCAGCCCATCGACTGCAATGCGGCCATCTGCTCGTAGCTTTCGATGCCCTTGGCGATCACCGTCAGCGACAGGTCGCGTCCGACGATCAGGATCGCCTCCAGCAGCCACGTCCGGTAGTCCTCGTCCTCGGAGGCGGCGAGCGAGCCGCGGTCGACCTTGAGGAAGTCCAGCGGCAGGCGGCGCAGGTCCGAGTGGTAGGCGTAGCCGCTGCCGCCGAAGTCGTCGATCGCGATGCGCACGCCCAGGTGCTTGATCTCCTCGAGGCGCTCGACGGCTGCGTTGACGTCGTTCATGACGGTCGTCTCGGCGATTGCGAGTGTGAGCATCGCCGGCTCGAGCCCGGACTGCTGCAGCGCGCGCCGCACGTCCGTGACGAAACCTTCGCGGTTCAGCTGGTGTGGCGCGACCTCCACCGTGACGCCGACGTTGTGGCCGGCGACCGTCCACGCGGCGGCGCGGGCGCACGCCTCTTCGAGCACCATCCGCCCGATCGGCACGCTCAGCCCGGTTTCCTCGGCCAGCGCCATGAAGTCATCGGGGAGCACGACACCGCGCTTGGGGTGCGTCCAGCGCACGAGCGCCTCGAGGCCAGCGACCCTGCCCGTGCCGAGGTCATAGATCGGCTCGTACAGCACGAAGAACTGGTTCTCGGCGAGCGCCGTGTTGAGCTCGTTCTCGAGCACGCCGCGCCCCTCGATCACCGAGCGCATGTTCGCGTTGAAGAGCGTGTAGCGATCCTTGCCGGCAGTCTTCGCCGCGAACAGCGCCAGCTGTGCGTCGCGCAGCAGATCATCGGCGGCGGCGTAGCGCCCGAAGGCGAGGCCGATGCTCGCCGTCAAGAAGAAGTTGGGTGCGTAGTTGTCGAGGTCGAACGGCTTGTGCAGCGCCTCGACGACGCGCCGGGCGAGCGAGTCCAGGCGCGCGCCGCGAGCGGCGGACTCGACGAGGATCACGAACTCGTCGTCGCCGAGGCGGCCGACCGTGTCGCCGGCGCGCACGACGCCTTCGAGTCGCTCGGCGACGATCGTCAGAATCTGATCGCCGGCGGCCTGCCCGAGGCGCTCGTTGACGTCTTTGAACCAGTCGATGTCGATGAACAGCGCACCTACCAGCAGCCCCGACTGGCGGCCCGCTCGCGCGAGCATGCACTCGGCGCGGTCGAGCATCAGCGGACGGTTGGGGAGCCCCGTGAGCGGATCGTGCAGGTCTTCGACCGGCGCGCTGCTCGCGGGCGCCTGCGGAACTCGCACCCGCACCAGCAGCGGCGTGCGTCCGCCGCCGAGCACGAAGATCAGTAGGCCGAGCATCGCGCTCAACACACAGCCCACGATCAGCAGCGCGAGCGCTGGGCCGTCGCTGAGCACGCTTGTCGCGGTCACCGCGGAGAAGGTCCGGACCGTCCAGCCGTTGGGCAGCGCGAGCGTGGTGCTCTGCGAACCGGGCTTTGCGGTGCCGCTCGCGAAGGCGAGGCTCGCCGAGCCCGTCTGGTAGGCGATGCTCACAGCAGATGCTTCGTGGCCGCGAAGCGCTTCGCGCAGCATCACAGACGGCGCGAGTACCTCGCGCAACCAACCCACCGACGCGGCCGTGCGCCCGAAGACCGAGTGCGGCGTGACGTTGCCCCGGTACACGGGCACGTCGATCGCCAGGGCTTGCGTGCCGTCGACGCTCACCGTCCTGTAGGTGCTCTGTCCCGAGTCGCGCGTAAGCAGCAGACCGGGCGTCAGCGCGCAGTAGTCGGTTCCAGCGCGCGGAGCCTTTGCGGGGCTGCGCACGAGGTTCGCGATCGCCAGGCAGTAGTAAGCGTGGTTCGTGGCTGGGATGACTCGCAGAGCGGGCCGCGTCGGCTTCGACGGCTTAGGGGTGGGTGTGCTCGTCGCGGTCGCGGTCGCCGTTGAGGACGTCGAGGCATGTGTGGCCGCTGTGGGCGCCGCCGGCTTCAGCTTCTGACCCGTGATCCGGGCCTCGAAGGCGGCGAGTTCACTGGGGTGCACCAGCGTCAGCAGGCTGAGCCCGCCCAGCTCCGGGAAGCGCCGCAGCGTGCGCGCCCATTTGACCCACGTGGCAAATTCCTTCGGTGAGGTCTTCGAGTTGCCCGCGAAGTAGGTTGCGGCGCCGACGGCGATGTCTTCCTCGTGGCGGAGCGAGAGCTTGACCGTGTTGGCGATCGCCGCGGCACTCTGCTGAGCGCCCTGGCGTCCCTTGCTGGAGTCGCTGTTCGCGACCGCGTGTGCGCCGAGGACCGACCCGACCGCGCCCGCCGCCGTGCACAGCAGCGCCACTCCCGCCCACGCGAGCTTGCGGTGTGCGGGGCTGTCCTGTGTCGGCTCCGCAGCACTCGGCTGCGGCGAGTCCGCCACTGCAGGCGCCGCGATCGGCTCGGCGGCGTCCTCGCTCCCTGGAGTCTCGTAAGGGATTTCGCTGTCAGACATTGCGTTCTCGTACCCAGGCAGCGCGTGGCCGTGCGCTGTCCTGGCTTGATCGAGCTCGACTCGGGCGAACGATCTGCATCGTGGGTCCATCTCGACGAAAAGCCGACCATTGTTTACGGTGAAGCGCCCCTTGCACGCGTTCTTGCAGCATCACGGGCGCTGAACGCGCGCGGGCCCGCGCGCGGCAGTCGCTGCGAGCACTAGGGTGTGTGGCGCCCGATGTCCCGTGGACCGTCCACCACCCCACCAAGCGCCGCGCGACGGGTGTTCCCGCCGCCGGTGCCTCCGGGCGAGGTGCGTGCGCTCTACCGCAAGCACTTCAAAGACCGGCGCAAGGAGCGTCAGCTGATCTCGACGGGGTCGTTCTTCGTGACGTTCGCCGCGGTACGCGGCATCACCCACGCGATCCGGGCCGAACGCGGACCGTTCAAGAACATCACGCCCGGCGGGCGCCACATACATCACATGACCTTCGGGATCGCGGGCCTGCTCGCCGTCGGCTACCTGTGGCTGCTCGAGATCGGCGTCGACGAGCGCCGCCGGGCGTCGCGCATCACCTCGATGGTGTTCGGCAGCGGCGCCGCGCTGACACTCGACGAGTTCGCGCTGTGGCTGAACCTCGCCGACGACTACTGGAACAAGCAGGGTCGCGAGAGCATCGACGCGGTGGTGCTGTTCGGCTCCCTGCTCAGCGTGAGTGCCATCGGCAAGGGATTCTTCCGGGAGCTCCTGCAGCACGCACGCACGGGAGAGCGCACGCCGCCCGAGTTCGACGGCGCGATCTCGAACGGGCGCAACGGCGCCCATCCGTAGGGCTATCCTGCGCACATGACGGTCGATGCGCGCGCGGCATGGACGCGGGCTCGGGTCCGCACCTTGCCGGCACTCGCACTGGCGCCGGCATTGGCTGGATGCGCCGGCTCCTCCCCCGCGGGCAACGGTGTCGCGTCGAAGTCTCCCGCACGAATCGTTGCGATCGCGACCGCGGCTGCCAGCGCCGCGGAGAGCGTTCACGTTGCGGGCTCAATTCTCAGCGAAGGCAAGCCGATATCTCTCAATATGGAGCTCGACGCGGAGAAGGGCGGCATGGGCCGGGTGACGCTGGGCAATCTCAGCGTCGATGTCGTGAACGTCGATCGCGCCGTTTACGTCAAGGCCGGGAGCGCCTTCTACAGCCACTTCGCCGGGCCGGCCGCGGCACGCCTGCTGCAGGCCAAATGGCTGCGGGGCTCGAACGTCAGCGGGCCGCTGGCTTCGTTCACCGCACTGACCGAACTGCGAAAGCTGCTGGGCAGCGCGCTCGCGGGCCACGGCGCACTGTCACGTGGTCCGACCACGACAGTCAACGGGAAGCCGGCCGTCGGCGTCACCGACACAGCTGGAGGCGGCACCCTATACGTCGCCAGCACCGGCACCCCGTATCCGCTCGAGATCATCAAACGCGGGACTGGCGGCGGCAAGCTCGTCTTCGACCGCTGGAATCAGCCCGTCTCGCTCACCGTGCCGCCGAATCCGGTCGACCTCCACGAGCTGCAGAACGGCCGCTGAAAGTCCTGGCTCATATGTCTATCGACGCACACAACCGGTCAAGCCTCGCGGCACGCGCGACGAACGTGCATGCATCGGGCAGCGGGGATCTGGGAACGGAACACAACGCGAGGTCTGTCAGTGAGCGGTGCAATCGAAGCGAGCCTTCTTCAGCGACCGGTAGAGCCGGGAGCAGACCCAGAGGATCGCGCTATAGGCCTGGGGATCGGTGCCCGCATGCGTAAGCTCGCTGGAGCTGAGCGCCAACCGCCGGGGCGTCGACCTCCCCGCCGCAGGCACAAGCGCAGGAGCAAGGCCGTCGCGCTTCTGCCGTGGGCGCTGCTCGGCCTCGCCGCAGTGCTCGCGGCTGTGCTCGCGGGAGCCTCCGCGCCGGTCACCGGCTGCCTCGTGGTGCTCGCATGCGCGGCAGTTGGGCTCGGTTGGTATTTCGGAGAGACCACGAGGGTCGCGCTCGAGGAGGAGATCGAGCATCGCACGAGCGAGCTCAAACGCGCGCTGTCTGAGCTCGAGATCGCGCAGGCCGAGACGGTTCAGCGCCTGTCGATGGCGGTCGAGTTTCGCGACGAGGACACGGGCGCCCACATCGAGCGCATCGGACGCTTCTCGGTGCTGCTGGCCGAACACATCGGCATGGACTCCGACTTCTGCGAGCGGCTCAGGCATGCCGCGCCGCTTCACGACGTCGGCAAGGTGGCAATCCCCGACGCGATCCTACTGAAGCCGGGGCCCCTGACCCCCGAGGAGCGCGCGATCGTCGAGACACACGCAGAGGAGGGTCATCGACTGGTACGCGGGTCGTCCTCGTCGATCCTCGACATGGCTGCGACGATCGCTCTGAGCCACCAGGAGAAGTGGGACGGGAGCGGCTACCCGCGCGGTCTCAAGGGCGAGGCGATCCCGATCGAGGGGCGAATAGTGGCCGTCGCTGACGTGTTCGACGCGCTCACCAGCGACCGCGTGTATCGCAAGGCGTTCTCGATCGAAGACGCCGTGCAGATGATGCGCGAACAGCGCGCGCGCCACTTCGACCCGGTGCTCCTCGACGCTTTCATGGAAGTGCTCGGAAGGACCGGTCCGGACGCGCGCGAACAGCTGCGCTCAGACCCGATTGCGCTCGTGGAGAGCACGCTCGAGACCTTTGCCACGGCGCTCGAACGCGGCGATGCCGAGATGGCCGAGGGCGCGATCGCCACCGCGATCGAGGACGGCATCACGCCGACGACGCTGCACGCGGAGGTCATCGGGCCGGCGCTACGCCGCATCAGCGTGCTCTCTGAAGCCGGACAGATCGACTCCGAGCGCGAGCATCGTGCGACGACCATCACCAGGCGCGTGCTGGCGACGCTGTACCGCTACATGACCGGTACCACCGAGCCCACGCGCGAGCGCGTGCTGCTCGCGGGCGTGGAGGGCGACGAGCACACGCTCGGCCTGCAGATGGTGCACGACCAGCTCGCCGCGGCCGGCTTCCAGACGATCTTCGACACCGACCTGTCGGCGGGACGCCTGCTCGAGATGGTCGACAGCCAGGCGCCGGATCTGATCGTTGTGGGAGCCACGGTGCCGAGCGCATCCGAATCCTTCGAGGTCGCGCTGCGCGATCTGCGCTCGCAGCGTCCTGACCTGCCGATCGTGCTCGGCGGCCCCGCGGTCGGCGGCAGCCTGCCGCGCGAGCGCGGCGGTATGCGCGTGCTCGAGCGCATCGACGAGTCGGTGGAAGCGGTCGAAGGCCTGCTCGCCACCGCCCGCTCGGCCGCGCCCGTATAGATTTCCCTCGCATGAGCACTCCCGCGATCGTGACCGGCGGCGCCGGTTTCATCGGCTCGCACGTCGTCGACGCGCTGCTCGCCGCGGGCGATCAGGTGACCGTGATCGACGATCTCTCCTCGGGCGACGCCGCGAGGGTCGCCGCTGACGCGACGCTCGTGGAGCTGGATATCACCGACGCCGCTGGGCTGCAGGCGGTCTTCGACGAGGTCAAGCCCGGTGCGGTCTTCCATCTCGCTGCGCAGGCGAGCGTGGTCGTCTCGGTCGAGAACCCCGCGCGCGACTGTGAGGTCAACGTGCAGGGCACGCTGAACGTGCTCGAGGCCGCCAGCCGTTTCGACGCGCCTGTGGCCTTCACGTCGACCGGGGGAGCGCTGTACGGGGACGACGCGCCGAGGCCCACGCCGGAGGACCGGATCCCGGCGCCGCTGTCGCCGTACGGGGCGTCGAAGTGGGCCGCCGAGGCGTACGTCAACACCTGGTCGCTGTCGTCCGGCATCCCGCACGCGGTCTGCCGGCTCGGCAACGTCTACGGTCCCCGCCAGAACCCTCACGGTGAGGCGGGCGTGGTGGCGATCTTCGCCGACCACCTCTACACCGACAGAACGCCCAAGCTGTACGGCCACGGCACCCCCACGCGCGATTACGTGTACGTCGGCGACGTCGTCAGCGCGCTGCTGGCTGCGTCGGGGCGCTCCGGCACCTACAACATCGCCACAGGCGTCGAGACGGACGTGCTGAGCATCTGGAACGAGCTGAGCCAGATAGCGGGCAAGCACATCGAGCCGGAGCTCGCCGACCTGCGGCCCGGCGAGCTGACCCACAGCTGCCTGGACATCAGCCGCGCCGAACGCGAGCTCGGTTGGCGAGCGCAGGTGCCGATCGAGGAGGGGCTGCGGCTGACCTACGAGGCGCTCGTCGAGGAATTCAAGAGCCGGTAGGCCTCGGGAGCCTTCATTCGGACCGGTCCGGCGACTGCCGCGAGCGGCGAGCGAGTCGGTAGCATCGGGTCTCGATCGAGGCCGATCAGCGGCGAGATAGCTCAGTTGGTAGAGCACACGACTGAAAATCGTGGTGTCCCCAGTTCGAATCTGGGTCTCGCCATTTCTCAAGATGCCTGCGTGGCCGAGTAGGCAGGCGCTGTTACATCCCCCGACCTCCCGAGCTCCTCAACAGCGCTTTGCGAGCACGAGGGCACCGGCCCGATCCGGGTTGGCCATCGCTGCGGGCTCTGCGACTCTGTTGCTATGCCCATGCGTCGATCCCGCCGCGACGCCGCTCGTCGCATGTCGGGCCCATCGTTCGGTACTCGCGACATGGCGATCGACCTGGGAACGGCGAATACCCTCGTGTACGTGGACGGCCGAGGGATCGTTGTCTCAGAGCCTTCCGTCGTTGCGTCCGATTCGGCATCGGGCCACGTCCATGCGGTCGGTGACGAGGCACAGCTGATGATTGGGCGGACGCCCTCGACGATCTCGGCGATCAGACCGCTTCGCCACGGGGTGATCGCTGACTTCGCTGTGACGGAGGCGATGCTTCGCTACTTCATTCGCAGGGTGCTGGACCGCCATCGAGCCCACCCGCGTCTGATCGTCTGTGCTCCGTCGGGTATCACGCAGGTCGAGCAGCGCGCAGTCGAGGAAGCCTCGCTCGCGGCCGGAGCCCGCCGGGTCCACCTGATCGAGGAGCCGATCGCGGCGGCGATCGGCGCGGGCGTGGAGATCGAGGAGCCGGTCGGACGGATGGTCGTCGACGTCGGCGGCGGCACGAGCGAGACGGCGGTCATCTCGCTCGGTGGCATAGTGCTGTCCCGTTCCCTGCGCGTCGGCGGCTACGAGATGGATGAGGCGATCATCCGCTACCTACGTCTGGCCCATTCGCTCGCGATCGGGGCGGCGACGGCCGAGGCCATCAAGATCGCGATCGGCACGGCCGTCGCTTTGAATCCTGAAGAGGTCTACCCCGTACGCGGCCGTCACCTGCTCACCGGCCTCCCCACAGAGGTCCTCCTGCGAAGCGGCGAGGCGCTAGATGCGCTGCGCGGCCCAGTCGTGGAAATCGTCGAAGCCGTCAAGGAGACCCTCGAGCAGACGCCACCCGAGCTCACCGGGGACATCGCACGTGACGGCATCCTGCTCGCCGGCGGCGGGGTCCTCCTGCGCGGCTTCCGTGAGCTGATCGCGTCCGAGACGGCGCTTCCAGTAGCGCTTGCCGGCTCTCCGCTGACCTGTGTCGCCGAGGGTTCCGGTAGAGCCCTCGCGCACTTCGACGACCTCGCTCGTCCCGCGAACAGGAGCCGATTGCGGTTCGGCGGCGGCAGTTAGCCGCGAGCGGTGTCCGCGCGTATTCCTTCGGATCGACGCCATCTGTGAAGCACGCCCACGCCGGGTCGAGCAAGCAGTGCTCGCACCTCGTGTCATAGCGCCTTATGATCGCTGTCGTGAGCGGCACGAGGCCGAATGTCTTTGCTGAGAGGTTCAGTAGGGAGCGCTCCGGCCTGCGGGCCGAGCCGGTCGTGAGGGCCGCGGGGGGCGAGCTGCTCGGCGGGACGCTGTACGAGCTCGCTCCGCGCCACGAGGGCGTTCCGCTGCACATCCACCATGGAATGGAGGAGCTGGCGATCGTGATCTCCGGCCGGCCGACGCTGCGGACGCTTGAGGGCGAGTCCGAGCTTGCGCCCGGGGACATCGTTGCCTTTCCTCGGGGCCGCCGGGGCGGCCACACGCTCGCAAATCGGACCGGCGAGCCGGTGCGGTACCTGATGGTGTCGAACAAGGCGATGCCCGAGCTTGTGGAGTATCCCGAGGATGGCACGATCCGCGCGCTGACCCGAGGCCGGTTCGACCCGCCCGGGGCGGACGAAGACCCGGCCGACAGCCTGAATCTGCGGTTCAAGCGCTCAGACGCCGAGGAGCAGTAGCTCGGCCACCCCACCACGGGGACGCCTTGAGGCGCGTCGCCTGGCCGGTAGGCCGCATCTCGGCGCTCTCGCAGCGGAGCCACTCGCCGGGTCATAGATCGCAAGGCCCGAGACGTGGCCGTACGTGCGTGCGTCGGTGAGGCGCGCGCCTTGCGCTCGCTACGAGCGCTCGGACGCTGCCGGCGGGGCCGCCCGCAGCGACGCGTCGAGCGCTGCCGCCTCGTCGGCGGTGAGCGTACGGCGAACGCTTTTTGCGTCCTCGCCGAGCGCTGCAAACATTTCGTTCGCCTCCGCGGGCGAAGCGATCAGGACTATCGCCGATGACGAGCGCGGCACTGTGGCGCGCAGCCGTTCGGCGAGCTCCTCGGCGTCGGCCTCGGGCTCCGTGTCGGTGGGTGGACCCAGCTCCGCGCCCGCGATGCCCCCCACCAACAGCCCGACTGCGATGCCCGGCGGTCCAAGGAGAATGCCCACGATCCCCCCCGCGGCAGCGCCAATGCCGGCGCCCTTCTGCGAGACATGGTCGCTCTCATCCACATCTAGGTAATGGCCCGCGAACACCCCGCGCAGCACGAGGCGGCCGCCGTGGTGATGTTCGACGAAGCCCACCTCGCGCATCCACGGTGCGTCACCGCGCTCTTTGGCGGCTGCGTAGCGCTTGACGGCGGTGTCCTCGCCGTTGAACTGAGCGACTGCGAGCTCGAGGCTCATGCGCGGAAGTCTACCGCCGCCGGGCCGCGCCCTGCTCGACCGAGAAGCCGTCTCAGCCGACGAGGTTGACAGGTCCCCGGGGCGGGGAACCTGCGAATCTGCGGCCGACTGATAAGCCATGTCCGACGCTCTCGAGAACCTCCACATCGTCGACTTCTCTCGCGTCTTGGCGGGGCCGCTGGCGACGATGGTGCTGGCGGACTTCGGTGCCGAGGTGACGAAGGTCGAGCGCCCGGGCACCGGCGACGACACGCGCGCGTGGGGCCCGCCATATGACGAGACGGGCATGGCTACGTACTTCCAGGCCGTCAACCGCAACAAGCGCAGCGTCGCGCTCGATCTGCATGCGCCCGCGGATCTGGAGCGCGCGCAGCAGCTCGTGGCCGGCGCCGACGTCCTGGTCGAGAACTTCCGCCCCGGCCTCATGGATGCGCTGGGGCTGGGCTACGAGGACATGTCCGCCGTCAATCCGGCGCTCGTCTACTGCTCGATCACGGGGTTCGGTGCGGCCCCCGCGGCGGCGACGCTGCCGGGCTACGACATCCTCGTGCAGGCGCTCGGCGGCCTGATGAGCATCACGGGCTCCCCCGACGGTGAGCCGCTGAAGGTTGGCGTCGCGCTGGTCGACGTCATCTGCGGGCTGTTCGCCGCCTGCGGGATCCTCACTGCGCTGCGCCATCGCGACCGCATGGGCGCAGGCCAACGCGTCGAGATCGACCTGCTTTCGTCGTTGCTCGCAGCGCTCGTCAACCAGGGCTCCGCATTCACGCTCGCGGGTGAGGTCGGCGGACGCCTCGGCAACGTCCATCCGAGCATCGCCCCCTATGAACTGCTGTCTGCAGCCGACGGCCCGATCGTGATTGCGATCGGTAACGACAGGCAGTTTCGCGCGCTGACGGAGATCGTAGGCTGCCCGGAGCTCGCGGACGACGCGGACTTTGCCACCAACTCCGACCGCGTCGCCAATCGCGATCGCCTCAGAGAGCAGCTTGAGGCGCGCCTGCGCGAGCAGCCGGCCGCGAGCTGGGTTGCTGAGCTCTCGCAGGCGCGCGTTCCGGCCGGGCAGGTCAACGACATCGCCGGCGCGTTCGCCCTTGCCGAGAGGCTCGGTCTCGAGCCGATCGTCGAGGTGCCACGACCCGCAGGCGGCGTCGCTCGCCTGACGCGCAACCCGATCCGCCTGTCGGTGACCCCGGCGAGCTACCGCACCGCACCCCCCGTGCTGCCGGAGAACGCGCCCCCGCCGGCAGCAGGATCGCAGCCGTAATCTCAAGGGATATCTCGGAGCGCTGGTGGCCGATCCGGTGGTCGCGCGCGCGTTTCAGCTGGAGATGGACAGCATCGGCGGCAAGGCGCGAGACCGACGCAGGGAGACCGCAGCATGGTTCGCGGAGGAACGGCTGAGCGCACAGGAAAGGCTGCACAAGACCGACCCCCAGCTCAAGCGCCGCCCGCTGAGCAGTCATCTCGCCGCGGTGCTGGGGATGCGCGAAGTCGCGTGCGACCTCCTCAGCCTCTCCAGGGAACCGGACTTCAACAGCATGGTCCCGAGCTGGTGGACTGGGTCGTGAGCGCGTGGTACGACACCGAGCCACCCGCCGGCGCCCCGGCAGGCGGCTCACGGCCCCGCAGCAAAGCTCGGCGCAGCGGCAGCGCCGCGGCTGCCCGACGCCCCGCGAGGGGCAGCGTTGACTGCTCGGGCTAGGCGGCTGCGGCGTCGCAGCCGTAGAGGTGTTCGCGCAGCTGGTCGCAGCGCTCGGCCGACCAGCGCTCGCTGGCCTCCAGCGACTCGATCAGGTCCTCGGCTGCTCGCAGCAGGCGCCGGCTTTCGGGCTCGGCGAAGAGCAGCGCATCGGCGGCCTCGAGCAGCTGCTCACGCTCTTTTGCGTGCAGCTTCGTAGCGCCCTGGCGGTCGATCGTCTCGAGCAGCGCCGTGTAGTGCGCGCCGCGCGCGGTCATCTCGTCGGTCGTCGTCATCGCTTCCAGCTTAGCTACCCCTCGGCGAGGGCTTCGAGCGCCGGCTGTGATGCGTCGAGCCCGGCTGTCTCGCCGCCTGTGCCGTTCAGCGTGTCGGCTGGCTCGTCAGCCTGAACGGCCGTGCCGTTCTTGCGCGCGTCCTTCCGTGCCTGCTTGTCGATGCGGCGCTCGCGCAGCCTGCTTTCGCGCGTGAGCTTCGCCATCGTCGTCTTCTTCTTGCCGCTTGAGGCCATGTCTGTCCAATCGCTGGGCGTGGAGAGCCGAGTGGAGTCATCCGGCACGCTGCTCGAGGCGACTCGAAGGCCCTGAACCTGATCGAGCGGAGGCTCGACCACTGAGAGGACTCTAGCGTCTCGCCGACAGGTCCCTGGGTCCGCGATCAGCTCGAGCCGTAGTGCCCGGGCCACTCGTGGTAGCCGATGCGGGTGATCTCGGTCAGCGGGCCAACGTCCGCCCATTGATTGCCGCCGAGTCGCGAGGTCGGACGCAGCTTCTCGACGGCGGGACGACCATCGCGCATCACCTCCTCGCTGACGGCCGCGAGCACGACTCGCCCCATCACGACGGTGCTGGTGCCAAACGAGATGATCTCGTGCAGCACGCACTCGAGCGCGACCGGCGAGGCGGCCACGCGTGGCGGCGCGACACGGAGGCTCGGTTCGCGCTCCAAGCCGACGGCGTCGAACTCGCTGATCTCCGGCGGGAAGTTGGTGGCGGTGGCGTTGACCTGCTCGAGCAGGCTGGCGGGGGTCAGACAGACGACGAACTCGCGCGTGTGTTCGACGTTGTTCAGCGAGTCCTTGCGCCCGACGGAGGTGAACTGCACGATCGGCGGGTCGACCGAGGAGACCGTGAAGAACGAATGCGGGGCGAGATTGTCAACCCCGCTGGCGGAGCGTGTGGAGACCCAGGCGATCGGACGTGGAATCACCACTGAGTTGAGGAAGAGGTAGAACGCGCCTGCATCCGTCTCGGCTGGGTCGATGTCGATGCGGCTCACGCGCGCTACAGGGTAGTGCGCGGTTTCCGGCTAGACGAGGCTGACGTTGTCCTTGACGGTCTCGATGACCTCGTCGAGGCTGCCGTGGATCGCCTGCTTGGCCAGGCTCAGCGAGAAGCCCTCGGCCTCGCCGACGCTGATGTGGGGCGGGAGACTGAGCGCGTGCGGATCGACGACCGCGTCCAGCAGCGCCGGCCCCGGGGTGGCAAGCAGCCGGGTCACGGCGTCGCGAACCTCGCGCGGATCCTCTACGCGGATGCCCGTCAAGCCGACGGCGTCGGCGACCTTGGCGAAGTCGGGGTTCTCGAACTCGGTGCCGAACGGCTCGATCCCGGCCTCCTCCATCTCGATGTGCACGAACTCGAGCCCTCCGTTGTTGAGCACGACGATCTTCACCGGCAGCCTGCGCTGGGCGATCGTGAGCAGATCGCCCATCAGCATCGTCAGGCCGCCGTCGCCGCAGAGCGCGATCACCTGCCGTCCCGGGTACGCGAGCGCGACTCCAAGCGCGTTGGGCATCGCGTTTGCCATCGATGCCCACGACAGGGAGCCGAGGACGCGGCGCTCGCGCTTCGCGCTGATGTAGCGCGCCCCCCATATGCAGGCTGTGCCCGTGTCGAGGCACACGGCAGCATCGTCGCTCGCGAGCTCGTCGAGGGTCGACGCGAGGTACTCCGGCCGGATCGGGGTCAGCTCCGGACCGCGAGTGACGTAGTGGCTCATGCGCTTGCGCCACTTCGCGGTCGTCCGGAGCGCCCGGTCGAGATGGTGCCTGTCCGTCTTTTGCGCGACGAGCGGAAGTAGCGCGGTGACGGTGTCCTTGATGTCGCCGACGAGGCCGAGGTCCAGGTCTGTGCGGCGCCCGACGATCGACGCGCGGCGGTCGATCTGAACCTTCTTGGGGGCCTTCGGGTAGAAGTCGACGAACGGGAAGTTCGTCCCGAGCAGCAGGCACAGCTCGCAGTCGTGCATCGCCTGATACGCGCCGCCCCATCCGAGCAGCCCGCTCATCCCGACCGCGTTCGGGTTCTCCCATTCCAGCCATTGCTTGCCGCGGAACGCGTAGCCGACCGGCGCATGCAGCCGCTGCGCCAGCGCCACGACCTCGTCGTGCGCGTCGCGGCAGCCGTCGCCGCCGAAGATCGTGACCGATCCGGCGCCGTCGATCAGCTCCGCGAGCTTGCGTAGATCGGTGTCGTCCGGGCGCAGTAGCGGCCGCCTGGCGAGGACGGCGCGATAGCTGTCGTGGGGAGCCTCGTGGGCTGCCACGTCCCCCGGCAACGCGATCACGGTGGGACCGCGCTCGCTGAGCGCGGTGCGAATCGCCGTCTGCACCACGGCGCGTGTCTGTGCGGGGTTGGTGATCCGTCCGGTGTAGAGCGAGGCGACGGCGAACGTGGCGTACGGGCTGAGCTCCTCCAGCGTGCCGGTATCGATGAGGCTGGAGACGACGTCGCCGGCGATCGCGATCACCGGAACGCCCTCGCGTTGCGCGTCCATCAGGCCGTTGAGCAGATGCGTGACGCCGGGACCCGCCGTCCCGCACACCGCGACTGGAGCATCCGTCAACGAAGCGTCGGCCACCGCCGCGAAGGTGCCGGCCTCCTCGTGGCGCACGTGGATGAACTCCACCTCGCCGTTGCGGTGCAGGCCATCGATCACGGGGTTCAACGCGTCACCGACGATCCCGTAACAGCGCCTGACGCCGGCGCCCGCGAGCATCGACCACAACACGTCGGCGACACGTTCAGCCATGCGGCTGTACATAGGTCGGCGTGCCTGTGTCGCAAAGCGTCGTGTGGCAAAGCGTGGGCGTATCGTTCGCTTCGACAACGATCGGACAGGCCCAGGCGCAGAGCAACGATGCCCGCAGTGACCTTCTACTTCGACCTCGGTTCGCCGTTCGCATACCTCGCGGCGGAGCGGCTGGATACATCGCTGCCCCAGCCAGTCGAGTGGCAGCCGCTGCTGCTCGGAGGCCTGTTCAAGGCGAGTGGACGCAGCTCGTGGGCGCTGGGCGACGACGAGCGCCGGCGGGCGGGCATGGCGGAGGTCGAGCGTCGCGCCAGCGACTACGGCCTGCCCGCGATGCGCTGGCCGGAGGCGTGGCCGACGAACTACCTCGTCGCGATGCTCGCGGCCACGTTCGCGTTCAGCGTCGGGCGTGGCCGTGAGTTCACGCGCGAGGCGTTTCGCAACGCCTTCCAGGAGGGGTGGGATCTCAGCGTCCCCGAGCGCGTGTTCGCGAGCGCGACGCAGGCGGGGCTCGACCGCGACGAGCTCGAGGCGGCGACGCGTGATCCGCAGATCAAACAGGCGCTTCGACGCGCCACCGACACCGCGGCCGAGCTGGGCGTGATCGGTGTTCCGACGCTCGTGGTCGACCGGCAGCTCTTCTGGGGCGACGATCGGCTCGAGGACGCCGCGGCTCATCTCGCGAACGTGACGGCCTAGACTCCCGAGCTGTGGACTTCGGGGTCGGCTACTTCGCCACGCACGACGGCGTCAGCCCGGGTGCGATCGCGCGCCTGGTCGAGGAGCGCGGGCAGGAGTCGCTGTTCTTCCCGGAGCACACGCACATCCCCGCGAGCCGCGAGACGGCCTATCCGGCGGGCGGCGAGCTGCCGCGCAAGTACAGCCACACATATGACCTGTTTGTGGCGCTGACGGCTGCCGCTGCGGCGACGAGCAGGCTGCGCGTCGCCAGCGGCATCTGCCTGGTCACCGAGCGCGATCCGATCATCACCGCCAAGGAGGTGGCGAGCGTCGACGAGCTCTCCGGCGGACGCATGGAGTTCGGCGTCGGCGCCGGCTGGAACCGCGAGGAGATGCTCAACCACGGCACCGACCCCCGTACGCGAATGGCGCTGATGGCCGAGCGCGTCGAGGCGATGAAGGCGATCTGGACACAGGATCAGGCGAGCTACCACGGCTCCTACGTCGACTTCGAGCGCATCTGGTCGTGGCCGAAGCCGGCGCAGCGGCCGCACCCGCCGGTGCTTGTCGGCGGCAACGGCCCGACGGTGCTCGATCGCGTGCTGCGCTTCGGCGACGCGTGGCTGCCGAACAACACAGGCGAAGACCTGCTCGCACGAGCGCGCGAGCTGTGGGCCCGGGCCGAGCGCCCGATCGAGGTGATGGTGATGGGCGCGCCCGCAAAGCCGAAGGTGCTCGATGAATTCGAGAAAGCCGGCGTGCGGCGCGTCGTGCGCTGGATCCCCTCGGCGGGACTCGGGCCGGTTGAGCGAGCGCTCGAGCGCTGGGAGGACGCGATCGCCGAGCTGCACGGCGAGTGACGAAGCAGGCCGCTCGCCGCTGCTTTGCGGCAGCCAGGGTCGCGCGCCTGGCCACCGTCGACGCGCACACGCAGCCGCACCTCGTGCCGATCGTGTTCGCGCTCGCCGGCGAGACGATCTACAGCGTCGTCGACGCCAAGCCGAAGCGCACCACCGAGCTGCGGCGCGTGCAGAACGTCAGCGCCAACCCGCGTGCGTCGGTGCTCGTCGATCACTACGACGACGCGGACTGGGGGGCGCTGTGGTGGGTTCGCGCGGACGGGAGGGCGCGGGTGCTGAGCCTGGACGAGCCCGAGGCCGGCGGCGCGCTCGAGCTGCTCGCGCAGCGCTATCCGCAGCAGCGTGCAATCGGTCCCGTGCTGGCGATTGATGTCGAGCGCTGGACGGGATGGTCGGCGTGAGGTCCCGGCGCACTCAGATTCGTCGCTCAGGCTGGTCCGCGGCCGGGCCTCAGGAACACGCCCCGGCGATGCATCTCGGCCAGGCGCGACGCATCGGGATAGCCGCTGCTCAGCAGGGCGGCTGCCTCGCGCTCGACGTCGTACTCGACGCGCACGAGCTCGGGCCGACCGTTCTCGATCAGCAGATAGGACGCGCGCGGGTCGCCATCCCAGGGCATGCCCACGCTGCCGCTGTTCGCGACCGTCATCTTGGTGAGGGTGCGTGTGAACGGACGATGTATGTGGCCGTACACGGCGGTGCTCGCGCCGAGCGGCGCATAGACCGCCGTCAACTCCTGCTCCTCGGCGTCCGGCATCGGCGCTCGCCACAGCTCGCCGGGAGCGGCGTGTACGAGCGCCAGATCCTCGATGCGCTGCTCGGCGGGAAGCCCGCGCAGCCACCGCACCCGCTCCTCGCCGAGCAGCGCCGCCGTCGCGGGTGCGTACTCGTTGAAGATCAGCCTCAGCAGAGTCCGCAGCGCCGACGCGAGCCGTTCCTGGCGCGGGCGCTCCTCGGGACGCCACAGGACCTCGTCGGTATTGCCCACCACGCCGGGCCAGCCCAGCTCGCGCACGCGGTCGATCACCTGCGCGGGTTGTGCGCCCATGAGCGCCAGGTCGCCGCCGTGCAGCACCAGATCGGGCGCCCGCCGCTGAATGTCGGCCACGACAGCCTCGAACGCGGCCAGGTTTCCGTGCACATCTGAGACGACCGCAAGCCGCATCGCCTGAGGCTACTCGCGGCGCAACTCGCGGCGGCCATCCGTGGGCTTGGACGAGGAGCCGTGGCCACGCAGGTCGGGAGCGACCGCGAGATGGTCACGTGAGAACTCTGCGAGCTGGTGACGGTATTGGTACCAACACTGTGGAAACTCGTGCAGGAACACGATCAGTGGCCCTCACCTGCGTGCGCGTAGTGCAGCTCGACACCGTTGACATGTGCGGATTCATGCGCCGGCTGATCGGATTGGAGCGTTTGCTGTGAGTGGGCCATCGCGGATCTCCTCAATTATTAACTTTAATATTTAATGGGATGGGTCGCGTAGTGAAGATCGCACAGCGCGGGCCCGGAATCTCGCGGATTTCGGCCTGCTGCAGCCGCGCTCCATAGGAGTCCGATTTCCGCTAGGCAAGTGCTTGCAGATGTGTCACGGTGTGTCGGTGGACTTCAACTCCGATCGCGTCTGGCAGGCCATCGAGGCGTGCGATCCGCGGTTCGACGGATGGGTCTTCTGCGGCGTGAAGACCACCGGTATCTACTGTCGCCCGAGCTGTCCTGCGCGCACGCCCAAACGCGAGAACGTGCGTCTGTTCGCGTCGGCCGCCGCAGCGCAGGCCGCCGGCTTCCGCGCCTGCAAGCGCTGTCGTCCGGACGCCACGCCGGGCTCGCCCGAGTGGGATCTGCGGGCCGATCTCGTCGGCCGCGCGATGCGTCTGATCGCCGACGGCCTGGTCGATCGCGAGGGGGTTGGCGGCCTCGCCCGCAGGCTTGGCTACACCGAGCGACACGTGCACCGCCAGCTCGTCGCCGTCGCGGGCGCCGGTCCGCTCGCGCTCGCCCGCGCCCAGCGCGCGCAGACCGCCCGCATCCTGCTGGAGACCACCACGCTGGCGATCACAGACGTGACGTTCGCCGCCGGCTTCCACAGCGTGCGCCAGTTCAACGCGACGATCCGCGATGTGTTCGCGCTGACCCCCAGCGAGCTGCGCACGCGAGCGCGCCGACACGGACGCCCCGAGGACAGCGGCGCGCTCTCGCTGCGCCTGCCCTACCGCGCGCCGCTCGACGGCGAGGGTCTCGTCGCGTTCCTCGGGCTGCGTGCCGTCACGGGTGTCGAGGAGGTTCACGACGGCGCCTACCGGCGCAGCCTGCGCCTGCCGCACGGCACCGGCGTGGCGGAGCTGCGTCCCGCGGACGGGCACGTGCACGCCCGCTACTGGCTCTCCGACCTGCGTGACCTCGGCGCCGCCATGCAGCGCTCGCGCGCGCTGCTCGACCTCGACTCCGACCCGCTCAGCGTCGCCGATGTCCTCGGCGCCGAGCCGCTGCTCGAAGCGCTGGTGCGCGCGGCACCGGGACGGCGGGTGCCGGGCGCGGTCGACGGCCACGAGCTGGCGCTCCGCGCTGTGCTGGGTCAGCAGGTCTCGCTGCGCGGCGCCGCGACGCTGGCCGGCCGTCTGACGCAAGCGCACGGCGAGCAGCTCACGCGCCCGCTCGGCGGCGTCACGCATGTCTTCCCCTCGGTCCGGGCGCTCGCCGACGTGGACCCCGCGAAGCTCGCGATGCCGCTCGCGCGCCGGCGCGCGCTGCTCGCGCTCGTGCACGCGCTCGCCGACGAGGAGCTCGTGATCGACGCCGGCGCCGATCGGGGAGAGGCACGGCGCCGTCTGCTGGCGCTCCCCGGGATCGGCCCGTGGACTGCCGAATACATAGCGATGCGCGCGCTGCGCGACCCCGACGCGTTCCTGCCGGGCGATCTCGGCGTCCGCCACGCGCTCGAGCGCCTCGGACAGGCCGGCGAGCCGGCCGCTGCGACGATCCTCGCCGAGCGCTGGCGGCCGTATCGGGCCTACGCGGTGGCGCACCTGTGGGCGTCGCTGCCGGCCGTGAGAGCGAAGCGCGCCCGCGGGGCCGGCGCCACAGCGGACGCCCAGCGGCTCGCCGCGTGAGCGCCCGACAGACTCACCGATTCCCACACACAGGAGGCCCACCGAAATGAGCACACACGCTGAGCAGGCCGCGCGCTTTCTGGCGCTTCACCGGCAGCAGTCGCCGCTGCTGCTGGCAAACGCGTGGGATGTGGGCTCGGCGAAGCTGCTCGCCTCGCTCGGCTTCCAGGCATTGGCCACTACCAGCAGCGGCTATGCGGCGAGCCTCGGGCGCCTGGACTACGGCGTCACTCGCGAGGAGGCGCTCGCGCATGCCGCGGCGCTCGTGGCGGCGACGGACGTGCCCGTGTCGGCGGACTTCGAGGACGGCTTCGCCGCGGACGCCGCCGGTGTCGCCGAGACCGTGCGGCTTGCGCGCGAGGTCGGGCTGGCGGGCTGCTCGGTCGAGGATTGGGATCCCCGCGAGCAGCGGCTGTACGACATCGATACGGCCGGCGAGCGCGTCGCGGCGGCCGCCGAGGCAGGGCACGCGGGCGCCACGCAGCTCGTGCTGACGGCGCGCGCCGAGAACCACCTGCGCGGCAACCCGGACGTCGCCGACACGATTGCGCGCCTGCGGGCCTACCAGCAGGCCGGCGCCGACGTGCTGTACGCGCCTGCGCTCGATCGCCCGGAGGACCTGCGCGAGCTGCTCGCCGCGGTCGAGCTGCCCGTCAACGTGCTCGCTCGCGCCGGCGCGCCACCCGTGTCGGAGCTGGCCGCCTTGGGCGTGAAGCGCATCTCCGTCGGCGGTGGCTTCGCGTTCGCCGCATACGGCGCCGCGGTCAAGGTCGCGAGCGAGCTGCTCACGGACGGGACCTACGGCTTCGCGGAGCTGGCCGCCGTCGGCGGCAAGGCGGCGCGCGCGGCTTTCGGCTGAGCATCGCGCCGCCGCGCGAGGACCCGCACGCGGGTGCCGCCGCGTGGCCTCAGCGTGGGCCCGCCCGGCACCGGGCGCGCCAGCGTGTCCGTCGTGCGCTCGAGCTCGACGCGCGCGAGCAGCTCGCGCAGCACCACCTTCATCTCCAGCAGCGCCAGCGACGCGCCGAGGCAGCGATGCGCGCCGCCGCCGAACGGCAGGAACGAGTAGCCGTCGGGCGGGTCCTCGAGGAAGCGCTCGGGGCGAAACGCGTGCGGTTCGGCGTACGTGCGCGGATCGTGGTGCACGCCGTAGGCGTCGACGAGCACCGCCACGTCCGGTGGGATGCTCCACATCCCGATCGTGAACGGCTCGAGCATGTGACGAGCGCTGGTGATCGGGATCGGCGAGCGGATCCGCAGGATCTCCTTGACGAGCGCCTCCAGGTAGGCGTCCTCGCCCGCGCCCGCTCGTGCCATGACGGTCGGGTGGTGCACCAGCAGTTCCACGCCCCACGCGGTCGCCGTCGCCGTCGTCTCGTGCCCGGCCGCGATCAGCGTGATCAGTTCGTCGCGCAGCTGCTCGTCGCTCAGCCCCTCGCCGTCCTCGTCGCGCGCCGCGACCATCATCGCGAGGATGTCCTCGCGCTCGTCCAGCCGCGGGTCGGCGCGGGTCGCCGCGATGTGCTCGAACAGCAGCGCGTTGAGTTCGTCTTTCAAGCGCCACGGACGCCGCGACAGCAGGTTCCAGCGCGCGCGGCGAGTGAGCTGCGGCACGAACAGCGCGAGGCTGTTCAGCGGCGTGTTCAGCGCGTCGAAGATCCCTCGCAGCCGCTTGCGCATGCTCACGTCGGAGATGCCGAACACCGCCTGCAGGATCACGTCGAGCGTCAGCGCCTGCGCGATCGGCTGCACCTTCACGACTTCGCCCGGGCGCAGCCTGTCGAGCTCGGCCACGGTCAGTCGCTCCATCAGCCGCGCGTAGGACTGGACGCGCTCGCCGTGGAACGGCGGTAGCAGCATCTTGCGCCGCGTGAGGTGCTCGGGCGGCTCGAGCATCAGCATCGACTGCGCGCCGAGGAACGTGCTCAGCAGGTCGTTGCCGTGGCGCTTG
The DNA here is from genome assembly GCA_035485155.1 of Solirubrobacteraceae bacterium. Taxonomy (GTDB): domain Bacteria; phylum Actinomycetota; class Thermoleophilia; order Solirubrobacterales; family Solirubrobacteraceae; genus Palsa-744. The sequence continues at coordinate 82,243 of DATHOH010000007.1, forward strand.
CCGAGCGGATCGCCGGTGTACAGCCGCCGGATCACCTCGCGGTCTCGGGTCAGTACCGCCGTCGGCGAACTGCCGACGCGGACGCTGAACGTGTCCCCGTAACGCTCGTGGCCGCGATCGCTGAACTCCGCGTAGCGCCAGATCCGCTGCATCGCCTGCACGGCACGTGGCGTGCGCGGCCCGGGCGGCAGCAGGCCGGCGCGGGCTGCCGTGGCGTCGAGGGCGGCGGACATCCGGATTCACGGTAGTGATGCGGGCGGGGCGCGTCAACGCCATGACAGCACGCTCCTCCTCAGCGGCGAAAGGGGCAGAATGGATGCGATGGCGGTTGAGGGCAACGGAGCGAGCACCCCGAGCGAGGGCCCTCGCAACCTGATTCTCGCGGCGATGATCTTCGCCGTCGCGATGACGTTCATCGATCAGACGATCGTCTCGATCGCGGCGCCCGAAGTGCAGAAGCAGCTCGGCCTGACGAGCACGGGCGTGCAGTGGGCGATCAACGCCTACCTGCTGTCACTGGCGGCGCTGTTCGCGTTCGGCGGGCGCCTGGCGGACACCGTCGGCCACCGCCGCATGGTCACGCTGGGCGTCGTCATCTTCGCCGCCGCCTCGGCGCTGTGCGGATTCACCCCGAAGGGCAGCATCGCCGAGGCGTGGATCGTGACGTTCAGGGTGATCCAGGGCGCCGGCGGCGCGATCATGTTCCCGGCTGCGCTCGCGATCGTGGTGCAGACGTTCGCCCTGCGTGAACGCGGTCGCGCGCTCGCGATCTTCTTCGGCATCGCCGGCGGCCTCACCGCGGTCGGCCCGATCCTCGGTGGTTATCTCACGCAATGGACGTGGCGGGCGATCTTCTGGGTGAACATCCCCGTCGCGATCATCGCGCTGGTCCTGATCGCCGTTTCCAGACCCAGGACGGTTTACCGCCCGGCGCGCATGGACTACCGCGGCCTGGTCCTGATCGCCAGCGGCGTCGCGCTCAGCGTGTTCGGGTTTCAGCAGTCGGCGGTCTGGGGTTGGGGCGATCCCGCGACGGGCGCCTGCGTCGCCGTCGGCGCCGTGCTGCTCGTGGTCTTCTATCGCGTCGAGATGCACACGAGCTCGCCGTTGATGCAGGTGAGCATCTTCCGCGTCCGGCCCTTCCTCGTCGAGAACGTGATCCTCGCGATCTCGATGCTCGTGTTCATCCCGGTGTTCTTCTTCGCGAGCGAGTACGCGCAGATCGCGCTCGGTAAGACGCCATCGGAGGCAGGTCTCTACATCCTCTTCTTCTTCATCGGCTTCGTGGTCGCCGCGCAGGTCGGCGGGCGGATGCTCGACCGCCGCGGAGCCAAGCGGCCGGTGGTGCTCGGCTGTGCTCTGAGCGCCGTCGGCTTCTACCTGTGGGCCGGGAAGGTCACGGGCCTTGACTTCAGCTCCCAGCAGGTGGACATCATCCTCGCCGGCGCCGGCATGGGACTGATGCTCGGTCCGGCGAACACCGATGCGGTCAACCGCGCATCGCGGCTCTCCTACGGCGAGGCAACCGGCATCACGCAGACCGTCCGCAACTACTCGGCCAGCCTCGGGCTCGCGATCCTCGGCACGATCCTCGTCTCGCAGACGCGCTCGCGGATCACCGACTCGCTGATCGGGCGCGGGCTCACGAGCGTGCACGCGCACGCGATCGCCGCCCACCTCTCGCAGTCGCGCAGCGGCAGCGCAACCTCGATTCCCCGCTACGTGCGGCTCGACTTCGCCTACGCCACGCGCTCGGTCCTGTACGTGATGGCGGCGATCATGGTGGTTGCGGCCGTCGTCGCGCTGCTCGGCTTGCGCCAGGGCGTGCAGGAGGAGACGCCGAGGAGCGGAGCCGATTCCGACGCCGACCCCGACACGGGCAGCGAGCGCACGGCGCTGGCCTGAGATGGACGGCGCGGGCGCGACCGGCTTCTCGGCTGACTTCGGTCGAACCGCGTCGGACTACGCCCTGCATCGCGCCGGCTTCCCGCCGCAGCTGCTCGACGTCCTCGCCGCACGCGGGGTGGTGCACCCGCGGGACCGAGTCGTGGACCTCGGCACCGGCACCGGCAGCCTCGCGCGCCTGTTCGCGAGCCATGGATGTGCCGTCACGGGCGTGGACATCGCCGCACCGCTGCTGGAGCAGGCGCGACGGCTGGACCGCGAGCGCGGCGTCGAGGTCGCGTACGCCGAGGCCCCCGCCGAGGCGACCGGGCTGCCGAGCGCGATGTTCGAGCTCGTCAGCGCGGGTCAGTGCTGGCACTGGTTCGATCGCGCGGCCGCCGCCCGCGAGGTGGCGCGCCTGCTGGCGCCGGACGGGCGGGTGCTGATCGCGCACTTCGACTGGATCCCGGTCCCCGGCAACGTCGTCGCCGCCACGGAGGAGATCATCCTGCGCTACACGCCCACGTGGCCGTTCGCGGGCCGCGCCGGCCTCTACCCGCAGTGGCTGCTGGATCTTCAGAGCGCCGGCTTCACCGGCATCGAGACGTTCTCATTCGACCTCGACGTCAGCTACTCGCACGAGGCGTGGGTGGGGCGCGTGCGCGCCAGCGCGCCCGTCTCCGGCACGCTGGATGAGGACCGCGTCGCGGCCTTCTCGCAGGAGCTGACCGCGCTGCTGCGCGAGCGCTTCGCCGCGGATCCACTCGCGGTGCCCCATCGCCTGTGGGCGGTGACGGCGCGGCGGCCCGCCTGACGCGCCCGCGCGCGACTGGCGCGCGGCTCGAAGGACGCTGAGGCCACCCCGGCTGATCTGACTGCCGGGGCGGCCTCCTGGAGGGTCCTACCGATTCAGCGGTGCGCCTACAGTCCGATCCCGAAGTTTTCGCATTTCGCTTTGAACGACGGGTTCGGGGTTGCGCTGAGCTGGTTGAGAACGTTCTGCAGCGCGGGTGAGTCCGATGCCATGCCGATGTGCTCGACCGGGTCGGTCGGGCACTGTTCCTGGAGCAGGATGTCCGTCACGTTCGGCCCGTGCAGGAACGCGTTCGTGTACGGCGTCACGACCTCGTCGTGGTCGGTCTCGATCACCGCGTATTTGACGCCTTCGGCGAGCGGTTCGCCCGAGCCGAACAGCTTCGTGATGAACGCCGAGGTGTCCTCCTGTTCGACCAGCGACGGGGCGCCGATGAATTCGATCAGGTGCGCCAGTCCGGGTGCCCACGGGAAGCTGTTGAGCAGCGTGACGAGTCCGTCCTCGTTGGTGCCGTGGTTGCTCGGCGCGAGACCGACGAGCTCGTTGACCTTCGATGCCCCGCCCAGGAAGTGGATGTAGTAGTTGGGCATCATCCCGCCCTGCGAGTGGCCGACGAGGTCGACCTTCGCCGCTTTCGTCTTCGACAGCACCTGGTTGACGAACGACGAGAGTTCTTCGGCCGAGCGTTCGATGTGGCCGAGCGCGTCGATTCGCCCGAAGTCAGACAGGCCCGTTTCGCCGTAGTTGAACGTGTACACGCAGTAGCCGGCGTTTGCCAGCAGCGGCGAGAGCGTGACGAAGTTCGATCCCTCGTCGGACAGCGTCGCGATCACCAGCACCACCGGGTAGGGATGCGCGGAGCTCGGTTTGCAGTTGTTGTTCGCACCCGGCACCAGCGTCGGGTAGTAGAGCTCGGCGTTGATCGATTCGACCTCCGCGGCGGAGCCGTAGTGGACGGGCAGCGCCGCGCTCGCGCTCGCCGGCACCCCGACCGCCACGACCGTCGCTAGCGCTGCGACGGCGAGCAGCATCCTCAGTTTCAGCGTCTTGAACATCAGTTCCTCCCTCGTTTTTTCGCCACCGCATTTCCATGCGCGGCAGCAATATGCGACAAACCTAACAGGATGTATCAAACGCTGTCAATCGCGAGATCGGGCCGCCCTCCCCGGCGCTGAAAGCGGGCGAGTGGTATGGTCCTCGCCGCCACGCGGCCGAGGGAACCCGGTGGGAATCCGGGACTGACGCGCAACGGTATGGACAGCTGGTCGTAGAGGCCGGCTGTTTCCGAGTCCGACTACTCACCGGGTGGCACCGACATACGGACCCTGCTCTCGCGATGGAGCGGTGGGTCGTGACCTCTCTCGCTTCTGCAGCGGGACGGCGACGCCCCCGCCCCCCTAACAGAAGGAGATCCATCTCATGCGACCCATCACCCGTCGGCTGGCGCCATTGGCGCTTGCCGCAATCGCGCTCGCGGCACCAGCCGCGGCCAGCGCCTCAAAAGGGGCCTCACCAGGTCCGAAGGCGGCCGAATGGCTCGCCTCGCAGCTGCAGCCGAGTAGCCCGGGCTCCTACTGCGAAGTGTTCGGCGAAAAGTCGGTGGGAGAGACGATCGAATGCACGCTCGCGTTCAAGGCCGCCGGCCCGAGCTTCAACGCACAGCGCGAAGCCACGTACAGGTGGATCCTCGCGAACAAGAGCGCGTACGTGGGCAGCGAACCGTGTGCGACGACCACGCACGCGCTGTCGGCCGGCGCGGTCGCGAAGCTCGCGCTGGCGGTGGAGGCGCAGGGGCAGAACCCTGAAAACGTCGAAGGGCGCAACCTGATCGCCGACCTGAAGTGCCTGCAGGTCCCCTCCGGGAGCGAAGCCGGCCGCTTCAGCGACAAGAACCAGACCAACTTCTCCAACGTGAGCGGCCAGTCGCTGGCGATCATCGCGCTGAAGGCGTGCGAAGTCGACTGCACGGGCAAACCGAACCTGAAAGCGTGGGTCGAACCGGGCGCGGCGTACCTGCGCGGCCAGCAGTGTGCGGTGAAGAAGCCGAAGACGTTCAACGGCGCGTTCCGCTCGACGATGGGCCTGGCGGCCAACACGTGCAACGACGAGCCGCCGTTTGAAAACGAAAGCGAAAACGAAAACGCGGTCGAAGTCGACTCCACCGGCGCCGCCGTCCAGGCGCTCGTCGCGGATGGGACGAGCGAATCGAAAACGGCGGCAGCCGCGGGCCTGAAGTGGCTGAAGAAGCAGCGCAAGAGCTCGCGCTACTGGGAGAACTACTGCAGCTTCGAAGAATCGTCGGTGATCTTCCCGAGCGTCAACAGCACGGCGCTCGCGATCATGGCCGACGTCGAGGGAGGCGCTTCCCTGGGCAAAGCGGAGAAGTGGTTGGGAGGCATCGTCGAAGCGCAGCCCCCCGGTCAGTCCGGCCTGACAGCGTGCACCGAAAGCGGTCCGCCTGAAGTGCTGTCGACCACGCAGGGCGTCATCGGCCTGTACGCGACCAGCTACCCACGCCTCGTGGGACTGCCGTAGGCATGGGCAGCGCCCGGGAACGAGCACCAGACGCGCTCCCGGGCGCCGCACTGCTGTGTGCCCGCGCGCTGCCGGCGCTGCTCGTGCTGCTCGTGCTGCTTGCGCTCGCCGTGCACGCGCCCGGCGCGGTCGCAGCGAACGTGGCCAACCCGGACCCGGCGCTGATCGAACGCTGGGAACCGTGCGAACCGAACACGGGCGTCACGGTGATCGTCGACGATCAGAAGATCGGTACCGGCAAGATCTATGTGGGTTGCGCACCGGGAGCACAGGGCGACGGCGTCGAAGCGCTCCAGAACGCCGGCTTCGCGCTCGAAGGCACCTCCGGATACGGACTCGCTTTCATCTGCCGCATCGACGGCGAGCCGACGCCCGCAGAAACGGCGTGCGAAAGCACGCCAGGTGGTGGCGCCTACTGGTCCTACTGGCGTGGCAAGCCCGGCGGCAGCTGGGGTTTCAGCGGCGTCGGCGCCAAGAGCCCGCAGAGCGCCTCGCCCGTCAACTCTGTCGAAGGCTGGTCCTTCGGCGGCGGTGGCGCCCCGCGGATCGAGCCGATGGACGGGAGCGGGCCGTCGTCGTTCACCCTGCCACCGCCGCAGGAATCATCGGCGATCCCTGCCGCACTCGCGCGCGAATGGCTCGCGAAGGCGCTCGACGAGACTGCGGAACTCGCGGAAGAACTTGAAGTGAAGAACGCCGCAGAACATCCCGACGTCGAAGAAGTGCTGCCCGGGGTGCTCGCGCTCGCACGCGCCGGCGTGGAACCGGCGAAGCTGAAGCCGATCACCGACTGGCTCGCCCGAAGCTGCGAAGTGAAACACGCTCCGGTCGAAGGCTGTCCGCTACGCGAACTCGCCAACCCCAAGGAAAAGTACCCAGAACGCTTCGCGCTGGCCGCGCTGGGACTGCAGGCGCTCGGACAGAACCCGTCGAGCTTCGCCGGTGTGGATCCGCGCGGCGAACTCGAAGAAATGGTGAAAAGCAACGGCGAAGTCAAAAGCGAAGGCAGTCACAGCAAGGACGTCGAACTGACGGCCCCGACCGTGCTGGCGCTCGCGCGCACCGGCATGCTGTCCGAAAAGGATCTCGAGACAGTCGATCTGATCCTCGCCGAACAGAACGCTGCCACGGGCAGCTGGGAAACGACGACCGCCGCGAGCACCGAAGCGCTCGCAGCGCTCGAAGCCGCGCGCGAACAGGGCGCGACCGTGCTCGGCGACAGTCGCCTTGAAAGGATCGATGTAGCCCTGCGCGCCGCGGGCGTCTACCTGGAAAGCATCCAGGAAGCCGGCGGTGGCGTCCGTGAAGAGCAGAGCGCCGAAGCCGTCTATGACCCGAGCGTCAAATCAACCGCGCTTGGCGCGGTGGGCCTGGCGCTCGCCGGCCACCAGGCCGCGGCCGAACGGGCCGCCAAGTGGGTCTCCCGCTACCAGGTGACTGCCGAATACGCAGGTACCGGAAACCCCGAAACTGGTGAACACACGCCCGCGGAAGATGTGATCGGCGCGTTCCTGCCAAGCGAAGCCGCCCTGCGCAACGCGCTCGTCGCCGGTGTCGGATCCAACAACGCCCACGGCAAGTTCTTTGAAGCACGCGCGCCGACGGCAGATGCGCTGCTCGCGCTCACGACGGTCGGTCCGTACGCCGAACCGAAAAGCCCGCCGCTTGGCGGCGGGGGCGAAGTTCCGGGCCCGGGCACGACGACCGGCACGACATCCCCACCCGGCTCACAAGGGGTCCTGAGCAGCCTCAGCACCAGCGCGATCCTCGTACAGGGGCTGCAGCTGGACGGGCTGGGCAGCGAGCGCGGCCTCGTGGGAGTCAGTTGGCGAGTCCTCGAAACGGGCGTGGGTCTGAGATCGTGGACGATCTCCTCAAATCTGCTCGGCGTCGAGGGCGCGGGCGAGGTGGTCAGGGCAACGGGTGGCGCGGGCTCGAGCTCGACGCTCCTAAAGCTCCCCCCAGGAGCCGCCTACGCGCTTCAGATCACATTCACCGACGCCTTGGGACACAGCTCGACCATGCAGATAGGCAGGGTGATCGTTCCCTACGACGATCGCTCGAGCGAGCTGCATTACCGCGGTCGCTGGCGCCAGATCAAGCAGGCCGGAGCCTGGCTCGGAAGCGTCAGCCGCGCGAGCGCCGGTGCGCAGGTCTCGCTGACGCTCGCCGCCGGTCGGCCGATGTTCCTAATGCGCGCCACGAGTGCGGTAGCGAAGGTGGAAATCCGCGCGGGCTCCCATCGTCAGGTGTTGGCGATCGCATCAGGTCGTGCAGGCGCCCCGCGCCAGATCACAGCGCTGCAGCGCTCCAAGGCAGGACCGGTCAGCCTGCTGGTGCTGAAGGGAACGGTCGAGCTCGATGGCGTGGCCGTCGAACGCTAGAGCGTCGCGTGGCATGCCGCGGTCGTGGGCGTTGAGCCTCGCGCTCGGCGTGCTGCTGATCGCCTGCATGGCGGTTCCGGCGCTCGCAGCGCCCGACAACGAAGCCAACGCGGAGCGGCTCGACAGCACCGTGCGGTTCCTGGAGAGCGCGCAGAACAGCGACGGCGGCTTCAGCGCCAACGGCAACAAGCTGGAAGCCTCCGATCCTGAGCTCACCGCCTGGGTGTCGATCGCGCTCGCCACGGCCGGCATCAACCCTCAGAACCAGTCCCAGCAGGGCGGTGTGAGCGCCTACACCTACCTGAGCGAGCACACCGGCGAACTGTCGGAAACGACCAACTTCGAGCGTGTGCTGCTGGTCGTGGACGCCGCGGGCACCTCCCCTCAGGACTTCGGTGGTGTAAACCTCCTCCAGTCGATCCTTAACCGCCAGCTTCCGGGCGGAGGCTTCTCTCACGAAGAAGGCAGCGATGCACTCGGGGTAAATGACACTATCTTCGCCATCATTGCGCTCAGCCCGATCGACGAACAGAGCGTCCAGAAAGCAGTCGCTCGCGCGGTGGAATGGCTCGAGGACGCGCAGAGCTCCGACGGTAGCTGGTCCCTCACTCAAGGCGCACAGGGCAACGTCGATATCACCGCCGCCGCGGTCGAGGCACTGAACGCTGCGGGCGTGCACGACAGCGTGGCGCAGCGCAAGGCGTTCGAATACCTCCACGCTGCCCAGGACCCTGACGGAGGCTTCCCCGAATATGTAGCCATACCCGAATCGGACAGCGCGTCGACGTCCTGGAGCGTCCAGGCGATCTGGTCGGCTGGGGAGAACCCCGAAACGTGGACGCAGAACAGCTCGGGCAAGGAACCGCTCGACTACCTCGAATCTTTGCAGCGCGAAAATGGCAGCATCCAGTGGAAGGTGGGTAGCGACGAAGAACCGGTGTGGATGACCGCCTATGCCGCTCCCGCGTTCGCAGGGCGGCCGCTGCCGCCCCCCTTCGTCCCTCTCCAGGTTTCCAGCAGCGTCCCGCCCGCAAGCGGCAGCGGCGTGATCGCAGGAGGCGGCGGCGACGGCGCGCCGCTGTTCAGCCGACCCCAGCCGCAAAGCGTGGGCCACACGCCTGGGGGCGCGAGGCAGCTGCATGCTGCGCGGGGGCATGACGGCAGGAAGACCTCCAGACGTAATCGGGAGCCCGATTCAGGCCCGACGGCCGACGCGCTGACGATCGAGGCATCTGGCGCGGGCGAACCTCCGGCATCGAATCAGCGCCACCCACAACACCGCCGTGGGGCACGAGCCGCACCGACGTCCCGCTCGGCGGCCGGCAACTCGTCGAGCGGGTCGGGCTCAGCCGTCACGGGCCTCGTCATCAATGCGTCGGACGACACGCCGATCGCCCAATTCGGCGCTCCCGGCCTGCGCAGCGCCGGCACGGATGAAAACCCCACACAATGGATCGCGATCGCGCTTGCCGGGCTGATCGTGGGGCTGATCCTCGCGGGCTCGCTGTTGGAGCGAAGGCGCCCCGAGGTGATCCTGTGAGCACGCTCCTCGCCACCGACAACATCGCCGAAGCGCTCGCGCGGATCGCCTCCGCGCTGCGCACCCCGGTGCTGGTGCTTGCGCTGCTCGTGCTGCTCATCTGCGCTCTGGAAACAGGCCGCTTCGCCACCGAGCTGTGGTCGCGGTGGCGGGCCGGTCGCGGCTCGCTGCGGATCCTTGTCCGGCAGGTGATCGCCGATCCTGCGCAGGCCGCGGCGCTCTCCCGCCGGGCGCCCAGCGCCTTCGCTGCGGACGCGCTCGTGCAGATCGCGCGCGCGATCCTCGCCGGCGAAAGCGTGGGGGTCGAGTACGCGCTGGCCGACTACGAGCTGGCGGTCGAGCGACGCCTCGAGCGCACCCGCATCCTCGTGCGCGCCGGGCCCGCGCTCGGCCTGATGGGCACGCTGATCCCGCTGGCACCAGGTCTCGCGGCGCTCGGCCACGGCGACGTGGCGACGCTGGCGACGGACCTGCGCACGGCGTTCGCGGCCACCACGATCGGGCTGCTCGTCGGCACTGTCGCGTTCGCGCTGACGCTCACGCGCACGCGCATGTACAGCGAAGACCTCACCGCCCTCGAGCGCGCCGGCGTCTACATGAACGCGACCGCCGCCGTGCCGGCCGCAGCCAACCAGCCGGTCGCGCCCGGCGAGCCCGTCGCACAGCGCCAGCCGCCGATACCCGTCCCGCCCGTCGCGCGCCCGATCGCCGTCACGGCCGCCGGTCAGCCGGTGGCACCTCCGCCCGCGGAGAGAGGGAGATGACCCGCCACACGGGCCTCGGCCGCCACAGCGGAACCAGGGAGGCCGTCGGCGACCCGCTGGAAGGGCTCGTCAACCTGTTCGACATCGGCATCGTCCTCGCGGTCGCCTTCTTGATCGCCGGGCTGGGCCTCACGCTCAACGACTCCAAGCACACATTGCAGAGGCGCACACCGACGACCCAGCGCACGCAAACGCTTCCGTCTCCGGCCGGCGCGCCCACCGCGAGCGGTCACGGCCAACCCGTCGGCACGGTCTATCGGCTCAGCGACGGGCAGCTCGTGTACGTCCAGAAGCAGCGATGAGGCTGACCAGGATGTCGTGTGTCGCCGTGCTCGGCGCCGTCGCGCTCGCGGGTTGTGGTCTTGGCGCGGGACCAGCGCCGAGCGCCGTCACGCTGGTCGTGACGAGCGGCTTTGGCGCCCGCGTGCTGCACGCTGCCGCTGCGCTCAAGGTGAAGGGTCAGGAGACGGCGATGAGCCTGCTGCAGCGCAACTACCCCGTCGCCACGGGCGACGGCGGCGGCTTTGTGGAGAGCGTCGATGGGCTCTCCGCGGGACAGGAAGCGGGACAGTCGGTCGACTGGTTCTACTACGTCAACGGCGTCGAAGCGACCCGGGGAGCCGATGCGACGAATGTGCACTCCGGCGATCGCATCTGGTGGGACAGGCACGACTGGAGCCAGACCGAGACGGTGCCCGCCGTCGTGGGGTCATTCCCGGCGCCGTTCCTGAACGGGATCGAAGGCAAGCGACTGCCGGTTCGCGTCGAATGTGCTTCGGTCGCCGGTTACGCCTGTCGCACGGTCACCGCGCGCCTGCACGCGCTCGGCATCGCGGCCTCAACCACGACGATCGCTCGGGCTGGCGCCCGGCAGTCGCTGCGCGTGCTCGTCGCGCCGTGGGCCGGCATCGAGGGCGAGCTCGGTGCCCAAAGCCTCGATTACGGGCCGCGCGCAAGTGGCGTGTACGCACGCTTCTCAAGCGATGGGCGGGCGCTCACGCTGCTCGATCAGACCGGAGGCTCGGTCCAAACCCTGCGCAGCAGCGGCGGCCTGATCGCGGCGACACGTCGCGCGCCGGACCCGCCGGTGTGGCTGGTCACCGGGACCGACGGCGAGGGCGTGGAGCTCGCTGCGCGTGCGTTTGACCAGCGCGCCCTGCAGAACCGCTTCGCGGTCGCGGTTGGGCCGGCAGGCGCGATCGCGCTGCCGGATCGGACACCGAGCGGATGAAGCCGATGACGCTGTTCTACCGTCGCCTGCCGAGCCCACTGCACGCCGCGCGCGCCGGCGTGGCGGCGCTGTGGGTGGCGGCGCTGACGGTCGCGGCGCTGCTGCTGTTTCACCCGCTGGTCCTGCTCGCCTTGCTCACGGGCGTTCTCTGGGCCGGCGCGGGCGCCGGCGTCGGACGCCCGCTGCTGCGCTCGCTGCGAACGGGCGCGATCGTGTGGCTGCCGATCGTCCTCGTCAACGTGCTCGTCTCTCGCGAGGGCGTCACGGTGTTCGCGCGGCTCGGCAGCCTCGGTCCGTTCGGCCAGGGAAACCTCACCGTTGAGGCGCTCCTTTACGGTGCGGTGATCGCCCTGAAGGTGACGCTGCTGATCCTCATCACGACGCTCGCGAGCCTCACGATCGACCCCGACGAGCTGCTGAGGATCCTGCGGCGTCTGTCGTTTCGCTCGGCGCTCACGGCATCGCTTGCCACGCGCATGATCCCCGTGCTCGTCGCCGACGCCCAGCGGCTGGCGGAGGCGCAGCGGACACGTCCCGACGGCCCGCCGCGTGGCGCGCGCGGCCGCGTGGCGCTGCTGCGCGCGGTGATCACCGGCTCGCTGGATCGGGCGATGGACGTCGCCGCCACGCTCGAGGTGCGCGGCTTTGCAAGCGCGAGCCGGGCGCCGCGCCTGGTGCGTCCATGGTCGCGCCACGACATCGCCTTCCTCGCCTCCGCCGTGGCCGTCCTCGCACTGGCCGGCTGCGGGCGGCTCGCAGGAGCGGCGAGCTTCAATGCCTATCCGGAACTTCACGCCCCCGTCAGCGTGGGCACCCTGGTGCTGTGCGCGGGGCTCATCGCAGCCGTCGCGCTGCCGTTCACCGATCGCCGGGGAATCGACTGATGAGCGCGCCGCTGTTGTGCTTCGAGCAGGTGAGCTACCGCTACCCGGGAGCAGCCTCGCCGGCGCTGAGCGAGGTCAGCATCGAGATCCAGCCCGGCGAGTTCTGCCTGCTCGCGGGGCTCTCCGGGCACGGCAAGTCGACGCTGCTGCGCGCCGCCTGTGGCCTCGTGCCGCACTTCCATGGGGGGCACTTCGCGGGCCGTGTCACGCTCGCCGGCCTCGACACGCACGAGCATGGGCCCGCGCGCCTGGGCGCGTTCGCGGGGGTCCTGTTCCAGGATCCCGAGACCCAGCTGGTGATGAGCAGCGTGCGCGCCGAGCTGGCGCTCGCGCTGGAGAACCGCGGGCACAGCGCCACGGCCGTCGCTCGCGGCGTCGAGGAGGTCGCGCTCGCGCTCGGGATCGACTCGCTGCTCGATCGCACCACGCACGAGCTCTCCGGCGGGGAGAAGCAGCGCGTCGCGCTCGGCGCTGCGCTCGCGGGCCGGCCGCGGCTCGTGTTGCTCGACGAGCCCACCTCCCAGCTCGACCCGGTCGCCGGGGACGAGCTGATCGGCCTCTTGCGCAGGCTCAACCAGGAGTGGGAGACGACGATCGTCCTGGCCGAGCACCGGCTCGAGCGCTGCCTGTCCTCCGTCGATCGCGTGATCGCCATGGATCGGGGCCGCATCGCCTGTGACAGCGCCCCACACGCGTTCCTCGAGTGGGCCGCCAAGCACTCGCCGGCGCTGCAGACACCAGCCGCCAAGCTGTTCGCGCTCACCGGTCTGCACCCCGCACCGACGGGTGTCAGAGGAGCACGCGCGACGCTGCGCGCGCACGGCCTGCTACCCGAGGAGTGCCCGCCACAGCCCGTCGGCCGATCCAAGCCGAAGGCAAGGGCGCGGCGCGCCGCCGTGCCGCCCGCAGCGCTCGAGTGCTCGGGCGTGTGGCACGAGCTGCACCGGGGTCCGGCGATCCTGCGCGGCGTCACGCTGCGTGTGCAGCCTGGTGAGAGCATTGCCCTGATGGGCCGAAACGGCGCCGGCAAGTCGACGCTGCTACGCCACGCGGCCGGGCTGCTCGAGCCCACCAGGGGCCGCATCGCGCACGCGGGCAGGGTGGCGCTCCTGCTGCAGAACCCCGGCGACTACTTCGTGCACGACCGCGTCGCCGACGAGGCCCCGCCGCAGGCGCTGGCCGCCTTTGGGCTGACCGAGCTCGCGCAGCAGAACCCGCGCGACCTCTCAGGCGGCGAGCGCCAGCGCCTGGCGCTCGCGATCGTCACCGGCTCGGGCGAGGCGCCGGCGGTGCTCGCCCTCGACGAGCCCACCCGCGGCATGGACCGCGAAGCCAAGGCCGAGCTGGCGCAGGAGCTGCGTCGCCGCGCCGCGCAGGGGCAGGCCGTGATCGTCGCCACGCACGACCCGGAGTTCGCGGCCGCCTGCGCCGAGCGTGCGGTCCTGATGGCCGACGGCAGAGTGATCGCCGACGGGACGGCCGCGGAGCTCCTCGCCGGCGGGTGGTATTTCGCCACCGAGACCGCCCGCATCCTCTCGGGCGCCGCCG
>DATHOH010000008.1:0-38860 GCA_035485155.1 Solirubrobacteraceae bacterium
GAGATCAAGCCGCAGTACATGGTCCAGGCGCTGTATGAGGCCACCGGCGGCGAGGCGATCGTCACGAGCGACGTCGGCCAGCACCAGATGTGGACGGCGCAGTTCTACGACTTCCCCGCACCGCGACGCTGGATCAACTCCGGCGGGCTCGGCACGATGGGCTTCGGCCTGCCGGCCGCGATGGGCGCCGCCGTCGGCTGTCCCGATCGCGTCGTCTGCTGCATCGCCGGCGACGGCTCGGTGCAGATGAACGCGCAGGAGCTCGCCACCTGCGCGCAGAACGAGATCCCGATCAAGGTGTTCATCATGAACAACGGCTATCTCGGCATGGTCCGCCAGTGGCAGGAGCTGTTCTGGGACGGCAAATACAGTCACGTCGACATGGGCGAGTTCCCCGACTTCGTCAAGCTCGCCGAGGCCTACGGCGTGACCGGCATGCGCTTCTCCGACAAGAGCACGCTCGTCGAGGACATGAAGCGCGCGATCGCCACAGACGGCCCGGTGCTGGTTGACGTACGCGTCACGCGCGAGGAGAACACCTATCCGATGATCCCTGCCGGGCAGGCCGCGCGCGAGATGGTGGGGTGATGGGGGCGATCATGGGTGAACCGGGAACCAAGGAGCCGCTCAGCCTCGAGGAGCTCGAAGCCTCGACGAACATGCGCACGGGGCGCAAGCACGTGCTGTCGATCCTCGTCGAAAACAAGTCCGGTGTGCTGACGCGCATCGCCGGGCTGTTCGCGCGGCGCGGCTTCAACATCGACACGCTCACCGTCGGGCCGACGGAGGACGCGCAGGTCTCGCGCGTGACGCTCACCGTCGACGGGGCGCTGCACCCGATCGATCAGGTCACCAAGCAGCTGCACAAGCTCATCAACGTCCTCAAGATCCGCGATCTCGAGCCGGCGGACACCGTCGCCCGCGAGCTCGCGCTGTTCAAGGTCTCGGCCGACGGCGTTCAGCGCGGCGAGCTGATGCAGATCGCCGAGATCTTCCGCGGCAAGGTCGTCGACGTCACCAAGCGCGCGGTCATCATCGAGGTGACCGGCACCACCGACAAGATCCAGGCGTTCGAGACGATGGTGCGGCCGTTCGGGCTGATCGAGATGATGCGCACCGGCGAGATCGCGATCTCGCGGGGGCGCAGCGAGACCTAGGGTCGGTGTGGGCCGCAGCGACGGCGTTTCGCCGGATACGCGCGCAGCCCTCCCAGGCACCGCAGCCGGCGCCGCAGGCGAGCCCTTCGCGCTGAGCGAGCACGACCGCGGCAGGCTCGAGTCGCGGCTGGCGCTCGCCGTCCGGCGCGCGCGACGCAGCGGCGGCGAGGTGCTCGCGACGATCTCGCTGCGCGTCGCCGACGAGCTCGATCCGTCCGCGGTCGTCTGCGCCTCGCGACGCCCCGGCGAGCGCTGGTTCGTGTTCGAGCAGCCAGAGCGTGCTCACGCCGTCGTGGCGGGACTGGGCGAGGCGACATGCCTGCACGCGAACGGCCCATCACGCTTCCAGAGCGTCGCCGAGCGCTGGCGGGTGCTATCGGCGGCGGCGGTCGCCGATCCCGCGGAGGAGCCCGCCGGTGGCGGTCCGGTGGCGGTCGGCGGCTTCGCCTTCGCCCCCGATGGCGGGCAGGCCCGTCACTGGCAGGGGTTCGAGCCGGCGGCGCTGACGGTGCCGCAGCTGACGCTGACGCGCGTGCAGCGCGGCGGCGAGTCGATCGTGCGTCTTACCCTGGCAGCGCTGGCACGCCCGGACGATGTCCCCGAAGAGCTGCTCGCGCACCTGCAGCGACGGCTCTCGGAGCTGCGCGCCAGCCCGTTGCCGCTGCTCGATCCGGCGCCAACCGGGCGCTTCCAGGTCTCGAGCGCGATGCCGCCCGAGCACTACGAGCAGGCCGTCGCGCGCGCAGCTGAGCTGATCCGCGCCGGCCAGCTCGAGAAGATCGTGCTCGCGCGCGAAGTGCAGGTGCACGCGCCGGCGCCATACGACCCAGCCGCGCTGTTCGGCGTGCTGCGCGAGGAGTTCCCGTCGTGCTTCGTGTTCTGCGTCGGGCACGGCGACGCGACGCTGATCGCCGCCAGCCCCGAGCTGCTCGTGCGCCGCGAAGGCCACCGCGTGAGCACGCTCGCGCTCGCCGGCTCGACGCGCCGCAGCGCCGACCCCGCGGTCGACGCGCACCTCGGCGAGCAGCTGCTGCGCAACGAGAGCTACCGCGAGGAGCACGCGATTGTCGCGCGGCGGATCGAGCGTACGCTGCGCCCGCACGCCGTCTGGGTCACCGCCGCACCGGAGCCCGAGCTCGTCACGATCGCCAACATCCAACACCTCGCCACGCCGATTCGCGCTCAGCTCGCCGCGCCGCTCGACGCGCTCGAGCTGGCGGGCCTGATGCACCCCACGCCCGCCGTCGGAGGCGAGCCGCGCGACGCGGCAGCGGCGATGATCCCCGCGCTCGAGGGCCTCGACCGCGGCTGGTACACGGGTCCCGTCGGCTGGACCGACGCCACCGGCGACGGCGAATTCTGCGTCGCCCTGCGCTGTGCGCTGCTGCACGGCAATCTCGCCCGCTGCTACGCCGGCAACGGCCTCGTGCGCGACTCCGACCCCGCGCGCGAGCTCGCCGAGACGGAGGTCAAGCTGCAGGCGCTGCTGCCGCTGCTGGCTGGGTGAAACGCCTGCCGCGTCGCTAAAGCGCGGCACCGGCGAGGTCGATGCGACGCCGTGGCACGCCACGCGCCACCGATGCAGGACCGACCGAGCCATCAGATGCCAATCCGCCGAACCATCATCGCCCTGCTCGCATCGGCGCTGACGCTGCTGCTGCCCGGCATCGCGCTCGCCTCGCCGCACGCCGGCGCCCTGCGCGCGTGCGCCGCGGGCAAGCTCAAGCTGCGTCTCGACGTCTCAGCCGCCCAGAAAGCCGCCGGCGGCGAGCTCGCGAGCACCGCCTCCACGCTCGCCGGCACAGAGCTCGCGGAACTGCAGGGCGCCGCCGACAGCGTCTGCCCACGCAGCGCGCCCGCTGCGAGCCGCGCCCAGGCCAAGCACCTGCTCTCGCTGTACCGCCACGGCTCGCGCGCGCGTGCCCGCAACGCGCTCAGACACCTGCTCAGCGCGAACCGCGTGCACGCACACAAGAGCGCCCGCAGCCCGCTCGCGCGTCTCGCGAGCGTCGGTTGCGAATTCGACGGCACGGTGCACGTGCACCCCGGTGAAGCGCCCGGCGTCGCGGCCGACCTCGCGGCTGCGGCAGCAGCGCAGCAGGGTGGCGATGCCACCGGTGCCAGGGAAGCGATGAACGCGGCCGACCGCGCATACGAACGATGGGTCGCAGGCGGCGCCGGTGGGGCGCAGAGCGCCGGCGACTGGCTCGCCGTCGCAGCGGGCGCGCAGATGCTCGGGCTCGAAGCGCTCGCCGACGGCGCAATCGCGCACGCGGACCGCATCGCCACGGAAGCGCTGCAAGCGTGCGAGAAGCTCGACCGCTGCTCGCTCACGTCCGCCAGCGCCCAGAGCCTGCTGCGCACCGTCGCGTTCGCGATGCTGCTGGGCGTCGAGACCGCAAGCGACGAACAAGTGCTCGCGCCGCTGCTGGAAGCCGCCCAGGAAGTCCTGGCGGGGAACACGCCCAACGGCTGCGAGCAGTGGTCGCTGACGGCACGGCTCACGCTGTCGGACGGTTGGGGCTTCAGCTGGGGTCCGGGCTCGTTCCTCGTCAACCGCAAGACCGGCGTGATCGCGGACGCGCCCGGCGTCGGCGCTGGCTGGCCGGGCGAAGTCGCCGCGTTCTCCGGCCCGTGCACCGAAAACGGCGTCGTCGTCGGCAACGGCAGCGTGCCCGCCGTGCCGTTTCACTTCAACATCTCCGGAAGCGTCACGCCGGGCGGCTTCGCGCTGACGCTGCAGAGCACCAACGCCCACATCTCGGTCAGCGTCAGCGGTCCACCCGCATGCCAGCTCCTGGGCCTGTTCGGCGAACAGTTCGTGAACGCGTTCCTGAACTCTCCGTTCCCGGCTGAACTACCCGTCACACCCGGACAGACGACCGCCTCGCTGGTGCTGCCGCTCGAAGAAAACGCAGCGATCACGGTCACCGCGACGCGCACCCACTAGGACCGCGCCGCAGCCTCGCTCACGCCCCGCTCGCACGCGCAACCGCGCTCCACACGCGACGATGCAGCTCGACGTTCTCAGCGCGATCGCCGCGGACGTGCACGAGCGTCGATCCTGTCTGCGGCGAGAGCGCGCGCTCGAGCGCCTCGCGAAGCTCGCCGGTGCCGGACACGAGTTGGTGCTCGAGACCGTACAGCGCTGCCGCGTGCGCGAAATCCAGGCCCGTGGGCGTCGCGATGTGGCGCGTGTACACGTCTTCGCCATCCGGCTCCCCTGGACGCGCCGCAGCGAGCGCGATGCTCGCGCCCGAAACCGCCAGGAAGTCGAAGATGCCGCCGCCGCCGTTGTCCAGCAGCACGATCGTGAGCTTCACGCGCAGCCGCGACGCGGCCAGCAGGCCACCTATGTCGTACGCGAGTGCGACGTCGCCGATCAGCGCCACCACCGGACCCGGCGCGTCGGCAGCCGCGCCAAATGCCGAGGACACGGTGCCGTCGATGCCGTTGGCGCCGCGGTTGCAAAGCACCCGCGGGGGGTCCGGCCGCACCGGCCAGAAGGTCTCGATGTCGCGGACCGGCATCGAGGAGGCGACGAACAGGGTCGCCTCCGCCGGCAGCAGCACGCCGAGCTCCGCCGCGACGCGCGGCTCAGTCAGCTGATCACCCCCGAGCACCCCCACGATCGCCTCGGCGGCGCGCTCATCGGCGCTGCGCCAGCTCGCCAGCCAGTCCTCGTCCTGGGCCGGCTCGCGCGAGGTGTCGCCGAGCGCGGCGCCCAAGCGTGCGAGCGCCGTCGCCGGCTCGAGCGCCAGCGACTCGCACAGCACAGACGCGGGATCCTGCCACGCAGCCTCCGGATCGAGCGCGACCTGGCGAACGCCGACGAGCCCTGACAGCCACGTTCGCAACGGCTTCGACACCGGCAGGTCGCCCACGCGGAGCACCAGATCCGGCAGCATCGCCGACGCGAAGCGCTCGTCGCGCAGCAGCGCGTCGTAGTGGGCGACCGCCGCATCGCCGCGGCGCGCGCCCGACAGCGGGTCGGCGAGCAGCGGCCAGCCCGCGACGCGCGCAAACTCGCACGCCGCCTCGCCAAGCGGTGTCGCGCGCTCGTGGCGTCCCGCGACGAGCACGCCGCGACGGGCACCCGCCACCAGCGACAGCAGCTCCGGATCGGGCCCGCCGCCCGCCAACGCCGGCAGCGAGCGACGCACGTACGGTGCACCGTCGCGGCGGCCGCTCGTGTCCTCGGGCAGCTCGTCCTCGCTCACCAGCGGCTCGCGCAGCGGGAAGTTCAGGTGCACCGCTCCCGGCCTGCCCTCGAGCGCGGTCCAGTAGGCGCGGCACGCGAGCGTGCGCATCCAGCGCAGCTGCTCCGCGCCTGCCTCGTCGACCGCCACCTCGAAGAACCACTTGGCGGCGTCGCCATACAGCTTCAGCTGGTCGATCGCCTGGCCCGCGCCGTTCTCGCGCAGCTCCGCCGGACGGTCGGCCGTCAGCAGCAGCAGCGGCACACGCGCCTCGCGCGCCTCGACCGCCGCCGCCAGCAGCTCGGCAGCCGCCGTGCCCGAGGTGCACGCGACGGCGACCGGGAGCCCCGATGCCTTGGCCAACCCGAGCGCGAAGAACCCGGCGCAACGCTCGTCGATGTGCGAGTAGCAGCGCAGCCGCGGCTCGCGCGCCAACGACAGCACCAGCGGCGCGCTGCGCGAGCCCGGCGAGGTGCACGCCGCGCGCATCCCGCAGCGCGCCAGCTCATCCACGAAGGCGCGCAGCAACGTGTACATGTCGGTTGTCGGGGTCATAGGATCCTCAGATGCCGGAGAGCGTCGTCCTGCTGCACGGATTCGGCGGCACGCACCGCGCGTGGGACGGTGTCATCGCGGCGCTCGAGGAGGAACGCTACCGGCCGCTGGCGTTCGACCTCTCGGGGCACGGCGCAGCCGCGGCCAGCGAGCGTCCGATCACGTTCGCCTCATGCGTGGCAGCGGTGCTCGACGCTTCGCCCGAGCGCTTCACCCTCTGCGGCTACTCGCTGGGCGGCCGCGTCGCGCTGCACGTCGCGCTCGCGGCGCCGGACCGCGTCGCGCGTCTGGTGCTCGTGTCGAGCACCGCCGGGATCGAGGACGAGCGCCGGCGCGCCGAGCGCCGGCGTGCGGACCACGCGCTCGCCGACGAGCTCGAGCGCGGCTCCTACGAGCAGTTCATCGAGCGCTGGCGCACACAACCGCTGTTCGCCGGCGATCCCCCGGCGGTTGCGGCGCTCGCCCGCGAGGACCAGCGGCGCAACCGCCCCGCCGCGCTCGCCGCCGTGCTGCGCGGGATCGGCACGGGGCAGATGGCGCCGCTGTGGAGCCGGCTGGGGGAGCTGACGATGCCGGTGACGGTGATCGCCGGCGAGCGCGATCAGAAGTTTCGCGATCTCGGGGAGCGAATGGTGGCGCTGCTGCCGGACGCACGGATGGTGGTCGTCGCTGGGGGGCATGTGCTGCCGTTGGAGAACCCGGCGGCGGTGGCCGACGCGCTCTAGAACGGCTCCACGCCGAGCCCCGGCGCAGTCGGGACCATGATCGTGCCGCCGCGTGCAGGCAGCGGATCGTCGAGCCCCGCGAACATCCCCAGCGTCGCCAGGCCGCAGTGCTCGATCGGCCCGCGCGAGGCGAGCGCGGCGGCGGCGTGCAGCGCGGCGGCGACGCCGAGCGGCCCGTCGAGGGTCGAGGCCAGGTACACCTGCGCGCCATGGGCGCGTACGAGCGTCGCGGCGACCAGCAGCCCGGCGATCCCGCCGCAGCGCGAGATCTTCAAGCAGACCGCGTCGGCCACGCCCGCACCGAGCGCGCCCGGCTCGGCGGCCGTCTCGTCGATCGCCACCCTGACCGCCACACGCTCGCGGACGGCGCGCATCCCGTGCAGGCCATGCGTCGGCTCCTCGACCAGCTCGAGGCCGGCCGGCGACAGCGCCTCGATCGTGCGGACCGCCTCCTCGACGCTCCACGCGCCGTTCGCGTCGAGGCGCAGCTTCGCGTTCGGGCCGGCCGCGGCGCGCGTCGCCGCGACGCGACCCGCGTCGTCGCCGACGCCGACCTTGATCTTCAAACACTCGAAGCCTTCGCCGACCGCGCGCGCTGCCTGCTCGGCGACCCCTGCCCGATCGAGCGCCGCCAGCGTCGCGTTGACCGGCACGCTCGTCGCCGGGTCGTCGCTCAGCAGCGCCGCGACCGGCTTTCCCGCCCGTCGCCCGGCGCGATCCCACAGCGCGAGGTCGATCCCCGCGAGCGCAGCCGGCAGGTCCTCGATGCTCCTGCAGGCTTCGATCACCTGTGCGCCGTTCATATCCGTGGATCGCGCCAGCGCCGGGCGGTAACTCTCCAGTACCCGTTTTGCGTACTCAACGCTCACGCCGTCATACGGCTCCAGTGGAGCTGCTTCCCCGAAGCCCGTGATGCCGTCCTCGCCGGTCAGCGCGACGATCAAGAGGTCGCGCTCGGCGACTGCGCCGTAGGAGCTCTGCAGCGGCGTCGAGAGCGCCAGCGATCGACGCTCGAGCTCGAGCTTCACGAGCCGATACCGCCGCTGGCCAGGATGCCGGCGGAGAACAGCAGGCAGAAGACGAGCTGCAGCGCTCCCGTCCCGGCCAACGCGCCGTTGAGCGCGGGCCCGTCGGTGCGCGTGCTCACGGTCCGGGTGAGGCGCACAGCGAGCGGGATCGCCGCCCACGGCAGCAGCAGCCACGCGGTCATCGATCCGAGCGGCCAGGGCAGCGGCGCCGTCACGAACGCGCTCACGAGCATCGCCGTGTACAGCCAGCGCGTGCGCGCACGCCCCATGCGCACCGCGAGCGTGCGCTTGCCGGCACGCCGGTCGGTCTCGAGGTCGCGCACGTTGTTCACGACCAGGATCGCGCTCGCGAGCAGGCCGACCGGGACCGCGCACACGAACGCCTGCCATGGCAGCTGCTGCACCTGCACGAAGTACGAGCCGGCGACCGCGACGATCCCGAAGAACAGGAACACGAACACCTCGCCGAGACCCTCATAGCCATACGGGCGCGGGCCACCCGTGTAGAGGACGCCGGCGAGGATCGAAGCTGCGCCGACCGCGATCAGCTCCGGGCCCGCGACCGCGACCAGGTACGCGCCGCAGGCGACCGCCAGCCCGAACGAGACGTAGGTCGCGATCAGCACCTGGCTCGGCGGCACGAGTCCGCCCGCGGTCACCCGCACCGGCCCGAGACGATCCTCGGTGTCGGCTCCGCGGCGCGCGTCGGAGTAGTCGTTCGACAGGTTCGTGCCGACCTGGATGAACACCGCGCCGAACAGCGCCGCGACGAACGCCAGCGGCCGGAAGTGCCCGGCGCCGAGCGCCAGCGAAGTGCCGACCAGCACCGGCGCGACCGCCGCCGGCAGCGTGCGCACGCGCGCCGCCATCACCCAGATGCGAACGGCGCTCACGCCCGCTTGGGGAAGCGCGAGAAGTCCGGCTTGCGCTTCTGCCGGTACGCGTCCCGCCCCTCCTGCGCCTCCTCGCTGCCGTAGAACAGGAGGTTCGCGTCGTGCGCGAGCTGCTGGATCCCGGACAGCCCATCCTCGGCCGCGTTGAAGCTCGCCTTCAGCAGCCGCAGCGAGAACGGCGACAGTGCGAGCATCTCGCGGGACCACTGGACGGTCTCGTCCTCGAGACGCTCGAGCGGCACGACCGTGTTGACCAAGCCCATGTCGAGCGCTTCCTGTGCGGAGTACTGGCGGCACAGAAACCAGATCTCCTTGGCCTTCTTCGGTCCGACCAGGTTGGCGAGCAGGCCGGCGCCGAAGCCGCCGTCGAAGGAGCCGACCTTCGGGCCGACCTGCCCGAAGCGCGCGTTGTCCGCCGCGATCGTGAGGTCGCAGACGAGGTGCAGGACGTGCCCGCCGCCGATCGCGTAGCCGGCGACCATCGCCACCACCGGCTTCGGCAGCCGGCGGATCTGGATGTGCAGGTCGGTGACGTGGAAGCGCCCGACGCCGGCTTGGGTGGGTGGGGACTTCATCTGATCGTCGTTGAGGTAGCCGGAGTCGCCGCGCACGCGCTGATCGCCACCGGAGCAGAACGCCTCGGTGCCCTCGCCGGTGAGGATGATCACGCCGATGTCGGTGTCCTCGCGCGCATCCTCCAGCGCCTGGGAGATCTCGATCACGGTACGCGGACGGAACGCGTTCCGGACCTCGGGTCGGGCGATCGTGATCTTCGCGATGCCCTCGTCGGGGCCAGCGCTCTTCTGGTAATGGATGTCCGTGAAGTCGCCGCCGGTGGGGGCGGGTGCCGCTGTCCAGGTGACGCTCATCGCGCGAAGGCTATCTCCCGGATCAAATAGCGCCCGGATATCACGCGGCACGAGCCTGGTACGGATGCCCTCTCTGCCCCGAGCCTAGTGGCGGTCTGCGTCGCCGCGCGCCCGGCAGGTCGCATCGGCCGCAACTTCGGCCATCGCGCTGCATGGGACTTGGTTTGCGGAGGCCCGAAAGGGGGCCGACGCTGCGAATATGAGCCACTGTGGCAGTTCAACCCTCCAAGGAAGCGGTTAACCGCGCAGGAGCGCTCATCGCTGAGCTGGTGGCCGCCTACAACGCCGGTGATGTTGACGAGCAGGAACGCCTCGAAGCCGATGAGGATCCTCTCGATGACGCCGTCGCGCTGATCGACTGGTGGCGCGGCCTACACGCGAAGCCGCTTACCTCTCTCAGCGCGAACCTCCGCTACTAAAGCCGCACGGCCCGATCGTCGTGACGCAAAGGCTGAAGCGAGCACCGACGATGGTCGACAAGCTGTTGCGCGAGCCGACGATGAAGCTGACCCAGATGGCCGATATAGGCGGATGCCGTGCGCTGCTGCAAGACCAGGCGGCCATCTATGAGGTTGCCAGACGCCTACGTCGCAACTGGGAAGTAGAACGTACCCGTGACTACGCGGCAGAGCCGAAGGACTCGGGCTACCGGGCGGTGCACCTGATCGTCCGCCGGAAAGGACGCCTGATCGAGGTGCAGCTCCGAACTCCTCTGCAGGACGCGTGGGCGAATCAGGTCGAGGAGGACTCGCGCCGGGTGGGGCGCAACTTCAAGGGGGGTGAGGGCCAACAGGAGGTCCACAACTACTATGCTGTCGTTTCGGAGCTACTCGCGCTCAGGGAATCGAGCGAGGAGCCCGATAAGGAGCTTCGGCAGCGACTTCTGACAGCGTACGAGGCAGCGCAGCCCTATTTGACGACCGAGACGGGAGGAAAACGATGAGCAGCACAGACATCCGCCACTTCCTCGTCATCTACGACATCGCAGCGCGCGAGGCTCACGTCGACGACCACTTTGGCAGCGACTACGACGCTGCCCTTGAGGCTTACTCCCAGGCTGAGGAGACCTACCGGGGTCGCGGTGACATCGAGGTTGTGCTGCTCGGTGCCGACTCGATCGACACGATCAAGAAGACTCATTCAAGCTACTTCAGCACCCGCGAGCAGGGCTTCGAGCGGTTCTTCTCGGTCAACGATCTCGTCGCGTCTCTCGCCAAGTAGCTTCGAGGCGCCCGCCACCGTGCGACTCAGGAGTTTGCGACCATATACGCGCAGACGGTTTCGGCGACGGCAATTGACGCGGCGGCCTCATCTAGGGTGACCTTGCCCCCGGCATGGACGATCTTATGCCTGCGGCCGGTGTGCGCGTCGTAGTCTGGCCAGAAGTCCGCGTTTCCCAGTGTGTCTCCTGTGAGGCTCGTCCAGACCGAGCGGACCCGCTTGTCGGTCATGGCCCAGCGTCCGGCGATCAGCTGTTCGACTGAGCGCAGCAGGTGCGAGGATTGTCTGGCGAGCTGTCGTCGCACGGCCTCCGCGATGGCGACCTCGCAGGCGGTCTGCGCGGCCACGGTGGCGTACTCGTGCTCCCCGGCTTGGTGTAGAGACTGCGCCTTGTTGAGCAGATCGCGGTATAGCGGCGGAGACGGGGGAGGCGTCGCTGGGGCGGGCAACTCGACTGCCGGTTCCTTGAGCTCTGTGGTGGTTCCACCGAGAGGCGGGGCCTTCGGCAGCCCCGCGCTCGCGCGCAGAGAGGCGTAAAGTTCCTCAGCCTCCCGATAGGCCGCTTGCGGGCTGAAAGCCTTGATCTGAAAAACACCCGTCGCGCTTCCGTTGCTAGGTACCCGCGTCACGACCCCGCCGACCCGCTCATCGGCTGAGATGGTCGCCTCTTCCAGCTCGCGCGCCTCAGACTCGAGGAAGTCGAGCGTAATCCAGTATTCGCCCAGGGTGTTGGCCACGGGCCCAGCGTAGGCGAGATTGGTCGCCGACCGCCCTCGCGCGACCTTGAACGCCGACGCGCGAGTGACACTTGTCGCGTGCGCGGCGACGCTGTTGATCACGCACGCGAGCCGAGTCCACTGGAACTGTCCGCGCCGGCACTTTTGGTCGCAAAACCCTAGCCTGTGCGCCATGGAGGTCGAGGCATGGCTCGCTCGCGCAGCTGCGACGCAGCCCCAACGCACGGCGCTTGCGACACCCGGGGGGGACTGGTCCTACGCTCGGCTGCACGACGCCGCGCGGTTCGCCGCGGGCGAACTGATCGAGCGCGGGGCCGGGCGCGGCACGCGCGTGGCGATCGCGCTCCCCGCCGGCCTGGAGTTCGCGCAGGCGCTGCACGCATGCCTGCTGCTCGGCGCGGTCGCCGTGCCCGTCGACCTGCGCCTCGCGCCGGGCGAGCGCGACCGGATCGCGGCCGGCGCCGACGTGCTCGTCGAGCAGCCGCTGGGGGAGGGGCCCGCGCCGGCGAGCCTCCCCGGCGTCGGCATGCACGAGCTCGACGCCACCGCCGTCGTGATCCACACCTCAGGCACGACATCCGCGCCGCGGCCGGTCGAGCTGAGCTACGGCAACTTCATGTGGAGCGCATTCGGCTCGGCCGTCGCGCTGGGTCTCGACCGCCACGAGCGCTGGCTGTGCGCGCTGCCGCTATCGCATGTCGGCGGGCTGTCGATCCTGCTGCGCTCGGCGATCTACGCGACCGGCGCGGTGGTGCACGAGCGCTTCGAGGAGGACCGCGTGCTGCAGGCGCTCGAGCAGCAGCGTGTGACGCTCGTGAGCCTCGTCGCGACGACGCTCGCACGCTTGCTCGACGCCGGACTCGAACGCCCGCCCGCGCTGCGGGCCGCGCTCACCGGCGGCGGTCCGGTTCCTGCGGCGCTCCTCCGCCGCGCCGGGGCGGCGGGCGTGCCGGTCAGCCTCACCTACGGCCTCACCGAGAGCTGCTCACAGGCGACGACGACGCCAGTCGCTGAAGTCGGCGAGCAAGGCGTTGCCGGGGCGCTCGGCGAAGACACAGACGTTCAACCCAACGCCGGCCCGCCGCTGTTCTGCACCCGCGTGCAGATCGCCGGCGACGGCGAGATCCTGCTGGCAGGGCCGACTGTCGCGGCCGCAGCGCTCGCCGCCGACGGATGGCTGCACACCGACGACCTCGGCGAGCTCGACGCCTGCGGGCGCCTGCGCGTGACCGGGCGCAAGGCCGACACGATCGTCAGCGGCGGCGAGAACGTGGCGCCGGTCGAGGTCGAGGCGGTGCTCGAGGCGCACCCGCAGGTGCTCGAGGCGGCCGTGCTCGGACGCAGCGATCCGCAGTGGGGCGAGGCCGTCACGGCGATCGTCGTCGCGCGGGTCGGCGCGGCGCCCGAGCCGGAGGAGCTGCGCGCGCACTGCGCGCGGGCGCTCGCGCCCTACAAGGTCCCCAAGCGGGTCGAGCTGAGCGCCGAGCCGCTGCCGCGCACCCGCTCGGGCAAGCTGCTGCGCAGGGAGCTGCAGTGAGCTTCGACGCGAACGCCTACAGGCAGGCGAGCCTCGACGGCTGGGAAGCGGCGGCGAGCGGCTGGGTCCGTCGCGAGGAGCTGATGCGCGAGTTCGCCGCGCCCGTTTCGCACCGGATGATCGAAGTCGTGGATCCGCAGCCGGGTGAGCGCGTGCTCGAGCTGGCCGCCGGGCTGGGGGAGACCGGGATGCTGGCCGCCGAACTGGTCGCGCCGCTCGGCGGCGTGATCGTCTCCGACCAGGCCGAGGCGATGCTGGACGGCGCGCGTACGCGTTCGATCTCGCTCGGCCTCTCAAACGTCGAGTTCCAGGTGCTGAACGCCGAATGGGTCGACCTGCCGCTCGCCAGCGTCGATGTCGTGCTGTGCCGCTGGGGTTACATGCTGATGGCCGACCCCGCCGCCGCGTTCGCGGAGACGCGCCGTGTGCTGCGACCGGGCGGTCGTCTCGCGCTCGCCGTCTGGGACTCGCTCGCAGAGAACCCGTGGGCGCTCGAGCCGGCGCAGGAGCTGATCGCGCGTGGCCTGAGCCCGGCGCCCGACCCGACGGCCGAGCCCGCGCCCGGCCCGTTCGCGCTCGGCGCAGCGTGGCGTGTGCAGGAGCTGCTCGAGCAGGCGGGATTCGCCGAGATCGACGTCGAGGCGATCGAGCTGACGCGCCGCCACCCCGACTTCGAGCATCTCTGGGATGTGACGCTCGACCTCTCGCACAGCTTCCACGACGCCGTGCTCTCCCAGCCGCAGCCCGAGATCGAGCAGATCAAGCACTCGCTGGCCGAGCGCTTCGCCCCTTACACCGCGGCCGACGGAACGCTCGCGATACCCGCGCGCACGCTGCTCGCGCGCGCGAGCGCCTGAGGGCAAGCCGGAGAAGTTGGATAGCCTGCGGCGAATGATCTACGACGACGACGCAGACCTCACGCTCCTCGACGGCAAGACCGTCGCCATCATCGGCTACGGCTCGCAGGGCCACGCCCACGCGCTCAACCTCAAGGACTCCGGCGTCAAAGTCGTCGTCGGGCTGCGCGAGGACTCCGACTCGGTCGCCAAGGCGCGCGAGCAGGGCCTCGAGGTGCTGCCGGTCGTCGAGGCCGCCAGCCGCGGCGACGTCGTGATGATCCTGCTGCCGGACGAGCGCCACCACGACATCTGGGAGCAGGAGATCCGCGACGGCATCGCCGAGGGCAACATGATCCTCTTCGGCCACGGCTTCTCGATCCATTACAACGAGATCGAGCCGCCCCCTGGCGTCGACGTCGGCATGGTCGCGCCGAAGGGTCCCGGCCACCTCGTGCGCCGCCAGTTCACCGAAGGCAGCGGCGTACCCGCGCTGGTCGCCGTCGAGCAGGATGCGACCGGCAACGCGCGGGCGCTGGCGCTCGCCTACGCCAAGGGCATCGGCGCTACCCGCGGCGGCGTGATCGAGACGACCTTCAAGGACGAGACCGAGACCGACCTGTTCGGCGAGCAGGCGGTCCTCTGCGGTGGCGCCTCCGAGCTCGTCCAGGCCGGCTTCGAGACGCTCGTCAACGCCGGCTATGACCCCGAGATGGCCTACTTCGAGTGCCTGCACGAGCTGAAGCTGATCGCGGACCTGATGTACGAGAAGGGGCTCGCGGGGATGCGCTACTCGATCTCCAACACGGCCGAGTACGGCGACTACACGCGCGGCAAGCGCGTGATCACCGACGAGACGCGCGCGAGCATGCGCAAGATCCTCGAGGAGATCCAGTCGGGCGACTTCGCACGCGAGTGGATCGCCGAGAACCGCGCCGGCCAGGAGAACTTCAAGCGCATGCGCGCCGAACAGGCCGACACCCAGATCGAGCACGTCGGCACGGAGCTGCGCTCGCATATGGACTGGATCAAGCCCTCTTTCTAGAGGCCCCGGCCAGGCCAGTGCTCGCATACGTCTTCTGGCACCGTCCCCGCGAAGACGCACCGGTTGACGCCTACGAGGAGGCGCAGCTCGCCTTCCACCGCTCGCTCGCCCGCGCACGTCCGGTCGGCATGCGCTGCTCGGCCGTGTTCAAGCTCGACGAGGTCCCGTGGGCGGTGCATCGCGCCGACACCGAAACGCTCGACTCCGGGCGGCCCGGCTACGAGGACTGGTACCTGCTCGAGGACTTCGCGGCACTCGGCGTGCTGAACGAGGCGGCCGTCGGTCGCGGGCACCGCAGCACACACGACGCTGCCGCGCGGCACCTCGGCGGCGGCGCCGGGGGACTGTATGCGCTGCTCGAGGGTGGGCGCTCTGACACCGGCGCGCTGGCGACCCCGCTGGCCGAGGCCAACGTCGGGATCTGGGTCGCGCGCCCGGCTGGCGCGCCGCGGCGCCAGCTCGGCGAGCTGCTCGGCGACGGCATGGATCCGGAGCACGCGAGCCTCTGGCGCCGTCAACTCGTGCTCGGGCCCGCACCCGAGTTCTGCCTGCTCGTCAGGGAGGAGTCGGTGTTCGACGAGCCCGCCGGCGTCTCGCCCACGCGCCTGCCCGAAGGCTGGAGTGCGACGGTCCTCAAGCGGGTCGTCCTCTGGCATGGTTGACGTGCTGCTCGACCGTGAGCTCGGGGCACACAGCCCGGAGGGCTGGGTCGGCAGCTTCGAGCGCCAGGAGAGCCGTTTTCGCGACTGGGTCGGAACGGACCCGCTGTCGGGCCGCGAAGGCGATCTCGCCGTCGAACCAGCCCGCTATCACCTTTACGTGTCGCTCGCCTGCCCGTGGTGCCACCGCACCGCGATCCTGCGCGAGCTCGCCGGCCTGCAGGACGCCGTGCCGATCTCCTACCTCGCGCCGTTCCGCGACGAGCGCGGCTGGGCGTTCAGCGGCGAGCGCTTCGAGGACGGGCCGGGGGGCGAGTACGTGGATCGGCTGCACGGCTGGCGCTTCATGAGCGAGGCCTACGACATCAGCGACCCGAGCTATGAGGGGCGGATCACGGTTCCCGTGCTGTGGGACACGGTCGGCGGGCGGATCGTCAACAACGAGTCGAGCGACATCGTGCGGATGATGTCCTTCGCCGACTCGCTCGGCGGACTTGGCGGCGGCGCCGAGCTCGATCTCTACCCGCAGGCCCTGCGCGTGGAGATCGCGGCGATCAACGAGCGCGTGTACGACACCGTCAACAACGGCGTCTACCGCGCCGGCTTCGCCCGCAGCCAGCGCGCCTACGAGCGCGCCTTCGCCGAGTTGTTCGACAGCTTCGACTGGCTCGAGGGGCTGATCGGCGAACGCCGCTACCTGCTCGGCGAGCAGCTCACCGAGGCCGACTGGCGGCTGTTCCCGACGCTCGCACGCTTCGACGAGGTCTACAACCTGCACTTCCGGTGCAACCGGCGGCGACTGGTCGACTACCCCGAGCTGTGGGGATACGCGCGCGAGCTCTACCAGACGCCCGGCGTTGCCGGGACGGTCGCGATGGACCAGATCAAGCGCCATTACTACACCACCCACGACGAGCTCAACCCGAAGCGCATCATCCCCGTGGGGCCGGGTTACGACTGGTCTGAGCCGCACGGCCGGGGGCGCTGAGCGGGCCGGCGGCGTTCGCTACACTCGCGTCGTCGTCGCGACTGGCGCTCGGGTGGAGTTCACCACCGGGGAGCGACGACTCGGCACCGCCGCGCGCCTGGGCACCTCATCAAAAGCGACCATCCCCCGCGGGTAAGGACGAGCGAGGAGCCCACATGACGACGAGCCCCACCACAGAGCAGGCGCAACTGGTCATCCCCGAGGAGCTGCGGCCCCGCGACGGCCGCTTCGGCTCGGGACCGTCGAAGGTCCGCCCCGAGGCGCTCACGCGCCTCGCCACCGACGGCGTCGCGGTGATGGGCACATCCCACCGGCAGAAGCCCGTCAAGCGACTGGTCGGCGAGATCAGGGCGGGGCTGCGCGAGCTGTTTGCGCTGCCCGACGGCTACGAGGTCGCGCTCGGCAACGGCGGCGCCACCGCGTTCTGGGACGCCGCGGCGTTCGGCCTGATCTCAAACCACGCCCTGCACCTGACCTATGGAGAGTTCTCCCAGAAGTTCGCGGACGTCACCGCCGGCGCGCCGTTCCTGGCAGAGCCGAAGATCATCGCGGCAGACCCCGGTGACGCTCCCGACCCCGGGTCGCTGGGACCGCTCGCCGAGCACGGCCTCGCCGACGTGATCGCGTGGGCCCACAACGAGACCTCCACGGGCGTGATGGTGCCCGTCGAGCGCCCCGTCGCGTCCGCCGACGCGCTGGTGCTCATCGACGCCACCTCTGCCGCCGGCGGCCTGCCAGTGGACATCCTGCAGACCGACGCGTACTACTTCGCCCCGCAGAAGGGCTTCGCCGGCGACGGCGGGCTGTGGCTGGCGCTGCTGAGCCCCGACGCGCTCGAACGGATCGAGGCGCTGCACGCCTCCGATCGCTGGATCCCGCCGTCGCTGTCGTTGCACACCGCCGTCGAGAACTCGCTCAAAGATCAGACCTACAACACGCCCGCCGTGGCGACGCTGTTCCTGCTCGCCGACCAGATCCGCTGGATGCTCGACGGCGGCGGCCTCGACTGGTGCGTTTCGCGGTCCGCCGCCTCCTCGACGCATCTGTACCGCTGGGCTGAGGCCCGCGACTTCGCGACGCCGTTCGTCAAGGACCCGAACAAGCGCTCGCCCGTCGTCGGCACGATCGACTTCGACGAGCGCATCGACGCCGCCGCTGTTGCGGCGACGCTGCGCGCCAACGGGATCGTCGACGTCGAGCCCTACCGCAAGCTCGGGCGCAACCAGCTGCGGGTCGGGATGTACCCGGCGGTCGAGCCCGCCGACGTGCAGGCGTTGACGAGCTGCATCGACTGGGTCGTCGAGCGGAGCGGACGATGAGCGCCCAGGCGCCGGCCGCGGAGACGAGCGAGCGGGCGGACGGGCAGCGCCCGCGCGTGCTCGTCAAGGAGAAGATCGGCGACTCCGGCGTGGCGCTGCTGCGCGAGCACTTCGACGTCGACGTCGGCGTCGACTGGAGCGACGAGCAGCTCGCCGAGCGCATCGGCGAGTACGACGGCATCGTGATCCGCTCGGCGACGAAGCTGACCGCCGAGCTGATCGCCCGCGCGGAGCGCCTGCAGGTGATCGGTCGCGCCGGCGTGGGCGTCGACAACGTCGACGTCGTCGCGGCCACCCAGCGCGGCATCGTCGTCGCCAACGCGCCCGAGTCGAACGTTGTGACGGCTGCCGAGCACACGATGGCGCTGCTGCTGGCGATGGCACGCAACGTCCCGCAGGCCTACGCGGCGCTCGTCGCCGGCAAATGGGATCGCTCGAAGTATTCAGGCGTCGAGCTCTACGAGAAGACGCTCGGCGTCATCGGCTTCGGACGGATCGGCCAGCTCGTCGCACAGCGCGCACGCGGCTTCGGCATGCGCGTCGTCGCGTTCGACCCGTTCGTGAGCTCCGAGCGCTACCGCGAGCTCGGAGTCGAGAACGTCGACGGCGTCGACGAGCTCTACGCGCAGTCGGACTTCATCACGATCCACCTGCCGAAGGCCCCGGAGACCGAAGGCTTCCTGGACGCCGACGCCTTCGCGAAGATGCGCGACGGCGTGCGCGTGCTGAACGTGGCGCGCGGCGGGCTGATCGACGACGGCGCGCTACAGGCGGCGCTGGACTCGGGCAAGGTTGCCGGCGCGGCGATCGACGTGTTCGCGAAGGAGCCCACGACCGAGCACCCGCTGTTCGGCTACGCCAACGTCGTCGTCACGCCGCACCTGGGCGCCTCGACCGCCGAGGCGACCGACCGCGCCGGCTACCAGAGCGCCGAGCAGGTCGTCGCCGCGCTCACCGGCGGCGTCGTCTCGACTGCCGTCAACATCCCGGCGATCGCCGCCGAGGACATGGAGATCCTCGGCCCGTTCCTGCCGCTGGCCTCGCAGCTCGGACACCTCGCGATGGAGCTCGCGGAGGGCAGCTCCGTGGAGCGGATCGAGGCGGCGTTCCTCGGCAGGATCGCCGACTTCGACACGCGCCTCTTGGGGCTCGCTGTGATCGTGGGCGCGCTGCAGGGCCGCGGCGAGGAGCCCGTCAACCTCGTCAACGCACCGACGATGGCCCAGCAGCGGGGCATCGTCTTCGAGGAGAAGTCCGTCTCCGAGGCGCAGGACTTCAACGAGCTGATCCGCGTCACGGTCGTCTCCGGCTCCGAGCGGGTCGCGGTTGCCGGCACCGGCATCGGGCCAAACCGAGCGCCGCACCTCGTAGAGGTCCAGGGCAGACGCCTGACGATCGAGCTCGAGTCACACGTGACGGTCTTCCGCTACGAGGACCTGCCGGGGATGATCGGCCGCGTCGGCACGATCTTCGGTGCGCACGGCGTCAACATCTCCTCGGCGGCGGTCGGCCACGTCCCCGACCCCCACGAGGGGCAGGCGGGCGGAGAGACGGCCGACGACAGGCGCCTGGCGGCCATGGTCGTGACGACCGACGCCGCCGTTCCTGACCCCGTCGTCGCTGAGATCGTCGCGTCCGAGGGCTTCGTCAACGGCTGGTCAGTGGACCTCGGCTGACGCCTCGCGCTGTGAGACGGTGAGATCGGGCACGACCGCGATCCTCTAGGCTCCGCCGGCCAGGGCAAGCCCATAGGGAGGTGCGCGATGCGCGCGGTGGTCATCACGAAGCACGGAGGACCCGAGGTGCTGCGCGTGCAGGAGCGCCCCGACCCGGGTCTCGGGGCAGGCGACGTCCGCATCGAGGTGTCCGCCGCCGGGATCAACTTCGCCGACGTGATGGCCCGCATGGGGCTCTACCCCGACGCGCCGAAGACGCCGTGCGTCGTCGGCTACGAGGTCGCAGGCACGATCCTCGAGTTGGGCGAGGGGGCATCGATTCCCGACCATCCACTGGCGCCCGGACAGCGCGTGATCGCTGGCACGCAGTTCGGCGGCTACGCCTCGGAGGTGGTCGTTCCCGCCGCCGACGTCCTGCCGCTCGCCGATGGCCTGAGCTTCGAGCAGGGGGCGGCAATCCCGGTCAACTACGGCACCGCGTGGGCCGGTCTGATCGGCTACGGCAACCTGCAGCCGGGCGAGCGCGTGCTTGTGCATTCGGCCGGCGGGGGCGTCGGGATCGCCGCCACGCAGATCGCCAAGCACAGCGGCGCCGAGGTCTACGGCACCGCCTCGCCAGGCAAGCACGCGCGCTGCCTCGAGCTCGGCATCGACCACGCGCTCGACTACACGACCCCCGGCTGGGAGCGCGGGCTGCCCAAGTTCGATGTCATCCTCGACGCGGTTGGCGGCAAGAGCTTCCGCACGAGCTACTCGCTGCTGCGCCCCGGCGGACGGCTCGTGGCGTTCGGCGCCTCGGCGCTCGTCTCCGGCGAGAAACGCAACCCCGTGACGGCGCTGCGCGGCGTGATCCGCATGCCGCGCTTCAACATGATCAAGCAGATGTCCGAATCGAAGGCCGTGATCGGCCTGAACATGCTGAGCCTGTGGAAGGACAGAGGGTCGCTGCAGCCGTGGATCGGCCCGCTGCAGGCGATGCTCGACGCCGGCGTCATCAAACCGGTCGTGGCCGGGGTCTTCCACTTCGAGGACGCCGGCGCCGCCCAGACGATGATCGTCGAGCGGCGTAATCTCGGCAAGGTGGTCCTCACACCCTGAGACGGGTGCTACGCTGCCGGAAGATGTCGTTTCAGTTCTCGCTTCTGTCTCTCCTTCTGCTCCCCCCTCGGGGGGAATAGCGCGTGGCGGCCGCGTAGCCGCATACCCAGCAGAGAGGAACGACAAGCGAGATAGAGAAGGAGCACGAACGACATGAGCACTTCAGACGCATCGAACGGCGGCGTTGCCGCCGGCGCGGGGGCCGGTAGGGACGCAGCGAACCGCGTCAAGATCTTCGACACGACGCTGCGCGACGGCGAGCAGTCTCCGGGGATCTCGCTGAACAAGCAGGAAAAGCTCGAGATCGCCCAGCAGCTGGCGCGGCTTGGGGTGGACGTGATCGAGGCTGGCTTCCCGATCGCCTCCCCGGGCGACTTCGAGGGCGTCCAGGCGATTGCGCAGGAGGTCGAAGGTCCGGTGATCTGCGGTCTGGCGCGCACGAGCCATCAGGACATCGACGCGGCGTGGAACGCGGTGAAGGACTCCGGGCGCCCGCGCGTCCACACGTTCATCTCGACCTCGGACATCCACATCGAGCACCAGCTGCAGACGACGCGCGAGGACGTCATCGGCCAGGCTCGCGCCGCGGTCGCACACGCCAAGCAGTATCTGGACGATGTCGAGTTCTCGCCGATGGACGCCAGCCGCGCGGACGTCGAATTCACCGCCGCTGTGGTGCAGGTCGCGATCGACGAGGGCGCCGTGACGATCAACATCCCCGACACGGTCGGCTACGCGATACCGCAGGAGTTCGCAGCCTTCCTGGCTCGTCTCTACGAGCTGGTCCCAGACCTGCACCGGGTCGTGCTCTCCGTCCACTGCCACGACGACCTCGGCCTGGCAGTCGCCAACTCGCTCGCCGGCATCGAAGCCGGCTGCCGCCAGGTCGAGTGCGCGATCAACGGAATCGGCGAGCGCGCCGGCAACGCCTCGCTCGAGGAGATCGCGATGCTGCTGCACACGCGCGAGCCGAGCCTCGGCCTGTGGACGGGGATCGAGACGACGGAGATCGCGCGCACGAGCCGGCTGGTCTCCCGTCTGACCGGCTACCAGGTGCAGCCGAACAAGGCGATCGTCGGGCGCAACGCGTTCGCGCACGAGTCCGGCATCCACCAGGACGGTGTGCTGAAGGAGCGCACCACCTACGAGATCATGGACGCGACGACCGTCGGCCTGCGCAGCAACTCGATCGTGCTCGGCAAGCACTCCGGCCGTCACGCGCTCAGCCAGGCGCTGAAGGAGATGGGCTTCGAGATCGACGGGCAGGCGCTGAACACAGCCTTCAAGCGCTTCAAGGAGATCGCCGACCGCAAGAAGCAGGTGACGGCGATGGATCTCGAGGCGCTCGTCACCGACGAGCTGCGCGAGGAGGTGACCGGCTATGCGCTGGAGTCCTTCGAGGTCGACGCCTCCTCGCTGCGCCCGCCGCACGCGCGCGTATCGGTGACGCTCCCCGACGGCTCCTCCGCCAAGGGCTCGTTCACCGGCGACGGTCCGATCGACGCGGTCTTCCAGGCGATCAACGCCGCGACCGCCACGACGCCGACGCTCAGCGACTTCACGATCGGCGCCGTCACCGAGGGCCAGGACGCGCTCGGCGAGGTCTCCGTCGTGCTCGAGGTCGAAGGCTCCACCGGCGCCGGGCAGGGCGTTTCGACGGACATCATCGACGCGGCCGCGCGTGCGTATGTACGCGCGCTGTCGGTCGCTGTCGCGCGTTCGCGCGCGGACGATGCGATCGGGCTGCCCGAGACGGCCGCGGGCTAGCGAATGGACGGTGAAGAGCCCCCGCGGCCGCCGCGGCCTCCATCGCCGCCGACCCGGCCGACTGAACGTCTGGACGCGCCGCCGCCGAGACAGCCGCGTGCCGCGCCAGCGCAGGCGCCTGTTTACGCCGGGGAACGGGTGCCGCCGGCGCTCCCACCCGAGGATCGCTGGTGGGGGAATCCGTGGGCCGCGATCATCGCCGCACTGCTCGCGCTCGTCGTCGGCGGAATCGTGGGATACGCCATCGGCCACAAGGGCGAAACGGCGTCCGAAAAGAGCGGGCACGAATCACCGGTCACCCACACCGTCACCACCACGACCACAGTGCCCAAGATCGTGACGCAGACGAACACCGTCACCTCGAACACCGTGACGCAGACGCCGTCGCCGGCGAACCAGGCGAACGAAGAACGCAGGACCGAAGCTGAAACGAACCTGCGCAACACCGAACGCGAAAACCAGGAACTGAAGAAGCAGCTGGAAGAAGCCGGCGCGCACCCCTAGCTTCGTCGCGTACGCGCGTCCGTGATAACGTACACCCGTATGACGCCAGCAACGAAGCGCTCATCGCTCGAGCGAGCGGAGCCTCGCCCGCCTTTGCAGCCGGTCGACGCCTCGTCGTCGAGCGCGAACGACCCGCTCGACCCGGCCGTCATCGGCTCCCGTGTGAAGGCGCTGCGCGAGGCCTCAGACCTGTCTCTGCGCGACCTCGCCGCCCGCAGCGGCGTCAGTGCACCGATGCTCTCGCAGGTTGAGCGCGGCGAGACGAGCCCGACGCTGACCGTCGCCTCGCGGATCGCAGCCGGCCTCGATCTGCGCCTGTCCCAGCTGCTGCGCCTCGACGAGGGCGACTCAGTAACGGTCGTGCGCGCCGGTGAGCGCACGCGCGGTGGCAACAAGCGACGGGGCCACGGCTTCGAGGTGCTGACCTCCTCACAGCCAGGCCAGCGGGCGGAGATATCGCGCCACACGCTTGCACCCGGCGGTGCAACCGGCGCAGCCGACGACCCGCCGATGCACGAGCCCGGCAGCCGCGAGACGGCGCTCGTCGAGACGGGCTCCGTCGTGCTCGTCTGTGACGGGCAGCGCTACGTGCTCGACGCCGGCGACTGCGTGACCTTCGACGCCGACCTGCCACACCACTTCGAGAATCCCAGAGCGCACGACGCGGACGCCCGGTTCCTGGCGGTCGTCTCCGCGGGATTGAGGCGCAGCTAGATGAAGAAAGACTTCACAACCCACGAGCACGAGGACCGATGACCATGCCCAAGACGCTGTTCGAGAAGATCTGGGAGTCCCACGAAGTGGGGGGAAGCGAATCGGGTCTCCTCTACATCGACCTGCACCTCGTGCACGAGGTCACCAGCCCGCAGGCCTTCGACGGGCTGCGCCTCGCCGGGCGCACCGTGCGCCGCCCCGACCGCACGCTGGCGACCGCCGACCACAACACGCCGACCGACGGCACGCCCGTCGCCGCGCGCATCAAGGACGAGCTCTCGCGCGTGCAGGTCGAAACGCTCGAGCGCAACTGCGAGGAGTTCGGCGTGCCCGTGTACTCGCTCGGCTCCGACCGCCAGGGGATCGTGCACGTGATCGGCCCCGAGCTCGGCGTCACCCAGCCCGGGATGACGATCGTGTGCGGCGACTCGCACACCTCAACGCACGGCGCCTTCGGCGCGCTCGCGTTCGGCATCGGCACCTCTGAGGTCGAGCACGTGCTCGCCACGCAGTGCATGGTGCAGAGCAAGCCGCGCTCGATGCGAATCCGCTACGAGGGCGAGCTCGGCTTCGGCGTCACCGCCAAGGACCTGATCCTCGGCACGCTCGGTCAGCTCGGCGTCGGCGGGCTGACGGGCCACGCCGTCGAGTACGCCGGGCCCGCGATCGAGGCGCTGTCGATGGAGGGGCGCATGACCGTCTGCAACATGACGATCGAGGGCGGCGGGCGCGCCGGCATGATCGCCCCCGACGAGACCACCTTCGCGTGGTTCCGCGACCCCGAGCGTGCAGGCACGCCGCGCCCGGGCGCGCCCCAGGGCGCCGAGCTCGATGCCGCGATCGAGCGCTGGCGCGAGCTGGTCACCGACGAGGGCGCTGACTTCGACACAGAGGTCGTGATCGACGCGAGCGCGATCTCGCCGCAGGTGACCTGGGGCACGAACCCGGGGATGGTGCGCGCCGTCACCGAGCGCGTGCCTGCGCCCGAGGAGTTCGACAGCACCGCCGACCGCGAGGCGACCGAACGCGCGCTGCACTACATGGCGCTCGAGCCGGGCACGCCGATCGAGCAGATCGCCGTGGACCGCGTGTTCATCGGCTCATGCACGAACTCGCGCATCGGTGACCTGCGCGCCGCCGCCGCGGTGGTGGCCGGCAGGCACGTCTCGCCGTCGGTCAACGCGATGGTCGTGCCCGGCTCCCAGCAGGTCAAGGCGCAGGCCGAGGCGGAGGGCCTGGACCGGGTCTTCCGCGACGCCGGCTTTGACTGGCGCGTCGCCGGTTGCTCGATGTGCCTCGGCATGAACCCCGACATCCTCGAGCCGGGAGAGCGCTGCGCCTCGACGTCGAATCGCAATTTCGAGGGGCGCCAGGGCCGCGGCGGGCGCACGCACCTCGTGTCGCCGCAGATGGCCGCCGCCGCCGCGATCGAGGGCCGCTTCGTCGACATCAGGGAGTGGCAGTGAGTGGCGCTGCGCCGGGAGCGGCGTGGCAGCAGCCCGAGCTGGTCGACACGTTCCTGTCCGAGCGCAAGCAGCTGCTGCCGATGCTCGACGTGCAGGAAGCGCTGATCGAGCGGCTCTTCAAGCGCAGTGACAGGCCGCTGCGCCGGTTCATCGACATCGGTGCCGGCGACGGCGCGATGACGCGACTGCTGCGCGGCATCGAGCGGTCGGCCGAGGCCGTGCTCGTGGACTACTCCGAGCCGATGCTCGCCCGCGCCGAGCAGCGGCTGGGTGCCGCGGGCGGCGCGGGCTGGCTCGCTGTGCGCGGCGATCTGCGTAACCCCGCGTGGCGTGAGGCGCTCCCCGCGGGGCCCTACGATGCGGCGGTCTCCGGCTACGCCATCCACCATCTGCCCGCCGCGCGCAAGCGCGCGCTGTTCGCCGAGATCCGCGAGCTGCTCGAGCCCGGCGCGATGTTCGTGAACATGGACTTCGTCGCGATCGCCGGGCCGCTCGCGGGCCTGTTCGACGAGCAGATGGTCGCCAACGCGATCGCCACCGAGCACGCCCACCACGGCGCCCGCGGCGACGAGCAGGTCGAGCGGGAGCTACTCGCCGACGGCGACGACGACCAGCCCGACACCATCCAGGAGCAGCTGCAATGGCTCGCCGACGCCGGCTTCGTGGAGCCGGAAGTGCACTTCAAGTGGGCCGAGGCGGCCGTCTTCGGCGGGATCAGGCCGCTGCAGTGACCATCGCATAACAGGAGAGATGATGGAACCCATCGAGACAATCAGCGGGCCTGTCAGCCACCTCGACCGTGCCGACGTGGACACCGACCAGATCATGCCCAAGCAGTTTCTGAAGCGGGTCGAGCGCACCGGCTTCGGAGAGTTCCTGTTCTACGACTGGGCCAAGGAACCCGACTGGGACCTGCCGCCAAACCCGATTCTCGTTGCCGGCGAGAACTTCGGCTGTGGCTCCTCGCGCGAGCACGCTCCGTGGGGCCTACAGGACTACGGCTTCCAGGCAATCGTGGCGCCGTCCTTCGCGGACATCTTCTACTCCAACTGCACCAAGATCGGGCTGCTCCCGATCGTCCTTTCCGACGAGGACTGCAAAGCGCTCGCACGCGCCGGTCACGGACAGGTCGACCTGCGCGAGCAGGAGGTCCGCTTCGCCGGCCGTCAGGTGCCGTTCGAGATCGACCACGAGATCCGCCACCGCCTTCTCGGCGGGCTCGACGACATCGCGCTGACGCTCCAGCAGGACGACGCGATCACGGACTACGAGCGTGACCTCGAGCGCAGCGGACCGGTGACGACGGCGCTGTAGGGCTGATCACGGCCGCGGCCCCTCGCCGGACGGGCCGGCCTGGTGACTCCATCCTTGCAGTCGCCAGGCCGGCATTGTCTTCGCTCCGTGGTGGCGGCGTCCTCACGCCGCAGGCGCGTTGGCAGGCGTCAGGGAGCAACCTCGATTGTCTGGTGCTCCCGGGGCCGCCGCTTCGTCATTCGACCGTCTGTAGTGTGCCCACTTCCTTTTTTGCACCGCCGGGCGTGGATTTGGTTTCCACCGTGAGGCTCGTGAGGCCCGGGGGGGTCCCGGGTTTTTTGGTGTATTCCAGTTGGAGGTAGCAAACCCCGCCCGGTCCCAATTTGGTGGCGCGGAGGGATTTGTCACATCGAGGAGTGTTTTCGGGTGTGATCTTAGTGAGGCAATTGTTGATAACGCCAATGCACTGTACTTCCTGTGCCAGTGTCACTTTTTCGACGTAGACAGGTTCGACGGCATTTTTGTTTTCCACCTTGTATTCACATACTTCCCCGAGCGCTTTGAAGATGACGCGCCCTGCTCGTTCCGGGCATTCCTTCCCCATGACCGCCTTGGGATTGGTGATGATCGAGATTTTCTGTTCTTCGGCCGCGCCTTTGGTCCCGCCGAGTTCCACTGCTTTCGAGAAGGTGATGCTGTGCGTCGCTTCTAGACCGGCCTGGCCAAAGCTGCCAGCCGTGAGGAAGTCTTTTTCGCCCGTGCCCGTAAACGACGTGATGGCCTGTACGCCGGCCGTCTGTTTGTACACGAGTTCGTTTTTCGTCGATAGTTCATGCGTCCGCACGAGTTCCCCGACCAGACTCCCCGTCACTTTTACTGTGGCGGCGGGGCATTCAACGGTCACGAATTCTTCCGTTTCCGATTCGGCTTCCGGTTCGAGCTTCAGGCCATCGCCGGAACCGCCTTCGATCGGACCGATCTCACCCTCCAGTTTCGCGGTGATGAGTTGGCCTTTCGCGGCACCCGGGCTTTTGCATTCGCCTTTCAGGGTTTTTTCCTTGCAGCCCGTGAACTTCACGGTCACTTTGGCGACCGTTTTCAGGCCCGCGATCGTGCCTTCCGAGGAGCCCGCCGTGCATTCGACCGCCAGCGCTCCTTCTTTGGGCTGGAGTTTGCTGGCGCCGGTGGTCGACGTGAAGACGGTGCCCGCCGCCGATTTTCCGCCTTCCGCCAAGAATTCAGGTGCGGCCGCCAAAGCGGTCCCGGCGATCATCGCCATCCCCGCGATCGCCGCGGCCACGACGATGACGGCTTGCGTCATGCGTTTCATGTTCCATCAGCTCCTTTGCTGTGATGCTGCCTCAGCAGGCCGACACGCCGAATGATGCTGATCCCCGGCCCCCGCGTGCAGCTGATCGAGTGGTTCTGATAATCAGGCAGCGCACCTATAGCGACTCGCGATAAGCAGGGTCAAGGAATATCTATGAGTGTCTCCGTCTGTGGGCGGACGGTGCGCGCGACACAGGGGAGCGAACGCCTGCTAGCGTCGCGCGCCGTGGCATACCGCATCGTCACCCTCCCCGGCGACGGCATCGGCCCCGAGATCATGGAGCCTACGCTCGAGCTGCTCGAAGCCCTCGGCGACTTCGAGTTCGAGGAGTACTTGTTCGGCGGCGCGTCGATCGACGTCGAAGGCGTGGCGCTGACAGACGACGTGCTCGACGCGTGCAGGCACGCCGACGCGGTGCTGCTGGCGGCCGTCGGTGGCCCCAAGTGGGACACCACCGACCCGAGCAAGCCGCGCCCCGAGCAGGGCCTGCTCGCTCTGCGCAAGGGCCTCGGGCTGTACGCCAACCTGCGTCCCGTCAAGCCGCTACCGGCGCTCTACGACGCCTCGCCGCTGCGACGCGAGCGGATCGAAGGCACCGACCTGCTGGTCGTGCGTGAGCTGACCGGCGGCATCTACTTCGGCGAGAAGACGCGCACCGCGACCACGGCCTCGGACCTGTGCGCGTACAGCAGCGAGGAGATCGAGCGGATCGCCCGCACCGCCTTCGAGGCCGCCAAGCGGCGCTCCCCGCACCCGAAGGTGACGAGCGTCGACAAGGCCAACGTGCTCGAGACCTCACGGCTGTGGCGTGAGGTCGTCAGCCGGCTGCACACGCGGGAGTTCCCCGAGGTCGAGCTCGAGCACGTGCTCGTCGACAACGCCGCCATGCAGCTCGTCTCGGCGCCACGCGAGTTCGACACGATCGTCACCGAGAACATGTTCGGAGACATCCTCTCCGACGAGGCCGCGATGCTCACCGGCTCGATCGGCCTGCTCCCGAGCGCGTCGCTGGGAGGCGCTGGGCCCGGCGTGTTCGAGCCGGTGCACGGCTCCGCGCCGGACATCGCCGGCCAGGGGGTCGCCAACCCGCTGGCTATGTTCCTCTCGGCGGCGCTGATGCTGCGCCACGGCCTCGGCTTGGAAAGCGAGGCCACGGCTGTAGAATCAGGCGTTGAAGCGGCACTCGCGAGGGGCTTGCGGACGCCCGATCTGGGCGGTGATGCGGGGACGCAGCAGGCGACCAGGACAGTGCTCGAAAACGTCAAATAGGAGACGCATGAACGTGGAGCCGACCGACCTCATCTGGATGAACGGAGATTTCCTCGCCTGGGAGGACGCCAAGGTCCACGTCCTGACGCACGGCCTGCACTACGGCACGGGAGTTTTCGAGGGCGTGCGCTGCTACGACACGGTGCTC
Organism: Solirubrobacteraceae bacterium; assembly: GCA_035485155.1. Classification (GTDB taxonomy): domain Bacteria; phylum Actinomycetota; class Thermoleophilia; order Solirubrobacterales; family Solirubrobacteraceae; genus Palsa-744. The sequence goes on from DATHOH010000008.1 coordinate 28,995, forward strand.
GGACCGGCGGTGTTTCGCAACACCGACCACGTCGAGCGCCTGCGCCGCTCGGCCGAGCTGTTCTACATGGAGCTGCCGTTCTCCGACGAGCAGCTGCGCGCGGCGACGCTCGAGCTCGTGGCGCGCAACGGCCTGCGCTCCTGCTACATCCGCCCGATCGCCTACCGCGGCTATGGCTCGATGGGCCTGAACCCTATGGACGCGCCCGTGGACGTGACGATCGCGTGCTGGGAGTGGGCGACGTACCTGGGCGAGGAGGGCATGCGCAACGGCGTGCGCGCGATGACCTCCTCATGGCGGCGCATCAGCCCCGACTCGCTGATCCCGCACGCGAAGGCCAGCGGCCAGTACCTCAACAGCGTGCTCGCAAAGGTCGAGTCGGTGAAGGCAGGCTACGAAGAGGCGATCCTGCTCGACGACCACGGCCACGTGTGCGAGGGCACCGGCGAGAACATCTACATCGTGCGCGACGGCGAGATCTCCACACCCGGGCAGCACAACTCGATCCTCGACGGCATCACGCGCCGCTCGGTCATGCAGATCGCGCAGGACCTCGGCTACAAGGTGGTCGAGCGCAACGTCGCGCGCGCCGAGATGTACCTCGCCGACGAGGTGTTCCTGTCCGGTACCGCCGCCGAGATCGTGCCGGTGCGCGAGGTGGACAACCACAAGGTCGGCACCGGCAAGCCGGGCGAGATCACGCGCGTGCTGCAGGCGGCCTTCGACGACGCGATCCACGGGCGCTCTGAGCGCTACCGCGAGTGGCTTGACGCCGTGCACCCGGTCGACCTCGAGACGCCCGCCGGCGAGGCGCCCGTCGGCTCACAGCCGGCCTCCGCGGGCTAGGAGCCGGATGGCCGACATACAGCTATACGACGCCACCCTGCGCGACGGCATGGGGGGAGGCGGCCTGACACTCACGGCCGAAGAGAAGCTGCGCGTCGTGCACGCGCTGGACGAGCTCGGCGTGGACATGATCGAGGCCGGCTTCCCCTCGTCGAACCCGAAGGAGCTCGAGCTGTTCGGGCTGCTCGCGGGCGAGACGCTGCGCCATGCGGAGATCGTCGCCTTCGGCATGACGCGCCGGCGCGAGGTCAGCGCCGAGCAGGACGAGGGCCTACGCGTGCTGGCGGAGTCCTTCGCGCCGGCGTGCACGATCGTGGGCAAGGCGTCGGTGCTGCACGTGGAGAAGGTCGTGCGCGTGTCGCGTGAGGAGAACCTCGCGATGATCGCCGACTCGGTCGCGTTCCTGCGTGGCGCGGGCAAGCGCGTGCTGCTCGACGCCGAGCACTTCTTCGACGGCTTCGCGCTCGACCCCGCGTACGCGCTGGACTGCCTGCGTGTGGCCGCCGACGCGGGCGCCGAGCGGCTCGTGCTGTGCGACACGAACGGGGGCTCTCTGCCTCCGCATGTAAGGACGGCGTTCGCGGTGGTCAGCGAAGCGCTGCCTGGCACGCCCCTGGGCATTCACACCCACGACGACTCCGGCTGCGCGGTCGCGAACACGCTGACCGCTGTCGAATGCGGCGCCACGCAGGTGCAGGGCACCGTCAATGGCATCGGCGAGCGCACCGGCAACGCGAACCTGATCACGATCATCGCCGACCTGCAGCTGAAGATGGGCGTCGAGCTGCTCGCGCGGGAGCAGCTGGCGCGCCTGACCGAGACCGCGCACTTCGTGGACGAGCTGCTCAACCGCACCCCCAACCCGGCGCAGCCATACGTCGGCAAGCACGCGTTCGCGCACAAGGCGGGGCTGCACGCTGCGGGCGTGCGCGCCGAGCCCCAGACCTTCGAGCACATCGACCCGACGGTGGTGGGCAACGGCCGCGACGTGCTGATCTCCGAGCTCTCCGGCCGCGGCACGATCGTCGAGAAGGCTCAGCAGGCGGGAATTGCGGCCGACGAGGAGCTCGCGCAGCGCGTGGTCGAGCGCGTGAAGGAGCTCGAGCACGAGGGCTTCCAGTTCGAGGCCGCCGACGGCTCGTTCGAGCTGTTGCTGCGCAAGGAGGCGGGTGAGTACGAGCCGCTGTTTCGCCTGGAGTCCTGGCGCGTGATCGTCGAGAAGCACGCCGACGGGCGCGCCAATACCGAGGCGACGGTCAAGATCTGGCTCGGCGGCGAGCGCTACGTGCGCACCGCCGAGGGCAACGGCCCCGTGAACGCGCTGGACCGCGCGCTGCGCGATGCGATCGGTGAGATCCACCCGCACCTGAAGGACATCGACCTCGTCAACTACAAGGTGCGGATCCTCGATGAGACGAAGGGCACCGGCGCTGTCACGCGCGTCCTGATCGACGCGTCTGATGGGCACGACGTGTGGGGCTCGATCGGCGTTGCGGAGAACCTGATAGCGGCATCGTGGGACGCGCTGGTCGACTCGCTCGAGTACGGCATGCAGGGCAAGCGGCGGGCCGCGGCGGAGTCGGCGCTCGGTTCCCCCTCCGGGGACGCGGCGAGCGGCAGGGTGTAGTGGCGCCGGCGGGCGCCGAAGCGAGCGACTTCGCCGAGGCGCGAACCGATGCGGATCAGGTGATCCCGCTCGCACGGCCGGTGCTCGGCGAGGAGGAGGAGCAGGCGGTGCTGGCCGTGCTGCGCTCGGGCCAGCTGTCGCTCGGGCCGCGGGTGGAGGAGTTCGAGCGCGGCTTTGCCGCGCGTGTCGGTGCGCCGCTGGCTAGCGCCGTCAGCAGCGGCACAGCGGGGCTGCACCTCGCGCTGCGGGCCGTCGGCGTCGAAGCGGGCGACGAGGTGGTGACGAGCCCCTTTTCGTTCGTCGCATCCGCCAACGCCGCGCTGTACGAGCGTGCACGTCCGGTGTTCGCGGACATCGACCCGGTGACGCTCAACCTCGACCCGGACGCGGCGGCGGCCGCGGTCACGCAGCGCACACGGGCGCTGCTGCCGGTGCACATCTTCGGCTATCCCGCCGACCTGCCCGCGTTCGAGCGGCTAGCCCGCAGGGAGGATCTCGCGATCGTCGAGGACGCTTGTGAGGCGCTCGGCGCGGCGTACGGCGACGGCGTCGCCGTCGGCGGGCGCGGGCACCCGGCGGCATTCGGCTTCTACGCCAACAAGCAGCTGACGACCGGCGAGGGGGGGATGGTCACGCTCGCCGAGGCCGAGCTCAAGCAGCGCATCGACTCCGAGCGCAATCAGGGCCGCGCGCCGGACATGGGCTGGCTCGACCACGATCGGCTGGGCTTCAACTACCGACTGTCGGACATCGCGTGCGCGCTCGGGATCGCGCAGCTCGCACGCCTCGAGCGGATGCTCGACGAGCGCGCTCGCGTGGCCGGGCTGTACAGGCAGACCCTGTCACGGATCGAGGGTCTCGGGCTGCCGTGCGCCGACCAGGACGGGAACCGGCGCGGCTGGTTCGTGTTCGTCGTGCAGGTGCCGCGCGGCGTCGACCGCGACGAGACGGTGCGCGCGCTCGGCGCGGCCGGCATCCAGAGCAAGCCGTATCTGCCGGCGATCCACCTGATGAGCTTCTACCGCGAGCGCTTCGGGCACCGCGCGGGAGAATTTCCGGTTTGCGAGGACGTGGCGGCGCGCTCGCTGGCGCTGCCGTTCTTCCCCGAGATGAGCGAGGGGCAGGTCGCGCGCGTCTCGGAGCGGCTCGCCGCGGTTCTGGACACGCGGCGCGCCACCGTAGACTGAGCGCCGGTGTCGCGCTTCAACCAGCCCCAAGACCCGATCTTCCAACGCCTGAACACGTCGGTTGGCTTCGATCGGCGCCTGTGGCCACAGGACATCGAACAGTCGCGCGCGCACGCGAAGATGCTCGCCGAGCGCGAGATCATCACGACCGAGGATCGCGACGCGCTGCTGGCCGGGCTCGAGCAGGTCGCGCGCGAGCTGGGGCCGACGGGCGAGTTCCGCTTCGATCCCGACGACGAAGACATCCACATGGCGATCGAGCGGCGTCTGACGGAGATCGTCGGGCCCGTCGGCGGGCGGCTGCACACGGCGCGCTCGCGTAACGACCAGGTGGTGACGGATCTGGCGATGTACACGCGCGCACGCGCGTCGGAGGCGCAGGGCGCGATCACGGCGCTGATGGCGACCCTGCTCGAGCGCGCGGAGGAGCACATCGACTGGCCGATGCCCGGCTACACGCACCTGCAGCGCGCCCAGCCGGTGTATCTCGGCCACCACCTGCTCGCGTACTTCTGGATGCTGCAGCGTGACCGCGAGCGCTTCGCCTTCGCCGAGCGCGAGTCAGGGCGACTGCCGTTGGGGGCGGGCGCGCTGGCGGGTGTGAACTTCGACACCGACCGCCGCTTCCTCGCAGACGAGCTCGGCTTCGATGCTGTCGCGCCGAACTCGATCGACGCGGTCTCCGGCCGCGACTTCGTGCTCGACTACCTCGCCGCTGCCGCGACGTGCGCGACCCACCTCTCGCGCCTCGGAGCCGAGCTGGTGCTGTGGTCGAGCGCCGAGTTCGGCTTCTGCGAGCTGCCGGACTCGTGGAGCGCGGGCTCCTCGATCATGCCGCAGAAGAAGAACCCGGACGCGGCCGAGCTGCTGCGCGCGAAGGCGCCACGGGTGGTCGGCCACCTGGCGGCGTTCCACGGCGTGATGCACGCGCTGCCGCTGACCTACAACAAGGATCTGCAGGAGGACAAGGAGCATCTGTTCGACGCCGTCGACACGATGCAGCTGACGCTGGGCGCGGCCACGGGGATGATCGCGGGCGTCAGCTTCAACCGCGAGCACATGCGCGAGGCCGCCGCCGACGAGCTGATCGCCGCGACCGACGTGGCCGATCTGCTGGTGCGCCTGGGCATGCCATTCCGTGAGGCGCACGGCGTCGTCGCGGGGCTCGTGCGCAGCGCACTCGACACCGGCACGCCGCTCTCCGAGCTGAGCGCCGAGCAGCTCGCCGTGCAAAGCGAGTTGCTCGGGGCAAACCACGAGCAGTTCCAGCGCGTGCTCGCGCAGGGCTCGTGGCTCGAGTCCAAGATCTCCGAGGGCGGCACGTCGCTGGCCCGCGTGCGCGAGCAGCTGGAGCTGGCGCGCGAGACGCTCGATGCGCCCGCTCCGCGCTGACTTCTACGCGCGGCCCGTGCTCGAGGTCGCCAGGGACCTGATCGGCTGCACGGTCGCGCACGCCGACTGCGCCGGTGTGATCGTCGAGACGGAGGCCTATCACGAGAGCGAGCCTGCGTGCCACGCGTTCGTCGGCTTGACGGCGCGCACGCGCCCGATCTTCGGCGAGCCCGGCCGCGCGTACGTGTACCTCTCCTACGGCATCCACACGATGCTGAACGCCGTGTGCGAGCCCGCGGGCATCGGTGCGGCCGTCCTGATCCGCGCACTCGAGCCGGTGAGCGGGATCGAGTCGATGCGCGCACGCCGCGGGCTCGCGCCCGGAGCACGGGTGGACGAGCTGTGCTCGGGGCCGGGCAAGCTGACGCAGGCGCTCGGCATCTCGCTCGCCGAGAACGACACCTCGCTCGCGAGCGGCCCGGTGCGCATCGGGCCGCGCACCGGCGCCTGGCGGGATCCGCGCGTGCTCGAGGGCACGCGCATCGGGCTCACAAAGGCGGTCGAGCTGCCCTGGCGCTTCTGCGCGGCGGACTCCGTTTACGTGTCGCGCCCGCGGCTCGCCGGCGCGCCCGCCTGAGCGAGAGCCGTCCCGGTAGGAGCCGGCGCCGTCAGCCTGCGGGCGCGACCCCGCCCGTCTGCGACGGCGTCGAGGACGCGGGCGGAGTCGGGGTGGGGCCGGGGGTCGCCGGCGCCGGGGTGGCGGGGGCCGGTTCGGCGGCCGGGGGAGTCGCGGGCGTGGCCGCGTGTTCGGGGCTGTGAGCTTCGCCGCCGCCTTCGCGGGTCGGGGCGGCGGGGGTCGCGGAGCCGCCTTTGCCGTTGTTCGGCGTGGCGGGAGCGGCGTTCCTCCCGGACGGCGCGCCGGACTGCTTCGGCGCAGCGACGGCGGGGGTCGTCGCCGTCGAGACTTCACTCGGTTCGCCGCCGGTGCTCTTTTTCGAAGCCGAGTGTTCGGAGCGTTCCTGTTCGATCTGCAGCGCCGAGGTCATGAAGTCGTGCCAGATCAGCGCCGGGAAGGTGCCGCCGAGCACGGGGCCGTCGTCGAAGTCGGTGGTCATCGGGATCAGCTTGTCGGGGTAGCCGACCCACACGGCGACCGTGAACTTCGAGTCCCAGCCGACGAACCACGCGTCGCCGTAGTTGGAGGTCGTACCGGTCTTGCCCGCCGCGAACTGGCCGATCGCGGCCGCTCTGCCGGTCCCGTACTGGATCACAGCTTCGAGCATCGTCGTCTCGGTGGCGGCGACTTCGGCGGGCAGCACCCGGTGGCTGTGCACCCGGTTCTTGTCGACGCGCGAGCCATCCGGCAGCGGCTGGCTGCCGGCTCGGACTTCCTGGATGCCCACCGGCGCTTCGTCTTCGACCATCGAGCCGGTGACGCGCTCGCCGCCGTGCGCGATCGTCTCGTACGCGTGCGCCATGTCGAGCGGCGTGACGCCGATCGTGAGGCCGCCGATCGTCATCGCCGCGTTGGTCGAGAGCGGCGTCGTGATCCCCATCCGCCGTGCGAGGGAGGCGATGTGGGTGGTGCCGACCTTGAGCCCGACTTCGGCGAAGATCGAGTTGTCGGAGTAGGCGAGGGCGCCGGTGAGGCTGTTGGAGCCGGTGTAGGCGCCTTCGTCGTTGTGCACGACGAACTTTTCGACCCCGTGGGGTCCGTGGTAGTAGAAGATCTTTTCCTTCGAGGGCCACTCCGAGTCCGGTGAGATGCCGTCCTCGAGCGCGGCGGCGAGGTCGAACGCCTTGAACGAGGAGCCGGGCTGGCGCTCGCCCTGGGTGGCGAGGTTGAAGGGGCTTTCGTCATAGTTGCGCCCGCCCACCATCGCGCGTACCTCGCCCGTCGAGTTTTCGATCGCGACGAGCGCGGCGGACGGGTCTTCGGAGAAGGGCAGGTAGTTCTGGACGGCCTGTTCGCCGGCGCGCTGGAGGCTCAGGTCGAGCGTCGTCTTGACCTGCAGCCCACCGGCGAACGCGCGTGGCGCGCCGTAGCGTTCGATCACCTGCTGCTGCACCCAGCTCGTGAAGTAGCCGACGTCGGCGCCTTCGATCGTCTGCTCCTGCGGCGCCTGGATCTCGCTGCCTGAGGGCAGCGGCTGCTTGACGCTTTCCTCGTACATCGCCCGGCTGAGGTAGCCCTGCTGGAGCATCTGGTAGAGCACCACGTCGCGCCGGTTCTTGGCGGCGAGCGGATGGGCGGCGGGGTCGTATTCGGTGGGCGACTGGATGATGCCCGCGAGCAGCGCGGCCTCCCACGGTTTGAGCTGTTGCACGCACAGTTGGTGCCCGGGCATGCCACAGCCGAGATGGCCGTCTTCGTGACCGAAGTAGGTCTCGGCCGCCGCCTCGATGCCGTAGGCGCCGTTGCCGAAGTAGATCGTGTTGAGGTAGGCCGTGATGATCTTTTCCTTGGACCACTTGTGCGACAGCTGGTAGGCGAGCGCCGCCTCGCGGAGCTTCTCGAAGATCGTGCGGTGAGACTGGGCCTGCAGCGCGTTCTTGATGAACTGCTCCTCGATCGTCGAGGCGCCCTGGAGGTTGCCCCGGTGCTCGATGTCATCCGCGAATGCACGCGCGATGCCACGGATGTCGACGCCGCTGTTGGTTCGGAAGCGCTTGTCCTCGATCGAGATGACGGCGTTCTTGACGATCACGGGGATCTGTCCCGCGGTCACGATCACGCGGTTCTGTTGCGAGAGCACGCCGATCGGGTGACCGAGGTCGTCGGTCAGCGTCGAGCTCTTCTCTTCCTTGTACTGCGAGAACTTGGTCAGCGACGGCAGGTCCGAGGCGATCGACACGAAGATGCCGAACACGAACGAGACCAGGCCGAGCACGAGCACGGCCAGCAGGATCGCCACAAAGCGCAGCCGCTTCAGCCGCGGACGGGCCGGCGATCGCGGCTCGATTGGCGGCAATTGCGGCTCCGGCGGCGGCGGACGCAGCTCGGTGGGCGTTATATCGGGGCGATCGTCATCGCTCATCAGCAGCGGCGGAGGGCGGGCCCATCCGCGGTGCGGGGAGGACCCAATCCCGGCGGCGCGGGCCGCGCGGGCGGGCGGCGCAGCAGGACCCTCCGGCGGGCGAGAGTCTAGCATTGGCCACGATGCCAAACGCCACCGACGGAGCCGATCCAGCGAGCGGCACTGGGTCCTCCGACGCAGCTCGGCTGGCGGGCGAGCTGGCGGACAGCGCGGTCGACAGCCTGCCCGCGGGGGCGCTCGCGGAGAAGCTCGAGACGGCCGAGCGCGAGGGGCGCCCGCTGCGCGTGAAGCTGGGCATCGACCCGACGGCGCCCGATATCCATCTCGGACACGTTGTGGTGCTGCGCAAGCTGCGCGAGTTCCAGGACGCCGGACACCAGGTGGTGCTGATCGTGGGCGACTACACCGCGCGTGTGGGCGACCCGTCCGGCCGCTCGACGCTGCGCCCGATGCTCTCGGCGCAGGAGATCGACGCGAACGCGGCCACCTTCCAGGCGCAGGCGCTGAAGATCCTCGATCCGGACCCGGAGCTGTTGGAGGTCAGGCGCAACGGCGAGTGGCTGGACATGGCCATGAGCGAGCTGCTGGCGCTGGTCGCGACGACGACGGCCGCGCAGCTGCTCGAGCGCGACGACTTCTCCAAGCGCTGGTCGGCGGGCGAGCCGATCTCGATGCTCGAGCTGATGTACCCGCTGCTGCAGGGTTATGACTCGGTGGCGATCCGTTCCGACGTCGAGCTCGGCGGCACCGACCAGAAGTTCAACCTGCTGCTCGGACGCGACATCCAGCGCGCCTACGGCCAGCCGGAGCAGGCGATCATGACGATGCCGATCCTCGTCGGCGTGGACGGCCGTCAGAAGATGTCGAAGTCGCTGGGCAACCAGATCGGCGTGACCGACGCGCCGCAGGAGATGTACGGCAAGACGATGGCGATCCCCGACGAGGCGCTCGGGCAGTACTACCGGCTGCTGCTCGGGCGCGAGCCGGCGATCGGCGACGGAAACGGCGCGCTCTCACCGCGCGATGCAAAGCGCGCGCTCGCACGCGAGCTGGTCGCGTGGCTGCACTCGGAGGCCGACGCACAGGCCGCGGAGGAGCACTTCGACCGGGTGTTCGTCCAGCGCGGGGTGCCCGAGGAGATCGAGGACGCGCATTTCGAGTGCGTCGCGGGGATCGTGCACCTGCCCGGCCTGATGGCGAGCGAGCTAGGCATGTCGCGCTCGGAGGCGCGCCGCCTGATCGACCAGGGCGGCGTGACGCTCGACGAGGTGACGCTCGCGAAGGGGCAGCACGACGTATCATGCGAGCAGGCCGACGGACAGATCTTGAGGGTCGGCAGACGTCGCTTCCGTCGGCTGCGCGCCGGCTAGACCGACGGGGCGCCGGCGCGCTATACTCGCTGGTCGGCCCACAGGCGCCCTCGGGCGTGGGTCGGATCGGTCTCCTCCAGAAGGAACCCCTTTCGGTGAGGCGCGGCGGTCTTTGAAAACTCAACAGCATGCGCATCTACGATCCAACTTCGGATCGTGGTGTGCGTCCAGGTTCGACCCGCCAGCGGGAGCGTCTATGACGCCTCCGGGTGGCGGACAAGAGTCAAGTAGAGAAGTACCCCGTCATGGTTCGGGACCACGGTGTATGGGTTCCGAGTTGCACTAGCTGGTCAGGCGCTTGCGCAGGATCAGCCAAGGCAGACCAATGACAGCTTTTCGTGAAGTTCTTCACGGAGAGTTTGATCCTGGCTCAGGACGAACGCTGGCGGCGTGCTTAACACATGCAAGTGGAGCGACGAACCAGGGCTTGCCCTGGGGCAGAGCCGCGAACGGGTGAGTAACACGT
>DATHOH010000009.1:0-54367 GCA_035485155.1 Solirubrobacteraceae bacterium
AGCAGCCGGTCTGCGAAGCGCGCACCCTCCTCGGTATCGAACATCCAGCGGTCGTTACGCCCAAAGGTAGCGACCGGCAGCTCGACGATGCCTGTCTCGGCGGGCGGAGCCTTGAGTTGGGGGTCGGCGTGACTTGCGAACCATGGCTGGTGGCTGTCGAACGGCTCGCTGTAGTCGTGGTGCAGGCCAGGTCGTCGCCCCCCGTGGTACACGGAGGAGTCGCACCACATGCCATTCGCGCGAAGCGCATCGGCGAGCCGTCGGAACGGCTGCGCCTCGTAGCCGCCGGCGCGGAACGCCACTGCCTCGTACGTCGGGTCTACAGGTCGGATCGCCTCCTCGAGCACGCCCTTCAGGCGTCCGATCAGTCCGACCAGATCCGGACAGTCCTCGACCCTGGTCAGCATCTCGTTCCAGACGTACCGATCGCCATCCCGATGTGCGCCGAGCTCAGGCAACCAGTTGGGGTGCAGGTGCATCTGGACATCGTGCCCACGCTGGATAGCGTCCCGCCACTGGTCCTCCATCCGTTTGGCAACATCGGGCTCGTGCGCGCGAAGGTACGCGTGCTCACCGAGCTCGGCGAAGATCGTCAGACGCGCCTCCGCGGCGTCGCACACATCCAGCAGCGCATCGGTCGGGACGAATACGTCCGCCTCCCAGTCGATGCGCCGCCCGACGGGTACCGGCTGCCAGGTCTCGTAATCGAGCGTCAGCGCCACGAGTCGTCGTCGCGGGCGCGCGAGGAGCATGAGATGTCCGCTCTCGAGCAGCTCTTGGTGCTCGATCGCGAACTCGCGCTCCACCAGCGTGCGCATCTCGGTGGGTGTCAGATACTCGTCGGTGCCGGGGCAGTACGCCGCGATGAAAGCAAGGCCGCCTGGATTCAAGTGCTCGGCGATCCAGCGGAGCGAGGCGCGCTTTGCCTGCTCGTCCACGTAGTACAGGACGTCGCTGAAGATGATCGCGTCGAAGCGAGCGCTCTCCGCGTTGGTATGCGCGAGGGCTTCGATCGATCCCTGCTCGAAGCCGATGAACGGATAGCGCTCCCGTCCCTTCGCGATCGCGTCGGCGCTCAGCTCGATACCGTGGAGCCGCTCGAAATCCGGTTGTAGGCGAGCCAACATTGCCCCGAACCCGCACCCAAGGTCGAGGACGTCTCCGCAGGCGCCGCGCGCTCGAGCGTGAGTACGGATCGAATCGACGTACAGGTCATAGCGCGTCGAATCGGCCTCGCCGATTCCCCACGGGTCATCCTCGGTTCGGTACTTCTGTTGGCAGTCGAGCTTGACCCTCATGCGACAGCTGCTGCGATCGTCGACGTCGCGCCCATGCGCAGCGCTTCGAGGATTCGAGCGACGTGTGCATCCCAGCTGTAACGCTCGCGCGCACACGTAAGCGCGGCCTCGCCTAGCGTGACGCGCAGGTCTTCGTCGGCCAGTAGTCGCACGACCGCGTTCGCCGCGGCGGGCACGTCTCCCGGAGGCGTCAGCAGCGCGGTCCGTCCGTCCTCAAGCACCTCGCCGATCTGGTCGAGGTCCGAGGCGACGATCGCGCGACCCAGGCCCATGTATTCGAACAGCTTGGTCGGCGAGCCAAAAAACGCGCTGCCGTCGGGGTTGGGTACATGCGGCGACACGCATACATCGCAGCAGGCGAGCAGCTCTATTGCCTGCGCGTGAGCCACCACCCCGGTGAGGCGCACCCGGTCGGAAAGCCCTCGCCGCTGAATCTCCGTTTCCACCTCGGCGTGCAGCGGCCCGTCACCGACCAACACCCAGCGGGCGTCACCGCGAAGCTCGGCGACCCGCTCAATCAGCCCGGGCAGGAGCTTCACCCCGTGCCACAGCCCGAACGTACCGACGAAACCAATCGTTGGTGCTTGCGGCAGATCTGCAAGTGAGCGCCAGTAGGTCGGCGGACGCGAGCGGGCGTCCGCAAGTTCCTCCAGGTCAACGCCGTTCGGATTGACGAGTACGACATCGGCGTCGATGCCCTGTTCGACGAGCTGGTCCTTGAGCGGCCGCGAGACAACGACGATCAACGACGCGTCGCGCAGGTTGCGCAGCTCGAGCGCTGCCAGCGTCTCGACCAAGGGCACGCGGCCCGTTCCCCAATGGCGCTCGGTCCAGATCTCCGAGCCGTTGAACTCGAGCACGAGCGGGACGTTCAGCCGCTGCGCCAGCTCGAGACCCGCATAAGAGCCCAGGGCGTAGCGGTGATAGACGAAATCAGCTCGCGTCCCGTCTGCAGCCGCGACGAGGTCCTTGGTGTACCCGACGAGCGTCAGCCAGTGCACGAGTTGCAGAATGTGCTGCACGGGCACCTCGCGGCAGCGAGCGTCGCGCACACCCTGCGGCCGCTCAGGGGCAAACACACTCACCTCCAGCCCGCTGCGCTCCAGCGCGTTGATCACGCCCGCCGTATGGGTGGCGGCTCCGCCCACCTGGGTGCCGAGCCAGCGCAACGAAGGCTCGCTGCGAATGTAGGTGGCTCGACGCGGCTCGATGCATGGGCGCGAGGGCAGCGAGAAAGTGCTCGCAGCCACGCGCCGTGCGCGCCGGTATGAGCCTACGCTGCGCCCGAGTTCAGCCGGCAGTGCGGCTGCCATTATCCCGAGCGCGCGCAGGCGCAGCCGCCCCCCGCTGAGGGTGCTCGCCCGGGAAGGTGTGACGAGCTCGAAGCGGCGCGCAGTGCTGAGCGCCGCGATCAGCAGAGCGCCCGACTGAACGCCGTTCAGCGGCCGATCGTCGCGCAGCACCCGCAGCTCCTCGACGTCCGAACCGCGCAGCAGACCAAGCACGCGTCCCGGTTGGCGCGCGGCTCCGGCCAGCTCACCGAGCGTGAGCACCCGTTCGTCGCGGCTGGGCACGATCGTCGGCCCGTTGAACCTGAGGTCGACAGTGATGCGCATATCGGCGTGGAACTATATGGGCGGTGAGGCGCCTGCTACTCGTGACGCACCGATCGATCGAGCAGGACGGGGGCCCCGCCGCGCGTTGGCGCGCTTTCGTCCGCTATCTACCCGAGCACGGCTGGGAGGTCGATGTGCTGAACGCCTCCGACCGTGCCGGCGCATCCGAGTTCGACAGCCAATCCTCTCGCGCTGTCAGCGCGCGGGCGACCGTGATGGCACGGGTGGCGGGCTCTACCCAGCCGCTGTTTCGCCTCGCGGGCGTGCGCCCCGACTCGCTGCCGCTGTCGATGTTGTGGGTCCCGCGAGGAGCGATGCTGGTACGCCGACGCATCGACGCGGGCGATCACGACGTGGTGGTCGCGACCGGTCCCCCGATCGCGGGGCCGCTGGCTGCACGCCTGGGAGGCCGCTCACGCGTTCCATTCGTCGTCGAGCTACGCGACCTCTGGGCCCGAAGCCCCGCATTCGACGCCGGCGGTAGCGTGCTGTCGCGGGTAGAGGATTGGCTGCTAGGAGACGCGTCTCGCGTCATCGCGTGCACTCCCGAGGCTGTTGCAGATCTGCGTCTGCGCCATCCCGAGCTGGACGACCGCGTGGTGGAAGTGTCCAACGGCTTCGATCCCGAGGTTGGGGCGATCGCCCGTAACGCCGGGGGGGAGGAACGAGAGTCGGGCGGGCTCCCGGTGTCGGATCCGCCCCCACGACGTCCGCTCACGCTCTTGCACTCGGGAACCCTCACAGCGGCTCGCCCCCTGCGGCCGCTGCTCGACGCTCTGGCCGACCCGCGCGTCGCCGGCGAGATCCGGCTGCTGCTGCACGGCTACCTCTCTCCGGCGACGCGAGCCGAGGTGGGCCGGGCGCGCGAGGAGGGCAAGGTGGTAATCGAGGTGCTGGCTCCCTCGCCGTGGCGAGACGCGGTGAGTCGCATCGCCGAGGCCGACGCGTGTCTGATCACCCAGGCGCGCGACGCCGGCGACGCGACGGCGATCGCGAGCAAGGTCTATGAGTACCTCGCTCTCGGCAAGCCTGTCTTGTGCCTCACCGACGGCGGGGCAACCGAGGCGCTCCTGCGACGCCTCGGAGCCGACGCGCTTTGCGCCCACCTGGACCAGCCGGAAGCAATTGTGGGGGCACTTCTGCGGTTGCTCGATCACGCTCCCAGCCCCGTTGTGGCGGAGCTGCTGGCGCCCTACAACCGCCGCACGCTGGCCGGTCGCATGGCCGCGCTGCTCGACGCGCTCGTGAGCGCTGGCTGAGTGTCCTTGCCAACCTGCCCAGCGATCACATCGACGATCCGTTCGGCGGCGTGGCCGTCCCACAACGGTGGAATCTGGTGGTCGCGCGCGCGGACCTGAATCAGCAGCTCTGGCGTCTCCCGGATGCGCTCCGGCGACAGTCCCAGAAGCAGATTCGTGCCCATCGTCTGGGTCACTGGCCGCTCCGTGTTGTCCCGCAGGGTCAGGCAAGGCACGCCCAGGAATGTCGTCTCCTCCTGGATACCGCCGGAATCGGTCAGGACGCCGGCGGCACGGGCGACCAGCGCGAGAAACTCGAGGTACCCAATCGGCTCGAGCATCGTCAGACCGGTGGCGTTCGGCAGTGTCGGATCCTCATCCGCGAGCCTGGCGCGGGTCCGCGGATGTACTGGGAACAGCACGGGCATCGTCTCAGCGATTGCGCGCAGTCCTTCGGCAGCCTGTCGCAGCAGTGGCCCGTCGACCAGCGCGGGCCGGTGGAGCGTAACGAGGAGGTATTCGCCCTCGGTCATCCCGTGTAGAGCGGCGGCGTCGAGCGCCTCGATCCGATCGCGCATCGCCACCAGTGTGTCGATCATGGTGTTTCCGACGTAGTGGATCGAGTCCTCACTCCGGCTCTCGGCCAGGAGGTGATCGCGCGCCTCTGGCGAGTGGATGAACAGCATCTGCGAGACGGCGTCGGTGACGATGCGGTTGAGCTCCTCGGGCATCGTGCGGTCGAACGAGCGCAGCCCGGCCTCCACATGCCCCACGGGCAGTCCCAGCTTGACTGCCACGAGCGCGGCGGCGAGCGTCGAGTTGACGTCCCCGGGCACGAGCACGACGTCGGGACGCTCCGCGACCAGAACCGGCTCCAGGCGCTCCATGACCCTGGCGGTTTGGACGGCGTGCGAGCCGGAGCCGACGTCGAGGCGATAGTCGGGCTCGCCGACGCCGAGCTCCTCGAAGAAGATGTCTGACATCGCGGCGTCGTAGTGCTGGCCGGTGTGGACGAGGACGTGATCGA
This sequence comes from Solirubrobacteraceae bacterium, assembly GCA_035485155.1. Lineage (GTDB taxonomy): Bacteria > Actinomycetota > Thermoleophilia > Solirubrobacterales > Solirubrobacteraceae > Palsa-744. The sequence goes on from DATHOH010000009.1 coordinate 5,180, forward strand.
AGTCGTCGGGACGACGCGCCAGCGCGCTGGCGATCGGAGCGATCTTCATGAAGTTTGGTCGTGTGCCGACCACCGAGAGGATCTTGCGCCGGGCGCCCATGCGCGTGGACATCATAGGAGAGCGCCCGTGCGCTCGCGGGCGACGCCAATAAGCTCTCTGCTCATCGATGACCTCCCCGTTCCAACCGAGCACCGGCCGATGAAGCAGGTTGTCCTGCGCAACGGCCAGCCGCTGGTCACCGAGGTGCCCGCCCCGTCGCCGGAGCCTGGACGCGTGCTCGTGGCCAATGCGGCGTCGGTGATCTCGAGCGGCACTGAGCGGGCATCGATCTCCGAGGGCGGCGGCTCGCTGCCAATGCGCGCCGTCCGCAACCCAGACCTGGTGATGTTGACCCTTCGTCACGCACGCGAGCACGGCATCCGCGACACGGTCGAGCTCGTCCGAAACGCCGTGTCCGACGACACGGTGCTCGGTTACGCGACTGCCGGCATCGTGCTCGACACGGGTGGGCTTGGTGATTTCACGGTCGGGCAGCCGGTCGCGTGTGCAGGCGCGGGGCGCGCCAATCACGCCGAGGTGGTGTCGGTCCCCGGCAACCTCGTTGCGTCTGTGCCTGACGAGGTCTCGCTGCGCGACGCGGCGTTCACGACCCTGGGCGCGATTGCGATGCAGGGGGTGCGGCGCGCCTCGCCGGCACTCGGCGAACGCGTGGTCGTGGTGGGACTCGGGCTGCTCGGGCTGCTCACCGTCCAGATCCTGGGCGCGGCGGGATGTGTGGTCGTCGGCGTCGAGCCCGACGCTGGGCGTCGCGAGCTGGCCGTGAAGCTGGGGGCTGAGCAGGTATGGGCGCCGGATGATGCCGCCAAGCAGGTGCGCGAGTGGGCGAGCGGAATCGGAGTCGACACGGCGATCGTCACGGCGGCGAGCGCGTCCAGCGCGATCGTCAACGACGCCATCGCGATGGTCCGTCGCAAGGGCCGCGTAGTGCCGGTAGGCGACGTCGGCCTGGAGCTCGATCGGGGAGCTCTGTATCCGCGTGAGGCGGACGTGCTGATCTCGACCTCCTACGGCCCCGGGCGCTATGACCCGATCTACGAGGAGGGCGGCGTCGACTATCCGATTTCGTACGTGCGTTGGACCGAGAACCGCAATATGCAGGAGTTCCTGCGTCTGCTCGCCTCCCGACAGGTCACGGTCGAGCCCCTGGTGGCGCTCGAGTTGCCGGTTGAGCGTGCGCCGGAGGCTTACGACGCGTTGCGCTTGCAGCCCCCGCCGCTCGCAGCAGTCCTGCGCTACGCGGATCCGCGTGAGCGCCGCGCGGACGCGGTCCCGGCCGGCGCTGTTCGGGTTCAGCGCACACGACGCAGTGTGCGCTCCGGTGATCGCGAGACCGTTCGCGTCGGCCTGGTGGGGCCGGGCTCGTTCGTTCGTGCCACCCATCTGCCGAACCTGCGCACTGACGGCGCCGCCCCCGTGGTTGCCGTTGCCGCGCGGCGGGGGACGGTCGCCACCGACGTGGCCCGAGTGGTCGGCGGCGACGCAGAGGCGTTCACCGATTGGCGCGGCGTGGTCGAGCACCCCGACGTCGATCTCGTATTGATCGGTACGCGCCACGATTCTCACGCCGAGATCGCAGCTGCGGCTTTGCGCGCCGGAAAGGCAGTGTTCGTAGAGAAGCCGCTCGGCCTGACCCGCGAGCAGATCGACGACGTGTGGGAGGCCGGCGCCGGCGGCGACGCCCGCCTGGCGATCGGCTTCAACCGCACGCTCGCCCCTCTCTCACAGGCGTTGCAGGCGGAGCTCAGGGACGTGAGCGGGCCGCTGCAGGTGATTATTCGCGTCAATGCGCCGCTGCCGCCCGAGCACTGGCTCAACGATCCAGACCAGGGGGGCGGGCGCATCCTCGGGGAGGCGTGCCACTTCTTCGACTACGCCAACTGGCTGTGCGGCACTCCCCTGAGCGTCAGCGGCGCCGCCGTGCGAGAGACCGGGAGCGTTCGCACGGTGCAGAGCGCGAGCATCACCGTCAGCTACGACGGGGGCTCGGTGGCGACCGTGCACTATTCGGGGCTGGGGCCGGCGAGTCTTCCCAAGGAGCGCATCGAGGTCCTGGCCGGCGGTCGCGCCTGGGTACTGGACGACTTCCAGCGCTTGATCTCGTTTGCCGGCGGCGGCTCGCGAACGTCGGAGAAGGGCCAGGGAGACAAGGGACATGCGGCCCTGCTCGCGGGGGTGCTCGCAGCCTGTCGGGGGGAGAGTCCGTTCTCGCCGGGGCCACTTGCGGCCTACCTCGGCCAGAGCGTCGCCATCGACGGACTGCAGGCGATCGCCTCCGCAACCACGCACTCGGTCATGCTGCCCGGTCCCTGAGCGCTGTGCCGTTCGCTAGCTGCGCCTCAAGGCGAGGCGCACGATCGCGCTCGTGCGCGACAGGGTCGGACGCAATGGCCCCCAGCCCCCCACCTCGCGCGCGTACATCCGCAGATGCAGGACAAGCACGAGCGCGTATGCCACCGAGGAGGCGAGCGAGGCGACGTAGGTCCCATGGTGGGGAAGCAGGGTCAGGTCGAGCGCGAGGTTGATCGCGAGGCCAGGTATCCAGACGAAGATGAGCTCTCGGGGCATGCCCTGCGCGGCGAAATAGTAGGCGATCACGTTGAGCAGGCCGAGGCAGTACACGCCAGGCAGTAGCCACAGGAACAACGAAGTTGCGGGCTCATATGCATGTCCGAACAGGAGCAGGATCGCCGGGCCCGCCAGCAGCGCAGCGAGGCCGCATACGAGCAGGTAGCCAACCGCGACCAGGTGAAATACGCTGAGGCTCACGTCGCGGTCGGCGTCCCCTCTGGCGACCCGGGCGAAAAGGTTGACCGCGACCGATATCGGGAGCAGGTACAGCGCGTCGGCGAGTGCCACCGCGATCGAGTACTGCCCCGCGGCCTGCGCGCCCTGGATGCCGTTCACGAGCAGAAGGTCGACACGGATCAGCAGGTACGCGATCAGCGTGATCGTGTACGCCCGGGCGCCATAGCCGAGCATCCGTCGAGCGAGGGCGCGGTCTGGCGCTCGGAGCACGGGGCCGTGACGGCGCATGGCGGAGATGTAGATGACAAGCGCCAGTACCTGCGGCCCGACCATCAGCGACAAGGCCAGCAGGACGTCGCCGCCAGCGAGCGGTAGGAGCGTGGCGAGCAGCACGACGGTGAGCAGGGCCGCGCCGACGTCGACTCCGTTGTAGAGCGCCATGCGTCCCTCCGCTAGGAGGATGCTCTGCAGGAAGAGCGAGCTGAGCATCACCGGCACGGCGAACATGCCAACCGCCAGCTCTGGCCAGCTGATGTCACCCAGTGCTCCAGGCGCCACAATCTTGACCGCGATCCCGATGCACGCCATCGCCGGCCCGATCACCCCGGCAAGCCACAACGAGTTGCCCACGATGCTCCCTCGCAAATGCGGTTCGCGGCCCGCGAAGAACGGGTTGGCGGATGCGATGCCGAACGTTCCGAGCTGTGCCAGGAGCGTTGCCAGCGCGTATGTCGACGCCAGGGACCCACGCCCGGCTGGCCCCAGGGAGCGCGCGACGATCACGGTCGCCGCGCCGGCGAGGATCAACACGAGGACCTTGGCGCCGGCCATCAGCAGCACGTCGCCGCGAAGCCCGCGTTCGCTCGCGGGCGCCGCCGTGGCCTCTGGCGCGGAGACGCTGGGCCCGTGACCTGGAGTGCTCACCCTACGGGCCGCTTGCAATCGACTCGAACGTTCGCGCTACCGCTGCCGCCGGCCGAAACCGATCACGTACCAGCCCGCGATGCGCCCGATCCGGCCTCTCACGCTCGGGCTGTCGAGCAGGTGGCTGTGGCTCGCGAGCAGCTGGCTGAATGGCGTTTCCTCGGTGTTGAAACCGCGGATGCTGGTTCGCACGTTGGTGAAGCCGGCGCTGGTGAGCATCCGCCGCAGTTGTGACGGGCTGTAGACGCGAACCAGGGGTCGTGCGCCGATCGACGTGTGCTCGACGCTGCGCGAGAGCACCCCGTCCATCGAACCCTCCTCGAATAGGCGACGCTGCACGATGCCTCTGATCAGCACCTGCATGAGCCAGTACTGGAGCGAGCGCTTGTTGTAAACGATGATGCGCGCTTCGCCGCCGGGTCGCAGGACGCGTAGGATTTCGCGCAGCGCTGCTGGCATGTCCGGGGTGTGGTGCAGTACGCCGTTGCTCGAGACCCTGTCGAAGCTCGCATCCTCGAACGGGAGCCGCTCAGCATCCGCCTCGAGCACGCTCGCTTCGAGTCCCATCGCCTCGATGTGGCTGCGGGCAAGCTCAACGTGACGCGGGGTCAGGTCGACCCCTGTTGCGCGAGCGCCGGCCCGAGCGTATTCGACGAGGTCGATCCCCTGACCGCAGCCGACATCGAGGACGTCGCGTCCGGTGCTTGAGTCGTACGCGAGCGTTTCGCACAGCCACGGCGCATAGTCGCGCCGACCGCTCAGGAGCTGCTCGATCGCCTCACGCGTTCCCGGCGGCGCGCCAAGGCCCGGCCCGCACGGGTCAGCGGTCCACTGTCGTACAGCCTCCGTCTTGGCGGCGTGTTGAGTCGCGACCATCGGTTGTCCCAGGCTACTGGAGGGCGGATCTCCCACGCGGCGTGCAAAGCTCTGTGCGTTCGACGCCCGCCATTAGCATTCCGTTCCCCTCAGCGATCACGGCGGCCGACTCCGATCACATACCAACCTCCGACGCGGCCGATGCGATCACGCACTCGGGGGCTGTCGAGTAGGCGCGTACGTCGAGCGAGCCAGGTGCTGATCGGGGTATCTTCGGTGTTGAAGCCACGGACGGTGCTTTGCACGTCGGTGAAGCCGGCGTCGATGAGCATCCGCCGCAGTCGTGGTGGGCTGTAGACGCGCACAAGAGGTCGTGCCCCGATCGAGGTGCGCTCGACGCTGCGTGCGAGCACCCCCTCCATCGAGCCCTCCTCCAACAATCCACGTTCGACGATTCCGCCCAAGAGCACCTGCGAGAGCCAATAGTGAAACGAGCGCCTGTTGTAGACGGCGATGCGTGCCTCGCCGCCGGGTCGCAGGACGCGTAGGATTTCGCGCAGCGCTGCCGACATGTCTGGGGTGTGGTGCAGTACGCCGTTGCTCGAGACCCTGTCGAAGCTCGCATCCTCGAACGGGAGCTGCTCTGCGTCCCCGTCGAGCACGCTCGCTTCGAGTCCCATCGCCTCGATGTGATTACGAGCGAGTTCGGCGTGGCGGGGTGTGAGGTCGATCCCGGTTGCGCGTGCGCCGGCGCGAGCGTATTCGACGAGGTCGATCCCCTGACCGCAACCGACGTCGAGGAGGTCGAGCCCCGTGCTCGTCCCGTAGGCGAACGCTTGCGCGATCCACGGCTCGGCGACGCGTTGGGCGGCCAGCAGCTGCTCGATCGCCTCGCGGGTTCCCGGCGGCGTGCTGATGCCTGGCCCGCACGGGTCGGCGGTCCACTGCCGTACGGCCTCCCGCTTGGCGGCATCATCGGTCGCGGCCACGGGCTCAGGCTAGCCGACAGCCAGCTTTCGGGGGCGGCGTGCAGCGCGACTATCATTGCCCTGCCGCTCGGACGCTCCTCCTGATCGTCCCCTGGGTTCGAGCGCACCGGCCTGTCATGTGCGGCATCTGCGGAGTCCTCGCCTTCAACGACAACTTCGCCTGCGACGAGCGGGTGCTCGTCGCCATGCGCGAAACGATGATCCATCGCGGCCCCGACGACGCCGGCGTGTGGCGCTCGCCAGCTGGTCGAGCCGGACTGGCCCATCGTCGGCTTTCGATCGTGGATGTCTCCCCCGCCGGTCACCAGCCGATGAGCAACGAGGATGGCAGCGTGTGGGTCGCGTTCAACGGGGAGATCTACAACCACGGCGAGCTGCGCCGCGAGCTGGAAGCGCGCGGTCACCGCTATCGCTCTCACTGCGACACAGAGACGATCGTGCACTTGTACGAGGAGGAAGGCGAGCGCTGCGTCGAGCGCCTGGACGGCATGTTCGCGCTCGCCATCTGGGACGAGCGCCGCCGCGAGATGTTTCTCGCCCGCGATCGGTTGGGCAAGAAGCCGCTGTACTGGACGAGAACGGCTGCCGGCCTTGGCTTCGCGTCGGAGATCAAGGCGCTGCTGCGCCATCCGGCGGTCAGCGCCGATCTCGACGTCGAGGCGTTCTACGACTACCTGACATTCGTATGCACTCCTGCGCCCGCGACGATGTTCGCGGGCGTCAGCAAGCTGGCGCCCGCCGAGCGTATGACGGTGAGCGCGGATGGGTCGATCCGCAGCGACATCTACTGGTCGCCGATGTCGTCGCTCGCGGCCGCGGAGGTCGCTGGTCGCGGCGAGGACGAGCTCGGTGAGCGCCTGCTCGAGCTGTTGCGTGGCTCGATCGCCAAGCGCATGATGAGCGACGTGCCGTTCGGCGTGTTCCTCTCGGGGGGCGTCGACAGCTCGACCAACGTGGCGCTCATGTCCGAGCTCATGTCCGAGCCCGTGAGGACGTTCTCCGTAGGCTTCCACGAGCACGAGCGTTACAACGAGATGGAGTACGCGCGCCAGATCGCGCGCCAGTTCAAGACCGACCACCACGAGGTTCTGATCGACGCGGATGATCTGGTGTCGTTCCTGCCGGAGATGGTCCACCATCAGGACGAGCCGATCGCCGACTGGGTGTGCGTGCCGCTGTACTACGTCTCGAAACTGGCACGCGACTCGGGCACGATCGTCGTGCAGGTGGGGGAGGGCTCGGACGAGCTCTTCCACGGCTACCAGAACTACATCGACGCGGTCGCCCGGCGCCGGCGCTACTGGGAGCCCTTCCAGCGTCTGCCACCCTCTGTGCGCGATCTGATTGCGGGCTCGGCGACCTCGCTCGCACGGCGCAGTGGCCGCGGAATCCTCCACGCGCAGTACGTCTCCGATGCGGCGGCCGGACGCCTGCCCTTCTGGGGTGGAGCGATCTGTTACACCGGCGAGCTGAAGCGCCAGATCCTCGCTGGCAACGGGAACGGCAACCGCCCCGACGCCTATCGCGTCGTGGCTCGGCTGTGGGAGGAGGCCGAACGCGCCCGTCCTGACGCCGACCTGCTGCAGAAGATGAGCTACCTCGAGCTCAAGCAGCGGCTGGCCGAGCTGTTGCTGATGCGCGTGGACAAGATGACGATGGCAACGTCCGTGGAGGCACGGGTGCCGTTTCTAGACCGTGAGCTGGTCGAGTTCGCGCTGGCTTTGCCGCCCGAGATGAAGGTTCGCGGCGGCGTCGGCAAGTGGCTACTCAAGCGGACCGTGGACGGACTGCTTCCCAGCGACATCGTCCACCGAAAAAAGCAGGGCTTCGGCGCTCCCGTCTCTGAGTGGTTCCGCGGCGAGCTTGGCGATCGCGCCCAACGCGAGATCCGCGGATCTTCGCTGGCCGAGCGCGGCTTGCTGGACTACGCGCGCATCGACGAGCTGTGGACCGAGCATCGCAGCGGCCGGATGGATTGGGGCTTTCAGTTGTGGAACCTTTACAACGTGAGCGCCTGGCACGACCATTGGGTGGCAGGGCGCTCGTGACGGTGCCCATGCCGGTGCGCGCCGGGCCTTGTGGCCACCCCAGAGACGCCTCTCGAACTGGGCGTGATCAAACCTGCTCACTTGACAAACGAGGCGACATATCAGGAGTACGTCTGGGCGGCGCTGCGTCAGACGCCGGCTTGCGGCCCACGAATGCGATCGTGACACCGAGCGCCTCGGCCATACCTGGCAGCGGACGCAGGCCGTTGTAGACCAGCCGTGCCACTCGGGATAGCAGCGACGGACCAAAGCCCATCGGGACGATCTGCAACGAGACTGTTTCAAAGCCGCTGTCGGCTACGATGTTCTCGAAATCGGCGAACGCTTGGCCGTTGAGGTTGCGGGTGACCGGGCGACCGAAGGGCGTTCGAAACGGTGTCGCGGTCACCTCGTCGAACGGCTCGAAGCCAGCTTCGGCGGAGCCATCTAGCAGCTTGTAGTTCAGGCCCGACGCCCACGTTCGAAACGGCAGCAGGTAGTGAAGTCCGGGGTAGGTGAAGACTCGGTCGAGGTGGTGCGCCCACAGCATTCGTATGGAGGGGAACCTGAGTATCAGCGAACCTCCGGGACGCAGAACGCGCAGACATTCCGCCATCACGGCGGCGGGATCACGGACGTGCTCGAAGACGTCGTCGAGGATCGCTACTCCAAATGATTCGCCGGCAAACTCGAGCTGCTCGGCGGTGCCGGTGAGGAAGGCGCAGTTGCCGACGCCGCGCTCGCGCGCAAAGGCGGCTGGAGCCGCTGGGTCGTACATACCTGGGAGATCGACTCCGATTATCGAGCGGAGCCCGAGCGTCTCCGCATAGCGCACTGTCTTTCCGCCCCAGCCGCAGCCCACGTCGATTACGTCCTGGTCGCTGAGGATGCTTGGGGAGACCATGCTGGCGCACACCTCCCACAAGTCGCCGTCGCGCTCGTACTCGTACATGACCTTCTCCACATCCGAGCCGCCGTGCAGGTGCGGCGTTCGCAGGCCGGTGTGTCCGCGGCGCTCCGCCAGCGCGTAGAGCGCATCGACGAGTCGGCTCCGACGGGGCGGCTCGGGCGGGAAGGGACTGTGACTGAGCTCGCGAAGCTGCTCTAGTGCGGGCACCATAGCTCGCAGGGTAACCGCGTGTGGCGGTCAGCGCCGCTCGGTATCGTGCACGCCCACATGTCGCTGACGTCGCCGAGGGGGATGGGCCCTTCGGGGCGGGCCCGGGAGCGTGCGCGGCTTGTGCTGCGTGGCCTGTGGCGGGCGTGGCCGAAGCGCTTGGCGGCACGCGCCATACTCGCGACCGTGGTCATCTTGCAACCGGTGCTCGCGTACGCCCCATATCTCGAAGCCGAGCACGAGAGCTGGGATCGCAGCGAGCGCAACACGCGGCAGGTGGTGCTCGGGGACACATCCGAACGCCACCGGCCGACACCGTGAGGCGCTTGCGTGAGGGTCTGGCGGCATGGCGCCGGCTGGGGCCGCGTCACGGCACAGCCGCGGTCGTGACGTTCGCTACTTCTTATGTCCGCGCGCCGCTGCGCAGGGCGCGACTGCGCGTGCGCCGATTGCGCGTGGGCCCCGTGGAGTTGCGCCGGGCCCTTGGCGATCGGCCCGCCGAGGGTGCGCTGCGCGAGCGCGCCCTGCCGGCGCTGCCGACCGTCGCCGCCTGGGAGCGCGAACTCGACGAGCTCGACGCCGTCGCCCGCGCGCGTCTGCTCGAGCAGGCCGAGCAGATCCTCGCCCACCGTTTTGACCTGCTGGGCTCGGGCCTCACCGAGCTCGGCGCGAGCATCGACTGGCAGCGTGACTTCAAGTCCGGCCGGCGCTGGCCGGACGTGCACATCTCGCGCGTGCCGACGGTGCTGGGAGGCGGCTCGGACATCAAGGTCCCGTGGGAGCTGTCCCGCTGCCAGCACCTACCGCTGCTGGCGGCGGCGCATCGGGTGAGCGATGACCGACGCTTTCTCGACGAGCTCGGCGCGCAGCTGAGCTCGTTCATCGCCGCCAACCCGGTCGAGTTCGGTGCGCCGTGGTCGTGCACGATGGACGTCGCGATCCGCGCAGCCAACTGGGTCGCGGCGCTGTGCATCGCGATGCCGGCGGCCACCGACGCGCCGTGGCTGGAGCCCGCGCTCGCGAGCCTGCTGCTGCACTGTCGCTTCATCCGCGGCCATCTGGAGTGGGGCGAGGTGCGTGGCAACCACTACCTCTCCGACGTCGTCGGGCTGCTGCTGGCGTGTGCACCGTTCAGCGATAGCGCGGAGGGCCGCGCGTGGGCGCTCTGGGCAACCGCGGAGCTCGAGCGGGAGATGGCCCATCAGGTGCGCGCTGACGGCTGCGACCATGAGGCCTCGATCCCCTACCACCGGCTCGTTGCGGAGCTGTTCGTGTGCGGCACGCAGGCCGCGGACGCGCTCTGTCCGGGTGTCCTCTCCAGTGTCTACAGCGAGCGTCTCGAGCTGATGCTCACGTTCGTCTCCGACTACGCGCGCCCGGACGGCCTGGCCCCTCAGGTCGGGGACGCCGACGACGGACGGTTCCTGCCGCTTGGCACTTACGGGGCCGACCCACGCGACCATCGCCACCTGTACGCGCAGGCCGGGCGCAGCTGGCGCGACGCGCGCACGCACGCCGCGTATCCGAGCGGGGGCTGGTACGTGATGCGCCACGAGCGCCTCTGGGCGATCGTGCGTTGCGGCGACGTGGGGCTCGAGGGGATCGGCGCTCACGCGCACAACGATCAGCTGTCCTTCGAGCTGGCCCTGGGCGAGCAGCCGCTGATCGTCGACCCCGGTTCCTATCTGTACACCGCGGACGCACGTGCGCGGAATGCGTTTCGCTCGACACGCGCTCACAGCACGCTCAGCGTCGGCGGCGCCGAGCAGAACCGGTTGCGCTCGGACTATCTCTTCACCCTCCCCGAAGAGAGCCGCGCCCGCTGTGTGCGCTTCGACCCGCAGGGCGCGCGCGCCGTGTTCGTCGGCGAACACAGTGGCTTTCACGAGCTGGGGCGGCCGGTACGCCACCGCCGGGAGCTGAGCTTCGATGGCGAGGGCTGTGTCGTCACCATCACCGATACGGTTCTCGGCGCCGCCGGCGAGGAGCTGACGTGGAGCTTTCCGCTTGCGCCTGGCGAGGCGAGCGCCGAGGAGTCGCATGCGCTCGCGAGCTTCGCTGGCGCTGAGCTCGAGATCCGTGTCGAGGACGCCGCTGTCTCAATCGAGGAAGGCGTGCTCGCACCCTCTTACGGCGTTCGCGTGCCGGCGCCCGTGGTGCACGTTCGACGCATTGCCGCCTCCGACGAGGACGTTATGCGCTTCACCCTCATCGCCCGAGCGCCGACCGGCGGGCGCCGCTCGTAATCGGCACGGCCCCGCGGCGCTCGTCTAGCGCCTGGGCGGCACGCGCGTTATCACGCTCCCGCGCTGCGCATCGTCGCCGTAGGCCTCCTGCATGTCCTCGTCATTTTCGGCCGCGGCAGCTTCGTGGCTGCGCACCCGCTCGTCGAGCAGCGCCAGGCGCTGCGCGAGCACCTTGGTTTGGTCGCTGAGGCGTGAGACGGCGGCCGAGAAGTGCAGTAGCAGCAGCAGGACGAACGCGAAGGCGACGAAGAAAAGGGCGTTCGGGGGATAGATGACGCCGATCGCGCGACTGATCTTCAGCAGCGCGCCACTCCAGCTGGCGAGGGCGAGAAGCACGACCGCGGAGAGCAGCCACACCAGTGCGTAGCGCTCCATCAGGCGGCGCCTACGAACCATCTCGAGCACCGTCAGCAGCAGCACCGCCGATCCTATGATCGCCACCAGCTGGATGCGTCCGGGCATCTAGACCCCCTGCTCCGCGGTGACGGGCGCGAGGTCGCCGGGATCGACAACCGGGCGCCTGCGCGCCAGGCCGACCATCAGTGCGAGCAGCACCTTGATCATGTAGTAGCCCGACTTTCCGGTGCTGATCGACGAACTCCCGCCCCCCCTCGCGTACATCTGCACTGGAACCTCGCGCATGCGCAAGCGATGGTGGTGGAGCATCAGCACGGCCTCGACCTCAGGGTAGTCATGCGGGTAGTCGTGTGCGAAGAGCTCGATCGCCCGCCGGTTGTAGAGCCGAAATCCGGAGGTGGGGTCGCTGACGCGCGTGCCGACGATGCGCGAGAGCAGGAAGGCGAAGATGTGGATGCCTGTCCGGCGGCTGACGGGCGCCGGATAGTGGAAGTCGGAGGTCAGGAAGCGCGAGCCGCAGACCATGTCCACGCCGCCTTCGTCCATCGCCTGAACCAGCCGCGAGAGCTGCTCGGCCCCGTGCTGTCCGTCGCCGTCGACCTGGGCGAGGAAGGCATAGCCGTGTTCGAGGGCGTGGAGGAAGCCGGCCTGGACCGCGCCGCCGATGCCGAGGTTGAACGGGAGCGAAAGCACGCGTGCGCCGCTCCTGCGTGCCCGCTCGGCAGTGTCGTCGGTCGAACCGTCGTCGACGACGAGCACGTCGAAGTCCGGCGCGTGCTCGTGCAGCGAACCGATCACCTCCGCGATCGTCGCCGCCTCGTTATAGGCGGGTATCACGGCCAGGGACGAGCAACTGCCGCTCACGCGGACGCGGACGCTCCCCTGCTGCTCGTCTGGACGGTCGAAGATCATTGAGGGTGCGTGGCCGGACGCGTCCCAGGATACTGCCCGGATGGGTCCCACTGTGACGGCTGTCGTCGTCTCCTATCGCAGCCCGCGCCTGCCGGACACGCTGAACAGCCTGCTGCAGCAGTCGTTCGCGGTGCGCGAGGTGCTCGTCGTGGACAACGATCCACAGGCGCCTGTCGAGGGCTTCGAGGGTATCTCGGAGAAGCTGCAGATCCTGCGCCCCAGCGCCAACCTCGGCTACACCGGTGCCGCCAACCTCGCGGCGGGCGAGGCAACGGGGGAATGGCTGTGGTTCCTCAACCCGGACGCCGTCGCGGCAAGCGACTGCCTGGCGGCGCTGCTGGCGGCGATCGACGGCCCCGACGTGGCGGTCGTGGGCGCTCAGGTGCTGCTCCCCGACGGGCGCGTGAATGCGGGTGCGAACCCGGTCAACCTCGCGGGTATCTCGTGGTCTGGCGGGTACGGGCGCCCACAGGAGCACGCGCCGCCGCGTGACGTCGCGGCGGTCTCGGGCGCCTCGCTGCTGGTGCACCGCGAGCGCTTCCTCGCGCTCGGTGGCCTGTGCCCGTTCTTCTTCCTGTACGTGGATGACACCGACCTGGCCTGGCGGGTGCGGCTCGGCGGCGGACGCGTGCGCTACTGCCCGGCGGCGGTGGTGGTGCACGAGTACGAGTTCGACAAGGGGCCCGAGAAGTGGTTCTACCTCGAGCGAAACCGGTCGTGGGCCCTGCTGAGCAATCTGCAACTGCGCACCCTTGTGCTGCTGGCTCCGGTCTTGCTTGCAACCGAAGGGGCGGTACTGGCGCGCGCCGCGCGCGACGGCTGGCTGCGCGAGAAGCTGCGAGCGTGGGCGGCGCTGCTCGCGAGCGCACCGGCACTGCTGCGCTGGCGCCGCCATGTGCAGGTCGCGCGGTGCGTAGGAGATGCCGTGGTGCTCGGGCTGTTCGTCGGCGGCGTCGACACGGATCTCCCCGAGATGGGGATGCCCGCGTGGGTGAACGCGTCGCTCGAACGTTACCGGCGCCTCGTACTGCGTCTACTTGGGGCGCCAGAAGGCTGATTGCAGTGCGAGCTCGAGACGCGCGGGCAGCGGTCGAAAGCCCCACCAGAAGCGGTAGACGAGGCGGCCAAGAGGGCCGAGCTCGCTCTCGGCGGCCAGGCGCTTGCGGCCAGTCCGCGAGTACGTTCCGGCGTGCTTGGAGCGCAGCTGGCGGAACGTCTCGCGGTAGCGGGTGCGGGCGGTGAGATGGCGTGTGGTGGCGTGTCTGCGGTAGAGCAGCGTGATATCGGCGATCCGCTGCCCGCGCCAGCCGCGGGCAAGTGCGTGCACCCACAGCTCCCAGTCCTCGTAGCCGGGGAAAGCCGGATCGAAGCCGCCGATGTCCCGCACGAGCTCGCGACGCATCAATGCGCTCGAGCCGATGGTGTGGCGGTACAGCAGCCGGTAGGGGTCGTAGTCGGGGAACTCGAGCACGCCGTCCCACGCTCCGAAGAAGCGCATCGGGCCATAGGCGAAGCCGAGATCCGGCTCGCTCTCGAGCAGCTCGCGCAGCTTGGCTATCGCTCGTGGCGTGAGGCGATCGTCGGCGTCAAGCACGAGCACGAACTGTGTGTCCGCCAGTGCCAGGCCGGCGTTGCGCGCTGCAGCCACGCCGGCGTTGCTTTGGCGTACCAGTTCCACCTGCGGCGGCAGGCGCTCGAGCGCGGCAAGCGTCTGCGCGTCGGTCGAGCCGTCGTCGACCACGACAACCCTCGGTTCGCCACCCTCCTGATCGACCGCGCTGTCCACCGCCTCCGCCAGGAAGGCCCCGTAGTTGAAGCACGTGATCACGATCGTGACGTCGTCGTTTGCGTTCATCGCGAGCGTGAAGCGGGTGTCGGCGCGCGCCGAGCAGCGAATCCGCTCCCGGTGTCGCGGATAGGCTAACGGCTCGATGAGTACGAGCGGTGGCGCGATCGAGCGCGAAGGCACCGGTCCCGACCAGGAGACTCCTGCCATCCGTGCGGCGCGTCTGAGCAACGCCTGGGCGCTGGTTCCCCGGCCGCTGCTGGTGCTCTTGGCGATCGCGCTCGTGGAGGGGTTGGCGTGGTGCATCGTGCTGCCGCCGTTGCAGGGGCCCGACGAGGTTGGTCACTTCGCCTATGTGCAGAAGCTCGCCGAAACCGGGTCGCTGCCGTGGCGCAGCGCGCCGCCCGCCAACGCGGGGCACCCCTACTCGACGGAGGTGGAAGTGGCCGGCGCGTGCAGCGGGCTCGCGCAGCTGGAACAGAACCCGGCGGCCCGCGCTCCAGCATCGGTGATCGATGAACGCGTCTGCTTCGCCGACCTTGAACGATTGCCCCCGGGTGCCCGGTCCGACGGTGGCTTCACGGCCGCCGACAAGAACCCGCCTCTCTACTACCTGTACGAGGCGGTCCCGTATCTCGCGTTTCGCCACGCGACGTTCTTCACGCGCTCGTTGGCGATGCGCCTGGCGAACCTGCCGCTGCTGCTCGCGCTCGTCGTGTTCACGTGGTTGCTGAGCGGCGAGCTGCTCCTGGGGCTGCCGAGAGGCCCCGCGCTGCGCGTCCTCGCGACGGCCGCGGTGGTGCTGAACCCGCAGCTGACGATGCTGACGGCGACGATCAACCCTGATCTGCCGCTGGCGGCTCTCTGGACCGCCGGACTGTGGCTGTCGGTGTCGGTTGTGTGCCACGGCGCTACCCGCGCGCGAGTGGGCTGGCTGATCGCCGTGTGCGTGATGGCCGGCTTCACGCAGGGTCGCGGTCTGCCGCTGATCGCGCCCGCGCTGCTCGCGCTCGCTGTGGCCGCCTGGCATCGGCGAGCGCACGGGCGTCGCGCCACGGTGACTGCCGCCGCCGCAGGTGCGGTGATCGTGTCGGTGGGGGCCTACCTGCTGCTGCGCTACGCCGTCCGAGACGACGTTACGCTGGCCCGCGCCGAAGGCTTCCTCTCCTATCTTTGGCAGTTCTACCTGCCGCGACTGGGTTTCATGGCCGCCACGATCCACCCGGGCTACGGGGTTCGCCAGGTGTTCATCGATCGTTTCCTCGGCACGTTCGCCCAGCTCGAGGTGAGCTTCTCCCCCGCCACGCTCAACTTCCTGTCGCGCGCCGCCGAGGTGACCGCGCTCGCGGCGATCGTGGGGCTCGTCGTGTATCGCCGGCGCATAGCGCGCGTGCCATGGGTCCTGGCCGTGCTCGCGGTGGGGGTCTTGGGCTACCTGATCATGCTGCACGCGGTCGCCTACTCCTCGCTGCTGACCTTCAGCGGCGATCCGATCATCACCGGTCGCTACCTGCTGCCGCTGCTGTGTCTCTATGGCGTCGGCATCGCGCTGGCGGTCTCGTGGCTGCCGCGAATCCTTGCCGCGCTGCTGAGCGGAGCCACTGTCGCGGCGCTGGCGGTGCTGCAGCTGAGCGCCCTGGCAATCGTCCTGGAGCGCTTCTATGCCTAGCGCAACGCGGTGGCGCCGTGTGCGGCGCTCGTCGCGGTTGCGCTCCGTCTGGGGCAGCTCAGCGCTGCTCACGGCGCTCGGCGGCGGTGTCGTCCTCGTCGTGCTGCTCCTCGCTTGGATCCTGCCCGCGCTGGACAGCAGCCGTCGCATCGCCACCGAGGTGCCCCAGCCGCCGCCGCTGCAGTCGGTCTCGCTCGTGGAAATCCCGGGTGGACAGCAGGCGTGCTCCGATCAGATCGGGCTGCTGCCCGGAGCACAGGTTGCGCAGATGCGGATCGGCACCTACGGCAAGGCACCGGCGCCGCTACTGTTCGCGCTGACTGGCCCTGACTATCGCCAAACGATCCCGGTGGCGCCGAGCTACGTCGACAACGGCCTGCTCGAAATCGCCTTCAAGGGGTCGGCGCAGGCGCTGGAAGGGAGCGTCTGCCTGACCAATCTGGGCCGCACGCCCGTGGCGCTGTACGCAGCCGCCGGACGCGGAGAGAGCCGCTCGAGCACCACGGTCGACGGCCACCTCTGGCCGGCCAACTTCGACCTCGCCTTCTATGCGGCCAAGCGCCAGAGCCTGCTCGACGACGCCGGCACGATCATGCGACGTCTGCGCCTGTTCCACGCCCACGTAGGGCTCGGCCTGCTGTGGGTGCTCGCGCTTCTGCTCGTGATCGGCGTGCCATTGGCCGCGGTGGCGACGCTCACGAGCGCGAGCAGGACGCGACCTTGAAGAACGCGAGCTTGGCGCTGGCGACGAGGCCGCCGAACAGCGTCGTCTGACCGTCGACGGTGACCGCCACCTTTGCGCTCGCCGCATGCGGCGCGGAGCCTGGGTGCAGAGGAATCGTGACGACAGCCGTCTGTGCGGCTCGTAGCGAGCCACGGCGCGGCACGCCTGCGCTGCTGACGGTATAGGGCCAGCTGCCGGCGAAGGCGGGGGGAGCAAGCAGCGAGAATGTCGCGCACGGCCGGCGCAGTCCGGCGAGTGCGCCGCTGAACACGGTGGCGTACGCGGTCTGGCGGGAGGTGAGGAAGCCTTCCGGGGAGGTGAACGTGATTTCCCAGAGGGCGCGTGCCGGTTTGCTGAGGCGCTCGAGTTCGAGCGGAACGTAGGTGGCGTGAGCCACGACCTGGCCGGCGAGAGCGATGCGGTTGGTTGCCTGCGCAGGGATCAGCAGCCATTCGGGCGGCGTTATCGGCGTCGTCGTGAGCGGCCCTCCGACAGCGCTGAGCAGGCCGCTGCCAGGCTGGATCTTCAGGTGCACCGGTTCCGATCCCGGAGGGAACGGCAGCGACCCGGGCGGCCCGAAGGAGACGTCCTGCTCGACCGAGGTGTTCCAGAACTCGGTCGAGCGCCAAATCGGGACGTAGTCGGGGGTTTCCCCGAGCCCGACCGCGAGCGCGCCGACGCGTGCGCTGGAGGGGACGTGCGCATCGACCCATGAGCGTTCGGCTGCGCTCGGCCCGCCGCCCGCGCCGGTCGTGAACTTGCGTAGCGCATAGGCGGTCTGCACCCCGCACAGCGCGAGTACGGCCACGCCGAGCAGGACCGCGGCGGGACGCGCGGCGTCTCGCACACGCCACGTGATCAACGCCCACGCCGCCATCACGATCACGAGCGCGAGCGCCAGCAGCGCCCCGGCCGAGAGGTGGATCAGCGGCACCGACACCTCGCTTGCACGCCCGAGCACCACCCGCTCGTAGAAGATCGCGCTGGGGTAGCTGAAGTAGTCGTAGGGATTTGCTGGCGCCGGCCACACGGCGCTCGCGGTCACTGCGATGACCGCCGCGGTGCCGGCAAGCACGCCGAGCGCCACCCCAGCGCGAAGCCTCCCAGCTCGGGCGAGCTGGCTCAGCGACGCGGCGCACGCCAGCGAGATCGGCACTGCCGAGTAGAGCACGTAGCGCTCGTCGCCGGGCGCCTGCAGCAGCGAGAACAGGATCGTCGCGAGGCCGAGCGTGCACACAACCGCGAGCGCGTGACACGCGCCGTCGCGCGGCTTGACCAGCGTCGCGGTGAGCCAGGGAAGCGCCAGCGCGAGCGCGATCAGGCCGGTGCCGGTGGCCATCCGCGAGACGTATTCGCGGTAGCGATCGAGCAGGCTGAGGAGCGGTTCGAGCACCGGCAGGGTGTAGTCGCCCGTCAACGTCGCCAATCCGCGGCCGGGGAGCAGGCCGAGGCCGTCGAGCAAGAGCACGAGCACGCCCAGCGCGACGAGCGCGCTCAGTAGCCGATGGGTGGACCAGACGCGCACGAGGAGCGCGCGCGGGCGGCGCCGCAGCGCGGTGCCCCGCAGGCCCCACGTCCACTCCTGCCAGATGATCGCGAGCGGCAGGATCGGCAGCAGCGCCAGCATCGCCGTGCGCGAGAACACGGCAACCACGAGCGCGAGCACGGTGAGCACGTCGTTGCCCAGCGATGGTTTGGTGATCGTGTTCCAGGTGGCGTACAGGACCCACGCGTAGACTGGATAGGCGAGGCACTCGGCCAGGTAGGAGGTCGCGACCACCGCCCACGGCACGACTATGCACAGCACCGCGGCGAAGATGCTGGCCGCGCGGGGCAGCCCGGCGCGGCGGGCGAGCAGGAAGCACGGCACTGCGGTGCTGACGAACAGCAGGCACTGGATGACGTGCGCGAGTTGGAAGGCGCCGGGGCCGCGCGCAAGCGCGAACGGCAGCGCGAGAATGATCGGGTCCAGACGCTGGGTGCCGCGCGCGAACAGGCTGCTCAGCCAGATCGCGCTTGGAAAGTGCGCAGCCACATAGCGCGCGACCGTCAAATATTCTTCTTCGTCGTTCTGGAAGTTGCCCACCCGCAGCGCATAGATCACGTAGATCAGCGCGATCAGGGCGACGGGGACGACGATCAGGAGCACGTCGCGGCGAGTCGGCGAGAGGAGCCGGGTCAGTGGCCTGCGGGGTGCTGCTTCCGGTGCGTCGGAGATCGACGGATCCTCTGTCCGCGCTGGCTGCATGCCGGTGGGGACCCTACCCCCTGCGTCGGCTTCCCAGTGCCGCTACGTCGGCGAGCGCGTCGCGCACCAGCTCGGGGTAGACGCGCGAAGCGCGGAAGCGCTCGGCCTGGCTACGGCCGGCGGCCTGCACCTGCGCGTACGCGTCCGGCTCGTGACTGAGCTCCGCGACGAGCTCCACCAGCGCCTGCGGGCTCTCGACCTGCAGGTAGTCGATGCCGGGTTGCAGACCATGACTCGGGCTGAGGGGCTCCGATATGACGAGATGCCCCGCGGCGAGCGCGATGCAAACGCGGTTCTCGAATGTGGGGTAGGGGTTGTTGTGCAGGTTCAGCTGCACGTCCGCGTCCCGCAGGAACCGCATCAACGGCTGGCCGAACAGACCGTGGCCGATATGCACGAGCGGATACGCGCGCTTGACCGGCGCCAGCAGCTGCTCGCGATGCTCGGTCGAACGCCCGACGAACAGCAGTCGTGGAGGGTGCGCGCGCTGGCGCACCTCCATGAACAGGCTGTCGGCGACAGGGATTGGCAGCGAGCGCCACACCGCCAGCACGCTGGCGGCCGTCTCGGCGATCAGCGGATCGAAGGAGATGATGCGATCGAAGTTGCCGGCATCGACCTGTTCGAGCCACTGCATGCGGGCGCGCAGGTCGGGATGGTGCGTCCCGCTGGCGCGCGGGAGCGGCTCGGTGAGGTAGCCGATCGTCACCGCCCGCAGCGATTCGAACAGGCCGGCGGGGATGATCTCCGGTCGAAACACGAGCACCACGTCGGGGTCGAGCTCCCGCAGCGAGGCCGCCAGCGGCTCCGCCGGCGCCCCCGCGCGGAAGTCGATGAACACCGGCTCGACGCCCGCAACCGTCTGCTCGAGCGCGCACTGGCGAAAGTAGACGCCCTGACCGATGAATGCGACGCGCAGCGGCGCAGTCACAGCTGCTCGGCCACGCGTGGGGCTTCGCGGTCGAACAGCAGGAAGCCACCGACGAGCGCCCCGATCCCGATCGCGATCGGGATCATCAGCAGGCCGTAGCCACCGATCGCGCTCGCCGCCGTTGGATAGTCGTGGCTGACGAACACGTGTCGTGCCTGCTCGAGGATCGCGGCGAAGGGGTTGGTCATCAACACCTGGCCGAGATTGAAGTGCCCGCCCAACACGGTGATCGACCCGAGCGTGAGGATCGGAATGAAGATCCCCGACGCGTAGAAGGTCATCTGCTGCACCACTTCCCAAATCGGGCGAACGTCGCGGTAGCGCACGTATGCCACCGACAGGATCATGCCCAGCCCGGCGCAGAAGAGCGCCAGCGCGAGCACGAGCAGCGGCATCTCGAGCCAACTCCACTGCGGGGAGCCGCCGGCGGCGAGCAGGAAGATCACCACCGGGATCAGGTTGAGCGACAGGTTCATGAGCGCTGTCAGCACGATCGAGATCGGCACCGCGAGTCGCGGGAACTCGATCTTGCGCACGAGGTTCTCACGGTCGACCAGGCAGCTCACGCCGCCGGAGGTCGATTCGGCGAAGAAGTTGAACAGCACGACGCCCAGCAGCAGCGACGTCGCGAAGTACGGCTCGTTGCTGCCGGACAGGAGTTTGGAGCGGCTGACGACGAGATAGATCACGCCGAACAGCAGCAGCGGGCGCATCAGCTGCCACAGGTAGCCGAGCGCGGAGCCGAAGAACGCGAGCTTGAACTCGGTCTTGGAGAGCGCCCACGTCAGGTGCCACAGGCGCCTCGGATCGGACCCCAGAGCGGACGGACCCTTGATCGGAGTGCCGAGCCCCTCGAGCTGGCTCGGGCTCCAATCGGCGAGCAGCTCGGGCTGTTCGGCCGTCGGTGCGCTCATCGGACGAGCTCGGCGTCGGCGGCGTGCGGCGTGCCGCGCTCGATCACCATCTCGTAGGGGAGTTCGAGCAGCGCGTCGGTGCTCTGCGTGCCCGTGACGACGATCGAGATCATGCGCTCGCGACGGTCGATCCACGCGCCGCCGTGGCGCGCGACAGCAGGAGTCGCGTAGTAGCGGTCGGGTGCCAGGACGTTCTCAAAGCGGATGCGGAAGGTCACTTCCTCGCCGGCGTCGAAGCTGCCGCAGCGCGGCTCGCTCCACAGGTTGGAGGCGGACAGCAGGTGATCGCGGTGGGCGTTCTGGAGGTTGATGCCGAACAGGGGATTCTCCACCTGCCCGTGGAAGCGCACGCGTGCCCCGAACGAGCACGGCCGGCCCGTCTGGAGCGTCTCCGCCCGCGCCCCGTGCTCGTCCTCGAACCACGCTTCATAGATCTCGGCGCGCCCGTCGCCGTAGCGAATCACCGCCGGTTCGGTGGCCTCGGCGACGCCGACCACGTCCGGCCGTCCGTCCGCCGCGGCGCCGGAAGTCGCGGTCGGACCGTCCCCTTCGGCCACGGCGGCCGCCTCCTCGACCTGTCGCGCCTGCTCGGAGAAGTTGAGCTCGAGATAGCGGTTGCCGACGTGCTCGGGGTCCCCGATCACGACCGGCCGGCCATGCTCGAGCAGCAGCGCCCGATCGCAGAAGCGCTGGACGGCCGACATGTCGTGGGTCACGAACAGGACGGTCGAGCCGCTGTCACGGATGCGCTCGAACTCGTCGTAGCACTTCTGCTGGAAGGAGGCGTCGCCGACGGCGAGGACCTCGTCGATCAGGAGGATCTCGGCGTCCACGTGGATCATCACCGCGAAGGCCAGGCGAACGAGCATCCCGGAGGAGTAGTTCTTGATCTTCATTTCGACGAAGTCGCCGAGCTCGGCGAAGTCGATGACGCTGTCGAAGCGCTTGCGCGCCTCTCGCGGGCTGAGCCCGAGCATCGTGGCGTTCAGCAGTGCGTTGTCACGCGCGGGCAGGTCGGGGTTGAAGCCGACGCCGAGCTCGATGAACGTGGACATGCGCCCGTTGACGAAGATCCTGCCGCTGTCGACGCTGTAGATGCCCGCGAGGCACTTCAGCAGCGTCGACTTCCCGGAGCCGTTGCGACCGACAATCCCGAAGAACTCGCCCGGCTCGACCGCGAAGGAGACCCCGCGCAGGGCGTGCAGCGTGTCGGTGACGCTGCGGCGCAGCGGATGCAACGCACGCTCCTTGAGCGTGCTGACCTGATCGCGCGGGATCTCAAAGCGCTTCTGCACGCGATCGACAAGCACTGGTGGCGGCGAGTTCGGTGTCATCGGCTCAACAGAAGGGTATCCGCGCGTTCCCGGGCCGAGTGCGCTTCGCAGGGACGGCTCGCAAAGGGGCGAAAGCCTCGAGGGAGCGACCTACGATGCAGTTTCGTCGATGACGCCACCCATCCCCTTTAGCCCACGCGCGAAACTTCCGATGCAGCTGTGATGTCATTCCGCCCACGGATCGGTAGCCGTCGCTTGCGCCTGGCGGCGCCAATGACCATCTGTTCGCTCGTTCTGACGGTGGCAGCCGCCTCCGCCGCGCCGGCATCCGCCGTCGAAGCCGGCGTGAACATCGGCGCGAGCGCCAACCAGACGCCGACGCTGAAGGCGCTCGGCACCCACTGGGTGCGGTTCTTCTTGAGCTGGCGGGTGATGGAGCCGACGCGTGGCGCGATCTCCCCCAGCGCGCTCGCCTCCTGGGAACAGGTCGTCGGCCGGCTGCCCGCCGGTACAAAAGTGATCTTCGACGTGGTCGACAGCCCCGAATGGGAGACCGGTTCGAGCGACGAACACGCGCCGCCGGCGAATCCGGCGGACTACGGTGCCTTCGTCGGAGTGCTCGCCGAGCACTTCGGGACGCGCGTGAACGCGTATGAGATCTGGAACGAGGAGGACGCGCCGGGCTGGTGGACGGGGGCGCCGAACCCCGCCGCCTACGCGCAGCTGCTGAAGGCCTCCTACCCGGCGATCAAGGCCGCCGATCCGAAGGCCGTAGTGGTGCTGGGCGGGCTCACCGGCAACGACTTCCAGTTTCTCGAAGGCGTCTATGCGGCGGGCGGCAAGGGCTACTTCGACGCTGTCGGCGTGCACACCGACACCGCGTGCGACA
The DNA here is from genome assembly GCA_035485155.1 of Solirubrobacteraceae bacterium. GTDB lineage: Bacteria > Actinomycetota > Thermoleophilia > Solirubrobacterales > Solirubrobacteraceae > Palsa-744. The sequence goes on from DATHOH010000009.1 coordinate 27,809, forward strand.
AACTCTCGCCCTACGAATTCCTGCGCGGACCCGAAAACCGCCTGATCACGGACTCGTTCCTCGCCTATCGCGAAGTGCACGCGGTGATGCTCGCCAACGGCGACGACAAGCCGATCTGGATGACAGAGCTGAGCTGGCGCACCACGACCGCCGCGTGCGCTGAAGGCGCGTGGGCTGGAGTGACCGCTCAGGGCGTCAGCGAAGAACAGCAGGCCACGTACTTGAGGCAGGCATACCACTGCATGACGCAGGACCACTACGTGCAGGTGGCGCTGTGGTTCCCGCTGCAGGACGAAGGCGTGGTCACCTCGGGGCTGCTGCGCGAAAACGGCTCGCGCAAGCCGTCATTCACGGCGATGCGCAACTTCGCGCACGAAGGCGACAAGCTGACCGAACCGTGCGGGAACTTCACCGGTCCGAAGATCACGATCGCCTCGCCGCGCAGCCACGTCTCCTACAGCGGGCCGCTGCCGATCCACGTGGCGGCGAGGAGCACCGACGGCGTGTTCCGGATCCGTCTCGAGATCGACGGCAGACTGATCCGCAACTACGACGGCCCGGGATTCCCCACCACCCTGTTCGGCGCGCTCGACTGGCAGGGCGCCAAGCACATCCCCTACGGCTGGCACACGCTGACGTTCCTCGCCTACGATAAGGAGCGCAACATCTCGCAGGCGAGCATCAGGATCTACCACGCAAGGCCGCACAGCCGGCACCACTAGTGCCAGCTCCAGCAGTCCAGCTCTAGCGCCGGACGCTCCGCGGCGACGGCGCCCGCGACGTCGGTGAACGGCTCGAGATCGCGCACCCAGGGCTCCTCCGCGCCGGCAGGCGCAGCCCCGAGTCCGACCCCCAGGCACTTCAGCTGCGCCTCGTGGCGGGTCCACGCGCGCAGGAACTCCTGCCGGCGGCTCGGCGGCTCGAGTGCTTCGAGGCGCCGCGCCGGCGCGGCGCCGAGCCACCTGCGGGCGACGGCGATCTCCTCGACGGAGCGGCGTCCCACCTCGATGTCGACGCCCACAGCCGGGCCGGCGCTGAACGCGTACAGCGCGAGCTGCCCCGAGTGCGACAGGTTGAAGGCCAGCTCGTTGGCGCCTACGTCGCTCAGCGCGGGCTTGCCGTGCGCGCCGGTGGCGAAGCGCAGCGAGGCCGGCTCTCGCTGCAGGTAGCGCCCCAGCAGCGCCCGCAGCAGCCCGCGCGAGCGTGTCCAGAGCTCTCCGCGCGACTCGCTCAGGATCCGCTTCGCGCGTGCGCGCTCCTGCTCGCACAGAAGCTCCGCGAGATCGGCCGCGACGGCGGCAAGATCGGCGCGCCACACGTGCACGGCGCCGTCGGCGAGCTGCGGACGAAGCGGGCCGGGCGCCCATGCCTCCTCTGCGCTTGCGGACATCGCGCCTCCAATCTAACGGCCCGCCGCGCGCCCCGATCCTCGCCGCTACCCTCTTGACGCCTATGCGCGCCGCGTCGGTACACCTGCCAGGCCTCGTGATCCTCGAACCGAGCGTCCACGCCGACGAGCGCGGCTTCTTCTGTGAGACCTACCGGCAGGAATGGCACACGGGCTCGGGGATGCCCGAGGGCGAGCTGTTCATCCAGGACAACCACTCGCGCTCGACCCGTGGCGTGCTGCGCGGGATGCACTTCCACATCGGCGACGGCGTCGCCAAGCTCGTGCGCTGCGCGCGCGGGCGGATCCTCGACGTCGCCGTCGACCTGCGCCGCGGCTCACCCACGTACGGACAGTGGGAGGGGGTGGAGCTCGACGACCAGAGCATGCGCGAGCTGTATGTGCCGGTCGGCTTCGCGCACGGCTTCTGCGTGCTCAGCGACGTGGCCGACGTGATCTACAAGCAGAGCGCCTACTACGACCCCGCCGTCGAGCGCGGCATCGCGTGGAACGACCCGGACATCGGCATCGAGTGGCCGCTGGCGCTCGAGGAGCTGACGGTCTCCGAGCGGGACGCCGCGGCACCGCGCCTGAGCGAGATAGCCGACGAACTGCCGTTCGAATGGCATCCTTAGGCGGATGGCAGGTCGTCTACAGCAGCTGCGCGAGCGCACCAACGGCTACACCGTCACCCCCGAGCAGTACGTGCGCTTCGCCTGGGTCGCGCTCGGCGCGCTGACGCTGATCGTCCTCACCGGCGCGGCCGTGCGCCTGACCGGGTCAGGACTCGGCTGCCCGACGTGGCCGAAGTGCTACGGCAACGTGTATCCGCCGCTGAAGACGCACGCGCTGATCGAGTTCTCCAACCGCGCGATCACCGCCCCCGTGTCGATCGCCGCGGGCCTGGCGTGGCTGGCGGCGCTGCGGCGGCGCCCGTACAGGCGCGACCTGGTGTGGCTGGGGGCGCTGCTGCCGTTGGGCGTGGTCGCGCAGGCCGTGCTCGGCGGCTTCACCGTCAAAGGGGCGCTCGACTATGGCTGGGTGATGGGTCACTTCGCGCTCTCGATGCTGATCCTCGTGGCCGCCGTGGTGCTCGTGTGGCGAGCGTCGCACGAGCCCGAGCCGGTGTCCGTCAGGTCGGGCTCCGAGCCTGGCACGCAGGCAACGTCTGCAACCGATCAAGCACTCGCCCCCACAGACCCGACGATCGTGCGCGCGCTGCGCTGGCTGTTGGCCCTCGCAGCGCTGACGATCTTCGCCGGCACGGCAGCCACGGCCGCCGGCCCGCACGCCGGCGGCTCTCCCGGGCAGAAGATCAATCGCCTCGACTTCGACGGGCGCGGCACGATGGACTTCGTGATCCATCGTCACGCTGAGATCGCGCTCGTGTTCAGCCTCGCGGCGGTCCTCGTCTGGTGGCTTGCGCGCCGGCGCGAGGTGCGCGCGGCGGTGCAGCGGCCGCTTACGGCGCTGTGCGTGTTGCTCGCGCTGCAGGGGGTGGTGGGGTTGGATCAGTACGAGACGCACCTGCCCACCGAGCTCGTGTGGGTGCACGTCGCGCTCGCCTGTGGCTGCTGGCTGGGACTCCTTTGGGCGGCTTGCGCAGCCGGCGCGCTCGCGCCGTTCAGGCGGCGCAGCAGCGCCGAGCGCCCCGCGGAAGCGTCGCTGAGGACCCCGCACGCGGTTAAGTTGCCCGGAAATTAGGCACTCTTCGGCCTGTTCACGGGGCCTGTCGCCGTGTCGTCGTCCTCACCAGCGGTTAGCCTGCTCGCAGCAACGACACTCGAGAAGGGAGTGGCATGACCAAGAACGAGCTGGGCGAGCAGGTCGCGGAGCGCACCGGGCTGTCCGCCAGCCAGGCACGTCAGGTGGTAGAGGCGGCGATCGAGGTGGTCTCCGACGAGCTGGCCGCCGGGGGTGAGGTCGCGCTTGCCGGCTTCGGCAAGTTCAGCGTCAGCCACCGAGCGGCACGCCAGGGGCGCAACCCGTCGACCGGTGCGACGATCAGCATCGCTGCCTCCAAGGCAGCGAAGTTCTCGGCAGCCAGTGCGTTGAAGAAGCGCCTCAACGGCTGAGCCCAGGCGGGTCGCAGGGGTCATGGGCCGCTACTGGCCGGTGATCCCTGCGGGTCGACCGCGGCGGGGCAGGAAGAGAGACGTGATCAGTGCGGTGGCGCCGTGGCCGGCGAGCGGTCGCAGGGGCGCGTTGGCATTGGTTGCGTGTCTGCTTGCGTTCGCAAGCTTGGCTGTGCTGCCCGCCGCTGCGAGTGCCGAAGCAACTTCCGGCGAGGCGATCCAGCTTTCCAACGAACGAACGCTCACCACGTGGGCGCAGTCGGAAAGCGTCGGTGGGGTCTACTCCCAGCCGGTGATCGGGGCACCACGGCTGGCGATGGTGCACCTGTTCAACGCCGACGGCTTTCCTGAGGTCTACATGGTGTTGCGCAGCTACGTCGACGCTGAAGGCCGCGAATGGGTCCGAGTGCGGGTTCCCGGCCGCCCCAACGGGCGGGTCGGCTGGATGCTCAGAGAGCGGCTCGGCGGCTTCCACCACACGCGCTGGCGGATCGTCGTGAACCTCAGCTGGCATCGCATGTGGGTGTATTTCGGCGGGCGCCTGCTGCGCGTCTTCCCCGTCGGCGTGGGCAAGCCGAGCACGCCGACGCCCGCCGGGCACTTCTGGGTCGACGAGCGCTTCAAGCTGTCCGATCCGAGCAGCCCCTACTGGCCGTATGCGCTCGGCACCTCCGACTACTCGACGCTGCCCCACTGGGCGGGAGAAGGCGTGATCGGGATCCACGGCCCGTTTGGCGAACCGCAGAGGATCCCGGGCGACCCCTCGCACGGCTGCATCCGCATGCTCGTGGCGGACATGGCCTGGCTGGGGCCGAGGGTGACGCTGGGCACGCCGGTCGACGTGGTCCGCTAGCCACGGATGCGCTGCGCGTCAATCCTTACGAGTGGGTAACCCGTCGTTTAGGCGGCAGGAGGAAGCTCGCTGCAGACCTGCTCCCTCTCGAAAGTTGGTGACGGCGCATGAGACAGGCTGACTCCTCGACCGACGCCGGCGCGGGCGATCGCTACGAGTCGCTCGCGCGCTTCTACAACGCGGACGAGCGGCGCCTACGCTCACGCGAGCACGACGTCGGGCTGTGGTGGCGCGAGGCCGTGGACGGACCGCTGCATCGTGCGGCGTGGGTCAGCGATACGGGCGAGCTGTACCTCGTGCGGCTTGGGCCCGCGGCCGACGGCGGTGGCCGCGTGGAGGTGCTGGCGAGCGTCGCAGAGCTCGGGCTGCTGGAGCGCGTGCTCGCCGGCTGGCGCGAGCGCTGCGGTCAGCCGCAGTCGCTCACGTGGTTGCGCGAGCGCGCGTCGCTCACGCGCCTCGCGAGCGCGGATGACGCTCGAGCCCGTCCTCCGGAAGCGGCTCCCACGGCGCGGCCGAGTCCACGAACTGACGGAACTGGGGGCGTATGCCCGGATCGCGGTCGAGTGTCCCCAGTCGTACTGCGACCTGCGGATCGGCTAGCGGGTCGCCGCTGAACAGCGCCGACCCGCACGTTTCGCAGAACAGCTTCGGCACGCCGCTCGCAGGCTGGAATGAACGCAAGCGCTCCTGCCCGTGCAGCAGGCGGAAGCCGGCCTGCGGAACGCGTCCGTTGGCGGAGGAGCCGGTGCCGGTTCGCCGCTGGCAGTGCGTGCAGTGGCAGTAGCCGGCGAGCAGGAACGGAGCGGTGATCTCAAACCGCACCGCACCGCACAGACACCCGCCCTGCAGCGGTTCGCTTGGCGAGGGCGGACCTGCGGTCTCGTGTGCGGCGGCCATCGGTAGCTACCCATCCTAGGGCGGCTCGTGGTTCGGTCGTTCGGCTCGTGAGCGGCCCGACGCGGCGAGGATCGATAGGATGCCGCCAAGCATGACCGGCGCATCACAGGCCCACCCGCGGAACGCCCGCGCGAGCACCCATCGGAGGATCGGATGAGCTCCTACCCAGGCTGGGGGTCGTGGACATTTCAGCCGATCGTGATCATCGTGCTGCTGGCGGCCGCCGCGGCCTACGCGCGCGTCTACCGCCGCGCCCGCGCGCGCTCCTCGACCTCTGCGCCGAACGCCGGGCACTGGGTGCCCTACGCGGCGGGCCTGCTCACGCTGGCGGTCGCGCTGCTGTCGCCGCTTGACCCGATCGGCGACCGCTACCTGCTCTCGGCGCACATGCTGCAGCACGTGCTGCTGTCGGATATCGCGCCTGCGCTGCTGATTCTGGGGCTGCGCGCGCCGATCCTGCCACTCGGCCTGTCGCGCGAGGCGCTACTTGCGGTCGCGCCCAACGGCGGCAGATCCGGTCGGGTGCTCGCACGCCTGACCTCGCCGTGGCTGGCAGTCCCGCTGTGGGCGCTCGCAACGTGGATCTGGGCGATCCCAAGCGTGTTCGACTTCGCCGCCCAGCACCAGGTGGTGCACGCGCTCGAGCACACCACGCTCTTCTACACCGGCCTGGCGATGTGGTGGCTTATCATCGACCCGCTTCCCCGCGCACGGCTGCGTCCCAACGGCCAGCGGCTCGCGCTGCTCGGCTTCACGCGCCTCGCCAGCGCCTGCGTGTGTCTGCCGCTGACCTGGCTCACGGCCACGCAGTACTCGCTCTACGCCAGCGCGCCGCGCCCCTACGGCATCTCGGCGATCAACGACCAGCACCTGGCGGGCGCGAGCATGTGCTTCATCGAGGCGCTCGTGTTCGGCATCGCCTTCGCCGCCGTCTTCATCAGCATCCTCGGTCGCGACGACTCGCGTATGACGCTCGGCGAATACGCCGCCACGGGCTCGCGCGAGCACCTGACGACCTGAGTCTCAGCGAGCAGTTGACGGCCAGCTGAGCGAGCAGTTGACGGCCTGAGGTCCGCACCCGCTGGGCGCGCGCGGACCCACAGCCGCTAGGAGTCAACCGCTAGGAGTGCAACCACGTGTCGGAGAAGCCGCCGAGGTGCAGCGCGGACGGTTCCGCCTTGACCACCCCGTGCGAGGTGACCATCGTCAGCGGTTCGAGTCCGGGCGTCAGCGCGGTGATCGTCGAGCCGTTCGCGCTGAAGCCGGTGAAGCCGACGGTCCCGAAGTCCGACAGCGGCAGCTCGCCGAGCAGGAGCGACGACGGCGCCTCGGCGATCGCCTCCGCGGAGGCGAGCTTCGGCGTGCGGATCCACGCGGTGACCGTGCGCGACCATCCCTGCGTGCTGTCGCTCAACACGAGGCTGAACTGCGAGATCAACCCGAAGAGAGCCTTGCTGACGTATGTGACGGAGGCGGTGAACTGGTCCCCGGGTACGACCGGCTCGGCGATCGGAACCGATCCTCTGGGGTACATCTCATACCAGGCGCCGTACGTGGCTTTCCCCGCCACGCAGTCCCCTTCGGTACCCGTCTGCTCGACCGTTTCGCTCGTGTCTCCGTCAATCCCTATCCAGAACGCCGCGTAGCCGTTGCGGGTCTTCACGCAGTTGACGGCAGGCTGGGTCCAGCTCGCGGAGACGCTTTCATACGGCCCCGGGCCAGTAAGCGCGTATCCGGACCAGTTTTCGCTCGTGCCGTGCCTGACCCGGAGGTTAAGACCATGATTGGCGCCTGCCGCCAGGGCAGACGCGGGCGCGCACAGCGCGCCAACCGCGAGGGCACACACGGCGCCTCGTAGAACATTCGTGTTCATCAGTCCAACCCCCCGGCCTCAGCGCGGACCCCGTTGATCCGCCTTGGGCCTAGATCGTAAAGGGTGGCGGACGAGAGCAGCGCGACGTGCGCCGGAAGCCGCACCCTTCGAAATGTCCGAGCACGACCGGCATAGCGACCGGTAGCCCAGCGGTCGTTACCGCAAACTGTCCGCGCTTGTCTGCGGACCACTCACTTGCGCGCGCGTACCGCCCAGATGTCTTGGTCGCCGACGCCTGGGGCACCTCCGGGCCGAAAGACCTTGACCTCGAATTGCTCCGCCCATGTTTTCCGGACCCAGGACTCTGGATGAAAGGCGTTGCACAGATTGGAGCCGGCTTCCCCATCGAAGCGCACGACGAGTTCTCCGCGATCGAAGAGGGCTCGCTCGGTGTCTAGAAGGCTCGAAGCCATCGTCTCTCCGTGTGTTGTGAAGAGAAGATACCCACCGGGCCGAAGTAGCCGCATAAGGTCATTCATCCAAGCGAGCTGAAGGTCCTGCGACAGATGGGTGAAGACCGAAATCGCGTAAATTGCTCCGAAACTTGCGTCTTGATAGGGTGCCGGCGGCGCAAGCGCATTGGTCGTCGCGCTCACATGGGGAAGGTTCCGCGCGGTCCACTCGGCAAGCTGCGCGTTGTAGTCGCAACCATAGATGTCGACGTCTTGCAAGTGAGTCCAATGGCGCAAAACGCGACCGCAACCGCAGCCGAAGTCGAGTAGTGCACCTGAGTTGGGAAGCTCGAGGCCGGCCTCAGCGAAGACGTCGGCAATTACCTTGGCAGTCACGCGTCCCGAGTCCAAGAAGCCAGTGGTCGAGGCGGTGCCGTACACGAGAACCCGGAGGCGGGCAGGAGGTATCGCCAGCCCGTCGTCCTGCCAGTCCTCCTCGGCCTCACCGAAGGCGAGCAGACGCTCGTAGCCTCGGAAAACCACGCCGGCGAGGTGCGTACGCTGCAGCGTCGGAGCTATGTAGCGGTAATAGGCTGCTCGATTCGAGTAAAGGGTTCGAAGCAGGCGTTGCTTCGCCGACAGCCCAGTCGCTAACTCCGGAGACACGGGGGCGGAAGGATACCGTTTCGGTCGCGACGGGCCAGACGCGCGAGCAGCCCAACTACGGCAGATGCCACAGCGAGCGGCACGCGACCTTGGCCCCTCAGCCGCAGCCGGTGTTGTTGCCGCAGGATGAGCACGTGTAGCACGAGCCGGTCCGCTGCATCATGCCTCCGCACTGGTTGCACGCGGGCCCGAGGTCGAGTCCCTGCAGACGCGCGGGGACGACCGGCGGGGCGTCCGTGAAGGATGCTGCAGCTGGCGTGCCGTGCGTGTCACCGGCGGCTGACGCATGTGCGGCGGGAGCGCTCGCGGCTCCGCCGCCGTTCCCGTTCCCCGGGGTGGCCGCCTCCGGATCGGACGCGGTGGGGCTCGCCGTGTCGGATGCGCTCATCGACTGCGCCGTCTCCTGCGCGATTTTGCGGGCTCGCACCGCCGGGGTGAGGATGCCCAGTTCCTCCTGGGCGTCGACGTCGAGGAAGCGTGAGGCCAGCCAGCGCATGATGTAGTCGGGCATCGACTTCGCGAACGGGATCTCCGGGTTGCCGGTCACGCCCTCTGGCTCGAAGCGCATGTAACTGAACTTCTGCACCAGCGTTTCCAGCGGCACGCCGTACTGCAGCGCGATCGAGATCGCCGTCGCGAAGGAGTTCATCATCCCGCGCAGCGTCGAGCCCTCCTTGCCGATGTCCGTCAGGAAGATCTCGCCGACCGTGCCGTCCTCGTACATGCCCGCGGTGATGTAGCCCTCGTGACCGGCGATCGAGAACTTGTGTGTGATCGACTGGCGCTCGCGCGGCATCCGCTTGCGTCGCGGCCCCGCCTCCGCCAGCGCTTTGCCCACCGCTGCGGCGACGATCGCGTCGACGTCGGCCGGCTGCTTTGCGCCGAGCTGAGCGTCGGTGCGCAGCGCCTGTGCGGTCTTCGAGCCGTCGCGGTAGATCGCGAGCGCCTTGACCCCGAGGTGCCAAGCCTGCGTGTACGCGTCGGCGATGTCCTCAACCGTCGACTCCTGAGGCATGTTCACGGTCTTTGAGATCGCGCCGGAGATGAATGGCTGTACGGCGCCCATCATCTTGATGTGACCCATGTGCGTGATCGCGCGCTCGCCGACGGCCACGTCGAACACCGGCAGATGCTCCTCCGCCAGGCCCGGCGCGCCGATGATCGTGCCGTACTCGGCGAGGTGCGCCTCGATCTGCTCGATCTGCGGCTCGGAGTACCCGAGCGTCTGCAGCGCCAGCGGCACCGTTTTGTTGACGATCGTCATCTGGCCGCCGCCGACGAGCTCCTTGAACTTGACCAGCGAGAAGTCCGGCTCCACGCCCGTCGTGTCGCAGTCCATCAGGAACGAGATCGTCCCAGTCGGCGCGAGCACCGTCGCCTGCGCGTTGCGGTAGCCGAAGCGCTCGCCCAGCTCGACCGCCTCGTCCCACGAGCTCCGGGCCGCCGTCAGCAGCTCCTGGTCGCGGCAGGCGGCGTCGGGGATCGCGTAGGAGGCGTCGCGGTGCATGCGCATCACGTTGTTGTGCGGCTCGCGGTTCTCCGCGTAGCGCTCGTACGGCTCGAGCGCGCCGGCGACATCCGCCGAGCGTCGGTAGGCGCGGCCGGTCATCAGCGCGGTGATCGCCGCCGCCACGCCGCGACCGTCGTCGGAGTCGTAGGGCATGCCGTTGCTCATCAGGTACGCGCCGAGGTTCGCGTAGCCGAGCCCGAGCTGACGGAACGCGCGCGCGTTGACGCCGATCTCCTCGGTCGGGTAGCTGGACGGCCCGACGATGATCTCCTGGGCGAGCAGCATGATGTCGACCGTGTGCTCGAAGGAGGCGACGTCGAGCGTGCCGTCGGCGCGGCGGAACTTCATCAGGTTCAGCGAAGCCAGGTTGCAGGCCGAGTTGTCGACGTGCATGTACTCCGAGCAGTTCGCCACCACGACACCGTCGACGATGTAGGAGTGGTGCAGCGGCTCGGTGAGGTTGTAGACCATCTCCTGGCCGTCATCCTCACGAGCGATCATCGTGGTACCGGCCTTCGTGCGGTAAAGGGTGCGCTCGTTTACCAAGCTCTCGACCGCCCCCTGCTTGCGCGGGCACGAGAAGCCGATCTCGGCAGCGAATCGCGCCAAGTCGCTGCCGGTGACGCGCAGGTCGAAACCCTCCCGAGACGCATACTCAACGGTCGTTCCATCCGCCCGTGTGTACGAGAAGCGCGGAGTCGCTGCATCTGTGATGCGATAGATGCGCCCGCGGATCCCCCATGTCGAAAGCAGCCGCTGAACGTCCTTCAGGAGTCCGTCGCTGCGACTCCCGAGCCCGACGTAGCGGGTCGCCTTGCCGCCGCCCTCGACGCGCGATACGCATCCATCGACTCCGAACAAGCCTCTCAGGAAAGCGGCCTGCACCTCTGTCGGGGCAGTGAAGATGCCGCGGGGTACGCGCTTGTCGTGCGCGCGGGCTGAAGTCACCCCGAGGCCGCGGAACAGCTCGCGTACCGCCTCGCTGCCTGCGCGCAGCTGCACGGTGCCGTTGTCCATCTCCTGCCGCGAGATTCCGCCGATCATCTCTCGAAGCAGTCCCTCATGGGCATCAGCCAAGCCGTCTTGGATGTCATCTCCCCCGTAGACCCAACCCGTCTGCACGTCGGTCAGCCAGCCGTCGCCGACGAGATGACCTGTGAGCTCTCCGAGCCCCTCGCTCCAACGATCGGGCAGCTGGCGATGGGTGACCACGCCACCCCGAGCGAACGACTTGGCGGACGCCTCGACCTTCACAGGCAGTGTCCAGCTTGCGTCCTCCGCGGGGGTCTTACTGTCGTTCAGGAGGATGCGATCCTCGGTCGTCAGCTCCTCAGCCGGCACATAACCGCGATTCAGTGTCCAGATACGGTGATTCGGGGTGCAGCGCAGCTCGCCGCCGTTTGCGAAGCGCAGGCGCACGATCGGCTTGACGCCGTTACGCATGAATGCGATGGGCTGAGTCGCCAAGACGCCGTCATCCGGCTGGGTTGCGGTGGCTCTGTGGGTGAATACGCGGAACTTCTCGCCGGCCTCACCGCGCTCGACCAGCTCCGCGATCGGCAATAGTCCGAGCGTTGTATGGACACGCGCGTCGGCGGGGAAGCACGGGTTGGAAGCGTTGATGCGTCCGCTGTTGGGCGAGGTGTGCCACTGGTTGATCGTCGTGTCGTACTGCACGCCGGGGTCCGCGCAGCGCCATGCCGCCTCGGCGATCTCGCGCATCAGCTCGCGCGCCGGGATCGGCTCGCCGACCGGCTCGCCGGTCGTACGTGCGGTCAACCGCCACTCGCCGTCCTCTTCGACCGCGCGCATGAACTCGTCCGTCACGCGCACCGAGTTGTTGGCGTTCTGGTACTGGATCGAGAAGAAGCCGTCGCCGTCGATCGACATGTCGAAGCCCGCGTCGCGCAGTGCCTCCGCCTTGTCCTCCTCTTTCGCCTTGCACCAGATGAACTCGCGGATGTCCGGGTGGTCGATGTCGAGCACGACCATCTTCGCCGCGCGGCGTGTCTTGCCGCCGGACTTGATCGTCCCGGCCCACGAGTCGGCGCCGCGCATGAACGACACCGGGCCGGACGCGGTCCCGCCCTTGGCCAGCGGCTCCATCGAGCCGCGGATTTTCGACAGGTTGATACCCGAGCCGGAGCCGCCGCGGAAGATGTTGCCCTCCTTGGTGTTCCACGCGAGGATCGACTCCATCGTGTCGTCGACGCTGAGGATGAAGCACGCCGAGCATTGCGGCGACTCCTCGAAGCCGACGTTGAACCACACCGGCGAGTTGAACGCCGCCAGCTGGTTCAAGAGGATGTAGGTGAGCTCGTGGTTGAACGCGCTTGCGTCATCTTCGTCGGCGAAGTAGCCGCCGGCCCGACCCCAGCCGGTGATCGTGCCCGCGACGCGGCTGATCATCTCCTTCACCGAGCTCTCGCGCTCGGGCGAGCCGAGCTGCCCGCGGAAGTACTTCTGGGCGACGATGTTGGTCGCGTTCTGTGACCAGCTCTTGGGGAACTCGACGTTCTGCTGCTCGAACGCGACGCGGTCGCCGTGACCGATGCGCGCCTCGCGCAGCTCCCACTCGACGGTGTCGAACGGGTGCGTCCCGGGACTCGTGAACATGCGTTTGATCGACAGCGCCGTGCCGGCCTGGATTTCTTCGACTACTGAGGTCTGCGGGGCGCCATCCATCTCACTGTTCTCCTCGTCTCAAGCCGCTCGAAACCCCCATTTTGCGGCGCGTACACAGGGTTTTTGGGGGTAACAGAGGATGATCCGCCTCCGGTCGGACGGACCTTTTGGGGGCCCGTCGGGAGACATGATTCACTCCCTACAGGATAGCGGCGAGAGGCCCCCGAACCCGTCCGCGGACGCTCCCAAACAGCGGGTTCGAAGTCGCGAATAGGCCGCTCTACAGCCGCTGCGAACGTCGGCGAGAGTCAGCGTCCGAGCCGGGCCCAGTCGCTGAATTCATCCCACGTCGCCGATGCGCGAAAGGCCGCCTCGCCGAGCGAGTGGCGCAACGACAGCGTCCAGCGGGGCTCCAGCGCGAAGATCCGCGCTACCGCCCAGACGAGGCACAGGAGCACCACGAGCGCGGCAACTGCGACGGCGGCGAGCGCGCCGCTGGACAGGCCGCCGGCGTGGGCGACGTGCTGGGCGTGCGAAGTAACGATCACGACCGCGGGCATCGGGGCCAATGCTAGTCGCGGGCGCCGTCGTCGAGTCGCAGATCCGCGAGCGCCGCGAGCGCATCGCGCAGCACGCCCTCGGGCGGCTGCTCGGCGTCGATCACACGGATCCGCTCCGGCTCCGCGCGTGCGAGCTGCGCATACGAGGAGGCGATCGCAGCGAAGAACTCATCGTCCTCGCGCTCGAGGCGGTCCGGCTCCTGCGCGCGCTCGTGCTGGCGCGCGCGCCCGGCGGCGGGGGCGATGCTCAGCAGCAGCGTGCGATCGGCGACGAGGCCGCCGGTGGCGAACAGGTTGATCGCGCGCACCTCCTCCACCCCCAGCGAGCGCCCCGCGCCCTGGTATGCGAGCGAGGAGTCCACGAAGCGGTCGAGCAGCACGACCGCGCCGTCACGCAACAGCGGCCGCAGGCGCTCCTCGACGAGCTGCGCTCGCGCCGCCGCATACAGGAGCGCCTCGGTGCGAGCAAGCACGTTCAGCGCCGGGTCCTTGACGAGCGCGCGGATCCGCTCGGAGACCTCCACGCCGCCGGGCTCGCGCAGCAGCTCGACGCGCGCGCCGCCGGATGCGAGCTCACGCGCGAGCGCCAGCGCGAGCGTCGACTTGCCCGCGCCGTCGAGCCCCTCGATCGTGATCAGCGTGCCGCGGGCCACGCGGGCACGGTACACGGGCGACGCACAGCGAGACGGGTCGCACGCCGCGGTACGCTCCAGGTGCCCTATGAGGAGGCGGCAATGGCGTCCACCGTGGCGCGCGAAGGCCTGGTCCTCGCCGCGCGCGAACTGATCATCCTGGTGCTCGTCGTGCTCTTCATGCTTTGGGGCGCGCGCGAGCTGGCGCGGCGCCGGTAGCGGTCGCGGGCTTCGTCGGCTTAGCGCGTGTAGATCGCCGGGCGGTACCGCGGCTCGGGCACGCGACGCCCGTCCTCTCGTGCGGCAGCGAGCCACGCCTCCTTGGCGATCTCGACCTCGGCAAGGGCCTCCTCGGCAGTAGCACCCAACGCCGAACACGCCTCCAAGTCTGGGATGTCAGCGACGTACGCTGCATCCTCATCGCTGTAGAAGACGTTGATGTGATAATCGCTCATTGCTGATTCCTCAGCTCCAGATCGTAGCGCTCGACCAGTCTAAGGAGTTGCCGAACCTGATATGGCTTGGCCGCGAACGGCTTGGAGGTTGATCAGCTCGGCAATGTCCGGATGGGCGAAGACGTGGTGGCTGCCGCGCACTCGTCGCAGCTCGAAGCCCAGCGCTTCGGCGAGGCGCCGCAGGTCGGCAAAGGCGACGTTGGTCACTGCGCCGCGTGCCATACGCATGAGTAGCTTGCGCTCGTCCACGCACCGACCGTAGCCTCCACTTGGGATGGGACTCGGGAAACTCATGGGTGAGGTCGCAGTCCCAAGCACTGGGTCTAGGATCCCGCAGATGCCCGAGAGACCCTCCCACATGCTGATCATCAGCGTGCCGCGGGCCACGCGGACACGGGACCACGAGTCAGTCGCTCTGGTACTCGACGTCGGCGGCGGAGATCGGCTCGCCGCAGCTCTCGCACACGACGACCGGAGTCAGCTCCGCGCCGCAGGTTCGATGGCGAATGCGGAGCTTGGGCGTCGCCGGGTCGAGGAGATGACGGTCGGCCCACGTCTTGATCGTGAGTATCGCCGGGAACAGGTCGAGGCCGGCCGCGGTGAGCTGGTACTCGTACCAGTCGGGATCGGTGCGGTAGCGGACACGCTCGAGCAGCCCGTGCTCGACGAGCGCTGAGAGGCGATTGGAGAGCGCGTTGCGCCCGATGTCGAGGTTGCGCTGGAAGTAGCCGAAGCGGCGCACGCCGAAGAACGCCTCGCGCAGCACCAGGAAGGTCCAGCGGTCACCGAGCACGTCGAGGGCGCGCTTGACCGCGTCCGGCTCTGGCCGTGTGTCTGCCTGGTTCATGGGGCGGAACTAGTTCGCATGCTCTTGGTGGATCGCTCTCCGAACTAGTTCGTCAACGGTACCATGCGCCGGAGTAGTGCTCAACCACCGCTCGTGTTGCCACAAGGAGGACGACGATGTGCGTCAATGATCCAGAGGAGCTCGGCCGGCTGTTCGCCGAGCGCGTCAATGCCGGAGATCTGGACGGCCTGCTCTCGCTGTACGAGGAGAGCGCCACGTTCGTCGGCCCCGACGGAGCGAGCGCATCGGGCCGCGAGGCCATTCGCGAGCGCCTGGAGGGTCTGCTCGCGATGGCGCCCGAGATCACGCCGACGAGCAGCCGCACGGTGATGGCGGGCGATGTCGCGTTGATGTCCAACTGCTGGCGCATCTCGCTGGGCGGCGAGGACGGCGCGCCAGCGGGGCTCGATGGCGCGAGCACAGAGGTCGCGCGACGCCAGCCGGACGGGGGCTGGCTGTACGTGATCGACAACCCGTCCCTCGCGGCCGCGACGCCGGCGCCGGCTGGCGCATCATCCGCGGGAAGTCCGCCGCCGTTCGAGCAGTTGCTGTACGAGGAGCAAGGTCCTGTCGTCCGCATCACGCTGAACCGTCCGGAGCGTCGCAACGCGCTCTCGATGCAACTGTCCGACGAGCTCGTGGGCGCATTCGAGCTCGTCCAGCGCTCAGAGGCAGCGAAGGTGCTCGTCATCCAGGGCGCCGGCGCCACGTTCTGCGCGGGCGACGACATCACCGAGATGGCACTCTGGGGCGACGCCAACCAGATCATGCGCCGCGTTCGCGGCTACCAGCGGATGGCCGACGCGCTCGCAGACCTGGACAAGGTCACGATCAGCGCGGTCGATGGCTTTGCCGTCGGCGGAGGCCTCGAGATCACGATGGCGTGCGACTTCGTGGTCGCGACACGCCGCGCCAGATGGGGTATGCCGGAGGTCGACGTCGGGATCACGCCGGGATGGGGCGGCACCACGCGCATGGCGCGCCTGATCGGACGCAGGATGGCCAAGGAGATCAACCTGATCGGCGCGCTGCACCCAGCGAGCCGGGCTGCCAGCCTCGGGCTGTGGAACCGTGTCGTCGAGGACGATCGACTCGACGCGGAGGTCGACGCGCTCGTGCAGGTACTGCTGTCGAAGAACCAGCAGGCCGTGCGCCAGCTGAAGTTCATGATCGACAAGGGCATCGAGGCAGATCTGCATACCGCCCAGGGCTTCGAGGCGCTCTCGGCCGGGCTCTCCGGTGCGGTGAACGGCGCCTGGCAGGTCGCTGACGCCGACCAGTTCAGCGGTGTCAACAGCTTCGTCGCCAAGGGCGAGCTGTGGCGCGCTCGCCGTGACAGCGCCCGCGATTTCTGGGCCGACGCATGAGCAGCGGTCTCGCCTGAGCAGTCCTGTATAGCGATGGTCATGCAGCGTTCGTCGTCGTGAGAGTAGATAAAGCGACGGACCCCCACCACCGCCTCTAGGATGCCCAAGCAGATGGCCGCTCCCCCGCCCCCATCCGCCGAGCCCGATGCGACTCGGCTGCTCGCGGGGGTCGACGCCCAGCCTCACGCCCGCGCGGTGCTGACGCCGGCGCTCGCGCCCGGAGGCAGCCCGTCGCACGCGTACCTGTTCCACGGCCCCGCCGGAACCGGCAAGCGGGCGCTCGCACGCGCCTTCGCCGCGGCGCTGCTCGAGCAGGGCGCGCGCAGTCCCGACACAGTGGCCGAACGCGTGATGCGCGACAGCCATCCGGACCTCACGTGGGTGACGCCGTCGGGTGCCGCGGAAATGCTCGTCGCGGACATCGAGCAGCCGGTCGTCGCGGCCGCGACGCGCACGCCGTTCGAGTCCGCCCGGCGCGTGTTCGTAATCGAGGGCGCCGACACGATGAACGACCAGGCGGCCAACCGCATGCTGAAGACGCTCGAGGAGCCGCCCGCCTTCACCCACCTGCTGCTGCTGGCCGATCGTCGCGAGGACGTGCTCGTGACGATCGCCTCGCGCTGCCAGCCCGTGCGCTTCGACCCGCTGCCCGCCGCGCTGATCGCACGGCGTCTCGCCGATCCGGGAGACGCCACCGAGCGCGCGGACGGCGGCGAGGCCGCAGAGGGTGTCTCGAGCGAGCGGGCGCAGGCGTGCGCACGCCTGGCGCTCGGCGACGCGGGTCTCGCGGCACGGCTCGCCAGTGCCGAGGGCGAGTCCCTGCGGGCGCGCGCCGAGGACTATGTACGCTCGGCGCTCGCCGGCGACACCGGCCGGCGCCCGTGGCTGAAGCTGCTCGAGCTGGCAAAGGCGGCCGGTGCCGCTGCCGGCGAGCGCGCGCAGGCGCGCACCGCGTCCGAGCTCGAGCTCGTGCCCAGTAAAGAGCGCAAACGCTACGAGCGCGAAGCCGCAGAGTCACGCCGCCGCGGCGAGCGGCGCGAGCGCACCGGCACGCTCGATCTCGGTCTGCGTCTGGCGGAGCTGTGGCTGCGCGACGTCCTGTGCATATGCGAAGGCGCGCCCGAGCTGATCTACGCCGTCGATCGCCCCGCGCAGCTCGAGCAGGATGCCGACGGTCGCGACGCCGCCGCGCTGCGGCGGGGCGTCGAGCACGTCGCCGACTCGCGCCTCAGCCTCTCGCTGAACGTCTCCGAGGAGCTGGCGCTGGAGGCGCTCGCCTACAGGCTGCAGGCCACGCTCGCGCGCGAGATCGTGCCCGTGGGCTGACCGCGCCGCGGACTGACCGCACGCACGCCGCCGGCCGCCGCCAGGCGGCCCCTAAAAGTTCAAGTCCCCGTCAGGCGATCGGCCCGAGATTCGGCTCGATGCCGAACGTGTCGAACGCCATGAACTTCGAGAACTGGCGGTTTTCCGGCCCGTGAAAGTCGGCCGAGCCGGTGGTCAGCATCCCCAGCTCGGCGGCGCGTGTCGTCAGCAGGCGCGTCTGTCGCTCGTCGTGGGTGATGTAGAACGCCTCGACGCCGTCGATGCCCAGCGCGGCGAAGCGCTCGAGGCTGTCGAGGACTTCGCCGTCGTCGGAGATGTCCCAGAACGGGTGCGCCCAGATCGCGACGCCGCCCGCGTCGTGGATCGCCGCGATCGCCTCGGCGACCGTCGGCGTCTCGCGCAGCCGGAACGCCGGCTTGCCCTCGATCAGGTAGCCGCGGATCAGCGAGCCGATGTCGTCGATGCCCTCGCTCTGCAGGCGCTCCGCGTTCGCCGGTGCGCGCAGCACCGCGCCCGCGAGGTGCGGGCGACCGATCGGTTTGCCCTCGGCGATGCGCTGCTCGATCTCCGCTTCGTTGAGCTCGAAGCCGACCTCGCGCAGCGCGTCGCGCATGCGCAGCGTTCGCTTCTCGCGATCCGCCAGGAAGTCCGCCAGGCGGGCCGTCATCACCGGACCCGTGTAGTCGATTCCGTAGCCCAGGATGTGCAGTTCGCGCGGGACCTTCGAGCCGGCGTCCACGGCCGAGATCTCGACAGCCGGCACGACGCGCACGCCCGCCTGCTCGCCCGCAGCGATCGCCTCCGAGACGCCGCTGATCGTGTCGTGGTCGGACAGCGCCAGCAGCTCCACACCCGCATCCGCCGCGCGCTGCACGACCTCCGCTGCAGGCAGCGCTCCGTCGGAGTGAGTCGAATGCGACTGGAGGTCAAAGCGCGGCGCCACGGCCGGCAGCGTATGCGATCGCTTCAGGAGCTCGCGTGCTCGTGCGCCGGCGAGTCGCTGCCCACGCCCGTCAGCGCCGCCACACGGCAGCCGACCGCAGTGCGCAGCCGGCGCACCGCCGCGTGGTAGCGGCGTGCCTTCTCGCACAGCACCAAATCGCGATCCATGCCCGCGCTGTCGAGCGCCGCGCGCGCCGCGTCCGTCTCAGCGGCGCGCCGGCACGCATCGATCCAGATCACCTCGAGGTACGCAAGCCCCGCGCCCATATGGTCCTCGCTCCCCACGTCGCCATGCTCCAGCTGGCGCACGATCGGCACCACCTCGGTGCTCAGCCACAGCTGCTCGCCATGCGCGCGCAGAATCAGGCAGATATCCGGGGGGTGGGAGGTGAGGGGGTGGTCGGTCATGGTGCTCCGTCGCTCGGCGTCAGTCGGATTCCGGGGACGACCGCGGAGGCCGGCTTTGGGAGTCTCTTGCAGCTCAGAATTGGCTTCGGCCGGGCGATATCGCTGCTTTAGATTCACGGCCCTGACTCCACGCTTCTTCGTGCCCGCTCAGGCCGCGACGAGCTCGCGCCGATGTAGAGATCGGAGGCCCACCCTCCGACGCCGACCGGAAAGCGAGATGTACCTCCTCGACACCGACCCCACTCGCCGCACCGCCGGACAGTACGCGCGCGCGACCGTCAGCCGGCTGCGCTTGCGCACGCTGGTCACGCTCGGCGTGCTCGCCGTGGCGACCGCGCTGCTCGGCAGGACCTTCGGGCTACACAGCGTCTGGTTCCTCGCATCCGAGATAGCGCTGCTCGTCAGCATCTTCGTGATCTCCCGCTACGTGCTGCCGCTCGTCGAGCGCCACGACCGCGGCGCCACCGGCGAGGAGCACGTGGGGCGCCTGCTCGAGGTGCTCTCCGAGCGTGGCTGGCGCGTACTCCACGACGCCAGCCTCGGCCACGGCAACGTCGACCACATCCTGATCGGACCGCCCGGCATCTTCACGATCGAGACCAAGAGCCATCCCGGGCCCGTGACCGTCGCGCGCGTACACGGTCAGACACTGCGCCAGGCGCAGGCGCAGCGCAGCGCCATCGAGCGCGTCACCGGCGTCGAGGTCGAACCGCTGATCGTCTTCAGCCGCGCCTGGGTCGACCGGCCGCTGGCGCGGCGCAAGGGCGTGCGCGTGGTCCCCGCGCGGATGCTGCTCGGCCACCTCGGCAAGCTGGGAGAGATGCTCTCGCCGCAGGAAATCGACGCCGCGCACGAGCTCGTCGCGCAGGCCCTGCTCGAGCATCACGCGCGCGGGCGCCCGCGCGGGGACAGCCGCTACCGCGTCCGCGGCGGCCGGCTACCGACGGTGCACGGGCGCAGCTGGCGGTAGCGTTGACTCCACCTATGGCGATCTCGCCTTTCAACGCTCGGCCCGCCTCTCCCGAGGGCGAGCGGCGCCGCGCGCGCCTCGCGGTCGCGATCGCGACCGTCGGAATCATCGCGATCCTGCTCGCCTACGCCGTCTCGCCGGGCGTCAGGCACACCGTCAGCCACGCCGCCCACAGCGTCAAACACGCCGTCGGCCACGTCTTCGACCCTGATCATCGCGCTGCCTCCAGCAGCAGGGCCCGCCTGCATCTCGTGCAGCCGCTGCACCGGGTGGGCGCCAACTCATCGCACGCGACGCCCGCGCAGTAGGCCGCCGGTGTGTCCCGGCCGATGCGAGGGGTAGCGTCCATGCGGTGCACGTCACGCTGACCGACACGCCACCGCCCGACGCCCTGCCCGCCGACGCCGAAGCCGACGCCGACGCCGACGGCGGGCACGCACCGCGTCCCACACCCGAGGAGCTGCTGCGCCGCTTCGGGCTCGAGCGCTTCCGGCCCGGCCAGCGCGAGGCCGTGCAGGCGGCGCTCGACGGGCGCGACAGCCTCGTCGTGATGCCCACCGGCGGCGGCAAGTCGCTCTGCTACCAGCTGCCCGCGCTCGCCGGCGAGCGCGACCCTGCCCAGCCGCTCGTCGTCGTCGTCAGTCCGCTGATCGCCCTGATGTCCGACCAGTGGCACCGGCTCGAGAGCGCCGGTGTGCGCGCGGCGATGCTCGCCTCGGGCATGGCCGACGGCCACAACGAGCAGGCGCTACGCGACATCGAGAGCGGCGTCGCGCAGCTGGTCCTCGCGGCGCCCGAGCGGTTCGCCTCCGGCGCCTTCAGGGCGGCGCTCGCGCGCCGCCGGGTGGCGCTGTTCGTCGTCGACGAGGCGCACTGCGTCGCCGAGTGGGGCCACGACTTCCGGCCCGACTACCTGCGCCTGCACGACGCCATCAGCTCGCTGCGGGGCGGCGCCGACGGCGGCAGGCCGGCGGTCATGGCGGCGACCGCCACCGCCACCCCGCAGGTCGCGCAGGAGATCGCCACGCGACTCGGGCTGCGCGACTGGCTCTCGATTCGCTCCGGCTTCGACCGTCCGAACCTCACCTTCGACGTCGTCAGCGTCGAGGGCAAGGGCGCCGTCGCGCGCAAGCGCGCCGCTTTGATGCACGCCCTCACTGCCGGCCGCGGTGGCGACGCAGCACACGCGAGCCTGCCGGCGATCGTCTACTGCGGCACGCGCAAGGACACCGACGAGGTCGCCGCGAGCATCACGCAGGCCGGGATCGACACGGTCACCTACCACGCCGGCATGGCCCCGCAGGCCCGCCGTGACAGCCAGGCGGCGTTCATGCAGGGGAGCGCTCAGGTGGTGGTCGCGACCAACGCCTTCGGCATGGGCGTCGACAAGGCGGACGTGCGCACCGTCGCGCACTGGGCGCTGCCGACGAGCCTCGAGGCCTACTACCAGGAGGCCGGCAGGGGCGGGCGCGACGGTGCCCCCGCACGCGCGCTGCTGCTCGCCTCGCGCATGGACCTCGGGCGGTTGATCAGGTTCATCAAAGAGCGCGACATGAGCGTCGAGGACGTCAAGCGCTACGTCGCCGGCCTGCGAACGCTCGCCGACGGACACGACCAACTCACGATCGGTCACGGCGAGCTGGGCGAGCGCCAGCGGGTGCTGCTGTCCGTCGCCGAGCGCGCCGGCGCCGTTGAGCTGCAACCCGGCGGCCGCGACGGGCTGCTCGTGGCGCTCACCGGCCGCGGCAGCCCGCGACTCGCGCACGCCGCGATCCAGGCCTCGCGCAACCGCGGCTGGGAGGCATACCGCTCGATCGAGCGCTACAGCTCAGATGGACAGACGTGCCGCAGGCGCCAGATCCTCGAGCACTTCGGCGACCCCGCCGCGGGTGCGCCCAGCGGACGCTGCTGCGACGTGTGCGACCCCGACCTCGCACTCGAGCGGGCGATGCTCGCCGCACCCACCGGATCGCGCAAGCGGACTCGCACAGGCGCCAGCAGGGCGGCCCGGGGCGAGGCTCCCGACGCGATCGTCGAGGGCGATCTCGAGCCGGTCGACGAGCGCGCCTTCGAGGAGCTGCGCAGCTGGCGGATGGAGCGGGCGGAAGGCAAGCCGGCGTTCACCGTCGCGAGCGACGCCACGCTGCGCGCGCTGCTGCGCGAGCGACCGCGCAGCGTCGGCGCGCTGCTCGAGGTCAAGGGGATCGGGCCTGCGTTCTGCGAGAAGCACGGCGAGTCGCTGCTCGCGGTGCTCGCGGGGTTGGACGCCGGCACGCCGCATCCGCAGCGTGTGTGACGGCGCAGCTCAGTAATCGAAGGGGTGCGTCGGCTTGTAATGCGAGGGACGCAACAGTGGCGTGGTAACGCGCTCGAGCGTGCATGGCAGAGCTGCTGAGCAGCCTGGGTCCTGCGGGCTGATGGGCCTTTGCGCCACGAGCCCGTAGGTTGTGGCGCCGTCCCGCGCAAGCTCGACGATCGGCAGGCCGGCGGTTCCGAGGCGGCGCCTTCCTTCTCGATACTGGATCAGGGCTGCGGTGAAAGTCGTGTAGCAGCCGCCGCGCTCGAGCTCGGGGAAGAGGGCGGCCGAGCCCGAGACGATGGGCGGCGCGGGCCATTCCTCTTCGACGAGGTTTTGCTCGCCGCCGGTGCACGACTCTGTAAGGACCAGAGCCCCGGCCAGCACGCCGCGGTGGCTGGCGAGCGAGTCGACCCGCTCTTCCCACGCGCCGTCGCCGACGTCCGGCCCCTCCGGCTTCCACACGAACGCGACAATCTGCGCGTCGATGGAAAGGGCCTGGACTTCTCCGCCCGGGGGGAATTCCCGACAGCCCTTCATGGGCGGGCAGCCCTCGGGCACCGCGCCGTGTGGGAGCACGACCAACTGCGAGCGACGACGGGGCAAGGAGAGCATGATCTGCGAGGTGTGGCCGTGGCTCGCGGCCTTGCGGGCGAAGACGAGCGCCCCGCGCCACATGGCGGGAGTGGTGTCCGAGACGCCGCGGGGCTCCGGCACCGACGGCGTGCTTTCCCTTCCGCTGTCGAGCTCGAGCAGCCGCAGACGGCACCCGGCACCGGTGTTGGGCGCCGCCAATATTCCGGTGCCTTTCACGTAGAGGCCGGCGTCTTCCATCTTGGGCGTAACCCGACAACGCGAGTAGGTCACGACGGGAGCGCCGTCGGCGTTGGTGCCCACCTGAGCGTCGAATGGCTGGGGCCTGGGTGCCACGGGCAGGCTCACCAGCCGGCCTTCGTGGAACCCCTCGAGCGACCAGCCGGTGCCGCTGCGGACGCTCCACACGAGCCATCCGCGACCCGCCGAGATCGGGCTCTCGGCGTTCAGGGTGGCGATCGGCGTGGTATTCGCGCGTGCCGCCGCGGGCGCCAGCAACGCGCAACAGACCGCCGCCGCGCCGAGCACCCACCTGCTCCGTATACCCCCCATGCTCCTGCAACATCGCAGGTCGGCCGGAAGTTGCGCGCCGACGGTTCCCCGCCGCTCCAGAGAGCACGTCGCTAGCATCAGGACTCGCGCCGACGTAGCTCAGCTGGTAGAGCACTTCACTCGTAATGAAGGGGTCCGGGGTTCGAGTCCCCGCGTCGGCTTGGCTGAGGTTCCCTGTCCGGAAACTCTCCTTCCCAGGCTAAACGTACTACCAATCAGCCGTTAGTAGTAGGTTTATGCAGGATCTCCACCGAGAGTTCCGCCGCGCGCTCGATGCCGCGGTCTACGAGCCGCTGCTTCTCTGCGCCGCGTACATCCTGGACTTCACGGTGATCCATCCCTTCCGTGACGGCAACGGCCGCATGTCGCGGCTCATCACTCTGTGGCTGCTCTACATCGTCGGGCACGATGTCGGGCGCTACATCAGCCTGGAGAAGCTGATCGACGCAAGTAAGGAGACCTACTACGAGGCCCTTGGCCAGTCCACCGCGGGTTGGCACGAGGGCAAGCATGATCTTCGGCCCTTGACGGACTACTTCCTGGGCATCCTGATCGCCGCATACAGCGAGTTCGAGGGTCGCACCGGAGCGCTCGGTGGTCGTGGCTCCAAGAAGGCACTGATCACGACCTTCATTGATTCGCTGATGGTCTCGGAGTTCACGATCGCCGATGTCCGGCAGGCGGCGCCGGGAGTCAGCGACGGCTACATCAACAAGCTTCTCGGTGAGCTCAAGAACGCCGGCAGGATCGAACCGCTCGGCACGGGCCGCGGCGCCCGCTGGCGCCGGC
Source organism: Solirubrobacteraceae bacterium (assembly GCA_035485155.1). Classification (GTDB taxonomy): domain Bacteria; phylum Actinomycetota; class Thermoleophilia; order Solirubrobacterales; family Solirubrobacteraceae; genus Palsa-744. The sequence continues at coordinate 51,825 of DATHOH010000009.1, forward strand.
TGGCCAGCGACTGACTGGGGCCCAGGCCGGTCATGCGAAACCCGCTCCTTCACGCATAAACGTGCTACCAAGGACGAGATAGAGGAGATTCCTCACGCCCGGCTGCGCGCGGACGTTGCTGATGCTCTCGCGAAGATCGCCCGCCGCTTGCGTGAGGCGACAGCTATCGCGGCTTGGAGGTTGGCGAGCTGCGCCATTGGGGGATGCCCAGCGTGATCATCCGCAGCTGGCGCCGGGCCGTTGCGATGATCTCGGCCTCCGCGGTGGGGTTGTTCGGTGGGGCGTCGAGGATCGCCTCGGCGGTTGAAACCATCGCGTTGACCATCAGTCCCGCCAATAGCTGGAGGTCCTCGGTGCTCCAGCGCTCGAGGTAGGGCAAGCGCGCGAGGTCGGTCGCGAGGTCGCTGGCGAAGAGGCGGATCTCGACACGGATCGCGTGCCGCAACGCGGCGACGCCGCCGAAGCGCTCACGCGCGATGAAGCGGAAGTGGGTGTCGTGCTCGTGCACGTAGCCGACAAGAAGCTCGACCGAGTTGCGAATCACATGATCGTTGGTCCGCGGGTCCGCGCGTGCTGCCCGGATCATCGCCCGCAGTGTTCGGAACGACTCGTCGATCAGGGCAAGACCGAGCTCCTCCATGTCCTCGAAGTGGCGGTAGAAGGCCGTCGGGACGACGCCCGCCACGCCCGTCACCTGGCGCAGGCTGAGGCTGGAGAAGCTCTGCTCCTCGAGCAGCTCGAGCGCTGCGTCGAGCAGCGCTTGGCGCGTGAGCTGCTTGCGTTCTTGACGCGTTGCGCTCCCCGGTGTACGAATGTTCACGTTCACGCTGTGACTGGTCCAAGATCTGTATCGATCTCCTGCCGTCGGGGTAAGTGTACCCTGTGAACATGTGTGCACCGACTGAAGCGGGCCGATAGCTTGCCTTCGGTGGCCTCGCCCCGTCGCGTTGGCCGTCTTCTGCTCCGGTCGAGCTTGCTCGAGGCGCTCGCCTATCCCCATGGCGTTGACCGCTACCTCGAGCTCGTCCGGCCGCTGCTCGTGAAGCACCAGGTGCGCGCCGAGGTAACAGCCGTTCGCTGTCAGACGCCTAAGAGCGTCACGCTCCGGCTCCAGCCAAACGAAAGCTGGCGCGGCCTGCTCGCCGGGCAGTTCGTCGGTCTCAGCGTCAGCATCGACGGAGTCCGCGAGACACGGCCGTACTCTCCCGCCGGCTCCCAGCACGCTGCCGGCGGCGTCCTCGAGCTGACCGTGTCGACCCACCCGGAGGGAAAGGTCTCGCGCTATCTGCGTGACCACGCGCGGCCGGGGATGATCGTCGGCCTGACCCAGGCGGAGGGCGACTTCGTGCTGCCCGACCCGCGACCCGAGCGCGTGCTGCTGATCAGCGGCGGCAGCGGCATCACACCGGTGATGGCCATGCTGCGCACCCTTTGCGACGAGGGCTTCGCGGGCGAGGTCGGGTTCCTCAACTACGCGCGCTCCTCAGCATTCGCGCTCTACGGCGCCGAGCTCGATCGGCTCCAGGAGCGGCATAAAGGGCTTCGGGTCGCCCGCGGGTTCACGCGCGGGCGACGCCTGCCGCTCGACGGTCGCTTCCATCGTGAGCATCTGGGCGCTGTGATCTCAGATCACGCGGACGCGGCGACGTTCGTCTGTGGGCCGCCGACGCTCATCGGTGCGGTCCGCGCGCTCTGGGCGCAGGACGGTCTCTCGGAGCCGCTGGTCGAGACGTTCACGCCGCCGGCGCTGAGCTTCGATAGCGACGGCGCAGAAGGCTTCGTCAACTTCGCCGCCAGCGGACGCGAGGCCGCCAACAGCGGTCTGCCGCTGCTCGAGCAGGCTGAGGACGCCGGGCTTACCCCCGAGCACGGATGCCGTATGGGCATCTGCAACACGTGCAGCTGCCGGAAGACCGCCGGCACCGTCCGAAACATCATCACCGGCGAGATTTCGACCGCCAGAGACGAGCAGATCCGGATCTGCGTGTCCGTACCGGTTGGCGACGTAGTGCTCGACCTATAAACCCCGTCATTGAAAGGAGCCAGTCATGTCCACTCCAGCGCCCAGTCTCACGCCCGAGCAGCTCGAGGCGTTCGGGCAAGAGCTCGACGCCGTCCGCGCCCGCGTGGTCGCGGACCTCGGCGAGCGCGACGCGGACTACATCAACAAGGTCATCCGCACCCAGCGCGGACTCGAGGTCGCCGGCCGCGCGCTGCTGTTCCTCGGCTTCCTGCCGCCCGCATGGATCGGCGGCACCGCCGCCCTGTCGCTGTCGAAGATCCTCGACAACATGGAGATCGGGCACAACGTGATGCACGGCCAGTACGACTGGATGAAGGACGCGCGGCTGAACGGCAAGACGTTCGAGTGGGACACCGCGTGCCCGGGCGACCAGTGGCGCCACTCCCACAACTACATGCACCACACCCACACGAACATAGTCGGCAAGGACCGCGACATCGGCTACGGGATCCTGCGCATGTCCGAGGAGGAGCGCTGGCATCCGTACTACCTCGGCAACCCGCTCTACGCGGCGCTGCTC
>DATHOH010000010.1:0-7445 GCA_035485155.1 Solirubrobacteraceae bacterium
GTTCACCCTCACCTGCCGCGTACGCTCACACGGCTGCTGCGCGATGCTGGACTGGAAGTCACCGACCGCCAAATCGTGCCGTTGTTCAACGCCGGCTATGACCCCAACACCTACAGCGCCGGAATGCTTGAGCTGATCGCCAAGTTCGTACCCGATCGCAACGGCGTGAGCGAGGCCGAAGCCAAAGCATGGGCACAAGACCTAACCGAACTCGGCCCCAACTACTTCCTCAGTCTCAACCGCTACCTTTTCCTGGCGCACAAGCCCACCTGAAAGCGGATGAAGGGATTCGAACCCTCGACCTTCGCCATGGCAAGGCGACGCTCTAGCCAGCTGAGCTACATCCGCAAGGTTCGGCCATTCTACAGCGGCCGGCGGGCGCGTACCTGGTAAACGGCGAGGTCACCCGTTTCGAAGCCGTGGCCGGCGGAGCGCAGGTACAGCCGCCAGACGCGCGTGCGCTCGACGCCGGCCAGCCGCTCGGCCTCGTCGAGGCGCTCGTCAAGGCGCCGCGCCCAGTGCTGGAGCGTCGTCGCGTAGTCCTCACGAAAGCCCTCCACGTGGCCCGTCCAGAAGCCCGCGCGCTCGAGCGCCAGTTGCACGCGCGAGAGCGGCAGCGGCTCCCCGTCGGGAAATACGTAGCGCGTCGAGAACAGGTCGTCGAGCGGCGTGGCGTCGGGGTCGAGCGCCGAGATCGCGTGGTTGAGCAGTTTGCCGCCGGGGCGCAGCAGCGCGAACAGCGTGCGGGCGTACACGTCGATCTGGCTCTCCCCCACGTGCTCGGACATGCCGATGCTGGCGATCGCGTCGAAGGTGCCGTGCGCGAGTTGGCGGTAGTCCTGCAGGCGGATCTCGACCTGGTCGGAGAGGCCCGCTTCGGCGACGCGCTCGCGTGCCCGCTGCGCCTGCTTCTCAGACAGCGTGATGCCGGTCACCTGCACGCCGTACTCGCGCGCGGCGTGCATCGCAAAGCTGCCCCAGCCGCAGCCGACGTCGAGCACCCGCATGCCCGGCTCGAGGTCGAGCTTTCCCGCCACCAGCTCGAGTTTTGTGCGCTGCGCCTCCTCGAGCGTCCGCGCGCCTTTGGAGAAGACGGCACAGCTGTAGGTCATGGAGTCGTCGAGGAACAGCGCGAAGAAGTCGTTGCCGACGTCGTAGTGGTAGCGCACGGCCGCCGCGTCTCGCTCGGCGCTGTGCAGGCGCCCCTGCAGCAGCAGCTCGAGGCTCGGACGGCGCGGCAGGCCACCCGGGATCGCAGCCGTCAGCGCCGCCAGCGCCAGCCTTACGCGGTCGCCGACGCTCAGCGGCGGCGGATCGAACGCGTCGACCACGCGCAGCGCGCGGTCGAGGTCATCGACCGCCAGCGAGCCGTCGACGTAGGCGCGGCCGAGGCCGAGCGTGCCCGGCGCGGAGAGCACGTGCGCGAGCGCTGTCGGGCGCCTCACGAAGAACGTCGGCGCCCCGTTTTGCGTGGTTGCCGCGACCGTGCCTCCGTCCCAGAAGCGCACGTTGAACGGCCGCGATGGAAACACTCTCTGCAGCTCGCGGCCAAGTGGTCTGCTCAGGCGGATGATCGCCACGCTCGTACCTTCGCAGATGAGCGTCAGCCCTTGAAGGTCGAGCGCCCCAGATCGCCGTACGGCTCGTCGCGCTCGCGCACCGCCTCACGGAATCCGGCCTCGCCGGCGCGCGCTCGAAACGCGTGACCCTCGGCGGTGTGGCGCGCGATCCCGTCGAACAGCGTCCCCAGCACCTGCGACCCGTGCAGCCCCTGCGCGAACAGCGTCTGGTTGACCAGCAGCTTCATCATCATCAGCTGGTTCAGCGGCATCCGCGCGATCCGTTCGAGCAGGATCTCGGTGCGCTGCACCAGCTGCTCCGCGGGCGGCGCCTCGATCGCGAGTCCCCACTCGACGGCCTCGCTGCCCGACAGCGAGTCACCGGTGAACAGCAGCCGCTTTGCGCGCTGTGCGCCGACGCGGTGCGCCCACAGAGCGGTCGTCGGCGAGCCCCACACGCGCGCCGGCGGATAGCCGATCTTTGCGTCCGCGGCGATCACCAGCAGATCCGAGCAGAGAGCCATGTCGGTGCCGCCCGCCACGCAGAAGCCGTGAACCATGCACAGCACCGGCTTGGCGCAGTTCATCAGGCTCATGAAGCCGCGAACGTTGCGGCTCATCATCGCGTAGTCGACCATCGGGTCCCACGTCGCGTCCGGATCGTGGTTGGCGGCGATCACCGCCGGGTCAAGCGGGGAGCCGCTCGGCCCGCCTGCCGCACCCGTGCCGCCCATGCGCGGACCCTTGCTCTCGGCGCTCTCCACGAGGTCATAGCCACCGCAGAAACCCGCGCCGTTGCCGGCGAGCACCAGCACGTGCACAGCCGGATCGAGGTCGGCGCGCTCGACGCACGCCACGAGCTCGGAGACCAGCTGCCGCGTGATCCCGTTGCCGCGCTCGGGACGATCGAGCGTCAGGCGCGCAACGCGTCCGGTCACCTCGTAGCGCACCACGTCGCGCTCGCTCATGAGCGCCGCCCGCAGCCCCACGTAGAGCAGAGGAGAGACGTGCCGGCAGCCCCGAGCGTTGACACCGCACAGGACTCTATCCGCGCGAAGAAGCGCTCGCCCGGCCCCTGCACGCACCCTCACGCGCGATCGCGCTAGCCTGAGCGCATGGGACTCTTTGGACGTGACAAAAGCACGATGGTTGACCCCGCAGACGCACTTCCAGGACGCTCCGAGGAGGTGCGCTTGCCTGAGCGCCACGAGGTGCTCGGCACGCCGCTGCGCGGGCCGTTTCCCGAGGGCGTCGAGACGGCGGTCTTCGGCATGGGCTGCTTCTGGGGCGCCGAGCGGATCTTCTGGGAAGCCGACGGCGTGTACACCACAGCGGCCGGCTACGCGGGCGGATCCACCCCCAACCCCACCTACGAGGAGGTCTGCAGCGGTCGCACTGGCCACGCCGAGGTCGTGCTCGTCGCCTTCGACACCGCCAAGACCAGCTACCCGGACATGCTGAGGCTCTTCTGGGAAGGGCACGACCCCACGCAGGGGATGCGCCAGGGCAACGACACCGGCACCCAGTACCGCTCGTTGATCATGTTGGCGGATGAGGGCCAGCGTGCGGCCGCCGTGGCGTCGCTCGACGCCTACCAGGAGCTGCTCAACGGGGTCGGCTACGGCCCGATCACCACAGAACTCGCCGCCCTGGACGCCGAGCACCGGTTCTACTACGCCGAGGACTACCACCAGCAGTACCTCGCCAAGAACCCCGGCGGCTATTGTGGGCTCGGCGGTACTGGTGTGAGCTGCCCCGTCGGTGCGTTCGCCTCGGACGCCTAGCGCCAGCGCGTCGGCGATCCTCGCAGCGGCCACTCCGCTTGATCTACCGAAGCGCCCTGCAGTAGCCTGGCGGCGTGCCGGCGCCGAGCGCGAGTTCCATATCCGTCGTCGTTCCCACGTACAACGACGTCGAGCATCTGGGAGCGGCGCTCGAGTCGATCGTCGCGCAGACGCTGGCGCCCGGGGAGATCGTGGTCGCCGACGACGGCTCGGACGACGGCACCGAGCAGCTCGTCGACTCCTTCGCGGAACGCTACGGCGCGGTGATGCCGATCCGCTACGTTCGGCTCGAGACCCGCTCCGGCGTCGTCGCCGCCCGCACCGAGGGCATCGCCCAGGCCCGCGGGGATTGGATCGCCAACTGCGACTCCGACGACACCTGGCTGGCGACGAAGCTCGAGCGCCAGCTGGAGTTCCTGCGGTCCTGGAGCGGCGAGCGGCGTCTGGTTCTGCTCGGCACCTTCGGCTACAACGTCAACGAGGCCGAAGAGGTCATCTCGGAGGCGCCCATAGGTCCGTCCAGCGAGGAGGACTTCGAGCGGACGCGGCGCCGCGGCGGCAGGGTGGTCGTGATGCACTCCTCGGTGCTGTACTCGCGCGCTGACTACCTCGCAGTGGGCGGCTACACGACCGAGTACGGCACCGCCGACGACGGCGACTTCTTCGGGAAGATGGCCGAGCTCGGTGTCGTGATGTGCGTGCCCGAGCCGCTGATCAACTACCGCAAGCGGGCCGGTTCGATCCAGGTGGCGCAGTTCTGGGAGAAACAGCAGAGCGCGATGCACCTCAGGCTGAACCTGCGCCGCCGCGCGAAGGGCGAGCCGCCGATCAGCCGTGAGCAGTTCGACGCCCAGCTCGCCGCCGAACCGATGCGCAGGCGGCTACGCCGCCGGCGCCTGTGGCTCGGCGCCTACTACAACCGCGTCGGCGGGATGAACTTCGTCAACGGCCGCCGCGTCACGGGCGCCTCGCAGCTGGCGCTGGCGGCGATCATGGATAACTCGCGTGTGCGCCACGGGCTGCGCCGCTACCTGCGCACGCGCTCTCGCACCTGAGACGCATGCGCGCTCGCGCTTGACGCGCAAGCTCTCGCACCTGACAAAGACCGACGGCCCCGCCGAAGCGGGGCCGTCGCCTTGTCCTCAACCCTCGACGGGCGCGTCCGTGGGGAGGCCGCGCCCGCGCCGGGAGAAGTGCTCAGCTGCCGATCAGGCTCCTGCGCCCGCCGGCTGCGTGCCACCGGGCTGCCACGCCGGCGCGTGAGGGCCACCCAGCGTCGGCACGTCCGACGGGTAGACCTCGTTGCCGTGAATCGCGTGGTCGCCGATCTCCAGCTCCTCGTCGGACAGCCGCAAGGGGATGAAGATGCCGATGAGCTTCAGGATGATGAACGTCGCCACAGCGGTGTACGCGATCACCCAGGCGGCGGTCTCCGCCTGCCAGCGCAGCAGCGTCCAGCCACCGCCAAGTAGCAAACCCTCCTTACCCGGCAGGTTCGCCGCTCCACCAACGCCGATGTACTCGACCAGCGCTGGATCGGCGAGCAGCCCGACCAGCAGCCCCCCGCACAGACCGGCGATCCCGTGCGTGAAGATCACGCCCAGGGTGTCGTCGACGTCCCTGAACGGTCGCACGCGGCTGAGGTAGCGGATCGCCATCCACACGATCGTCGCATCGACGACGCCGATGATGATCGCGCCCCAGCCGTTGACGAACCCGGCGGCAGGGGTGATACCCACCAGCCCGGTGATCATCCCGTTGACAGCGCCGATCATCGACGGCTTGTCGCGGAAGATGTAGTCCCACGCGATCCACACCATCATCGCCACGGCGGTGCACAGGTTCGTGTTGAGCACAGCCGCCGACGCGTCTGCGCCCGCGTAGTAGGAGTCCCCTCCGTTGAAGCCGTTCCAGCCGAGCCACAGCAGACCGGCGCCGACCGCCAGCATCAGCAGGTTGTTCGGCGCGTCGACCTCGCGATCTCGTTGCAGGCGTGGACCGATCACAGCCGCGAACACAAAGCCCGAGACACCCGCGGAGAGATGGATCACATACCCACCGGAGTAGTCCAGTGCGCCGTGCGCCGCGAAGTAGCCGCCGCCCCAGATCAGGAACGCGTTGACCGCGTACACGAACGTGATCCACAGCGCCACGTACGGAATCCACGCCTTGAAGTTCACCCGCCCGAGCACCGACCCCAACGCCAGGATCGGCGTGATCGCGGCGAACACGAACTGGAAGTACACCAGCGAGGACTCCGGGAAGTGGAACGGCGGGCCTTCCGTCACCGACGGAATGATCGCCTGGCCCTCCTCAGCCGTGTGACTGAGGATGCTCCCGGGTTCACCCAGGAACGTGCCCAGGAAGCCTTTCGTCCCGAATACACCTGAGCCGCTGTGGGCGACCGGGGCTCCGAAGCCCATCTTGAACGCCCACAGACACCAAACGATGAGCGTCACGCAGAACGCGACGAACGTGAGCATCATCGCGTTGACCGACCAGCGCTTCTGCATGACTCCGCCGTACAGCACAGCGAGTCCGGGCAGGCTCATCAGACCGACGAACGTCGCCGCCGTCATCTGCCATGCGTTGTCCCCCGCGTTCAGCCAACTTGGGTATGACAGCCAGGTCATGTGCCTCCGTTCCTACAGTTGTTTGCACTTGCGAGCGCCCGTCCACGCAGCACGAACGCCGCTCGCCGATAACAGTCCCGGTATGAAATCCGGCCTGCCGGAGGCGGGGTAGGGCCATCCTGGCCAAGTCTTGGGCCGTGCGTTTCGACATTTGTCTAGACGGCCCTCACGGGCCGGCGCGGCGTGCGCGTGGACGCCGATCGGGTCGCGAAAAACCGGTCTGTGAGCGTCAGTCGACCGGGAAGCCGGCGCGGCGGCACGACGCGTGCAGTTCCGCGGCCTCGTGCGCGAACGCGCCCGGCGTCGCGCACACTTTGCGCGCGGCTGCGCCGCAGGCACGGTCGGTGGCGCCGCCCAGCGTCGAGGCGAAGTTGACTTCGATGCAGTCCTTGCGCGCCGTGCCGCCGCTGGTCAGCGCGTAGGCCCCCAAGCCGACGAGCGCCAGCACCACGCAGCCGAGCAGCGCCGCGATCACCGTCTTCTCGCGCCTGCCCCAGCGCAGCGGCTCGGACAGCCGGCGCGACTGGTCTTGCATGATCATTGCCCGGAAAGGCTACTGGTCAGGCGTGTCTGCGGGCGCGTCTGACGGCGCGAACGACAGCGCGGCCGAGTTGATGCAGTAGCGCTGGCCGTTCGGCCCAGGCCCGTCGTCGAAGACGTGCCCGAGGTGGCCGCCGCAGGTGCGGCAGATGACCTCGGTGCGGCGCATCAGCAGGCTGTTGTCGGGGCGCAGCTCGACGGCCTCCGCGACCGCCGGCTCGGTGAAGCTCGGCCAGCCCGTTCCCGAGTCGAACTTCGTGTCGCCGCTGAACAGCACCGCTCCGCAGCCCGCGCAGGTGTAGTCGCCGGAGTCCTTGTTGTAGACGTACTCGCCCGTGAACGGCGGCTCGGTCCCGGCCTTACGCAGCACCTCGTACTGCGCCGGCGTCAACTGCTCGCGCCACTCGTCCTCGGACTTCACGATCTTGGTCTCGTTGGATGCCATGTCTACGTTTTAGCACTACGGGTCGCGACGTGCACGTGCTATCGTGATCCTTACGTTCACGTCAGATTCGACACCAGATAAGTCACGGCCGGCGAGCACCGATTCGGCAGCTGCGGCCAACGGCTCAGCCGCCGCACCGGCGGCACGTTTCGGTGTCGCCGCCGGTCACGCCAACTACAAGTGGTGGGCGCTGTCCTGCACAAGCCTCGGCATGCTGCTCGCGGCTACCAACTCCGGCACGCTGATCATCGCACTGCCAGATCTCGAGCGCTCGCTGCACACGAGCCTCTTGGCGCTCGTGTGGGTGATCCTCGCCTACCTGATCGCCGCCACGGTGCTGGTGCTGATGGCAGGCCGGCTGTCCGATCTGTTCGGGCGCAAGCGCGCCTATGTGGGTGGCTTTCTGCTGTTCGCCTTCGCGTCGCTCGGGGCGGGCTTTGCGCCGGATGCCGACGTATTGATCGTGTGGCGAGTGCTGCAGGGG
>DATHOH010000011.1:0-47010 GCA_035485155.1 Solirubrobacteraceae bacterium
TTCGGCCGCCTGCTCGAAGAGGACACCTCGCCGGCCTCGCGCCTGGCCCTGTTGGCGGAGAACCTCGAGGACACGATCGCGACCGTCTTCCGCCAGGTCGCGATGAACCGCTTCGAGGATCTCGTGCACACGAGCAGGCGCGAGCAGGGCGAGCTGTCGGTCGACCGGCTCGGTGAGCTGTGGGCGGAGAGCCAGTCGGAGATGTTCGGCGACTCGATCGAGCTGACCGAGGGCTACCGCACGTGGTGGTCCTACATTCCGCACTTCATCGGCAGCCCCGGTTACGTGTACGCGTACGCGTACGGGCAGCTGCTGGCGCTGTCGGTGTACGAGCGCTACCAGCATGCCGGTCCTGAGCTCGTCCCCAGCTACCTGCAGATGCTCGCGGCAGGGGGCTCGAAATCGCCTGAGGAGCTGGGCGCGATCGTCGGCGTGGACCTGGCGGACCCCGGCTTCTGGACGGCTGGGCTCGACCTCGTGGAGCGCCAGCTCCAGGAAGCGGAAGCCGCCGCTGAGGCGTCGGGACGGCTCGGTTGAGCTCGGGCTTCGCCGGCAAGACGGTGCTCGTCACGGGAGCGTCGCGCGGCATCGGCCTGGCGACGGCGCGCCGCCTCGCCTCGCTCGGCGCGAAGGTCGGGCTCGTGGCGAGCAACGCGCAGCTGCTGGCCGACGCGTCGCGGGAGCTCCAGGGCGAGCACCACGCGGTCGCGGCCGATCTCACCGATGCGAGCGAATGTGCGCGTGCCGTCAGCGAGGTGAGCGCGGCGCTCGGTCCGATTGACGTGCTGATCAGCTGCGCAGGGGTGCTGCGGCGCGACTTCGTCGAGGACGTCACGCCGGAGGACTTCGAGCGCAGCTACCGCCTGCACGTCGGCGCCGCGATCTGGCTCACCCAGGCGGTGCTGCCGTCGATGCGCGAGCGGGGCTACGGGCGGATCGTGCTCGTGTCCTCCGAGCTCGGCCTGATCGGCGGCCCCTCCTACACCTCCTACTCCACGAGCAAGTGGGCGATGGTGGGGCTTGGAGAGGTGCTCGCGCACGAGCTCGCCGGCAGCGACGTGCGCGCGACGGTCGTGTGCCCTGGCGACGTGCGAACCGACCAGCTCGAGGAGGAGCACGAGTGGGGACCGACGGGCGGCGTCACGCCCGAGAAGGCCATGTCAGCCGACTACGCCGCGCGCGCGATCGTGCGCGCTACCGAGCGCGGCAAGCCACTGGTGGTCGTTGATCGCCCGTACCTGCGTGCGGCCTTCTGGGTGATGCGCCGGGCTCCGCGCCTGCGCGTGCCGATCATCGCCGACGCGTACAAGAAGTTGACGCGCGAGCGGCGTGCGCGGACTGCGTGAGATGACCGGCCCAGACCCATCCCGGAGACGTCGCCCTGTGCGTACTCGGACTGTACAACGAGGCATCATGAGATCCGCCGACTCAGCGCGTCGTGCACGCATCAACATGCGGGTGAGCGACCATCAGGAGCGCGTGCTCAGGACCGCGGCTGACCTGAGTGGTGAGACGCTCACGGGTCTGCTTTCGGTGGCAAATGAGCGCGCCGAGCAGGTGCTCGAGCGAGCGCAGCGCATCGAGCTGGACGACGAGGCATTTCGGCGCTTCGTCCAGGCGCTCGACGCGCCCGCGGAGGAGATGCCCACGCTCAGCCGCTACGCCCGCACGCATTGAGCTCCGGCACGCTAGGCCCTATACAGCCGCTTGCGATGCGCAATAAGGTCCGGACCGCTGGGCTGCGCGCGATGAGTAGTTGATCAACTCCTGGCATGGCGGCCCGCTGCCGGCTGACCGACGTCGCACGCGCCTTGGCGGATCAGCCCATGACGCGCGAGGAAGCGCTGGCGATGCAGGGAACTCACGCGGTCGCCGAGCTCCCGACAGAAGATCCTCAGAACAACCCGAGCGAGGAGCCCGCGTGATGCACGAAGTCGAACAGCGGCTGCGGGATGATGCCGAAGAAGATCGTCGCTGCGGCGGCGAGCACCGCGACGAACACGACCTCGGGCTGTAGGCGGCCGGCCCGTCGCTCTGGCAGGCGGGCATCGCCGGCGCCGGGCGCGAGCCCGCCCTCCTCGTCCAGCTCGGGCGAGCCTCCCGCCAGCGCCGGCAGGGAGCCCGGAACCGGAGCGGGAGGTCCTGTGGCGCCCCTGGATCGGCTCCCCGCTGCGGCGGGCGCCTCGCGCATCCACATCGCCGCGATTACAGGCAGGTAGTAGCCGAGCGAGATCATCGAGCCGATCACGATCACAACGCCCAGCCACGTGTATCCGTCCGCGACGGCCGCGTCGATCAAATAGAACTTGCCGATGAACCCTGCCGTGGCGGGGATGCCGGCGAGCGCGAGCATCGAGATCGTCATCGGCCACGCAAGCCACGGACGCGCGCGTCCGAGGCCGGTGATCGCCTCGATCGAGTCGCCGAGGCCGGTCTCGCGCTCGCGCGCGACGATCACCGCGAAGGCGGCCATGTTCATCGGCAGGTAAACCGCGAGGTAGAACACGCTCGCGGCCACGCCAAGCTGCGTCGCGACGACCACGCCGGCGAGTATGTAGCCCGCCTGCGCCACCGATGAATAGGCGAGCATGCGCTTCAGCGAGGACTGTCCGAGCGCGCCGACGTTGCCGACGATGATCGTGATCGTCGCGAGCACCGCGAGCGCCGGTCCCCAGCTCGACTGCGCGCCCAGCAGCGCGACGTCGAAGAAGCGCAGGAACGCGCCGAACGCGGCGACCTTGGTCGTGACCGCCATGAAGGCCGTGACCGGGGTGGGCGCGCCCTCGTAGACGTCGGGGGTCCACTGGTGAAACGGCGCGATCGACGCCTTGAAGCACAGGCCGGCGACGCACAGCGCGATCCCGGTCAGCGTCAGCGGGTCGGTTGCGAGCGAGCCGTTCGACAGAGCGTTGCCGATCGCGGAGAAGTCGGTGGAGCCGGTCGCGCCGTAGATCAGCGCGAGGCCGTAGAGCAGCGTCGCCGAGCCGACGGAGCCGATGATCAGGTACTTCAGGCCCGACTCCAGGGAATGCTCGCGGCGCATTTCGGTCGCGCACAGCACGTACAGGGGGATCGACAGGAGCTCCAAGCCGATGAACAGCGCGACGGTGTTCTGCGCGCTCGCCATCACGGACATGCCGCCGATCGAGCTCAGCAGCAGCGCGTGGAACTCGCCGTGCGCCGCTTCGTGCGCGGCGCGCGAGCGCCACGCCAGCAGCACGGCGCAGGCGCCACCGGCGATCAGGATCACGTTCAGCGCCAGCGAGAGGTCGTCGACGCGCAGCGCGTCCGAGACGATCGACTTGTCTGCGTCCCACTGCCAGATCGTCAGCCCGAGCGCCGCGCCGAGGACGCCGAGGCTCAACGTCGGCACCACCTGCGTGCGCACCCAGCGTGAGCCGAGCAGGCCCACGAGCAACACGAGCGCCGCGCCGCCCAGCAGCGCGATCAGCGGCGAGAGCCCGGCGAAGTCGACGTGCGGGCCTTTCAGGTGGGCCGTCGCGAGCGCGGGGGCGAGTGCGCTCATGGTGCGGCCCCTTCTGCGCCTTCAGGCGCCGCGCCTTCTGATTCGCCGCTGGCGCGTTCTTCGACGGGTCCGGCTGCACCTTCCGTCGATTCGCCGCTTGCGCTCGGCACGCCGGCCGCCAGCGTCGCCGGCGCGGGATGCAGCGCCGTCTGTGCAGGCGCGACCGCCGTCTTGACGGAGCCTTCGCTGCGGTGCAGCGCGAGCTGGGGGTAGAGCGCGAGGAACACGATCACGCCGACGAGCGGCACGAGCACGAGGCCGTCCAGCGGCTTGATGTCGAACGAGCGCACGCGCGGGCCGACGCGATTGTGCATCGAGCGGATGAACATGCGCAGCGCGTACACGCTCGCCAGCACGACGCCGCTGAAGCCGATGATCGCGATCACGAGCTTGGCTTTGAAGACACCGAGCAGGATCAAGAACTCGCCGACGAAGTTCGACGAGCCGGGCATCGCGAGCGTCGCCAGCGACACGATCAAGAACAGCGACGCGAGCACCGGTGCGCGAAACGCGATGCCACCCATGTCGCGGATGTCCTCCGAGCCGCCCGCGCGCCGGGCGAGCAGCGCGACGATGAACAGCAGCGGCGCCACCACCAGCCCGTGGTTGAACATCTGCAACAGCGCGCCTTGCGCCCCCTGCGGGTTCAGCGCGAAGATTCCGAGCGTGATGAAGCCGAGCTGGGCGACAGAGGAGTACCCGACGATCAGGCGCGCGTTGGTCTGGCTGAACGCCTGCAGCGAGCCGTAGATGATCGACAGCAGCGCGATCACCAGCATCAGCGTCTGGAAGTGCGCCGCCGCGTGCGGGAACAGCGGCAGCACGATCGCCAGGAACCCGTACGCGCCGACCTTCGAGAGCACGCCCGAGAAGACCATCAGCACCTCGATCGGCATCGCCGAGTAGCCATCGGGCATCCAGCCGTGCAGCGGGAAGGCCGGCATCTTGACCAGGAACGCGGCGGCGAAGAACAGGAAGATCCACTCCTGCGAGCCGGTGCTCAGCGGCAGCTTCTGCAGTTCGGAGAGAACGAAGGTGATGTGGTGGCCGCCCTGCTGCGCTGCAAGCACGCCGGTTGCGATCGCCGCCGCGAGCATCAGCAGTGAGCCGACGAGCGTGTAGATGACGAGCTTGATCGTCGCTTTCACGCGGCCGGGCTCGCGACCCCAGCCGCCGATCAGGAAGTAGAACGGGATCAGCATCAGGTCGAAGAACGCGACGAACAGCGCGAGGTCCTGGGCGAGGAACGCTCCGAGCACGGCTGTCTCGGCGAGCATGAAGTGGAAGTAGAAGAGGCGCGGGCGCTCCCACGAGCGCAGGTTCGCCGCGAGGACCGCGGCGGCGAACAGCAGCGTCGTCAGGCCGATCAGGAACACGTTCAGCCCGGTGATCGCGAGCTTGTAGTGGATGCCCAGTTCGGCGATCCAGACGACATCGGTGACGTTCTGCAGCGCCGCGCCGCCGCTCTTGTAGTCGACGATGTAGGTGATCGCGAGCCCGAGCGCCGCGAGCGCGCCGAGCATTGCCAGCGAGCCCGACACGCTCCCCGCCCACCTGCGCTTGCTGTCCTTCTCGCCGTCGTCGTCCGGCGGCGCAGCGCTCGCCATGCCCCTGTTGTGAAACAGCGTCGAGACGAGCGCGGCAAGCAGGCCGAACGCGACTGGCAGCCAGATCAGGATCGAGAGCGGTGGCATCGTCGGATCAGCTCGTGTTCAGGACTGCAGGAGGAAGTAGAAGCCGACGCCGGTGACGCCCAGGATCAGCAGGGCTGCGTAGTAGCGCACGAAGCCGCTCTGGGCCGCCCGCACCGCCGCCGATCCCGCACGCACGATGCCGGTGGTGCCGCCGATCAGTGTCTCGTCGACGAACACGCGCTCGAACGTGTCGCGCGCGAAGCGCCCCGCGGCGGCGGCCGGGCGCACGACGAGCGTGTCGATCAGCTCGTCGAAGTACCACTTGTGCGCGAGCAGCTCATACACGCCGTGCAAGCGCGCCTGGATCGCCGCGGAGGTCCCCGGACGGGCTACCCAGATGCGGTAGGCGATCGCGATCCCGGTGAGGCCGAGCACCGTGCCGAGCGCCAGCCCGAGCCACAGCAGCCCGGTTTTGGTGTGCGGTTCATACAGCGGCGAGCTCGCGAACGTCGGCCGCAGGAAGTCGTCGATCACGAAGTCGACTTTTGGAATCTGCACGAGCCCGATGCCTGTCGCACCGACGGCGAGCAGCGTCATCGCCACGCGCATCGGCAGCGCCCTTTCGGCGATCGCGTGGGTGGGGCCGGGGAAGCCCACCTCGTAGTCCTCCACTTCACCGTTCACAGGGTTGCGGGGCACGTCGACGTGGTGCAGGTGACCCTGTTCCAGCTCGCGCGCCTCCGGCACGGGCTCGCCGTGAAATGCACGGAAGATCATCCGGAACGTGTAGATGGCTGTCAGAAAAGCGCCCACGTAGCCGGCCGCGTACAGCGCCCAGTGCCAGCCGCCACGCTCGCCGGTGACGAGCAGGATCTCGTCCTTCGAGAAGAACCCCGAGAACGGCGGTATCCCCGACAGCGCCAGCCCGCCGATGATGAAGCAGGCATAGGTGAACGGCATCGCCTTGCGGAAGCCGCCCATCTTCTCCAGCGACTGCTCGCCGGCCATCGCGCCGATGATCGAGCCGGCGGCCATGAACAGCAGCGCCTTGAAGAAGGCGTGGGTCATCAGGTGAAACAGCCCAGCGGCGTAGGCGCCGACGGACACGCCCATGATCATGTAGCCGATCTGGGACATCGTCGAGTAGGCGATCACGCGCTTGATGTCGGTCTGCACGAGCGCGATCGTGCCGGCGATCAGCAGCGTCAGCGCCCCGATGACCGCACCCACGTCCTGGGCGGCGGGCGCGCGTTCGAACAGTGGGTGCATGCGTGCGATCAGGTACACGCCGGCGGTGACCATCGTGGCGGCGTGGATCAGCGCGCTCACCGGGGTCGGGCCTTCCATGGCGTCTGGCAGCCACGTGTGCAGCGGGATCTGCGCGGACTTGGCAAACGCTCCGACGAGCAGCAGCACGCAGCCGGCGACGAGGTCGCCGTTGTTGCCGGCGTGGCCGAAGGCGGGATGGACGTGCGATTCGACCGCCTGGAAGGTCTTCAGGAATTCGAGCGTGTGGGTGTGCTTGAAGATGAAATACGTGCCGAGCACCAGCCCCACGTCGCCGACCACGTTGATCACGAACGCCTTCAGGCCCGCCTGCGTGGCGGTCTCGCGCCTATACCAGAACGAGATCAACAGGTAGGAGGCGGCGCCGACGAACGCCCACCCCACGATCAGCAGCAGGAAGTTCGATGCGAGCACCAACAGCAACATCGAGAAGACGAAGAAGTTCAGATACGAGAAGAAGCGGACGAAGCCGCGATCCTTGTCCATGTAGGAGATCGAGTACAGGTGGATCAGCGTCGAGACGCCGGTGACGACGAGGATCATGTAGACCGACAGCGGATCGACGAGGATCGACATGCGCGCGTCGATGCCGACGGTGACGGCGTAGTTCCACAGCGAGGAGACGAGCTGGCGGTGCTCCGGCGCGTGGCCCTGCAGCGAGATCAGCGCGCCCACCGCCGCGAGGAACGCGAGGAAGATCGCGACCGTCGCGATCCAGCCGGCGGCGCGGCCTTGCCCGGAGCTCGAGAAGAAGCGAAAGCCGAAAGCGGTCACGAGCGTGCCCGCCAGCGGGAACGCCAGCACGAGCCAGCCGTAGGTCGTGGTGCTCATCAGCCTTGCAGCTCCCTGAGCTCGTCCACGTCGATCGGCAGGTGACGGCGGTAGAGCGCGACGATCATGCCGAGGCCGATGCAGACCTCGCACGCAGCGACCGTCATGACGACGATCGCCAGGATCTGGCCGTCGCCGTTGCCCCACATGCGCGAGAACGCGATCAGCGCGAGGTTGCCGCCGTTGAGCATCAACTCGAGGCACAGCAGCAACACGAGCGGGTTGCGGCGGGTGATGACGCCGACCGCGCCGAGCGAGAACACGATCGCCGAGACGGCGAGGTACCAGGCGATGCTCATGAGGGTCGTCCGGCGCCTGTCTCTACGGGTATCTCTGCGGCTCGATCTGCTCGTCCCGGGCGCGCTTGATCGGCGGGCAGGACCCCGCTCCCCTCGGCGGTCGTGCCGGTCCCCCACGGGCGAATCAGGTTCAGCGGCGTGCGCGCCTCCTCGCCCCCTTCGTCCGCCTCGCCGAGGCCGCCGCGGCGGCGCGCCAGCACGACACCGCCGACGGCGGCGACCAGCAGCAGGAAGGACGCGAGCTCGAACACGAGCAGGAAGCGCGTGAGCAGCAGCTTGCCGATATACGCGGGCGTGCCGAAGGCGTGCGGGCCGGGCGCATAGCCGGCGCCGTAGCCGCTGACAGCCTCCAGGCCCGTGCCGAGCAGGGCGATCAACAGCTCCACCAGCAGCGCGCCCGCGACGATTGCGCCGCCGAGACGCAGGCCCGAGCCGACCGGCCCCTGCGCGCCGACGCCGCGCAGACGCTCGCCGAGGGTCTCGCCCTCGCCACCGACGTAGGCCACCACGAACACGTACAGCACCATCACCGCGCCCGCGTACACGACCACCTGCACGGCCGCGACGAATTCCGCGCGCAGCAACAGGAACAGAACAGCAAGCGACAGCAGGTGCGCGACCAGTGCGAGCACGCTGAAGAACGGGTTGCGCAGCACCACCACGCCCACCGCGCCGGAGACCACGCCAATGGCGGCGATGAAGAAAAGAACCGCGCTCATGTCGTGTCCGCCCGCCCCGGATCCAATCGACCCCCCGCCAGCCGCGGAGTCGTCACACGGCGACGCTCGCCCGCCGCGTAAGCGGCCGCGAGCGGCGACGTGTGACGACGGAGCCGCCTCATTCGCCCTCGTTCCTCAACGGGGTCCGCTCGAGCGGCTCGGCGAGCAGCATCTCCTTGGTGAAGATCAGGTCCGTGCGGTCGTAGTCGGAGAGCTCGTAGTCATGTCCCATCGTGATCGCGTCAAACGGGCAGGCGACCTCGCAGTAGCCGCAGAAGATGCAGCGCGACAGGTTGATCTCGTACACGGCCGCGTAGCGCTCTCCGGCGGACACACGGTTTTCGGGTGTGTTCTCGGCGGCGACCACGCGGATACAGTCGGCGGGGCACGCCGCCGCGCACAGCGAGCAGCCGACGCACTTCTCTAGGCCCGAATCCTCGAAGCGGTGCAGCTTGTGGCGTCCGCGGAAGCGTGGGTAGACGGGCGTCTTCTCCTCCGGATACTGGACCGTGACGGGGTGTTCGGTGAAGCGCCCGAACGTCGTCATCAGGCCGCGAACGGTCTCGCGGAATGTGCGCCAGGTACCGCGCGCCGCGCCCGGCGCCGGCGTGCGCGTGACCTCGATCACATCCTCGCCGGGGCTCCACCGTTCCACCGTCAGCGTCGCGGGTGTGTCGCCCGGAGGGCGCTCAGGTGTCGCTGCCATCAGTGCGTCACCACCACCAGCACTGCTGTCACGAGCGCGTTGAGCGTGGCCAGCGGCAGCAGCACCTTCCAGCCGAAGCTCATCAGCTGGTCGTAGCGCAGGCGCGGCAGCGTTGCGCGCACCCAGATGAACAGGAACGTGAACAGCGACATCTTGAAAAGCACGACGATCGGGTCGACCCAGCCGGGCGGGTGGATGCCGAACGGCAACAGCCAGCCGCCGAGGAAAACCGTCGTGACGATGCCGGAGACGACGAGCACGTTGAGGTACTCAGCGAAGTAGTAGGAGGCAAAGCGCCCGCCACCGTACTCGGTGTTGTAGCCACCCACCAGCTCGGCGTCGGCCTCGGTGAGGTCGAACGGCGCGCGGTTGGTCTCGGCGAAGCTCGCCGTGAGGAAGATCAGGAAGCCGACGAACTGCGGCACGATGTACCACATGCCTTTCTGCGCCGTGACGATCCCGGTCAACGACAGGGTCTGTGCCGTGAAGATCACGCCGAGGAGCGCCAGCCCCTGGGAGACCTCGTAGGAGATCAGCTGCGCGGCGCCGCGCATTGCGCCGAGGAACGAGTACTTGGAGCCGGATGACCAGCCGCCGAGCATGATCCCGTAGAAGGCGATCGCGCCGAACGCGAACAGGTACAGCGGCCCGATCGACACGTCCACCCCGTACAGCCCGACCGGTGTGCCGAAGATCTTCTGGACGTTGCCGAACGGGATGATCGCGAAGGCGGCCACGGCGGTGACGATCGAGATGATCGGCGCGAATGCAAACAGGAAGCCGATCGAGCTGGTCGGGCGGAACTGCTCCTTGGTGAGCAGCTTGAGGATGTCCGCGAGCGGCTGCAGCGCCCCGTATGGACCGACGCGGTTGGGGCCGTAGCGCGACTGAAAGCGTCCGAGCAGCTTGCGCTCGGCGAGCAGGACAACCGGTACGAGCTGCAAGCCGACCGCGAAGATGACGATCGCCTTGAGGATCTGGATCCACCAGGCTTCGTAGTAGCCGACGAGCGCGATCACGCGCGCTCTCCGCCGGTGAGCGACAGGGGCAGCACGGCGCCGGCGGCCCGCGCGTCTGCGCCGTGGGGTGAGAGGAACTCGAGCGCCGGTGAGTGCTCGACCTCGGGCGCGTCCCACACGGAGCGCCAGCCGGCGAGATCCTCGGCGTCCTCGGGCGGCTGCACGGGCGCCGCCGCGGGCCCCTCAGGAGCAGCCGCGGTGACGGGCGACGGGAACGCGGCGGCGGCTGCGCGCTCCTGCCAGCGCATGCCCCGACCTCCGATCTCCTCGAGGCTGAGGCCCGCGTAGAAAGGCACGGCTTCGAACACACGCTGCGAGGCCATCGCGCCGCTCAGCACGTCGAGGTCCAACCCGAGCCGCAGCGCCAACTCGACCAGCACCTGCCACTCGGCGCGCACCCCGCCGGGGCGGGCGATCGCGGGACGCAGGCGCTGCAGGCGCCCGTCGGGATGCACGATCGTCCCCTCCTTCTCGGCATAGGCCTCAGCCGGGAACACCACCGTGGCGTGCTCGCGGATCGTGTCGGTCAGGAACGACGAGTGCGCGATGACGGTGCTCGCGCCGGCGAGCGCACGCTCCCACAGCTCGCGGTCGGGAAGGTCGCGCAGCGGGTCGCAGTGCAGCAGGTACAGCGCGCTCAGCTCGCCCGCGGCGAGGCCCGCGGCGATCGCGCGCGTGTCGCGCGCGGCCGCCTCGCCGGTCGCGGCGTCCGGCTCGCTCAGCCCCGGCCCCGCGTTGGGCAGCACGCCCGTCTCGCGCAGTCCGCGGCCGTTGGCGAAGGCGGGCACTTCCAGCAGGCCGGCGCCGTCGGTGCCGACCATGCCGAGCGAGTCGGCGAGCCCCAGCAGCGCGATCGCGCCGGCGGCGGCGTTCGGACCGGCGGTCAGCCGCTCGCCCCACACGATCACGATCTCGCGGGCGGCCGTCTCCCCGTCCGCGGGCGCGGCATCGCCGTCGCCGGCGCCTGTCAGCAGCGCTGCGAGCTCGCGCACCGCGTCGGGCTCGGCGCCTGCCTCGCGCGCCAGCTCCTCGGCCGTCGGGTCGTGGCTGAGGGCTGCGTTCAGTGCCCCGGCGAACAGCGCGCCGGCACCGGGCGCGTAGCGCACCGACAGCGCCGCGTTGGCGTCCAGCAGGCTTGCGTGTGGCGAGGCGACCGCGAGCTGCACGCGCTGGCGGCGTACGCCCTTGCGCAGACGCAGGTCGAGGATCGGCGCGTCGTTGACTGGCTCGGCGTCGAGCACGAGCACCGCGTGCGCGAACTCGAGGTCTGAGACCTTGGCCTGCAACTGCGGCTCGTTCAGCGCGCGGTGCAGTCCCAGCGGCAGGCTGCCGGCGCGGCGCGAATCCAGATGCGGGGAGCCGAGGCGCTCGCGCAGCAATCGCGCCAGCAGCAGCCCCTCCTCGTTGGTCGTGCCGCCGGCGGCGATCGCCCCGGTCTGCGCGCCCGCCCGCGCCAGAGCCGCGGTGGCCTCAGCCAGCGCGCGCTCCCAGGACACGGCCCGCAGCTCGCCGCCGTCGCGAAGCAGCGGCTCGGTGATGCGCTCGTCGACGTGGAAGGACTGGTAGGCGAAGCGGCCCTTGTCGCACAGCCAGCCGTCGTCGACGTCGCCGTTGTCGCGGGCAAGGACGCGCAGCGCGAGCTCGTCGCGGACGGTGAGACTGACGTTGCACTGCGCGGGGCAGAAGGTGCACACGGTGCCGGCGTCCTCGACGTCCCACGGGCGCGCCCGGAACCGGTACGGCCGCGATGTGAGTGCGCCTACCGGGCACAGCTCGATGATGTTGCCGCTGAACGGCGCGACGTAGGGGTGTCCGTCGAACGTCGAGACGTAGGAATGCGCGCCACGCTCGAGCAGCACCAGCTGGTAGTCCTCGGCGACCTCCTGTGAGTAGCGCACGCACCGGTAGCAGAGGATGCAGCGCTCGCGGTCGATCGCGATCAGCGGCGAGAGCTCGAGCGGCTTGACGAAGTGCCGCTTCGGCTCGATGTAGCGCGAGATGCCGCCGCCCCAGCCGAAGGTGATGTCCTGCAGCGGGCACTCGCCGCCCTTGTCGCATACGGGACAGTCGAGCGGGTGGTTGATCAGCAGGAACTCGACGACAGACCGCTGCGCGGTCTTCACGCGCTCGCTGTGGGTGTACACGACCATGCCGTCCTTGACCGGTGTCGAGCAGCCCGTCTGCAGCTTCGGGATGCCCTCGATCTCGACCAGGCACATGCGGCATGCGCCGACCGGCTGCCCGAGCTTGGGCTCGTAGCAGAAGACGGGGATCTCGACGTCGCCGCGCTTCGCCGCGTCGACCAGCATCGCGTTTTCGGGCGCCTGCACCTCGCGGCCGTCGAGCGTGAACGTGATCGTTCTCGGTTTGGGCCTAGGCATCGAAAGCTCCCTGCGCGGCGAGCGCCGTGTCCGAGGCGGCGCTGGCGCCCAGGCCGTTGTGGACGCGTGCGCTCTCCATGTGCGCTTCGAACTCATCTTTGAACTTCGCGATCATCGAGCCGATCGGCATCGCCATCGCGTCGCCGAGCACGCACAGGCAGTTGCCGATGATGTGCTCCTGCACCGAGGCCATGATCTCCAGGTCCATCGGTGTCGCCTCGCCGGCGTCGATCCGCTCGAGCATCCTGACCGTCCAGTTCGTGCCCTCGCGGCACGGTGTGCACTTGCCGCAGGACTCGTGCCGGTAGAACTTGGCGACCTTCATCGCCACGTTGAGGATCGGCGTGGAGTCGTCGACGACGATGATCGCGCCGGAGCCGAGCATGCTGCCGGCCTGCGCCATCGAGTTGAAGTCGTAGGGGACGTCGAGGTCCTGCGCCGTCAGCACCGGCGAAGAGGAGCCGCCGGGGAACCAGCACTTGATCGTGCGTCCGTCGGGCGGTCCGCCGGCGAGTCCGTAGATGATCTCGCGCGAAGGGATGCCGAGTTCGACCTCGTAGTTGCCGGGACGCTGGACGTGGCCCGAGACCGACACGAGCTTGGTGCCGGTCGAGGTCTCCACGCCGAGCTTCGCGTACTCCTCGCCGCCCATCGCGACGATCGCGGGAACCGTCGACAGCGTCTCGACGTTGTTGATCAGCGTCGGCCCCTGGTAGAGACCCTGGTTTGCCGGGAACGGCGGCTTCAGGCGCGGATTGCCGCGCTTGCCTTCCAGCGAGTCCAACAGGCCCGTCTCCTCGCCGCAGATGTAGGCGCCGGCGCCGCGGTGGATCACCATCGAAAGCGAATGCGTCGAGCCGAGGATCTCCGCTCCGACGTAGCCTGCGGCGCGTGCTTCGAGCAGCGCGGCGTCGAGCACGTCGGCCTGCAGCGAGTACTCGCCGCGGATGTACAGGAAGGAGCGGTTGGCGCCGGCCGCGTATGAGGCGATGATGATTCCCTCGATCAGCAGGTGCGGGTTCTTCTGCATCAGTTCGCGGTCCTTGAACGTGCCAGGCTCGGACTCGTCGGCGTTGCAGACCAGGTACTTGTCCATCGCGCCCTTCGGCAGGAACGAGACCTTCGTCCCCATCGCGAAGCCCGCGCCGCCGCGGCCTCGCAGCCCGGACGCTTTCAGCTGCTCGAGGACCTCTTCGGGACTCATCGCGAGCGCCTTGCGCAGCGACTCGTAGCCGCCGCGGCGTTCGTAGACCTCGAGCGTGTTCAGCCCGGGCTCGTCGATATCGCGGAACAGCAGGATTGGAGCCCGCCCACCCTCGCTCGCACCGGCCGTCGTCATGCCTCGCCCTCGACCGGATGCTCGGGGAACTCGCGCGTGTTCGCGTGCGGGTCGGCGACCAGCCGGCGCGCGAGCTGCTTCTCGGGCAGCACCGGGCGTCCGGCGCGGACGTCGTCGATCAGCTGCGGCACGTCGGCGAGCGTGAGCGGGCCGACGTACACGCCGTCGACGGAGGCCATCGGCGCGATGTCGCACGCGCCGAGGCACTCGAAGGAACGCACGCTGAACTCCGGGTCGGCTCCGACCGCTTCCAGCATCTCGGCGTGGAGCTCGTCGGCGCCGCACAGCGAGCAGGAGATGTTGGTGCACACGTACACGCTGTGGCGTCCCGCCGGCGAGGTCTCGAGCATGTCGTAGAAGCTCGCCACCGACTCCAGATAGGCGGGCGTCACGCGCATTACGCACGCGACCTGCTCGATCGCCTCGGGTGAGCACCAGCCGTGCACGCGTTGAGCGGCGGTGAGCGCGGGCAGCGCCGCCGAGCGGCGGTCCGGGTAGTTGGCCATGTGCGCCTCGATCTCGGTGCGCAGATCCTCGGGCACCGGCGTCAGCGCCGGGTCGGGGATCTCGGCGGGGTCCTTCGCGAGGTCGGCCGGCGCGTCCCAGCCGGGCGCCCGTGAGCCGTGCTCGAAGCGGCGGATCGGGCGCGGCGGCAGGCCCTCCTGCGCAGCCTCGAGTTCGAGCGCCCGGGCAGCGCGCAGGACGTCCTCGGGGGTGCTCATCGGTCGACCCCGCCGAGGATCGGATCGAGCATCGCGGTGGTGGCGATCATGTCGGCGATGTAGCTGCCGCGGACCATCGGCCCGAGCGCCTGGAGATTGACGAAGCTGGGATCGCGCATGTGCACGCGAGCGGGCTTGGACGAGCCATCCGATCGCACGTAGCAGGCGAGCTCGCCGCGGGGCGACTCGATCGGGAAGTAAACCTCTCCTGGTGGCACGCGCATGCCCTCGGTCACCAGCTTGAAGTGGTGGATCAGTGCCTCCATAGATGTCGCCAGCTCGTGGCGGGGTGGCAGCGCGATCTTGCGATCTTCGGTGATGCAGGGGCCCTCGGGGAGGCCGTCGAGCGCTTGTTCGATGATGTGCACGGACTCGTATATCTCGGCCAGCCGCACGGCGAAGCGATCGTAGTTGTCGCCGACCGTGCCCACCGGAATCTTGAACTTGAAGTCCTGGTAGGAGCTGTATGGGTCCGCCTTGCGCAGGTCCCACGGGTTGCCGGCCGCGCGCAGCAGCGGACCGCTGACGCCGAGGCCGAGCAGTGTCTCGGCGTCCAGCGGGCAGGTGCCGCGCAGGCGCTGCAGCACGATCTCGTTGGAGTTGAGGATCGCGCCGTACTCGTCGGCCCGCTCGGGCATGATCTTCAGGAACTCGCGCAGCTTCGCCTCGAAGCCCGCGGGGATGTCCTCGATCACGCCGCCGACCTGGAAGTAGCGGGTGTGCATTCGCTGGCCCGAGGACATCTCGAACAGGTCGAGGATCAGTTCGCGCTCACGCAGGCAGTAGAGGAAGATCGACACCGCACCGAGGTCGAGCGCGCTCGTGCCGAGCCAGATCAGGTGGGAGGCGATGCGGTTGAGCTCGAGGTGGATCACGCGCAGGTACTGGCCGCGCCGAGGCACCTCCACCTCCGCCAGCGTCTCGACCGCGCCACAGAAGGCCATCGCGTTGAAGTAGTAGGACAGGTAGTCCATCCGCTCAATGACCGGGATCACCTTCCAGTAGGCCTTGTCCTCGGCGGTCTTTTCGATGCCCGTGTGCACGTAGCCGATGATCGGTTTGAGGTCGCGGACGATCTCGCCCTGAAGCGTCACGAGCAGGCGCAGCACGCCGTGCGTCGCGGGGTGGTGCGGGCCGAAGTTGAGCGTCAGCAGCTCCTGCCGCGCCGGGTCGCTCGGATCGTGCTGCTCGTCGAGCGGCGACAGCGTGACGCTCTGCTCGCGCCGACGGTAGTCGGACATCGTCCGATCCTCGGTCGAGCTCACTCCCGCGACTCCAGCCATTTGGCCTCGTCGCGCGTGAACAGCACGGGTTCGCCGCCGAGCGGGAAGTCACGACGCTGCGGATGGCCCTCGTAGTCCTCGGGCATCAGGATCCGCCGCAGATCCGGGTGCCCCTCGAACACCACGCCGAACATGTCGTATATCTCGCGCTCCTGATGGTCGGCGGTCGGCCAGCCGCTGCCATCGGGTGCGTCTGCGGTCACCGACGGGACCGTCGGCTCGTCGACCGGCACGCGCAGCTTCACCGTTATCCGGTCAACGCGGCTCATGTCGAGCAGCTCGTAGATGACGCTGAGCCGCGGCTCCTCGGGGTAGTGGTCCACGCCGTGCACGCTCGCGAGGAACGTGTACCCCTTCGTGCGCAGGGTGGCGAGCACCGCGCGGATCCGTGACGCCTCGACCACAAGCGTCGCGCGGTTACGGAAGTACACGGTCTCAAGCGCCGCGTCGCCCAGCTCTGCGGCGAGCAGCTCGAGGCCCGTGGCATCGGGCATCTAGGGGCTCTCCTCGGTTCCCACGGCTTCGTAGCGCTCTCGCCAACCCATGTCCGGGTCGTCCTGGACGAGCTTGCGCAGCTTCAGCACGCCGTGCATCAGCGCCTCCGGGCGCGGCGGGCAACCCGGCACGTGCACGTCGATCGGCATGAACTTGTCCGACGGGACGAGCGCGTAGTTGTTGAACACGCCCATCGAGCTGCAGCACGCGCCCATCGAGATCGCCCACTTCGGCTCGAGCATCTGGTCGTAGAGCCTGCGGATGATCGGCGCCATCTTGATCGACACGCGTCCGGCGAGGATGATCAGGTCCGCCTGGCGGGGGGACGCGCGGAACGCCTCGAAGCCGAAGCGGGCGATGTCCATGCGCGGGCCGGCGGTCTGGAACGTCTCCATGGCGCAGCATGCCAGCCCGAAGGCGAGCGGGAAGAACGAGTTCGAGCGCGCCCATGCCACAGCGCTGTCCAACGTGGTCGTCAGGACGCGTTCCTGCACGTACTGTTCGAGCTCGGTGCCCTTCAGATGCGCCGACTGATTGCGCCCCTCGATCTCGCCCCCGCGCAGCAGCTGCTCGGCGTTCAGCCGCTGCACGCGCAGCGGCCCGTCAGCGAGGGGGGCGTTTGGCGAGCCCTGGCCCGCCGGGCCAAGCGGCTCGCGTTTTACTTCCACGCCAACGCTCCTCTGCGCCAGACGTATACGAACGCCACGAACAGCAGCACGATGAACGTGATCGTCTCCGCGAGCGCGTAGCTGCCGTAGGCGCGCAGCTCGACCGCGATCGGGTACAGGAACACGACCTCGATGTCGAACAGGATGAACAGCATCGCGATCAGATAGAAGCTGATCCCGAACCGCAGGCCGCGCTTGACATCGGAGGGCAGGCCGCACTCGTAGGGGTCCTGCTTGTGCGGCGTCGCGCGGCGAGGCCCGATAGCCGAGTTCAGGAGCGTGAAGGCGCCGCCCACGGCGCCACCGAGAATGAGGAATACGATCGCCGGGAGATAAGTGCGCAGCACCGCGCGCTGTTATATCACTGCTTGTGGCAGGGTGTTACATAGTGGCAATCGGCTCGAAATCCACCCTGGCGTGACACAGGCAGTGGTCGCCGGCGCGCTTGTCGTGGCGGCGCTGAACGCGCTCTCCGGCGTACTCGGTGCAGTGGTCTGGTATCGCGGCGCAGCACCCGCGCACGGCGCCGCGGCCACGCCTGCAGTGCGCGCGTTCTGGGTCGCGCTGCGCGTCGGCCAGGGCTCGGCGCTGGCGCTCGTGATCGCCGTCGGCTCGTTGGCGGCGGCCGGCAAGTACTCGACGGAACACCTCTTCTACCTGTACGCGCTGTTGCCGCTCGCGATCGCCTTCGTGGCCGAGCAGCTGCGTGTCGCATCTGCCCAGACGATCCTCGACCAGCGCGGGCTCGAGAACGCAGCCGCGGTCGGAGCGCTGCCCGAGCCCGAGCAGCAGGCGCTGGTCGCGGCGATCGTACGCCGCGAGATCGGGGTGATGGCGCTGTCTGCGATCGTCGTCGTGTTCCTCGCGCTGCGTGCGGCGAGCACGGCCCACGGGTTCTAGACCGACAATTCGGCCGGCGCTCCATGCCGGCCTCGGGCCTATATATTCCCCCGCGCATGAGAGCAGCAGTCACGATGATCGCGCTCCTCGCCTGCGCCGCCATGGTGGCCGGTTGCGGCTCGCAGGGGATCCAGGTCTCGAAGACCAGCCCGTACTACAAAGGCGCGGTGCTGTTCCGCGACCACTGCTCAGGCTGTCACACGCTGGCGGTGGTGGGCGCGCAGGGCTCCGCGACCGTGGTCTCCAACCGCGTCAAGACCAACGGACCGAACTTCAACTTCCGCAAGGAGAACGTCGAACAGGTGCTCTACGCGATCCGTAATGGCGGCTTCTCCGGTGCGGTCATGCCGGAGAACCTGGTCGTGGGATCCAACGCGCAGGCGGTCGCCGAGTTTCTCGCGAAGTACTCCGGGTTGAAAGCGGAAAAGGTGCCATCGACGAACATCGTCCTCAAGGAATAAAGGGCCGCTCGCCCCACCCGTCTGGGGCCCGGCCCTTCGACCGAGCCATACCCAGCCGATGCTGGACCTGAAACGCATCCGGGAGGACCCTGACGGCGTGCGCGCGGCGCTCGCGCGGCGTGGGCCGGCTCTGGTCGAGGTCGTCGATCAGGTTCTCGAAAAGGATCTCCAGTGGCGCGCCGCGACGACCTCGGCCGAGAACCTGCGCGCGATGCAGAAGACGCGCTCGGAGGAGTTTGCGGCGGCGAAGGCGCAAGGAGACGACGCGCCGGAGTTGCGCGCGGCGATGCAGGAGATGAGCGCCCAGGTCAAGGAGTTCACCGAGCAGGCCAATCGCGCCAAGCAGGACCTCGATGCGCTGCTTGCGCCGCTGCCCAACCTGCCCGACCCCTCCGCCGCGCCCGGCCCGGAGGACGCGCTCGTGCGCGAGGTCGGCGCCGTCAGGAAGCTCTACTTCCCACCGCGCGATCACCTCGAGCTCGCGGGCGAGATGATCGACATGGATCGTGGGGCAAGGCTCTCGGGAGCACGCTTCGCGTACCTGAAAGGCGACCTTGTGATGCTCGAGCTGGCGCTGGTGCGCTGGGTGCTCGAGAAGCTTCGTGGCGCCGGCTTCGAGCCGGTCGTGCCGCCGGTGCTGGTGCGCGAACGCGCGCTCTACGGGACGGGCTTCCTCCCAGACACCGAGCAGCAGATCTACAGCCTGCCGGAGGACGAGCTGTTCCTCCTCGGCACCTCCGAGGTCGCGCTGGCCTCGCTGCACGACAGCGAGATCCTCGAGCGCGAGCGCTTGCCGCTGCGCTACGCGGGCTTCTCGCCATGCTTCCGGCGCGAGGCGGGCGCCGCCGGCAAGGACACGCGTGGCATCTTCCGTGTGCACCAGTTCGACAAGGTCGAGATGTTCAGCTTCGTCGCGCCCGAGGAATCTGCGCAGGAGCACGAGCGGATCCTCGCAATGGAGGAGCAGATCCTCGACGAGCTCGGGCTGCCCTACCGGGTCCTCAACATCGCGGTGAGCGACCTCGGCAACTCGGCGGCCAAGAAGTACGACTGCGAGGTGTGGATCCCGAGTCAGGGTCGCTACCGCGAGCTGACGTCGTGCTCGAACACCACCGACTACCAGGCGCGGCGCCTGAACATTCGCGTCCGCGGCGATGCGCGCACGCGCGTCCTGCACACGCTCAACGGCACCGCCGTCGCGGTCGGGCGCACGATCGTCGCGCTGCTCGAGAACGGCCAGCGCGCCGACGGCAGCGTGGAGCTGCCGCAGGTTCTGCTGGCATACGGTGCCCCGGCCAGCCTGCCGCCGGCGCCGTGAGGTGAGCCGCGCCGCCGTCGGTCTCGGCGCGGACCCGACCGCTAGACAGTAAGAAGATAGGCTCTCCGACTATCGTCAAGGGGAGTCGGGGGCGTGCGGGAGGTTCAACGAACGAGGGTTCTGGAAGCGCTGGCCGAGGCGATGGTGGAGCGCGGCGCCGCCGGGGCGGGCGTGACGGTCGCCGAGGTGATCGCGCGCGCGGGCGTCTCCGGTCGCGCCTTCCACGACGAGTTCTCCGATCGTGAAGCGTGCCTGCTCGCCGCACTCGAGCTCGGCGTCGAGCGCGCGCGCAGGCGGGTGCTGAGCGCATACGACGCGGAGTCGCGCTGGCTCGATGCGGTCAAGGCCGCGCTCGTCGCGTTCCTGCGGTTTCTCGAGGAGGAGCAGGCGCTCGGGCGGCTGCTGGTGGTGCATTCGCTCAGCGGCGGCGAGCGGGTCCTGCGCCGTCGCGTGGAGCTCCTCGCGGTCCTGGCCGAGGCGGTCGATCGCGGTCGTCTGGAGGGACCCGCCGGACGCCAGCAGCCCCCCGCGGTGATTGCGGAGGGCGTCGTCGGCGCGGTGCTGGCGATCCTCCAGAACAGGCTGCTAGCCGATGGCGAGGTGGTCGCGATGGACCTCTTCGGGGCGCTCGTCAGCATCGTCGTGCTGCCCTACCTCGGGGTTGGAGTCGCGCGTCGAGAGCTGCTGCGCCCTCCACCGCGCATCCGCAGCGCGGCCACGATCGAGCCGCCCGAGGCTGGCGCGTCGGGCGAGCGCGCCGGCGGCGCGCGCATCACTTACCGCACCGCTCGCGTCTTGAGCGCGATCGCCGCCTATCCGGGGTCGAGCAACCGCGAGGTCGCCGACCGCGCCGGCATCGTCGACCAGGGTCAGATCTCGAAGCTGCTCAATCGGCTGCAGGCGCATGGGCTGATCGCGAAGCTGAGCGAAAGCCGCGCACGCGGAGCACCGAACTCGTGGCGTTTGACCGAGCGCGGGGAGCTGGTGTTGCGCGACGGCGGCGCGAGCTAGCCGAGCTTGAACACGAGCGAGAGCGCGGTCCCGTCCGACGGCGCGAGCGTGAGCCTGTAGTCGCCGGCAGCGAGCGTGCCGCGTCCGCTGAGGTGTTTGGAGTTGGTGCCTCGCACGGCGCCGAGCTGGTACGCGTGGATCTGCTCCCAGTGCACACGTCCGTGCGCGCGGACCTGCCTCGCAAGCACCACGCGGACCTTCGCAGCGGCGCTGGCGATGAACGAGAAGCCGACCTGGGAGAGGCTGGGGCGGCGGGTGTTCAGCGCCACGAGCGCCCTCGAGGTGAGCATTAGCGTCGACACGTGCAGCGGCGCGGCTGCGCCGGCGCTCGTCGCCGTCGCGCCGCCCTGTGTGGTGCTGACCGCAGGCCGTGTGCTCGCTTCTGCCTGCCCACGTGCTTCTTCGAGCGCTCTTTCTTCGGCCCTTCTGCTCGCTTCCGCCCTGGCGTTGGCTTCGGCCGCGGCCTGCGCTTCGGCCGCGCTCCTGGCTTCGGCAGCGGCTTTGGCTTCGGCGCGTTCTTTGATTTCGATTTCGGCCAGTTGTCTGAGACCTTCGGCGGAGGGCGGTTTGAACGCCTCCAAGCCATGGGGGGTGCCGACGCCGGTCGGTCCGTCGTAGCCGCTGTGGGCCAGGCAGATGAGCTGCAGCGAGCAGCTGGCGCTGGCCTCTTGTTCGGGCGTGCAGCTGGTCAACGCTTCTTCTTCGTCGAACGGCAGCGCGCATCTGCCGTTCGAGCCGGATTGGCTGGAGGCGGTGATGTCGTGCACCGAGGCCGGCACCAGCTTCTCGTTCTGATAGAGCGTCTCGGCCGGGTATTCGACACCATCGGCGCCGCCCGCGAGCGCGAACACCGACGCGACGAGTGGGGAGGCGAGGCTCGTGCCGCCGATCATGCACCAGTGCGGGACGCTCTTGACTTCGCCGGATTCTTCTTCGTATTCGAATTCGCATTCCGGTCTCGAGTAGCGGACGGCGACCCCCGTGTACGGGTCGGCGTCCGCGGACACGTCGGCGACGGCGCGGTGCCCGGCGCAGCCGACTGCGGACCAGTCGGTGAGGTTCTGCTGCCACGGCTGGGCGCTGAACACGACGCTGCAGCCACCGCCGCTGGCACCGTGCCCGTCCGGTACCCCGCCGCTTTCGCCGCCGTCGTTCCACACGGTCTCGTTGCGCCACGCGTGCGAGCGGCTTTTGAGTTCCAGGCGCGTGCCGCCGACGGCGACGACGTCCGGAGAGGAGGCCGGGAAGGACGCAAAGCCCCGTTCGCTTGCACCTGCGGCCCAGCTCAGGTATCCGTCATCGCCGGCTGAGGCCGTGATCACGATCCCTGGGTGGTTGAACGCCTGCGTGCCCGACACGCATTCGCTCATCGTCGGTCCGCTGCACTCCGGGCCGCCCCACGAGTTCGAGATCTCAGTGGCGCCGAGGCCCGCGGCTGCGCGCTCGGCAGCTTCGAGGTCGGCGTAGCTCGTCGATTTGGCCTCCACGAGCGCGATGTGGCAGTTCTGACAGATCGCGTGGGCGGTCTCGATGTCGAGCGAGATCTCGAGGCCCCAGCCTTCGGCGCGTGCTGCTTCTTCTTTTTTGCCTTTGTTGGCGCTCGTACGCCAGGTTTCGAGTTCGCTCGTCGTTTTGGGAAACGGCAGGCCCGTCGTTTTGCCTTCCTGGTTGTACTGGGTGAAGCAGCCGCTCGCGCAGGCGGGCAAGTCAAATTCTTCGCTGTAGGCCGCGAGATCTTCGGCGGCGCTCGGATCGTTGTACGCATCCACCAGCGCAATCGTCTGACCCGCAGGCGCGCTCGTCGGCAGTTCGTAGGCCGATTGCAGTTCTTCGGGGGTGTAGCCGGCTTCGCCGAGCGCCGGCGAGGGCGTCGCGTGCGGCGAAGCGTCGGTCGCGCTCGAGCCCGTTCGCAGCGCGGTCGTCGGGTGGATCGACGCGGAACGTCGCACGAGCCGCAGTGACAGGCAGCCGGCGTGCCCGAACGCCGGCGGCGCGCAGACCGGTGTCGCCGTATACGCGGACGGCTGCTGCCGCGGCTCGCCGGCCGCTGCCGTCGCAGGCAAGCAGCAGCACAGCCCCACGGCCAACGCGAGGAGGATCGGTGCTTTCTTTTGGAGCGTAAGCGAGGTCATCGTCTGCGCTGCTCCGTGCACGTATCGGCTTTTTCGCCCGGAGCTTGAGATTTGGGCACTCACGTGCAACGCGCCGACCACGGTCACGAGATGGTCACAGCGTGGTCACCGGAGCGTCACTTCGCGACGGGCGGACACTCGCGAAGATGACCGCCGGGACGGTGAGATACGGCATGGAGCAGGGCCCTTGGAGGGAGACCAGGCTCCATCGGCGCACCGAACCGCGCAGGGCGCACCGAACGGGGCGGGAGGCGAGACCCGCCCCGTTCGTCTTAGGCTGATGGGGGTGCCATCGCCGCTTGGCTTCCTGCTGTCGGCAGAGCCGCCCCCCCGCAGGGTGGGCGCGATCGTCGCGCTGGTCGCAGTCGCGCTGTCCACGCTGATCGTGTATCCGCTGGCGCACGTGGCGCCGGTGGTCTCGCTGAGCGTCGTCTACGTGCCCGCGGTGCTGATCGTGTCGGTCGCGTGGGGCGCCTGGCTGGGCCTCGCCACCGCAGTCCTGAGCGCCGCCGCGCTCAACTTCTTTCACCTCCCGCCGGTCCGACACTTCACGCTGCGCCACTCCGGCGACTGGGTCGCGCTCGGGACTTTCCTCGTCGTCTCGGTGGTGGCGAGCTCGGTGGCCGAGGTCACACGCGCGCGCACCCGCGACGCGGTCGAGCGCCGGCAGGAGGCCGACCTGGCGGCGGAGATGGCTCGGCTGCTGCTGCGTGCGGACAACCTCGCCGAGGCGCTGCCCACCGCGGCCGCGCGCGTGGCACAGACGCTCGATCTGAGCTCAGCCGCGATCGAGATGGACACCGTCGAAGGCGACGATCGCCGCATCGCGTTTCCGCTGCGGGAAGGGTCGAACCGTCTGGGCACGCTGCTCGTCGGCGCCGGCACCTCGGAGGCCAAGCTGCGCCGGCTGCAGGAGCGCATCGTGCCGGCGCTCGAGGCGCTGCTGAGCGCCGCGCTCGAACGCGAAGCGCTGCTCGGGGGTGTGGTCGAGACGGCGTCGCTGCGGCGCGCCGACGCGGTCAAGACCGCGCTGTTGCGCGCGGTCTCGCACGACCTGCGCTCGCCGCTGACCGCGATCTCGGCCGCCGGCGAGGCGGTCGGCTCGCCGGCGATCTCGCCAGAGGAGCGGGCCGAGATGGCGGCGGTGATCCAG
Source organism: Solirubrobacteraceae bacterium (assembly GCA_035485155.1). GTDB lineage: Bacteria > Actinomycetota > Thermoleophilia > Solirubrobacterales > Solirubrobacteraceae > Palsa-744. The sequence goes on from DATHOH010000011.1 coordinate 23,885, forward strand.
GAGGAGGCCAAGCGCCTGGCGCGTCTGGTCGACAACCTGCTGGACCTCTCGCGGCTCGAGGCGGGCGCGGCCGAGCCTCGCAGAGAGTGGACCTCGGTCGAGGAGCTCATTCGCGCGGCCGTATCCGAGGTGGGGGGCGGCCCCGATGCCTTCAGCCTGTCGATCGACCGCGAGCTGCCGCCGGTGAGCGTCGACCCGGTGCAGATGGAGCGTGCGTTCGTGAACGTGCTCGAGAACGCGCGACGGCACTCCGGCGGGCACCCGGTATCGGTGCGTGCTCGCGCGGTGCGGCGGCTGGCGGGCGCGCCCGCAACGCTTTCGCCCGAGGCGCGCGACGTCGGCGCGGCGCCGCGTGCGCGCACGTCGGGTGACCGCGTGATCGTGCGCGTCGTCGACCGCGGCCCGGGGATCCCGCCGGCACAGCTCGAGCGCGTGTTCGAGCCCTTCTACCGCGCCGGTACCGTCACCAGCGGGCACCGTGGATCCGGGCTCGGGCTGGCGATCGCGCGCGGCTTCACCGAGGCCAACGCCGGTTCGCTGCACGTCGAGTCGCTCCCCGGCCAGGGCGCGACGTTCGTGTTCGAACTGCCGCTCGAGGCGTCCAGCGCACAGGTCGTCCCCGACGAGCCCTCGACCGGCACCGCGCAGACGGCGGAGATTCCCGTCTCATCGACCGGCGGTCGCGAGCTGCCCACATGAGCGCGCGAGAGCCCGCCGAGCCGGCGCGCCCGCCACGGGTGCTCGTCGTCGACGATGAGCCGCAGATCGTCCGTGCGCTCAAAGTGGTGCTGCGCGAGGCGGGCTTCGAGGCGGTGCCAGCGGAAACCGGCTCCGAGGCGCTGGACCTCGCCGCGGTGCGCCCGCCGGATGCGGCGATCGTCGACCTCGTACTACCCGACCTCGACGGGATCGCCCTGACTCGCACGCTACGGGAGTGGAGCGAAATGCCGATCCTCGTGCTCTCGGCAGTCGGCGAGGAGGAGCAGAAGGTGAGAGCCCTGGAGGCGGGCGCGGACGACTACATCACCAAGCCGTTCGGCGCGCGCGAGCTCGTGGCGCGCTTGAACGCGGCGCTGCGCCGTGCGGCGCGTGGCGAGGAGGAGCCGCGGATCGTCGTTGACGGATTGGAGATCGACCTCGCGGCGCGCGTGGTGCGCCGTGACGGCGAGCCGGTTCACCTCACGCCGATCGAGTTCGACCTGCTGCGCGTGCTCGTACGCAACCGGGGACGGCTGATGACCCACCGCAAGCTGCTGGCCGAGGTGTGGGGCGCAGAGTACGTCGATGACATCCAACCGCTTCGCACCCACATCGCGCGGCTGCGCGCGAAGATCGAGCCCGACGACGACGCCGGCGCAGGCGGGGTCGGTGGGCCTCGTTTGATCGTCACCGACCCCGGCGTCGGTTACCGCTTTTCGGAGTGACCGAGGCGGCTTTAGGCCGCCGTTATGAAATCGTTATGTGTCGCCGCGGTTTCGTTACGCGTTCGTGACGCGCGGGCGCCCATAGTGCTCGCATGGATGTTCTTTACGTCGTTCTCGGGATTCTCTCGTTCGCGATCCTGCTGCTCCTGATCGAGGGCATCGACCGCGTATGAGCGTGTCACTCCCGCTCGGCTTCTTCATCGCACACATGGGCGGCGCCGATTTCTTCGGCCTGGTCGTCGCGGTGCTGGTGATCGCCTATCTGTTCTACGCATTGATCCGCGGCGAGAACCTCTAGATGACCTTCGCCGGCTGGTTCACCATCTTCGCGTTCGTGCTCGTCGTGAGCGCGCTGGCGTTTCCGCTCGGCACCTACATGTCACGGGTCTACACCGGTGAACGCGTGTTCCTGTCACCGATATTCGGCGGGCCCGAACGCTTTCTCTACCGCATTCTCAGAGTCGATCCGGAGCGCCAGCAGGACTGGAAGGCGTATGCGAAAAGTCTGATCATCTTCTCGCTCGCCGGTTGGCTCTTCCTGTATTTCGTGTTGCGCACGCAAAACGCGTTCTTCGTACCCCATTCGCTGAACCCGCTTGGCTATCACTCGCCGCCGGCGAACCTCGTGTTCAACGTAACGTCGTCGTTCCTGACGAACACCAACTGGCAGTTCTACAGCGGTGAGACGACGCTGACCTATCTCAGCCAGATGATTGGCCTGACGGTCCAGAACTGGCTATCGGCGGGTGTAGGGATCGTCGTTGCGGTGGCGCTGGTACGGGGGATCATCTCGCGCAGCGGCAAGGGCCTGGGCAACTTCTGGCACGACATGGTACGCACGATCCTGTACGTGCTCGCGCCACTGTCGGTGCTCGTCGCGATCGTGCTCGCCTCGCAGGGGGTGATCGCGAACCTCTCCACGTACCTCACCGTCCACACGATCACCGGGCTCGAACAGAAGCTCGCGATGGGGCCGGTCGCAAGTCAGCACTCGATCATGCTGCTCGGGACCAACGGCGGCGGCTTCTTCAACACGAACGCCGCCCACCCCTTCGAAAACCCGAGTCAGTTCACCAACTTCTTTGAGATGCTCGCGGTGCTGATCATCCCCGCCGCGCTGATCTTCATGTACGGGCGCATGACCGGCAACCGCCGCCAGGGCTACGCGATCTACGCGACGGTGATGGTCATGTTCCTCGGTGCGGTGATCGTCGCGTATATCGCCGAGGCGCACGGCTCGCCCGCACAACACGCCGCCGGGCTGCACACGGGCGTGATCTCGGGTTCGGGTGGCGGCAACCTCGAAGGCAAGGAGCAGCGCTTCGGGATCGCGGGCTCGGCGTTGTTCGACGTCATCACCACCGTCACCTCGTGCGGCGCCGTCAACAGCGCGATCGAGTCATTCACCGGCATCGGTGGAGCTGTGCCGTTCGCGAACCTGTCAGCGAGCGAGGTGATCTTCGGCGGCGTCGGCACCGGCCTGTACTCGATCCTGCTGTATGTGCTGCTGGCGGTGTTCATCGGTGGCCTGATGGTTGGGCGCACGCCGGAGTGGCTCGGCAAGAAGCTCGAGGCCAGAGAGATCAAGCTTGCCGGCCTCGGAATCCTGATCACGCCGCTGGCGGCGCTGTTCTGCACGGCCCTCGGTGTTGCGACGAAAGCGGGGCGCAGTTCGATCTCCGAAGTCGCGAGCTCCGCGAAGCTCGGCATTCACACGCCGCAGGCGTTCTCCGAGAGCTTCTATGCCTACCTCTCCCAAGCGAACAACAACGGCTCCGCGTTCGCCGGCTACACCGGCTTCATCCAGCCGAACGCTGGCAACGTCGGCGCTCACGGCATCAGCTTCGCCACCGTGCTCGGTGGCTTCGACATGCTCTTCGCGCGCTACGCGCCGATCCTGTTCGCGCTCGCGGTCGCCGGCGCGCTCGCCGGCAAGCGCGTCACTCCGGCCGGTCTCGGCACGATGCGTACCGACAACGGAACGTTCGTCGTGCTGCTGATCGGCGTGATCATCCTCGTCGGCGCGCTCACGTTCTTCCCCGCCCTGCTGCTCGGACCGATCGTCCAGGGCCTGACCGGACACCTCTACTGACCATGAAACCCTGGCTTCGAGACACCATCACAGCCGTCATCGCGGTGATCGTCTTCGCGATCCTGCTCGGACTCGTCTATCCGCTTGCGATCACAGGCGTCAGCCAGGTCGCGTTCCCCGGCGATGCCAACGGTCAGAAGGTCTACGTCAACGGCAAGCTCGTCGGCTCGAAGATCATTGGTCAGAGCTTCGCGAAGCCGGTGATCGGCAAGAACGGCAAGCCGGAGGAAAAGGAAGAAGAACTCGTCACCGAACCGGACACGATCTATTTCCAGTCGCGTCCGTCCGCCACCGAAGGCGGCGCCTACAACGCGGCGGCGAGCACCTTCTCCAACAAAGGCCCCAACAGCCTCCTGACCAAGGAAGCAGACGTTGAAAACATCAAGGCGTACCTGGAACTGAACAAGGACCCGAGCACCAAAACCGAATACGACCCCGGGCTGACCGTCGCCAAGATCCCGGTCGACGCCGTCAACACCTCCGCGTCCGGGCTCGACCCTGAAATCTCGAAGGCGAACGCCTGGATCCAGGCCTATCGGATCGCGGCTGTGCGCCACCTCTCGCTCGGCACCGTCGACGGCCTTATCTCCAACTACACCTCGGGTCGCGGCCTCGGCTTCTCCGGCGAAGAAGGCGTGAACGTGCTCGAGCTCAACCTTGCACTCGACCGTCTGACAGGAGCAAACAGCTGATGTCCGCCCAGATCCCCGCCACGCACGAACGCCAGGCGATCTCACTGTTCCAGCGCGACATCGTCGTGCGCGCTCTGCTCGACAGCCTCAAGAAGCTCGACCCGCGCGTGCAGATTCGCAACCCCGTGATGTTCGTCGTCGAGATCGGCGCGCTGATCACGACCGTGACGTGGTTCATCCAGGTCGGTGGCGGCGAATCGCTCGGTGGACACGACCCGGCGTGGTACACGTTCACGATCTCGATCTGGCTGTGGCTGACGGTCGTGTTCGCGAACATGGCCGAGGCTTTCGCCGAGGGTCGCGGCCGCGCTCAGGCGGCGACGCTGCGCGCGATGCGCAAGGAGACCGTCGCCAAAATGCGCGACGGCTCCACCAAGGCGGCCGCCGAGCTGACGCGCGGTGACGTGGTGGTCGTGCCAGCGGGCGAGCTGATCCCCGGCGACGGCACGGTGATCGAGGGGATCGCGACCGTGGACGAGTCCGCGATCACGGGTGAGTCCGCGCCGGTGATCCGCGAGTCCGGCGGTGACCGCAGCGCCGTGACCGGCGGCACACGTGTCACCTCTGATCGAATCGAAGTCGAAATCACCCAGGAGCCCGGGCAGTCGTTCCTGGACCGCATGATCGCCCTCGTCGAGGGCGCCGAGCGGCGCAAGACCCCCAACGAGATCGCGCTGAACATCCTGCTCGCGGCGCTGACGCTGATCTTTGTGATCGTCGTCGCGACGCTCCGCCCGTTCGGCCTGTTCGCCGGGACGGAGATCTCCGAGACGACGCTGATCGCGTTGCTCGTAGCGCTGATCCCGACCACGATCGGCGCGTTGCTGAGCGCGATCGGGATCGCCGGCATGGACCGGCTGGTGCGTCGCAACGTGCTTGCGCTTTCCGGGCGCGCCGTTGAGGCATCCGGAGACGTCGACGTGCTGCTGCTCGACAAGACCGGGACGATCACGATCGGCAACCGCCTGGCATCCGAATTCGTGCCGATGCCGGGCGTGCCCGAGTCCGAGCTCGCGGAGGTCGCGCAGCTCGCATCGCTCGCCGACGAGACGCCTGAGGGCCGCTCGATCGTCGTGCTCGCCAAGACCTACGGGATCCGCGAGCACGACATGACGACGCTGAACGCGGAGTTCGTGCCGTTCACCGCGCAGACGCGCATGAGCGGCATCGACATCGACGGCCACCAGCTGCGCAAGGGCGCCGGTGACGCGATCATCGACCTCGTCAAGAGCGAGGGCGGCACGCCGCCGCCGGAGCTGCAGGTGCAGCTGGATCGCATCGGCAACGAGGGCGGCACGCCGCTGGCCGTCTCGCGCGACAGCCAGGTGCTGGGTGTGGTCTACCTCAAGGACACCGTCAAGGAGGGCATGAAGGTCCGCTTCGACCAGCTGCGCGCGATGGGCATCAGGACCGTGATGGTGACCGGCGACAACCGCCTGACGGCGGCGAAGATCGCTGAGGAGTCGGGCGTCGATGACTTCCTCGCCGAAGCCACCCCCGAGCGCAAGCTCGCGCTGATCCGCGAGGAGCAGTCCGAGGGCCGGCTCGTGGCGATGACCGGCGACGGCACCAACGATGCGCCTGCGCTCGCCCAGGCGGACGTCGGCGTCGCGATGAACACCGGCACGCAGGCGGCGCGCGAGGCCGGCAACATGGTCGACCTCGACTCCAACCCGACGAAGCTGATCGAGATCGTCGAGGTCGGCAAGCAGCTGCTGATCACGCGCGGCGCGCTGACGACGTTCTCGATCGCCAACGACGTCGCCAAGTACTTCGCGATCCTGCCGGCCGTGTTCATCTCGACCTATGCGGCCACCGCCGGCGAAAAGGGGCCGTTGCACGTCCTCAACATCATGGACCTCGGCAACCCGGAATCGGCGATCGTCTCGGCGATCATCTTCAACGCGATCGTGATCCCGTTGCTGATCCCGCTGTCGCTTCGGGGGGTGCGCTACCGCCCGATCGGCGCGAGCGCGCTGCTGCGGCGAAACCTGTGGATCTACGGTCTCGGCGGGATCATCGCGCCGTTCATCGGCATCAAGCTGATCGACCTGATCGTCCACAACCTCCTCGGAGGGTGAGCGGCGCGCGCGCCGCGACCAACGCGAGCGCGCGACTGCACCGCCATGGATGCTCCCGCCGAATCCCGCCGCGGCCGCCTGAAGGTCTTCATCGGCATGGCGGCAGGCGTCGGCAAGACATACCGGATGCTGCTCGAAGGGCACGCTGAACTGGATGCGGGTCACGACGTCGTGATCGGCCTGCTCGAGACGCACGGCCGCGCTGACACCGCCCGCATCGCCGACGGTCTTGCGCTGGTGCCGCGCCGGCGCGTCAGATACCGCGAGACGGTCGTCGAAGAGATGGACCTGCCAGGCATCCTGCGCCGCGCGCCGGAGCTCTGCCTGATCGACGAGCTCGCCCACACGAACGTTCCCGGCACGGAGCACACCAAGCGCTTCGAAGACATCGAGGCGGTCCTCGACGCGGGGATCGACGTTCTCTCGACGTTGAACGTACAGCACCTCGAGTCGCTCAACGACCACATCACGGAGCTGAGCGGCGTGCGCGTGCGTGAGACGATCCCGGATGCGATCCTCGGGCGTGCCGACGAGGTGGTTTTGATCGACCTCACGCCCGAGGCGCTGCTAGAGCGGCTGCGCGCGGGCAAGGTCTACCCGGCGGAGCGCATCGACGCGGCTCTGAACAACTTCTTCAAGATCGAGAACCTGTCGGCGCTGCGGGAGGTGGCGCTGCGCCAGGTCGCCGAGGAGGTTGGCGCCAAGCGCCTGACGACAGAGCTCGTCGGCTCGCGCGAAGAGAGCCTCGCGGCGGACGCCCCCCAAGCCGTCGGCGAGCGCCTGCTCGCGCTGATCGAGCCCTACCCGGGCGCCCAGCGGCTCGTGCGCCGCGCGTGGCGCTCGGCGCAGCGTCTCGGCGCGGGGCTCGACCTGCTGTGGGTGCGTGCGCCGGGGAAGCAGCTCTCCGATGACGAACAGCGTTCGCTTGCGGCGCTGCGTCAGCTCGCGTCGGTGCTCGGCGCGCGGATGCTCGAGGAGGAATCCGACGACCTGACGAGCGCCGTGGCCGATGTCGCCTCGCGGCGTGGGACGACCTACATCCTGATCGGGGGTGCGCGCCCGGCGCGCGGCCTGGCGCGCCTGCGCACGCCGCTGCCACAGCGACTCATGCAGCGGCTGCCCGGTGTCGATGTGCGGATCGTGGCCGATCGCTCGCGGCGAGGAAACGGCGGAAGCGTGAACGGCACATGAGCACGGGAACCGCCGTCGCCATCGCGTGCGCCGCGGCCCTGCTCGGGATCGCCGCTGGGTACTGGCTGCCGCCGCACGGGCGCCGTCCGGCACGCAACCGCCTGCAGGGCGGCAACCGCCGGATTCTGCTGCCGTTCACCGGCGAAGAGATATCCCGCCGCTCGTTCGAGGCCGCCGTGCGCTTGGCGAAGGCCGAGGACGCGATCATCATGCCCGCCTTCCTCGCGCGAGTCCCGATGAGCCTGCCGCTGGAAACCGCGCTGCCAGTGCAGAGCGCCCGGGGCATGCCGCTGCTCGAGGCGATCGAGCAGCGCGCCTCCTCGCTGGGCGTGCCAGTCGACTCACGCGTCGGCCGTGGACGCTCCGCACGCGACGCGCTGCGCAAACTGCTCGAGCAGGAGCATTTCGATCGCATCATCGTCTCCGCAGACGAAGATCCCGCGGTTGGCCTGAGCTACGATGACCTGCGCTGGATGCTCGACCGCGTCCCGGCCGAGATCCTGATCCTGCGCCCCGCGCCCGAGGACAACCGGCGCATATCGACCGAGGCGCTCACCGGACACTTTTGACTCGACGCTGAGGCTGGTCGGTTACAGCCGTCGAGTCCCTTCCATGAGCTCCTCCGAGCACGCCATCTCCCATGATCAGCGGATCCTCGTCGAGGTGCGCGGACGCGGGGAGTGGATAGCTGAGAGTGTGCCGCGTGATCGCGCACTTCACGTCTACAGGCTTGGCGGCGCCGACTGGCTGGTATCCGAGGTGGGACGCGACAGCGAGGGCCGCGGCAGCACTCTCAAAGCGGCCCTCGCTGCATTGTCGGGGGGCGTCTCCGCGCCCGACTGGTGGGAGCTCCTCCTCGACACGCTCGACCGTGGCGTCGAGTCACGCTGAGGCTTCACAAAATCGTTATGGAGAGCGCATCTCTTGTAACACGATCGTAATCATCGCGGTGGGACACTTGAAAAGATGAACGCGCTTCACGTAGTCCCGCTTCACCGTCGCAGCCGTTCGGTGTCCGCGTCCTCGGGTGCTTCGGTGAAGCTGAGGCTCAAGGTCCACCTCACGCGCGGTACGCTCGACCGCCAGATCGCCTCGGGGCGCTCGTACCTGTCGACGCCGGCGCTCGCGTTGCGTGCACAGCAACTCGCCGAGCCGCGTACCAGGCGCCAGGTCGCGCGTACCCTTCGCAAGATCGTCGAGCACGCCGACCGACGGACGGCGGGACCGGTGCTCTCGGCGGTGGTGGTCGAGCCCGTCGCGGTACGGCGCGCGCGCCACCCGATCCTGGGACTCGCGGAACGGCTCGAGAGCACAGCCCAGGTGAACCCGGCAGGCATCGCCCGTGCGGAGGTACTGATCACCGATGGTCTGAGCCCGTTGTTCGACAGGAACTCTCCTCGCACAGTGACCGAGGCGATCTACGAAGTGCAGGATGCGCTCGAGGGCGAGCTCCCCGACGTACTCCGCGATGCGGCCGCGTTCTGAGATGACGCCGTGGCATCGACTCCCCGGCTGGTGTTACCAGGCTTGAGTTGGGGGCCCCAGGATGACGTTTGCGGGTTGGTCGCAAATTGTCATCTTTCTGGCAGTACTGACCGCGTTGACTCCGCTCGCCGGCGGCTACATGGCGCGTGTCTACCAAGGCCAGCCGGTCGCGCTTTCCCGCCTGGGTGGCCCGTTCGAGCGTCTGCTGTATCGGCTCCTGCGGGTCACTCCCCACGAGGAGCAGGAGTGGAAGGCCTACGCGCGCTCGGTCCTCGCCTTCAGCCTCGCGAGCTGGGTGTTCCTCTACATAGTCCTTCGCACCCAGAGCGTCGATCCTCTCAACACTCAGGGGTTCGCCTCGGGTCCGGCAGACCTGACGTTCAATACGGCCTCGTCGTTCGTCAGTAATACGAGCTGGCAATACTACGCAGGGGAGACGACGCTCTCCTACTTCTCCCAGATGCTCGGGATCACCGTCGCGAGCTTCACCTCCTGCGCGGTCGGCATGGCGGTCGCGGTGGCGTTGATCCGTGGCCTCGTCAGACGGGAGACCCGGCTGCTCGGCAACTTCTGGGTCGACCTCACGCGCTCGCTTCTTTACGTCCTGGTGCCCCTGTCCGTGCTCGGCGGCCTGTTCCTCGTCTCCCAGGGTGCGCTGCAGAATCTCTCCCGGTATCTCAGTGCGGATGGGCTCACCCATCTTCAGCAGACGATCGCCATGGGCCCCGTCGGATCTCAGGAGGTGATCAAGCTGCTCTCCGGAGACGGCGGCGGCTTCTTCAACACGAACTCCGCGCATCCGTTTGAGAACCCCACCGGCCTGACGAACTTCGTCGAGGCGCTGTTGATGCTGCTGATACCGGCCGCCCTGACCTACACGTTCGGGCGCATGGTGGGCAACCGGCGCCAGGGTTGGGCGTTGTATGCGGCGATGCTGGCGTTGTTCGTCGCGGGCGTGGCGATCATCTATGCGGCCGAGGCCCACGGCTCCCCGGCGATGCATGCGGCGGGTCTGCACGGCGCCAACCTGCAGGACAAGGAGCAGCGCTTCGGGACGGCGTCCTCGGCGCTGTTCGCGGAGACCGGGACCGCGAGCGGTGACGGCGCGGTCAACAGTGGTCTGGAGGCCTACACGGGCATCGGCAGCGCGGTTGCGATGTCGAACATCATGACCGGCGAGGTGATCTTCGGCGGCCCCGGATCGGGGCTCTTTGGAATGCTCCTGCTCGTCGTGCTCGGCGTGTTCATCGCGGGCCTGATGGTTGGACGCACGCCCGAGTACCTCGGCAAGAAGCTCGGGATGCGCGAGGTCAAGCTGGCGGCCCTCGGGACGGTGTTCGTGCCGACGCTGGTGCTCGTGATGACCGCGATCGCCAACGCGACCCCAGCCGGCCGCCAGTCGCTCTCCAACAAGGCACCGCTGGGCTTCTCCGAATCGCTGTACGCGTATCTCTCCCAGGCCAACAACAACGGCTCGGCGTTCGCGGGCTATGCGGGCTTCGTCCAGCCGGCGGCCGGGAATGTCGGCTCGCACGGGATCGCCTTCGCGGACATCGCCGGGGGCCTGGTGATGACGTTCGGGCGGTTCGTCCCGATCCTGGCCGTGCTGGCGCTCGCGGGCACGCTCGCGTCGCGACGCGCCACGCCCGTGGGTCTCGGCACGCTGCGCACCGACACACCGACGTTCGTGATCTTCGTGATCGGGTTCGTAATCATCTTCGCGCTGCTGAACTTCCTCGCCGCGCTGTGCCTCGGTCCGCTCGCCCAGGCGCTCACGTCGCACCTTTACTAGGCCGCCATACCCGAGAATGCAGCGCGGGCGAGTATCGTTGGCCGCCGGTGAGTCGGGAAGACTGGTCGGCAGCGCTTCGTGCTGTCCGAACGAGATGTCCGACCACACCAACCTTCCGACCCCCCACATGCGAGGTCCGCGGCGCGCAGCCGCGGGCATGGTGCGGCGATGAGGCTCCAGCTGCCGCTGCCCTCGGCATGGCGCCGTGAGGCGCTGCGCACGAACCTGTGGCTGGTGCCGACGGTCGAGATCGTGCTCGCGGTCGCGTTGTTCGCCGGCACCTACGCACTCGACCGGGCCGCTTACGACGGAACGCTTCACTTCCCCTCGTGGGTGATCAGCGGCACCGCGGACGCGGCCAGGCAGATCCTGACGACGATCGCCGCCGCTGTGATCACGGTGGTGACGCTCGTGTTCTCGATCACGATCGTGACGCTGACGCTCGCCTCGACGCAGTTCGGCCCGCGGATGCTGCGCAACTTCATCCGCGACCGCATCACCCAGCTGACGCTCGGCAGCTTCGTGGCGACGTTCGTCTACGCGATCCTCGCGCTCGTCTCGATCGCGCCCGGCAGCCACGGCGAATTCGTCCCGCATCTCTCGATCACGATGACGATGGCACTCGTGCTGATCGACGTCGGCGTGCTGGTCGTGTTCATCGACCACATCGCAAAGTCGATCCAGCTGCCGCAGGTGATCGCGAGCATCGCCGGCGACCTCGCGGACGCGATCGAGTCCGAGGTCGCGCTGCCCAATTCCGACGTGCCGAAGACGGGTCCGTCTCTGTCGGAGATGCTCGTACGCCTGGACGAGGACAGCGGCGTGGTGTGCGCGCCCAGCAGTGGCTACCTGCAGTACGTGAGCATGAGCACGCTGATTGAGATAGCCAGCCGCAGTCACGCGGTGATCCGCCTGCTGCGCCGTCCGGGCCACTTCGTGGTGGAGGGCGAGCCACTGGCCAACGTGTGGCCGGCCGCAGCGGCGCCGGGTGTCGCCCGCGCGCTCGGCGGCGCACACGCGACCGGGCCGCACCGGACGCTCACACAGGACCTGTCATTCGCGGTCGATCAGCTCGTGGAGATCGCGATCCGCGCGCTGTCGGCCGCCGTCAACGACACCTTCACCGCGCTCGCCTGCATCGACTGGCTCGGCGACGGTCTCGGCAAGATCGCAAGCCGCTGGCACCCCGCGACCGTGCACCGTGACGGGGCGGGCCGCGTGCGCGTGATCGCCGTCACCGTCGGGTTCGAGCGCCTGCTCGAGCGCGCACACGACAAGATCCGTCAGGCCAGCCGGGGCATGCCTGCCGTGATGATCCGCCAGCTCGACGGGCTTGCCAAGGTGATGGCGTCCACGACCTCGCCCGAGCAGCGCGAGCTAGTGCTCGCGCAGGCGGACATGATCATGCGCTCGTGCGAGGAGTCGGTGCCCGAGAAGTCCGACCGCGCAGATGTGCGCCGCCGCTATGAGGCGGTGCTGGGGTCCGTCTCGTCCAGCACAATGCGCGCAGGGTCAGCCGACGAGGACACCTGAGCGCATCATCGAAGCGGAGGTGGACGATGGCAGTGGGCAAGGCCGAGGCACAGCATCCAGATCGCGCATCGAGCACGGGCTTCAGGGCGGTGGTGCCGTGCCTGACTGCGATCGATCCGCCGACGATCAAGAAGCTGCTCGCTCGCGACGAGTTCTTCTGGCTCGACGTGACGGCGCCCACGGGCGAGGACGTGGACATGCTGCGCGAGCTCTTCGGCTTTCATCCGCTCGCGCTGGAGGACGTGCTGCACTTCGGCCAGCGGCCCAAGCTCGACGACTTCCACGACTACGTGTTCATGGTGTTCTACGGCGCGCGCGAAGACGCGAGCGACGAGACCCAGCTGCTGCGCGAGGTGCAGATGTTCATCTCTGGCAAATACCTCGTCAGCCTCCACAGGGACCCGCTACCGGCGCTCGAGAACCAGCGCGCACGCCTGGACGGACTCGTGCTGCACAGCGAGCAGTTTCTGCTCTACCGCGTCTTCGATGCGCTGACCGACAGCTTCTTTCCGGTGCTGGCGCGGATGGATGACGAGATCGACGAGCTGGAGGTGGCAGTCCTGGCGGGGCCAACCGACGAGCAGCTGCAGCGTCTGTTCGCGATGAAGCGGACGCTTGTGGCGATGCGCAAGGTCGTCACGCCCCAGCGTGATCTGTTTGCGCGCTCGATCGACCAGATCGCCGACCTGCCCGGGCTGGTGCTCGACGAGCGCGACTACTTCCGAGACGTCTATGACCACCTGATCCGCATTTCCGATCTGATCGACTCCTACCGAGACCTGCTCGGCAGCACCACGGACCTGTATCTCTCGACCGTCAGCAATCGCCAGAACGAGGTCATGAAGCAGTTGGCGATCGTCGGCACGATCTTCCTGCCGCTTTCGTTCATCACCGGGTTCTTCGGCATGAACTTCGGGTGGCTGGTGAGCAAAGGCATCGCCTCCACGTGGACGTTCTTCGTGCTCGGCCTCGGCAGCCTGCTTGCGACCTGCGTTCTGCTCGTGCGCTTCTTCCAGCGCAAGGGCTGGATGTAGGTGGCGTGGCCGGCACGGCGCGCGAAGTGCTCGCAAGGGCCTCTTACAGCAGAATGACTCCGTGGCCGACGATCGAGGACGCCTGAAGGTCTTCATCGGGATGGCGCCCGGCGTGGGCAAGACCTATCGGATGCTGCAGGAGGGCGTGGCCGAAGCCGACAGCGGCCGTGACGTCGTCGTCGGCTATCTCGAGACGCACGGGCGCGCCGAGACGCTCGCGCAGGCCGAAGGGCTCGAGATCATCCCGCGCCGGCATCTGAGTTACCGCGGCACGCCGCTGGAGGAGATGGACCTGCCGGCGGTGCTGGCGCGCGCGCCCGAGCTGTGCCTGATCGACGAGCTCGCGCACACGAACGCGCCCGGCCTCGAGCACGAGAAGCGCTTCGAGGACGTGCGCGACGTCCTCGACGCGGGGATCGACGTGTTCTCGACCGTCAACGTCCAGCATCTGGAGAGCCTCAACGACCAGGTGGCCGAGCTGACCGGAGCGCGTGTGCGCGAGACGATCCCGGACGCGGTGCTGTCGGCTGCCGACGAGGTGGTGCTGATCGACCTGACGCCCGAGGCGCTGATCGCGCGCCTGCGCGCCGGCAAGGTGTATCCACCGGCACGCGTGCCGGCGGCCCTGAACAACTTCTTCAAGATCGAGAACCTGGCAGCGCTGCGCGAGACGGCGCTGCGCCAGGTCGCCGAGGACGTCGAGATCAAGCGCCTGGTGCGCGTGCCGGGCCCCGTGGTGCGCCGCGATGAGGACGGGCTGCCGGCGATTGCCGCGCCCGGCCCGCAGGCGATCGCCGAGCGGCTGCTCGCGCTGGCGACGCTGGCGCCGCACTCAGAGCGCATCGTCCGGCGCGCGTGGCGCTCGGCACAGCGCCTCGACGCAACGCTCGACGTGCTCGTCGTGCGCCCGCCCGGCCGTCCGCCGAGCGCCGATGACCGTAGACGCTTGGAGGAGCTGCGCCGGCTGACGGCGATGCTGGGCGCGCAGCTGCGGGTGCAGGAGGGTGAGGACGTGGCCGAGGTCGCGATCGACCTCGCACGCTCGCTGGGCACGACGTACGTGTTCATGGGCACGCCGTCGGAGCGCCGCGGGCTCGGGCGCCTGGGCGCCGGCGCCGAGCGCTCGCTGCTGATGCGCCTGGTGCGAGGACTGCCGGGCGTGGACGTTCGCGTCGTCGCCGACCCCGCGCTCCGCGGCCACGGCAGCGAGCCGCTCGCCGAGGGGGCGGTGGGCGCCGACTGATCGGGGACCCGGTCGCGCGATCTAAACGCCGACTTAAAGTTCGCGCGGCGGGGCAGGGCGCGGCCTAAACGCCTGGTAAGAGTGTGTGACCCCACGCAACCATCGAGGACCTACCCTGTTGCCCACCCATATGAGAACACTTCCCCGCATCCTCACAGTCATGCGCGTCTCGCTGCTCGGGTCCGCGCTTGCGTTCGGCGCGATCAGCCAGGCCGGCGCGGCGCCTAGCGCCAGCGCCGCCACCCGCGCCCACGCGGCCAGCTCGTATCTGACGGGGATCGGCAACGAGAACCCGAAGATGTTCAAGAACTCGCTGTACACGCAGCTGCACACGAAAATCGTCCGCTACGTCGCTCCCTACGACGCGATCGCGCACCCGTACTCGCTGAAACAGGCGATCCAGTTCATCGACGCTGCCGAAGCGGCGCACGAGCAGGTGCTCGTCGCCTTCTACCACTCGGAATACTCGCCGACGAAGCTGCCCAGCGTCTCCGTCTACCAGCGCGACGTACAGAAGTTCGTGAAGCTGTTCCCCCACGTGCGCCAGTACGAGTCGTGGGACGAGTCCAACCGCGGCAACGTCAAGGGTCAGTTCTCGAGCCCCTCCGGGGCGGCGGCCGCCAAGTACTACCAGGCGCTGCTGCGCGAGTGCAAGGGCTGCACGATCATCGGTCTGGACGTGCTCGACTCGGATTCGATCAGCCCGACGCTGCGTTACATCTCCGAATTCAAGCGCGAGATCAGCCATCTGGAGACGGTGATGCCGAAGATCTGGGGTCTGCACAACTACTCCGACGTCAACCGCCTGGAAAGCTGGCGCACGCGTCAGCTCGTGAAAGCGCTCGGCGGCCAGGTGTGGCTGACCGAGACGGGCGGGCTCGTGAAATTCGTCCCGAGCTTCCCGAACAAGAACGGCTCAGGGCTGACGCGGGCCGCGAAGGTGCTCAAGTACATGTTCTCGCTCGCCTCCGCCCTGCCGCAGATCAAGCGCCTGTACGTCTACGCATGGACCGGCGGCACCAACTCGACGCGCTTCGACGCCGGCTTGACGAACGTGCGCGAACAGCCGCGCGCCGGCTACGTGGTCGTGTGCCGCCAGCTGCACGCGGCGAAGTGCAACGTCAAGACCGTCAAGAACTGATCACCCGCTGAGCGCCGGCTGCGTCGGCGAGCCGGCGCCGGCGCCGCCCCCGCGCCGGCGCGAGCGCTCCTTTGGCTGGTTGCGCGCCAGTCGCATCGCGCCGAGGGCCAGCAGGCCGACGAGGACTGCGGTGGGGGCGAGCTTGTCCAGCGGGTACCTGGCGCCGGAGTGCAGCGGCAGGTTGAAGGCGGTGTGGTCGCCGGCACCGTAGATGCTCGCCAGGCCGGCGTGGTCGATCCCGAGCACCGTGGGCGCGAGCGCTGCGAACAGGCCCCATCCGGCGAGCGCCACGAGTCCCCACCAGAGCGTCGCCGCAGACATTCGCAGGCGCGGCGTCGCCCACACGGCGAGCACGACGGCCCCGCCCGCAGCCAGGAAGAACGGCCAGATCCCGCCCCAGCCGCGCCCGAGCCCGTAGGCGGAGGCGATCGTCGGCTGGAAGAGGCTTTTGGAGAGGTAGCGCATCCACGTGACGGTCTCGTTCTCGTAGCCCACCAACGGGTGCGTGATGGTCGCGATCACGGTGGTCGTGATCGAGACCGCGGCAAGCGCGATCGTCGGTCCTGGAAAGCGCTTGAGGGTGAGCGCGACCGGGAACGCGAGGAACGGCAGCAGCGTGTCGAGGAAGCGCGGGCCCATGAAGCCACCCCCGAACGGCAGGTAGTAGCCGGAGTTGTAGAGCAGGAAGCACAGGCAGATGCCGCCGATCGTGAGCGCCTCGGCCCGGCGGCCACGTTTGTAGAGCATCACCGTCCCGATCGCGCCCATGATCAGGATCGGCGAGAGCGTCAGCAGGCCACGCGAGTCGAACAGCAACGTCGCCAGCACCTTCAGGCTCGGGGCGCCGATCCCGAAGAAGCCTTTCTGCTGGCGTGGCACGTCGGAGTACGCGAGGTGTGTCCAGGAGCGAAACGCGTAGTGGTTGTAGAGGAGCAGCGGGATGATGCCGACGACGCCGCCGGCCAGGTATGCGCCGCCGCGGCGCAGAACGCCGAGCGGCGTGAACGAGTCTCTGCGCGAGAGCAGGAACAGGCCGAGCACGATCGCGGCGAAGAACGTCGGGTACTCCGAGGAGAAGGCATAGCCCATCGCCAGGCCGGCGAGCGCGAGCAGCAGCATGCTCGGCGGCCCGTCGCGCTCTCGCAGCATCAGCCAGAACGCGGCGAAGCACAGGAACGTCGTGAACATGTGCGAGAACAGCAGCTGCGAGAACGGGAGCACCATCGTGCCGAGGCCGAGCGCCACCGCGGCCACGACGCCGTAACCCGGCTCGTAGCGTTCTGCCACGCGCCACACGAGCGCCACGAGCAGCAACTCCGGCAGCACGTTTCCCCACAGGCCGATCAGGTAGATCATCTCGTCGCCCGGATGGTCGGGCGGCGCCACGTGCGCATCGGTCCACGATTCTGCCCCGACGAGGTTCAGCGTGTCGTAGAACGGCAACGCGAACAGCGCCATCCCGGGCGCTCGCGCCGAGTAGTAGTGCCCCTTGTAGAAGACCTTGTCGCCGGTGTTCGCCTGGTAGGGGTCGATCGTCGTCTGATCGTTGTTGAGCGCGCGGATCAGGTCGTAGTGCGACGTCTGGTTCCAGGAGAAGCTCTGGATCATCACCGCCGAGGCGAGGCCCACGAGCAGGACGGACGCCAATGCGAGGCGCGGGCGCGTCATCAATCGCTCCCGTGCAGGGCCTTCGGCCCGGGCCCGATCTCATAGATCACGATCGAGCCGACCTGCCGGCGCGTGATGCCGAGGCCGGTGATCGGCTTGGCGGCGGCGGCCGCAGGGTCGGGGGGCTCGGGGACGACCGCGCCGTGTTCGGGGGGCAGGCCCTTCGGCAGCACCGTGTGCAGCACGACCGTGCGAATGCCGTAGTAGCGGAGCTTCTCGACGCTCGCGCGATCGGGGAATCCGTACATGCCGCCGCGCAGGTCGTCCACCGAGGGCATATCGAACGTGCTGTTGCCGATCGGGATCTTGTAAAAGCCGTCGGTCGAGAAGTACTGCCACACGCGGTCCAGCGCGCCGTCGGTGGGCAGATCCAGCACCGGCCCGGGCAGGCCGATTTCAGCCTTCACCGGCTGCGGCACGACCGGGTGGCCGAGGTGCCCGGCGCCTTCTCCGAGGATCCCGATCAGGATCACCGCTCCGGCGAGCGCCGGCAGGCCCGCCGCGGGCAGCGCGGTGCTCAGCCGGTGTCGCGCGTTCCACGCGCGCAGTCGCCCGACGATCACCTGCGCCCCGGCGCCGGCGAGCAGCGCGTAGAACAGCGTCGCCAGCGTGAAGATCCGTCCCGGCACGCGCACGCCGTCCCAGCCGGGCGCGTAGTCGTAGAGCAGCCGATAGGGATAGCCGGCGCCGGTGAGGCCGAAGCCGAACGCGAGGACCGACACAACGACCACGCCGGCCGCAAGCCCGAGGCGCAATCGGCGCGTATACGCACCGGCGGCGAGCCCGATCAAGGCCAGCACGAGAATCAGGCCTCCGGGGAAGAACACGCTCTCGTTCTTCGAGTGGACTTTGGCGCGTACGCCCGCCGTCGCCGAGCCCCACACGCGGTTCTCCGAGGACGCCGCGAGCAGCGCGGCAGGCCCGGCGGAATACGTCTCGACTTCCCTGAGCGTGCGCTTGGCCGTCGGATACTCGGCTGCGACCTTCAGGTATGGCCTGGCCTGATAGACGGCCACCGCGCCGAGGACCGCGACGCCGACGAGCGTCACGCCCAGCAGCTGGCGGGGGAGCAGCGGCCCGCGTGAGCGGCGCTGCCGCGGTGCGGTGTCGGAGCGCTCGCCGGCGACGGAGCCCGGGCCTGCGACGGGCCGGTCGCGCAGCGGGCGGCGCGCCGGCCGCTGCCATGCGACCCCGGGGGTCAGGTGCCCGCGCCACCAGAAGACGAGCGTGAGCGCGGCGAGCACGAGCAGCAGATAGCAGTACTGCAGCCCGAGCGTGAAGCCGAGGCTGACCTGCCAGGCGGAGAGCAGCCAGCCCGCGAGCACGAGCTTGCGAGAGTCGCGTCGGTAGCCGCGCAGCAGCAGGAACAGCGCCAGCACGAACCCGCCGGAGGAGATCACGTGCAGGTGTCCCGCCTCGGTCACGCGGTAGGGCGCGTAGGCGAAGGCGACGCCGGCGGCGGCGCCTCCCAGCCGGCCGAGCCCGAGCTCGCGCGCGAGCAGGTACGCGCTCACGAAGCACAGCGACCACGCGCCCAGGAACAGGAGGTTGTAGCGGACCAGCGCGGCGACCGTGCCTGAGCCGAAGAACGCCGCGGGCCCGTAGCCGAGAAGCGAGTCCGAGAAGGCGAGGCTGAGTGGGTGCGGATAGAAGGCGTTGGAGTCGAACAGGTGCAGCGGGCTGTGAAGCATCGCGTGCCCCACCCACGCGATCTCCCAGGCTGTGCGGACCGGGTCGCCGAGATCGGGCGCGATGCGGCTGGACATATGCAGCACCAGCGGCCAGCTTGTGAGAATCGCGAGCAGCACGCCGGCGAGCACGACGATCGCGATCTCACGGCGGCCGAGCGTCGGCGATGGCGCCCAGCGGCCGGTGGCCCGGCCAGCCCGTGCGGGCGCTTGGGCGGACGTCTCGACGGCTCCAGCGCCATCACCAGGCGCCGGCGCAGGCGTGTCGGCTGACGTGCGCGGCGGGCTCGGGAGGCCGGTGCTCATCCGGTGCTGATCCGGGATTGCTGGTCTGCTGTGTCGGGGACCGCGCGGATCGCCGCAGCATACGGGAGCGGCCTGCTGCGTTGCGGAGCACGAAGCGCCCGAACTTGTGACATCGCAAACTTGCGCATTGCGTCAGACTGGCGGCGATGAAGGTCCTTGTTGTTGGAGCCGGCGGTGTGGGAGCGGCGTTCGCCGCGATCGCGCAGCGTAGGGACGTCTTTGGGGAGGTGGTGCTCGCCGACGTGGCGCTCGAGCGCGCGCAGGCGGCGGCGGACCGGCTCGGCGAACCGGACCGCTTCTCCGCCGAGCGCGTGGACGCCTCCAGCCGCGAGGAGCTCGTCGAGCTGATCGGGCGCGTGCGGCCGGACGCCGTCCTGAACGCGTGCGATCCGCGCTTCAACGAGCCGATCTTCGCGGCCGCGTTCGACACGAGGGTCACCTACCTGGACATGGCGATGACGCTGTCGCATCCGCACCCCGAGCGCCCGTATGAGCTGCCCGGTGAGATGCTCGGCGATCTGCAGCTCGCCGAGCACGAGCGCTGGGAGCAGGAGGGCGTACTGGCGCTCGTGGGGATCGGCGTCGAGCCCGGCCTGTCGGATGTCTTTGCACGCTACGCGGCCGATGAGCTGTTCTCGAGCATCGCCGAGGTCGGCGTTCGCGACGGCGCCGACCTGGTTGTCGAGGGTTACGACTTCGCCCCGACGTTCTCGATCTGGACGACGATCGAGGAGTGCCTGAACCCGCCGCTGATCTGGGAGCGCGAGCGTGGCTTTTACACGACGGCCCCGTTCTCCGAGCCGGAGGTGTTCGAGTTCCCCGAGGGCATCGGGGCGGTCGAATGCGTGAACGTCGAGCACGAGGAGGTCGTGCTGATCCCGCGCTGGGTGCAGTGCGAGCGCGTGACGTTCAAGTACGGCCTTGGCCAGGAGTTCATCGACGTGCTCTCAATGCTGCACAAACTGGGTCTGGACTCGACCGAGCCGGTGTCCGTGCGGGGGACGAAGGTGGCTCCGCGCGACGTGGTCGCGGCGGCGCTTCCCGACCCGGCCACGCTCGGTGAGCGCATGAGCGGGCGTACCTGCGCGGGCACCTGGGTGCGCGGCAGCGGCAGCGACGGCCAGCCCCGCTCGACCTACCTCTACAACGTCGTCGACAACGAGACGACGATGCGCGAGTACGGCAGTCAGGCCGTCGTGTGGCAGACGGCCGTCAACCCGGCGGTCGCGCTCGAGCTGATCGACCGCGGCGAGTGGAAGGGCGTCGGCGTGCTCGGCCCCGAGGCGTTCCCGCCGCAGCCGTTCCTCGAGCTGCTGGCGGAGTACGGCGCGCCGCACGGGCGCATGGAGCTGCCGGGCTGAGGCGGGGATCGAATCGCGTCCCGGCGTGGGCGGTGCGTCGGACTAGACGGTATGGCCCATGAGGCAGAAGGCGTACGGGCTCCTTCGGTAGTGTGTCATACTACTGCCATGAGTAAGCGTCTTCAGGTGGTGGTGAAAGACGACGAACTGGAGCGTTATGAGCAGGTCGCGGACGCGCTCGGTATGACCGTGTCCGAGTGGGTCCGCCAGTCGCTGCGTGAGGCCGAGCGCGACGTGTCGACCGGCGACGTCGAACGCAAGCTCGCGGCTGTCCGCAAGGCGGTCACCCTCGAAACGGAGGGGCGCGAAGCCGACATCGAGACGATGCTCGCTGAGACCGAGGCTGGGCGCCTCGCTGAGATCGAGGCGGGAATGGGCGGCGGCGGTGACGTTTGATCTTCGTCGACGCAAACGTCCCGATGTACCTCGTCGGACGTCCGCATCCGCATAAGCTCGACGCCCAGCTGACAGTCGAGCGGCTGATCACCGGACGAGAGGGGATGGTTACCAGCAGTGAGGTCTTTCAGGAGATCATGCATCGTTACGTTTCCCTCGATCGACGCGACCGGATCGCGGTCGCGTTCGATGCACTCCAAGAGATCGTCGACGACGTCTTCGCGGTGGAGAAGGACGATGTGCTGATGGCCAAGGACGTCGTCAGCTCTCATCCCAGGCTGGCCGCCCGCGACGCGGTTCACGTCGCGGTGATGCGCCGCCGCAAGATCGCTCGGATCCTGAGTTTCGACACCGGCTTCGACGAAGTCGCCGGGATCAAGCGACTTCCGGTCTCCTAGGCCCGGACGCCTCCCGGGCCTAGAAGTCCACGCGCTCCGGCACCGGCCCGGTCGGCGGTGGCTGGTCGAGGATCCCGGGCGGCGCCGTTTCGGTCTTGCGCGAGAAGAACTCCTTGAAGTAGGGCCGCGAGACGAGCATGATGATCACGCCCAGGAGCATGCCGCCGATGCCAAACCAGATCGGCAGGGTGATCCCGAGCAGCGGCGCGGATTCGACGTTTTCTGTTTTCCAGTAGTAGAAGAAGGCCTTGATCCCGATGCCGAAGAGCATCAGCCCGCCGAGCACCGGACCGACACCGAGCAGCAGGAAGTTGCGCACGCTTTCGGTCAGGTCACGCCGGTAGTACCAGGCACAGGCGATGCCGGTGAAGCCGTAGTAGAAGCAGATCGGGAAGCCGATCGCGGTCAGCGAGTCGACGAGCACGGTTTCTGAGAGCAGCAGCAGCACGACCGTGATCGTGATCGAGAGCGCGCCGAAGCCGAGCGTCGAGACGGTCGGCGTGAGGTAGGTCTTGTGCACGCGCGAGAGCCACGCGGTGACCGCTTTCCAGTGCGCCATCGACAGCGTCGTGCGGGCGGTCGGCAGGATCGTCGTCTGTGTGGAGGCGGAGGCGGAGGTGAGCACGGCGATCACCAGCAGCTTGTCGAGCGTGCTCCCCAGCACGCCGGTGCCGAGCGCGTTGAGCACGTCTTCCTGATTGTTTTCGTTGGTCAGGAAGCCGATGCCGTGGAAGGACTGCGCGGCGGCGGTCACGACGACGTAGATCAGTACGAGCAGGACCGTCGAGATCACAGCGGCCTTGCCTGGCCCGTTCGCCGGGTCCTCCGACTCCTCGTTGACCGCCACGCCCGAGTCCCAGCCCCAATAGATGAATACCGCCAGCAGCAGCGCGACGACGAGGTCGCCGAAGTTCATCGCGAACGGGTTGATCCACGACCACTCAGGCTTGATCGAGCCTGCGGGCGGGTGGCTGCCGTATACCTTCACGAAGGCGACGACCGAGAAGAGGGCGAGGATGAAGACCTCGGCGCCGAGCAGGACCTGCTGGATGCGCGCCGAGAGCTCGATGCCGCGGTAGCAGATCCAGGTCATGATCGCGATCCAAAGGACGGCGGCGATGATGATCTCGGCTTTCGATTCGCCGAGTTCTGTGAATCCGAAGAGCTGGAAGGTGTAGATCGCCGCGATGTCGGCCAGCGAGGCCATCACGATCACGTCCGAGAGGAAGATTGCCCAGCCGTTCATCCAGCCGACCGACGGACCGAAGGTGCGTGTTGTCCACGCGAATGACGTGCCCGCGTCGGGGTCGGCGCGGTTGAAGTATTTGTAGGCCGAGGCGACGAGCAGCATCGGCAGGAACGCCACGAGCAGCACGGCCGGCGCGTGTACGCCGACTCCCTTGACCACGACGATGAACCCCAGCGTCGCGGCGAGCGAGTAGGCCGGCGCGGTCGAGGCGACCCCGATGACCACGCTGGACACCAGGCCAAGGGCACCTGGCTTCAGGCCCTTGTCCCTGGACTCCTCCACTGGCTGCACGCCGGTAGTAGATATGGCCAAGACCCACCCCTCCTAGCCTGGAGCCACCTGCTCATGCTGC
>DATHOH010000012.1:0-33716 GCA_035485155.1 Solirubrobacteraceae bacterium
GAGATTCCGTGGGGCACCCCAGGCTGGGAGTCACAGGATCCCGAGCGGGCACGCGCGAGCTACGGCGAGCTCCAGGGGCGCACGATCAACCAGGCGCGCAAACAGATCGTCGAGCAGCTGCGGGAGTCCGGCGAGCTGATCGGCGAGCCGACTCCGGTGAACAGGGCGGTCAAGTTCTACGAGAAGGGAGAGCGGCCGATCGAGATCGTTACGAGCCGCCAGTGGTTCATCCGTACGGTCGAGCACCACGACGAGCTGATCGAGCGTGGCCGTCAGCTCAAATGGCACCCCCCTTATATGCGTGCGCGCTTCGAGGACTGGGTCGACGGGCTGACGGGCGACTGGTGCGTGAGCCGCCAGCGCTTCTTCGGCGTTCCGTTCCCCGTGTGGTATCCGCTCGACGCTGAGGGGGCGGTCCTGTACGACCAGCCGATCACCGCGACCGCGGACGCGCTCCCCGTCGATCCTTCGACCGACGCGCCCGACGGCTACGACGCCTCCCAGCGGGGGCAGCCCGGCGGCTTCGTCGGCGACCCCGACGTCATGGACACGTGGGCGACCTCGTCGCTCACCCCTCAGATCGCCGGGGGGCACACAGACGGAACGTCTGGGTCCGGCGAGGACGATCAGCTGTTCGAGACGGTGTTCCCGATGGACCTGCGCCCGCAGGCGCACGACATCATCAGGACGTGGCTGTTCACAACCGTGCTGCGCTCGGACCTCGACTACGACGAGTTGCCGTGGGCCAACGCGGCGATCTCCGGGTGGGTGCTCGACCCCGACCGCAAGAAGATGTCGAAGTCGAAGGGCAACGTGGTCACGCCGATGCACCTGCTCGAGGAGCACGGCGCCGACGCCGCACGCTACTGGGCGGCGAGCGGACGTCCGGGCACGGACACGGCGTTCGACCCACAGCAGATGAAGGTCGGACGGCGACTCGCGGTGAAGCTGCTGAACGCGTCGAAGTTCGCGCTCGCCGACCTGCCGACCACCCCCTCCGGGGGCGGTGCCCCGGGCGAGGCGCTGACGCACCCCCTGGATCGCGCGCTGATCGCGCGGCTGGCGGCGGTGGTCGCGGATGCGACAGAGAGCTTCGAGGCCTACGACTATGCGCGCGCGCTGGAGCGCGCCGAGACCTTCTTCTGGTGGTACTGCGACTTCTATCTCGAGCTCGTCAAGGGGCGCCGCTACGACCCCGACCCTCAGGTGAGCGCGTCGGTGAGCCTCGCGCTGCGTCTGTCGCTGTCGGTGTTTCAGCGGCTGTTCGCGCCGTTTCTCCCGTTCGTGTGCGAGGAGGTGTGGTCGTGGTGGCAGGAGGGCTCGATCCATTGCGCATCCTGGCCGGACTCCAAAGCGCTGGAACGCGAGCGGAGCGAGGATCCGAAGACGTGCGGCGAAGAGGTCACAGCGTTGGAGGTGACCGCCGACGTGCTGCGCGAGGTGCGCAAGGCGAAGTCCCAGGCCCGCCGGCCGATGCGCTCGCCGGTCGAGCGCGTGCTCGTGCGCGATACCGTGGAGCGGCTGGCGGCCCTGGCGCTGGGCGAGGATGATCTGCTGGCGGCGGGCTCGATCGAGTCGCTCGAGAAGGTCGAGGAGGCCGAGTTTTCCGTCGAGGTGGAGCTGGCGGCAGAGCGCACCCAGCCGTAGTCGCAGCGGGTGTTTCCCGGCGTCCGCGGCAGGACGGCGCTACCAGACCGCCGGCGAGCGCGGGTGCGGATGATCGAGCAGTGATCGATCCTTCGTCACGAGTCTTAGGTCGTGCTCGACGGCAGTAGCGTAGATCAGACGGTCTGCTGGATCACCGGCGAAGGACGAGGGCAGCGCGACGGCCGTGTCTGCGATCGCGGGCGTGACGCCGAGCGTGCGCACCTGTGCCGCCAGTCCCTCGAGCCAGGACCGGATCGGGATATTGAGCGTGATCCGCTCGTGTCTTGCCATCCAGGCGAGCTCGAACCACGAGATCGCCGCGACTGCCAGCTCATCGGCATCTTCGAGCGCTTTGCGTGCGGTGGGGGTCACCCGCTCCGGTTCAGCCGACCACCAGTGCACCACGTGCGTGTCGAGCAGCACGACGCCCACGATTCACGACGCGTTCCACGGCGCCCCGGTGGAGAACACCTGATCCTCGGTGACCGCAGTCATCGCCACGCGTTGGCACGATCCCTTCAAGGACCGAGCCCCGAGCGCTGGCACCAGACGTGCGACGGGGCGGCCGTGTCTCGTGATCTCTATCTCCTCGCCAGCAGAGACATCGTCGAGCAGTCTCAGGATCTTCGCCTTCGCTTCCGTTGCGGTCATCTGTCTGGCCATATGGACAGTTTAGTGGTCAGAACGGATGGAGGGGGTAGTTGTTTGATTACGAGTGCTGTATCGCTGTGGCTATACAGAGTTCGTGAAAGAGTGATGACGCGGCGGACAATCCAACCCGCACGCCGCACGCGCGCCCCTTGGGCGCGCCTCTTCAAATAGGGTCCACCGGATGACGAGAACGCTGATAGCCGAACTGCCCGACAAGATCGGCGAGCGCGTCAGGATCCGCGGCTGGATGCACGCGATCCGCGACCAGAAGCGGATGCAGTTCCTGATCGTGCGCGACGAAACCGGCCTCGTGCAGGTTGTGGTACCGAAGGAGGAGCCGCCGATCGAGCTCAACGAGGCGGTCTCGGCGCTGACGGTGGAGTCGGCGGTGACGATCACGGGCACGGTCGTCGCGGACGAGCGCGTGAAACTGGGCGGCCTGGAGGTGAAGCTCGAGACCCTGGAGGTGGACTCGCTGGCAGAGCCAGAGGTGCCGATCGCACCCGACTCCGCGCTCGACAAGCGCATCGACTGGCGCTACCTCGACCTGCGCCGCCTCGACCGCCGCCTGATCTTCGAAGTCGACACGACGGTCGAGCAGGCGATGCGCGAGTACTGGCGCAAAGAGCGCTTCATCGAGCTGCACACACCCAAGCTGATGGGCTCGGCGAGCGAGTCCGGGGCCGAGCTGTTCAAGGTCGAGTACTTCGACGAGGTCGCCTACCTGGCGCAGTCGCCGCAGTTCTACAAGCAGATGGCGATGGCTGCCGGGTTCGGCAAGGTGTTCGAGGTGGGCCCCGTGTTCCGTGCGAACCCCTCGTTCACCTCACGCCACGACACGGAGTTCACGAGCGTCGACGTGGAGATCTCGTGGATCGACTCGCACGAGGACGTGATGGCCTTCGAGGAGCGCTGGCTGGCGTACGTGCTGGCGGCCGTCAAGGACACGCACGGCGAGCAGATCGCCTCGACGTTCGGTGTCGAGCTCGAGGTGCCGAGCGTCCCGTTCCCGAAAGTGACGCTGGAACAGGCCAAGGAACTGCTGCGCGAGGCAGGCCACGACGCGCCGGGGCCCGGCCACGACCTCGATCCGCCGAGCGAGCGCGCGCTGTCGGCGATCGTCAAGGAGCAGCACGGACACGAGTTCACGTTCGTGACCGACTACCCGACGACGGTGCGGCCCTTCTACCACATGCGCCACACCGAGGACCCGACTCTGACGAAGAGCTTCGATCTGCTGTGGCGCGGCATCGAGCTGACGACCGGCGCCCAACGCGAGCACCGCTACGAGCAGCTGCTGGCGCAGGCCAACGACAAGGGCGTGGAGGTGGATTCGATCCAGTACTACCTCGACTTCTTCCGCTTCGGCGCCCCCCCACACGGCGGCTTTGGCTTCGGCCTGACGCGCCTTTTGATGCAGATGCTCGGCCAGGAGAACGTGCGCGAGGTGACGTTCCTGTATCGCGGGCCGCACCGGCTGACGCCGTAATCAGCCGATGCTGCTGCGCGGCGCGACCCAGACGCTGCTGAATGAAAGCGACGTGTGCTGCGCGATCGTGTCGTAGTCGTGGTCGTAGTGCAGCACGCCGAGGTTCCGCATGGCCGCTATACCGGCGATCAACAGATCCACGGGCTTGACGCGATGGGAGATTCCGGGGGCAGCGGCCAGTTCGGCCTGAGCGGTGACCCCGGCGGCAGCGGCCTCGGCATCCAGAGGGGCGTGTGGGATGGCGCCCAGTTCCTCTGCAAGCAGCGCAAAGTCCTGACTGTCACGCGCGCTGTAGCGCATCTCCAAAAGCGACGGCGGGCAGGTCCAGAGCTTCCCAGCCGCGAGAGCAGCCTCGAACGTTTCGCGCTCAGCGTCGGGAAGTCGCCCGTCGATCAATCTCGTCCACACGGAGCTGTCGAGCAGCAGCGCCTTGCCGTAGCCGCTCAATGTGTCCAGCCGCGCTCGCGGACCTCGTATGCGGCATCCGCGTCCAACCCCTCGCCGGTACGCAACCGCTCTATCAGTTGGCGTCGAAGCTCCATGTTGCGACTCTCCTGATCGCGCGCGGCCTCCATCTCACGCAGCCGCTCACGGGCCCCGCGAATGACAAGATCGTCAAGTCGGATGCGCTCTCCGCGATGGCGAAGTGCGTCGAGTGCCTCCCGAACGGGCGGCGTCTCGGTGATCGAATGGCGAGGGTGGCGGGTAGGCACGAGCGAAGTGTAGCACCGGGGTGCAGCACCGCCGCGAGTAAGGCCAATCGGCTGGGCGAATCTCGCGTGAACCTAGCCTCTCTGCTCGACGAAGTGCTTGCTCAGCATCGTCAACTGCCCTTGATAGTTCGACCCGATGTCCTCGCCGTAGAGCACGTCGGGCTCTTCAGCCATGCGCTCGAACGCGAGCTTGCATACGGGCTGGTTGTGCTCGACCATGAACGAGACGTCGCGCGCCCTGACCTCGAGCGCGGCCCTGCTCCCGCGAGCGGCGGGGTCGCGCGAGTAGCCGAAGCCCGGGTCGAAGAAACCCGCGTAGTGGGTGCGCAGCTCGCCGGCGGTGGGGTCGTAGGCGAGCATCTCGGCGGCGTAAGACGGCGGAATGCTGACGCCCTCGGCTGACAGCAGCAGATAGAAGATCTCGGGCTCGAGCACGATTCGCCTTCCGGCCTCGGGGTGCACCGGCTCCCAGTAGTCGCGCCAGCGCAGCGAGCCGACCTTGGTCAGGTCGATCGGCAGGCTGTTCTTCTTGGCGCGGTAGCCGACGATCGCCTCGGCTGAGCCGGACACGTCGAGGCTCAGAAACAGCCCGTCCGCGAGCGACAGCTCGGACCCGCCGAGCGGCTGGGAGTCCACGTACAGCAGCGGCGAGCTCGCGTGCAGCGCCAGCAGTTCCTCGTCGCTCAGCCGCGCGTCGGCTGACATCAGGCGCACCTGGTTGAGCGCGAGCCCCGTCTCGACGCGGATCGCGAACGTGCGCGGGACAACCTCGAGGTAGAGCTTGCCGTGGTAGCCGAGGGCGATCTCGTCGAAGCGATGGCTGCGGTCGGTCAGCACCCGCGTGAACACGTCCAGGCGTCCCGTCGAGCTCTTCGGGTTTGCCTTCGCGCGAATGCCGTCGGGTAGGCGCAGCTCCTCGATCAGCGGGATCAGATACGGCCGGTCGCGCTCGAGCGTGGCGCCGTCGCGCAGGTCGATCCGTTCGAACGCCAGGTCCTCGATCTTCTGCTCGACCGTCGAGTCGCTGTCCGGCAAGAAGCTGCAGCGCAGCGCCCACGCGTGCTCGCCGAGACGCAGGTCGACGCTCGCCGGCTGCACCGACGCGGCTGGGATCCGCCACGGATCGGCGACGATCCATTCTCGCGCCACCGCCTCGCGCAACCGCTGCGCCGGCAGCACTCCAGTGGCGACACCGGGGTCGGCTGCCGAGCTCTCGCTGTGAACGCTCGAAACGGGCGTCGTGGTCACTTCCGGGCTCGCTTGCACATGAACCGCCAAGTGTATGTACAAGCAGGACAGGAGTCGGAGACGAGGGTGGCAAGGGTCGGATATGCGGAACTACAGTGGTCCGCGGGGCTTGAGCATCGTCCTCCCTCTCCGACGATGCTCGGGAGAGATCTGGGCGTCCCCGGGCACCAGGTCTCCGCGGGCGTCGCATCCCCTCCTGGTCGCGGCGCCCGTGAAGCCCTCCACGTGCCCGCAGCGTCCCGTCCGCGGGCCCGTCTACCTTCACGCCATGCTCCTGAACGAGCTGACAGACGGGACCGAGATCGACCAGGTGCTGCTGGTTCGCGAGGCAGAGCGCCGCCAGCGCCGCGACGGCGGCGAGTACCTGCGGCTGCAGCTGGGAGACCGCACCGGCGCGGTCGCGTGCATGGTGTGGGAGGCGCTCGGCGAGGTCGAGGAGCTCGCGCGGGCCGGCACGCCGGTGCGGGTCAGCGGGCGCTACACGGTGCATCCGCGGTTCGGTCCGCAGATCAACCTGCGCGGCCTCGAGCCAGCCGAGCCCGGCAGCTTCGATCAGGCCGATCTGCGCGACGGCCCCGCACGCGCGGTCGAGCAGATGGAAGGTGAGATCCGCGAGCTGCTCGCGACGATCCAGGAGCCGCACCTGCGCACCCTGCTCGAGCGCGTGTTCGGCGAGGAGCGGGAGCTGTGGGCGGGCTATCGCACGGCGCCGGCGGCGAAGTACTACCACCAGGCCTACACCCACGGGCTGCTCGAGCACTGCCTCGGCGTCGCCCAGGCGGTCAGCGCGATCAGCGCGACGTTCCCCGGAATCGACCGCGATGTCGCCGTCACGGGCGCGCTGTTGCACGACATCGGCAAGCTCGAGGCCTACACGAACGAGGGTGGGCGCGATCAGGTCATCGACCTCACGGACGCCGGCAGGCTGCAAGGCGAGATCGCGCTCGGCTACTACCGCATCCGGCGTCTGATCGAGGACATCGAGGGCTTCCCCGCAGAGCTTGCGCAGGCCGTCGGGCACATCATCCTCTCCCACCACGGCGCGCTGGAGCACGGCAGCCCTGTGGTGCCGTGCACGCGCGAGGCGACGCTGGTGCACATGATCGACAACCTCGGTGGTCGCCTGGGCAGCTTCGATCGCCTCGAGAAGGAGCTCTCGCCGGGGCGACGCTGGTCGCCGTTCGACCGGGCGATCGGCGCCGGCGCGTTCTTCGCCGAGCGCCCTGCTGCGGGCGCCGCCGGGGAGCCGACGCCGGTCGAGCAGCCGCTGCCCGAGCGCAAAGCCGCCTGAAACACCGCAAATAGCGGGGCGCCGATTCAGGCGCGCAGTATCCGTCTCGCCCTTGGCTTCTATCTTTCAAGGCCGATGGCAAAGGACACCGAGAAGCTGATCCGCCAGCTGTCGCTGATCTCCTACCTGATGGCCGAGCGTCGCCCGGTCACGGCGCTCGAGATTCGGCGGGACGTCGAGGGCTACAGCGGCATGAACGAGGACGCGTTCGCGCGGCGTTTCTACGCGGACCGCTCCGAGCTCGAATCGCTGCGCATCCAGCTGACGGTCGACCGGCCGGCGGATGGGGCGGCCGAGCAGGAGAACTACTCGCTACGGCCGGAGAACTTCCACCTGCCGCCGATCGCGTTCACCGACAAGGAGCTCGCCGCGCTGCAGACCGCGCTCAGCCTGCTCGATGGCGAATTCGCCTACGCCGAGCCGCTGCGCCTGGCGCTGCAGCAGATCACGTGGGGGCGCCCGAGCCCGCTGCGGGCGCCCGAGCAGCGCTCGGTCGCACTGGGGATCACGGCTTCGGCGGGCGGCCACGAGCTTTCGGCCCGCCTGGCGAAGGTCGAGACGGCGATCTTCCGCAACAAGACGATCGTTTTCGACTACTACACGATGGAGCGCGACGAGGTCAGCACGCGGCGCGTCGATCCCTACCACCTGCTGTTCCAGGGCGGGCAGTTCTACCTGCTCGGCCACGCGCACGAGCGTAAGGCCGTGCGCGTGTTCCGCCTGTCGCGCATTCGCGGCAAGGTCTCCTACGCGACCAAGGCCGAGCACGACTTCCACCGGCCCGCGGACTTCGATCCGCGCGCATACGCCAACCGCGCCGACTGGCAGCTTGGCGACGAGCGCGGGCTCGCACGCGTGCTGATCTGCGAGCGGATCGCCTGGCAGATCGAACGCCACTTCGGTCGCTACGGCGAGATCACCCTCGCGGGTACAGGCGGCGAGGAGGACGGCGAGACGGTCTTCGAGACCGGCTACTCGAGCCCGCGCAGCCTGATCTCCTGGGTGCTGGGCCTCGGCGCGAACGCGCGACTGCTCGGCCCGGAGGACCTCGCGGGCGAGCTCCAGCATCGCCTCGAGCAGCTCGAGGAGCGCCACGGTGACTCGCCGCCGGCGCGGCCCCGCGGACGCGCCGCGGACGCCGCGGCGGCCGCCGCCGGGGGCGGCGCGCGGACGCGGATCGCCTCGTCGCGCTCGCGCGCGTCGCGTCGCGGTGACGCCGCGGGCGCCGACGGTGAGGGCTCCGGCCGGCCGGAGGCGGCGATTCGCCCCGAGCGCTTCGCGCGCCTGGTGACGCTTGCGAGCATTCTGATCAAGGCTGGACGCGAAGGCGAGCGCGTGGTGATGGCGGAGATCTGCGAGCGGCTGCAGATCAGCGACGAGGAGCTGCGTGAGGACATCAACGTCCTCAACGTCGTCAACTTCGGCGGCGGCTCCTACGTGCTGTACGCAGAGATCAAGGAGGAGGAGGGGGAGATCGAGGTCGACCCCGAGCCCTACAGCGACAACTTCGACCGTCCCGCGCGGCTGCTGCCGGTCGAGGCCAAGGCGCTGGTCGCAGCGATCGACCTGATCGGCGAGCACATCCCGGAGGGCTCGCTGACCTCGGCGCGCACGAAGATCGTCGCGGCGCTCGGCGAGGACCCGATGGAGCAGGGACTGCAGGTGGCGCCGACCGCCGGCGATGATTCCGACGTCGCGCGGCTCGTGTCGAAGGCGATCGTCGGGCGCAGGATGATCGAGCTCGACTACTACAAGGAGAACGAGGACGAGCTCGCGGCCCGCACCGTCGAGCCGTACGCGCTCACCAACGGTCGCGAGGGCTGGTATGTGGCGTCGTTCGACCCCGACCGCGGCGGCGTGCGCCACTTCCGCCTGGACCGCATCAAGCGGGTCGTCGTAACCAACCAGAAGTTCGAGCCGCGACCGGAGGTCGATCCGGCAGCCGAGGTCGACGGCTGGCTGCGCACCGGTGAGGTGCCCGCGTCGGCGACTGCGCGCGTGTGGGTCTCGCCGGAGCGCGCGCGGTGGGCGCGCGAGGCACGGCGGGTGGTCGAGGAGTGGAGCGATGGCGCCGTGATCGTCGAGTTGAGCTTCGCCGGCGTCGACTGGCTCGTGCGCGAGATTCTCAAGGAAGCCGGTGACGCGGCGGTGCTCGAGCCAGAGGATGCGCGCGAGGCTGTGCGCGCGGCGGTCGCGAGGCTGCGCGAGGCGAACGCGGCTCCGGCCGCAGCTTAGGGCTCCATCGCGGAGCTTCAGGTGGGCGTGCTCGCACCAGCTGACACCAACGTCCGTGCGCGCCGACTTGCGACCCTGAATGCGCTCAGCGACGTTCAGGTGCTCATAGTGGATGAGGCCGTCGCTGCGTCATGGGCGCTGCTGCGGGTTCAGCTTGCCGAGTCGGGACGTCGGCTGAACGTGAATGATCTCTGGTTAGCCGCGACGGCACTCACGCACCAGATCCCGGTCGTCACCCAGGACGATGGCTTCGGCCCTGTCGAGGGGGTCGGCGGCCTGCGGGTGCTACGCGTGTGACCTCGGCCATACTGCGGTACGGCCTGTTTCGCGGCTGGCCTCACAGCTCAGTCGGTCCGACGACGAAGCCGAGTCTGTCTGCTCCGCGGCGCAGACGGGCGTCGACGGTGACGAGGCGGCAGCCGAGCAGCGAGGCGAGCGCCACGTACTCGGCGTCATACGTTTTCGCCCAACCGAGCTCGTCCGCGATCCGCCATGCCTCTCTGGCGAGGCGCGGATGGGTCTTGAGCTTGACGCCCACCTCATCGAGACGAGTGCAGGCATGCAGGGCGTGATCCCCTGTGAGTTCGTTACGCCAGGCACGCTCGTGCAGCGTGGATTGTGACTCCGACCACATCAGCGACGGTGCACATAGCTCGTCGCGGAGAAGCTCAGGCAGGTGGGGTGCGCCGGGCGCGATGCACCACTCGACGACGAGGCTGGCGTCGATCACCAGCACTCAGTGACCAGCTCGCGATTCCCTGATCCAGGCTGCCACGTTCGGCATCGGCGCTCCCCAAAAGGTCTTCTCCCAACCCCACTCCTTCGGCAGAGGGAGCATGTCCGGGTAATCTCGCCGTTGCATCGCGTCGAGGTCCTGCTCCTCGATGACGTGCTGAGTGCCGACCTTGCGAGCGCGCAGCTTGCCCTCGCGGATCCAGCGGCGGACGGTCTCGGGGTTGCGACCGGTGCGCTTGGCGGCTTCGGGGACGGTGAGCATTGTTGTAGCATCATACAACAGCAGCAGCTAGTGCTCCGACGGCTCTTCTTCCAGATCCGCCGCACGGTCCATCAGCTCAGTGACGGAGAGATCGAGCGCCTTGCACAGCCGCCGAACATTGGGGACGCTGGGGTTGTACTGGCCTCGCACGTAGTCACCAACGCGCCTGATATCTCTCCCGGAGGCATCGGCGACTGCCTTCTGACTCAACCCCTTCGCGGCCATCCGCTGTCGGCGTCGGCACGCGTCGTATCCAGGCGCTCGAGGCGGGGCGGCTCGATCCGGATTACGTGCTGCTCGTCAGACTCGCGAAGGCGCTGGGCGTGCGCCCCAGCGCGCTCGTTCTCCTCGCCGAAGGGCACGCGAGCGAGGGCGGCGGACCGACCGATCGGCTGCCTTGAGGGCTGTACCCCCGCGGCGAACCGTTAGGGTGAGCGCGCGATGGAGCCGCTCAAGGGATTGATCCTCTCCGGGGGCAAGGGCACGCGCCTGCGCCCGATCACGCACACGAGCGCCAAGCAGCTCGTGCCGGTTGCGAACAAGCCGGTGCTGTTCTACGGGATCGAGGCGATGGCGGAGGCAGGGATCGAGGAGGTCGGGATCATCATCGCCCCCGAGACCGGCCCGGAGATCGAAGCTGCCGCCGGCGACGGGTCGCGCTTCGGCGTGCGCATCACGTTCATCGTCCAGGACGAGCCGCTCGGGCTGGCGCACGCGGTGCTGACGGCCGAGCCTTTTCTCGGCGCCAGCCCGTTTGTGATGTACCTCGGCGACAACCTCCTGCAGGGTGGGATCGCCGATCTCGTGGCGGCTTTCCGCGAGCATCAGCCCGACGCGCTGATCCTGCTGACGCCGGTGCCCGATCCACAGAACTACGGCGTCGCGGAGCTCGCGCCCGCGCCCGCCGGTGAGATCGGCCGGATCGTGCGCCTGGTCGAGAAGCCACCGGTACCCGCCACCGACCTGGCGCTCGTTGGCGTGTACATGTTCACCGCCGGCATCCACGACGCTGCTCGCGCGATCGATCCCTCCCCGCGCGGCGAGCTCGAGATCACCGACGCGATCCAATACGTGGTCGACGCGGGTCTGCGCGTGGAGCCGCACATCGTGCGCGGCTGGTGGAAGGACACTGGACGCCTGGAGGACATGCTCGAGGCCAACCGCCTGGTCCTCGACAACCTGCGCGAGCGCATCGACGGCGAGCTGATCGACTCGCAGGTCGACGGTCGCGTCGTGATCGAGCGGGGTGCGCGTCTGGAGCGCACCACCGTCCGCGGGCCGGCGATCGTGGGTGCCGACGCGCGACTGACCGACTGCTACATCGGCCCCTACACAGCGATCGGCGAGGGCTGCTCCATCTCCGGCGCGGAGGTCGAGCACTCGATCCTGCTCGCCGGCTCGAGCGTGTGCGACCTCGACGGGCGCATGGAGTCCTCGCTGCTCGGGCGCAACGTCACGGTCCGCCGGGGCGAGCGCTCGCCGCGCGCCTACCGGTTCATGGTGGGCGACAACTCCGACATCTCGATCCCGTGAGACGGCTGCGATGAGGGTGCTCGTCGCCGGCGCCGGCGGAATGCTCGGGTTGGACGTGCTGCGCGCCGGCGAACGCGCCGGGCACGAGCTGGTAGGCGCGGATCTGCCCGAGCTCGACATCACCGACGCGGCCGACGTGCAGGGCGCGCTCGAGCGCGTGCGGCCCGACGCGGTCCTCAACTGCGCCGCATGGACCGACGTCGACGGTGCCGAGACTCACATCGAGCAGGCGCACGCAGTCAACGCCGACGGTGCCGGCAAGCTCGCCCGCGCCGCCGCTGGGGCCGGCGTGCCGCTCGTGCACGTGTCTACCGATTATGTGTTTAGTGGGGAGGCGTGCGTAGATTCCTCCGGCGCGCCGCGCGCGTACGTGGAGTCGGATCCGACGGGGCCGCGATCGGTGTACGGCCAGAGCAAGCTGGCGGGCGAGCAGCAGGTGTTGTCGGCATCGCCCGCTCACACGGTGGTGCGCAGCGCGTGGCTATTCGGCGTCGGCGGGCGCAACTTCGCCGAGACGATGCTCAGGCTCGCTGCCGAGCGCACCCTGAAGGGCACACCCTCTGGGGCGCAGGCAGGCGAGGGGGTGCAGGTGGTGACCGACCAGGTCGGCTGTCCGACCTGGACCGGTCACCTTGCCCCTGCGTTGCTCGGGCTGATCGAGCGCGGCGTCGCAGGACTCGTGCACCTCGCGGGCGCCGGGCGTGTCTCCTGGAATGGCTTCACCGTCGAGATCTTTCGGCAGGCGGAGGTCGACTGGCGCGTCGAAGATGCCACCAGCGCGCAGATGCAGCGCCCGGCCCCGCGTCCGGCGTGGTCGGTACTCGAGTCAGAGCGCGACGACGTATTGCCGCTGCCGCCGTGGCAGGACGGGCTCTCGGGCTACCTGGCGGCGCGGGGTGGGGTCACACGCGCGTGACGCCCGATCAGCCGCGCGATCAAGAGCCTTCGTCGGCCGGGCACTCGGGGAACGCGAAGATACGCGCGACATCCAGCGCGAACCCCTCCAGCAGCTCGCTGCGCAGCGTCGCACCCTCGGCGAACACCTCGTCTGGGGCGGCGTCGGGTCGCACCCGCGTGACGGTTCGTCCGTCGGGGTCCACGAGCCACAGCTCGCGTACGCCCGAGCCCATGTACAGCTCACGCTTGGCGCCTTCGTCGTTGGCCCTCGTGGATGGCGAGAGCACCTCGATGATCAGGTCGGGGACGCTCTGCACTGCGCCCCGCTCAACCGGCGGGCGGCGCTTGGCGCTCCAATAGGAGATGTCGGGCGCCGGGCGGCTGCCAGCGGGGAAGGCGACGAAGACGTCCTGCAGGAAGAGTCCCTCCTCGTCGATGTCCTCCTGCCACCGGCGGAGCGCCAGATACAGCTCGCCCTGTACGGAGGATGCGGAGCCCCCTATGGGCGGCACGATGACCGCCTCGCCGCCGATGAGCTCCATGTCCATACTCCAGCCGGCGTTTTCCTGCAGCGCGTCGAATTCCCATGTCTCGATACGAGGATGGACGACACGAGTTCGGACAACAGTGGCCATGGACTCATGCTAGCCGGGGAAGGCGCAGCGCGGGTGCGTTTGCTGCGGACATGCAGGCAATGCAACCGCGCACCTGGGATGGAACGCTCGGCCGGCCGGCCTCGCACGGTGTGCCACGGGCTGGGATGATGCGCGCATGAAACTGCTCGTCTGCGGCGGCGCCGGCTTCATCGGCTCGACGTTCGCCCGCCAGCGCATCACCGAGCACGGCGACGAGGTGACGGTGCTCGACAAGCTCACCTACGCCGGTCGCGAGGAGAACTTCCACGACCTGCTCGAGGCCCCGGGCTTCCGTTTCGTCCGCGGCGCGATCGAGGATCGCGACGCCGTCGCTCAGGCGATCGGAGCAAGCGCACCCGAGGCGATCGTCAACTTCGCCGCCGAGACGCACGTCGATCGCTCCATCGCCGAGCCCGACGCGTTCGTCTCCACGCACGCTCTCGGCACGTACGTGCTGCTCGAGGCCGCGCGCACCCTGAAGGGCACAGGCGGCAACTCCCTGCGCTATCTGCAGGTATCAACCGACGAGGTCTACGGCTCGATCGAGGAGGGCACGTTCACCGAGGAGAGCCCGCTCGCTCCCTCCTCGCCGTACTCCGCCACCAAGGCCGGCGCCGACCTGCTGGTGCAGAGCTACTTCCACACGTACGGCCTGCCGGCGCTGATCTGCCGCGGATCGAACAACTACGGCCCCTACCAGTACCCCGAGAAGCTGATTCCGCTGATGATCCTGAACGCGCTGCACGGAGACCCGCTGCCGGTCTACGGCGACGGCATGCAGGTGCGCAACTGGATCCACGCAACCGACTTCGCCGCAGCGATCGGCCACGCGCTCGAGCACGGCCGCCCGGGCGAGGTGTACAACGCGGGCGGTCCCGATGAGGAGGCGAACATGGCGGTCGTCATGCGCATCCTCGCGCTGACGGGCGCCAGCGAGTCGCAGATCGAGCACGTCAGCGACCGGCCCGGCCACGATCGCCGCTATTCGCTGTCCTCGGAGAAGGTGCGCGCGCTCGGATGGAGCCCGCGCGTGCGCTTCAGCGAGGGCCTCGAGCAGACGGTCGCGTGGTATCGCGAGAACGCGTGGTGGTGGGAGCCGATCCGCTCTGGCGACTACCGCGCCTACTACGAGCGCCAGTACGGACGCTCGCTGGGCTGATCCATCCGGCCGACGCCCGCCGTCAGTCGCGCTCGGGCCAGTCGATCCGCTCGGCGAGCTCCGAGGCGGCCAGGTCGAGGAGCTTGCTCTGAGCTGCCGGTCGGTACTCCCCCGCCCGCAGCGCGAGCCATCTAACCGACTGGCTGGCGGGGTCGATGATCAGCACCTCGTCGACTCCGTGCTCTGCGTAGAACGGAAGCTTCTCAGGCGTCTCGTCTCCCGGGGAGAGGATCTCGACGACGACCGCCGCTGTCGCTATCCAGACTCCGGAGCAACGCTTGCGATGGACGCCGAGGTCGGGCACGCGGAAGTCGTCTTTGACGCCCATGTTGAACTCC
The DNA here is from genome assembly GCA_035485155.1 of Solirubrobacteraceae bacterium. GTDB lineage: Bacteria > Actinomycetota > Thermoleophilia > Solirubrobacterales > Solirubrobacteraceae > Palsa-744. The sequence continues at coordinate 14,834 of DATHOH010000012.1, forward strand.
ATGCTGACGCGAAGACCAGCCGCGCGCGCGGGCTCGTCGAGCAGAACGGCTACCTGCTGTGCCAGGAACGAATGCGCTGCGCTGGCGACCGGAACCATGTGATAGACGCCAGCCCAAACCTCGTCATGCCGGTCGGCGCCGATACGGCGCCGCTGCTCGACGAGCTCCTCGAGTTGGATGGGCGGCGGATCCAGAACCAGCATGCGCACGATCGCTCAAGGGTATCGGCACAATCCGTCTGACGTGAAGGGCCGCGATCGCCATCTCCTACATCCAATCGCGGGCTTGGGATGGCACTCGCGCTCCCAGGCGCTGCCCGGCTTCGCAGACAACTGTCTATAGACAACTGTCTGCTTTTGCGTCATGGTTCAGGGCGTGGACATCGTGCGCGAGCAGCTCGGAAGCAACCTCCGGCGTCGCCGTCGCGAGGCGGGCCTCTCTCAGGAACGCCTCGCGGAGCTGTGCGACCTGCATCGCACCGAGATCGGCCTGCTCGAGCGCGGCGAGCGCTCGCCGCGCCTCGACACGCTCGTCACGCTGGCGCGAGGGCTCGAGCTGTCCTCGCCGTGCGAGCTGCTCGACGGAATCCGCTGACGTCGGCGGACCGGCCGCATGCCACGGGCCTTAGGTCGACCGGCGGGTGCGCGTCAGCCGAGGCCCGAGATCTTCCACTTGCCGCCTTCCTCGACAAGCGTGAGGCTGCTGGTGGCCTTCTTGCCTTCATGGACACTCTTGACCTGAGCGGTGGCGGTTTTTCCGCCCGGGCCGAGGGTCACCGACTCGACCAGCGCTTCGAGGCTGTCGACCTCGGTCAACTGGCTTTTGATCGCCGCTTCGCAGCGCTTGGTGCCGCCGAGACGCGCCACCACCGGTGCGGCGAGGTCTTCAGTGCAGATCTTCTTCTCTTCCCCCGCCGTCGCCGCCGCCTGAAAGTTGGCGATCGTCTGCGCGACTTCGCGTTGAGCGCCTTTGAAGCCTGCGGTCGAGACCGTGTTGCCGCACCCCGTCAGCGCGAGCGCGGACAGCGGCAGGCAGAGCAATGCGAGCAGGCGGTGCATCGGCCCGCAAGGCTATTCGATTGGCTAGTTGGCCTCGTCGTCGCGTCTGTAGCCGAGGCGCGCGGAGATGCGGTCGGCCGTTGAGACGAGGTGCGGGCCGAGCGCGTCGACGAGCTCCTCCAGCGAGATCAGCGAGCTGGGCGCAGCGAGGTTGACGGCCGCGACGACTTCGCGCGCCTCGTTGCGGACCGGCGCCGCGATCGCGTACAGGTCGGCCGCGAACTCCTGGTCATCGACGGCGAAACCCGCCGCCTGGACCTCGTCGAGTTCCTCGCGCAGCGTTTTCTTGTTCGTGATCGTGTTGGGGCCGAGTTTGGTGAGCTTCATCTGGGCGATCAGTTCGCGCTGCTCGCTCTCGGGCAGGTTCGCCAGTAGCAGCTTGCCCATCGAGGTGCAATAGGCGGGCACGCGCGAGCCGATGTGCAGGTTGAGGTCGATCTTGCCCTGCCCGCGGCGGAAGCTGCGCACGCGATCCACATACAGAACTTCGGTCGAGTCGAGCACGCCGAGGCTCGTCGTGTAGGAGGTCCGCTGGCGCAGCTCCTCCAGGTACGGGTGCGCGTGCTCGCGCAGCCCCGTCGCGTTCAGCGCCGACATCCCCAGATCGGTAACGCGCAGGCCGAGCCGGTACTTGCGCGAAGCGCCCTGCTCCAGGTAGCCAAGCGCGACCAGCGTGATCACGTAGCGGTGGGTCGTCGAGCGGCTCATGCCGAGCTCATCAGCGATGTCGGCGATCCCCAACACCGGGCGCTTCGGCGTGAAGCAGCCGAGGATCGCCAGACCGCGCTCCAAAGACTGCGAGTAGCGCGGCTCTCGCAGGCTGGGGATCGACCAGGCCGGTTCCCGCCCGTTGTTGGCCTTGGCTGCAGCTGAACTCGTTCTGGGCATTGGCACCTGGTCCTGTCTTGTCTGGAGTAGACCTTCTCGGTCTGGACGCTCACATGGCAGAGCGACAGACGATAGTTAACCGTTTCAATGCAGACAACCAGAAACACTGGAGTTTCGAGCGTGCCAGCAGAGGAGGCTCCTCGGCCAAAGTGATGCTGGAGCGCCACGCACAGATAGTCAGCAGCCGGCTGCGCGCTATTGATCCGGGTCGCCGGCCGTGAGGACAATCGGAAACAGGCGTTGACGATTGCCCGCGCCCTGTGCGACCGTACAACGATCGTTCATGCTGATGGAATTACAGCTAACTCGCTGTTGCCAACCTTGGCTGCGATAAAGCGCCGGAGGAGGGTGTTGAGTGGGCGCGTGTTTCTAGGTAGCGTGCCGACCCGCCGGCGACGCCTCGCCGGATTGCTGGTGCTCTGCTCGACCTCCGCCGTCGTGCCGATGGGTGGCGGTCCGCTCGCCGCCGCGAGCGCCCTCGGCCAGCCGCCGCTCGCGCGTCCGTCGCGCACCATCACTTTGAGTGAGACGGCGCACCTGCATCTGACGAGCGAGCACTCGCTCACGCTCAACGAGGAAGGCCAAGCGTCCGGGACGATCCGCGGCACCATCTACATTCACCTGCACCTTTCCAACAACCATGGCGGAGTGAGCGCCGAAGTGAACATCTACCCGCGCGGGGGCTCGCTGACGGGCTCCGGATCGGCCACCTACCGCGTAGAGGGCGCCCAAGCGGTGTTCTCCGGCAAGCTGGCGATCGCCCGAGGCACCGGAAGCTATTTGCATGCCTCGGCGCCCGGACTGCGGTTCACCGGCACCATCCAGCGCAGGACCGACGCTGTCGCGGTGCAGCTCAGCGGGCCCCTATCAACGTAGAAGTGACGATGCCGAGGGTTGCCTTCGCCGGGAAGCTAGCTCTCGGCGTTGCGCTGCTGGCGTGCACTTGGCTGCCGGCGATGGCCAGTGGCGCACAAACAGTCACGCTCCACACATCGTTCTCACCGGATCGCCTCGGCGCCAGTACCACGATCGGGTTCGGGTTTGCGATCGCCGGCGCGAACGGTGACGTGCCATCTCCGCTGGTGAGCGTAAGCCTGGGCCTTCCTGCCGGCATCGACTACCTATCGACCACGCTCGGCCTCGCGATCTGCCAGCCGGCGGCGCTGCTCGAACGGGGGCTCGCGGGCTGCTCGCCCAACTCACGACTGGGATCTGGCAGCGCCTACGTCGAAGTTCCGTTCGGCCAGAGCGCCGGACATGAGATCCCCGATATCGAGGCATTGATGGGCCCGCCAAACCACGGAAACATCGTCGTGCTGTTCTACGCCGACGGACGCGAACCCGTGTACGCGCAGATCGTGTTCGAGGGCGAACTGATCGCGGGCTCCCAGACGCTCGGCGGCAGTCTCAACGCCGCTGTGCCGCTGATTCCCAGCGTTGCGGGGGGCCCGCCGGTGTCGATCGTGAGCGTCAGCACCACCATCGGACCCGCCGGCCTGACGTACTACGAACACGTGCATGGGCACACGGTCAGCTTTCACCCGAGGGGGGTCTCGGTGCCGCTTCGTTGTCCACGTGGTGGCTTCGCGTTCTCGGGGCGGTTCACGTTCCAGGATGGCACCACTACGCTGGCGAAGAGCTCTGTGCCCTGCCCGCGGCGGCGATAGGTCTTTTGGGAGCGATGTCGTCCCAACCGCGTGCATCCGCTCCGTCGGCACGACCCGGCTCCCACGACGCGGCGGATTCTCTGGCGCTGATGGGGACGTTCTTTTGCGCCGCTATGCGCTACTGGCTCGCGATCTTCCCACGCACGTGCATCGAGCTGCGCCGGTGGCGTCGACGTGCCAGGCACATCGACGACCCGGTTCTGCGCACGGCCGCCCTCGAGGCGCTCGGCAAGCGCGCGAACATAGAGGGTGCCGCGGCGTTCGCTGCGGTGATGCCACGGCGTCGGCGCGGCACACTGGTGCGTGCGCTGATCGCATTTCAGGCGGTGTACAACTACGTGGACCTGCTCGCCGAGCAGTCGTGCTCGCGGCGTGCGCTCGACGCGCGCCGGCTGCACGCGGCGCTGATTACCGCGCTCGACCCCGCTCCTGGACATCCCGACTACTACGCATTCCATAGCGATCGCGACGATGGCGGCTATTTGGCGGAGATGGTCGATGTCTGCCGCTCAGCGCTGGGCGCGCTTCCATCGAGCGCCACGATTGCCGAAGCCACCGCCGGCTCAGCGGCACGGATCGTCGACTTCCAAGCGCTCAGCCTCGGGGCGGATCGAGCACTCGAGCTCTGGGTACGCCGGCAGTCGCCTGTCGACGAAAGCCTGAGATGGTGGGAGACGGCAGCCGCCGCAGGCTCCTCGCTCGTTGTTCACGCGCTGATCGCGGCTGCAGCCGCACCGTCACTTCGCGGTGAGGACGTGGCTGCGATCGAGGCGGCCTACTTTCCCTGGGCGAGCGCGCTGCATTCGCTGCTCGACAGCGCTGTGGACGAGGCCGAGGACGCCGCCGCAGGGCAGCTCAGCCTCGTGCGCTGCTACGGGTCTACGGCCGAAGCGGCGAGCCGCATGCAATGGCTTGCATTACGCGGGCTGCACGCGGCGCGCGCGCTTCCGCGAGGCCGCAGGCACGTTGTTCTCGTCGTAGCGATGGCATGCAGTTACCTGTCAGCGCCCGAGGCTTCGGCGCCGGGTGTCGTGGCGCTGGCTGAGGGAGTGCGGGGCGCGCTCGGACCGCTCGCCATCCCAACGGTGACCGTCTTTAGGGTGAGCCGCCTCGTACGCCGGTTCGCCGGCGGCCGCCACGTACCAGCGGTGAGACACGCACCAGCCATTCGTCTGGGCGACCGAGGGCGGGGTGCGGATGTTGGAGCTGCGTGAGCTCGTCAAGCACTACCGGCTCCCCGGCGGCGAGGCGGTGCGGGCTGTTGACGGCGTGTCGCTGTCGGTATCGCCCGGGGAGATGGTCGTGCTGTACGGGCCGTCGGGCTCGGGCAAGACGACGCTGCTGTTGATGGTCGCGGCGCTGCTCGAGCCGAGCCGTGGCTCGGTGCTCGTCGACGGGCGCGACATCTCCTCGCTATCCGAGCGCGAGGCCTCGCGCTATCGACTCTGCGAGCTCGGCTTCATCCGTCAGAGCTTCGATCTGCTGCCGGGCGTGAGCGCGATCGATAACGCCGTGCTCAAGCTGCTCGTGAGCGTGCCCTGGCGAGAGGCGCACGCCAGGATCGCGCCGCTGCTGGAACGCCTCGGGCTCGGCGAGCGTCTCGAGCAGCGCTCGGAGACGCTCTCGATGGGTGAGCGCCAGCGCGTGATGATCGCTCGCGCACTGTCCACAGGGCCCAGACTGCTGCTGGCGGACGAGCCCACCGGTAGCCTCGACACGCAGCGCAGCCGGGAGGTGCTCGCGCTGCTGCGCGAGCTGTGCCGCGAGCGCGAAGTGGCGGTCGTGCTGGTCAGCCACGATCCGCTCGCGGCGGGCTACGCCGACCGCGTGCTGGCGCTGCGCGACGGCCGGCTCACCACCCACGAAGTCGATTCGGGGCTTGCGCCGAGCAACGCGCAATGACAGGCCGGTCCGGGCCGCGATGAGGCCCCTGAATCTCTTGCACCTGTATCGGGTGCGGTTGCGTGCGCGCGTGCTGCAGGAGTGCTTCGCCGTCGCCGGAATCGCAGCTGGAGTGGCGCTCCTGTTCGCTTCTCAGGTCGCGAGCGAGAGCCTGTCGAGCTCGGTCGCGCAGCTCTCGCGCGGGATCCTCGGAGATGCGACGCTCCAGCTCCTCGCGCGCAACCCGCAGGGGGTCGACGAACGCCTGCTCGGGCAAGTTCGCAGGATCCCGGGCGTGCGCGTCGCGGCGCCGCTGCTGGAAGCGAACGCGAACGCGATCGGACCGCGCGGCAGCCGTTCGGTCGAGCTTGTCGGCACCGACGAAAGCCTCGAGCAGCTCGGCGGTGCTCTCGTTCGCCGCACCGGGCTCTCGCCGTTCGGCGGCATCGGCGCGATCGTCATGCCCTCGCCACTCGCACGCGGCCTCGGCGTCACGAAGTTCGGCGCAGAAGCGACGCTCGCCGTGGACGGGCACGTAAGCCAGGCGCCCCTCTTCCGCCAGCTCTCCTCGCGGCAGATCGGTGCGCTGATCGACAGTCCGATCGTGGTCGCACCGCTCGCCTACGCCCAAGAGCTCTCAGGTCTACAGGGACGCGTGACGCGCGTGCTCATCGCGCCGGCGCATGGACAGCAAGCCGCCGTGCGATCGGCGCTCACACGGCTCGCCCGCGGGCGACTCGCCGTCGAGCCGGCCAGCTACGACGAAGAGCTGTTCGGCAAGGCCGCAGCTGCGACCAACCAGTCGACCGTGTTGTTCGCCGTCCTTAGCGCGCTCGTCGGGTTCCTGTTCGCGTTCAACGCGATGCTCCTGACGGTACCCCAGCGCAGAAGGCTGATCGCGGAGTTGCGCCGTGACGGATACACCCCGCGGGCAGTGATCGAGGTGCTGCTGCTCGACGCGCTGATGCTCGGCGCGATCGGCTGCGTGCTTGGGCTGGCACTCGGGGACGAGCTCTCGATCCGACTGTTGCATGTCAGCCCCGGGTATCTATCCTCCGCTTTTGCCGTCGGCTCGGCACGGGTCGTCAGCTTGCGGAGCGTGCTCGTCGCCGGCGTCGGAGGACTGCTCGCGGCGCTCGTCGCGGTGCTCAGCCCGCTGCGCGACATCCTCTCGCGCGACCCGCTCGCCGCGATCTCCGACCGCGGCGCCGGCGCGAGCGTGCGGGCGGTGCGGCTGCCCGTAGCGGCCGGGCTTGTGTTCCTCGTGGCGGCGATCGTCATTCTGCTGGCCGCGCCACAGCTCGCGATCGCGGGGATGATCAGCCTCACATGCGCGCTGTTGACGCTGCTCGTGCTTCCGCTTGACTGGACGCTCGCGCTGGTCAGGCGCGTCGCGCCAGCGGTCACGAGCGCGATCCCGCATCTCGCGGTCATGGAGCTGCGCGCGAGTCGCGCGCGCGCCGTCGCGATCGCAGCGACCGGAGCGGTCGCGGTTTTCGGCAGCGTCTCGATCCAGGGCGCTCACGCAGACCTCGAGCGCGGGCTCGATAACGCCGCGCACGACATGAACGCGTTCACGGACCTCTGGGTCTCGCCCGCTGGAAGCTTCAACTTGCTGATGACACAGCCGTTCCCCCCGACGTCGCAGGCCAGGATTGAAGGTCTGCCGGGTGTCGCCACGGTGCGTCGCTATCGCGGCAGCCTGCTCGACTGGGGCACGCGCCGCGTATGGGTGATCGCGCCGCCGCGCGACGCCTCGCCTTTGATCCCTCCCAGCCAGCTTGTGCATGGCGATCGGCGGCTCGCGACACAGCGGGTCCGCGCCGGTGGATGGGCAGTGCTCTCACAGGCGCTCGCCGGCGAACACCACCTCCACATCGGCGACAGCTTCACGCTGCCCGCCCCACGCGCCTCGACATTCCGCCTCGCGGCGATCTCGACGAACATCGGCTGGGCACCTGGCGCGGTCATCCTCAATGCTCAGGACTATGCACGCGCGTGGGAGAGCGAGGAACCGAGCGCCTACAACATCCTGCTCGCCGCGGGCACCTCGCCGCTCGAGGGAAGCCGTGAGGTTGAGCGCGCGCTCGGGCCGCACAGCGGGCTCACCGTCCAGACCGCCGCGCAGCACGCCGAAAAGCAGCGGACTTTGACGCGTCAGGGACTCGAGCGTCTCACGCAGATCGCCACGCTGATCCTCACCGCGGCGGTGCTCGCGATGGCGGCGGCAATGGGCGCGATGATCTGGCAGCGCCGCCCACGTCTGGCCAAGCTCAAGCTCGAGGGCTTCTCTCGCACGGAACTCTGGGCAACGCTCGTGCTGGAGAGCCTGATCCTGCTCGCGGTGGGCTGTGCCGCGGGCGCGACGCTTGGACTTCTCGGACAGCAACTCCTAGACCGAGCGCTCAGCAGCACGATCAACTACCCGGTCGTCGACTCCATCGCGCTTCCGGTCGCGCTCACGAGCCTTGTGGTCGTCACGGCTGCCGCCGTCGCGATCGTCGCGATCCCGGGTTACCTCGCGGCCCGTGTACCCGCCGCTCTCGCGCTAGCCGACTGACGCCGTCGGCGCGTCCTCGGCGTCACCGTCGTGGCGTGCCTCGTCGCTGAACAGCCACGGCGCCCGCCGGCCGATGACCTCGCCCTGAAAGCGCTTGTGCCGCCCGTACACCACCCAGGTGGTGTCCACTGCTCCGTAGTAAGCCTCGAGCCGAAGCCGATCGGGGTGTTCGTGGGCGTGGTGGACGTGCGTGAGCCCTGCGTCGTAGCGCCCGGCGAGCAGGTTCGCTGCGACGACCGGCTTCGATGGCTCATCGACGATCGTCTCCCACGGTGACAGGTCGAGGTAGCCCCGCGTGGCAGAGACGATGCCAAGGCTCCTCGGTTCCGGAATATCCGTCCGCACGAGCAGGCCGAGCTCCTTCGTGGGGTAGATGAACGTGTCGACGACAAACACCTCCTCGTGGTAGCGCTCGGTCACGAGGTGTACTTGCACGTGCGCGCTGCACTGCACCAGGAACGTGTTCGGCCGCTCGCGCACCTGTCCGATCGCCTCGAGGAGATCCGTCACGAGCACGATCTCGAACGACGTCAGCCCCTGGAACTCGAGATAATGGCGCAGGGCGTTCTCGTGGCAGGTGCCGGATGGCCCCAGCGTGATGAACGTCGGTCGCGTCATGCCGCCTCGCCATGCGGGGCGCTTGGCGGGGCGCCGATCAGCTCGTCCTCCATCCTGCAGGTCGCGGCGATCAGCAGCTCGAAGAGATCTTCGGTGAACTCCGGCGGCAGCTCGACCTCGCTGCCGCGCGCGAGATAGCGGGCGCGAACTTCCCTCACGCGGTCTGGCTGCATCATCGGCACGCCGTGGACGCGCTTGTATCGCGCGACCTCGCGGCAGACCTCGAAGCGCTCGCCCAGCAGCCGCGCGATCTGGTCATCGAGCTCGTCCAGCCGCTGCCGGAATGGATCGAGGCCGCTCACGAGGCGATCCTTCGCATGCGCGGGCCGAGTCGCGTGAAGCCGTTGCTCAGATAGAACGCCTCGGTCGCGGCGAGACCCGCAAAGCTCTCTCGAGGCAGACCCACCTCGACGCGGGCGATCTGCCGTTCGGAGGCGAGCTCGCACAGCGCTTGCACGAGCTCGCCGCCGATCTCCCTGCTGCGCCACTCGGGATGCACCCACACGTCCTGGATCAGGGCATACGGGCCCGGTATGTGAATCGCCGTCTGCCAGCTAGCCGCGAGCACGCCGACGAGCTCGCCGTGGACCTCTGCCAGAAGCACGGCGCCTGCGCCGGGGTCATCGATGAGCGCACGTGTGGCGTCCTGCATGGCGGCCGGTGCGGCGGGTGTGCCGCCGAGCTCCACGAGCAGCTCTGCGACGGCTGCCGCGACCGCCGGGACGTCCTGCGTGCCGGCGGCGCGCACATGCCACGCGGGGGGAGTCCTCTCCGGCGCGAGCGGCTGGGTCTCGCTCATAGCCTTCCTGCTGCCATCGCGTCGGGCTCGAGCTCGACGGTCCACGCCTCGGGCGCGTCGCTGCCGGTCACAGCCCGCGCGATCGCCGACATCGGCGCCCGTGCCTTCAGCAGGATCTCGTCGAACTCCTCGACAGGATCGGATTGCATCACGATCGCGCCTCCCGCCCCGATCGTGGTGGAGCCAGGTCGTATCACGATCGTGCGGATCACGATGCTGAGGTCGACGCTGCCCTCGACGCCGAAGTAGCCGATCGCTCCCGAGTAGACGCCGCGTGCCTCTCGCTCGATGTCGTCGATGATCCCCATCGTGCGCAGCTTCGGCGCGCCGGTCATCGACCCGCCGGGGAAGCACGCGCGCACGCACTCGACCGGCGTGCGCTCGCGATCGAGCACGCCGGTGACGGTCGAGATCAGCTGGTGCACCGTCGTGTAGGGCTCGACGACCATGAACTGCGGCACCCGCACCGTGTCCACCTCGCACACACGCCCGAGATCGTTGCGCAACAGATCCACGATCATCAGGTGCTCGGCGAACGTCTTCTCGTCGTGCAGCAGGCTTTCGCGCAGCTCTTCGTCGCGCTGCGGGTCCGCCGAGCGCGGTGCCGTGCCCTTGATCGGCCGCGCCTGCACCCGCCGCTCGCGGTCGATTCCGATGAAGCGCTCGGGTGAGGAGCTGACGATGCTCACCTCGCCGAGCTTCAGATAGGCGGCGAACGGCGCCGGGTTGCGCCGGCGCAGGAGGCGGTACAGGGCGAACGGCTCCGGGCTCGCGTCGGTGTGGATCTGATCGGTCAGGCATACCTCGTAGGACTCCCCCGCGCTCAGCGCGGCCTGGCAGCGAGCGATGTCGGCCAGGTACTGCTCGCGTCCGCGCCCGCAGCGAAAGCTCACCGGATCGTCGTCCTCCTGGGTGGATGCGCCGGCGGCTTGCGCGTCCGTCGCCGGCGGCACCGCTGCCTGCTCTGCAAGCGCGTCGCGGACGATCCTCTCGGCTTCGTCGAGCCAGCGTCCGGCGTCCGGCTCGTCCTCCTGGCACAGCGCCAGTACGTGCGTGCAGTGGGTGACGTGGTCGATCGCGAGCAGGCGGTTGGCGAGCATCAGCACTGCGTCCGGGAGGTCGGAGTGGTGGGTGTTGGGCGAGCCGCAGTCGGCCTTGCACTCGTAGCCGAGATAGCCGACGAAGCCACCGAGCAGCCCGCGCGGAACTCCCGGCGCGGGTGCGAGCGCCCGCTTCGCGAGTTCGTGCTCGAGGACGTTGAAGATGCTGCCGAGCGCGGTGCTGGTTCCCTCGGCGCGGTGTGAGGTGACCGTTTTCTCTCCCACGTCGTATTCGAGCACACAGCGATCCGGGCCCATCGTGGTGCCGAGGAACGAGCATTGCGCAAGCGGCGTGGGGGCGTTGGCGCTATCCAGCCAAAAGGCATGCTGTGCCTCCCCGAACAGTCGCTCGAACACCAGCTCCCCTGACACCTCACCCTCGATCGAGCGCACGAGCAGCCCTCGGTGTGCGTCCGGTGTGGCGGGTTTGACCTGCCGGGGCCGCCGGGGAGGCGTGCGGGGGGCGGGCGCCCACCAGCCCCGCGAGGCGCGGGTCGAGCGGTGATCGCGAGCGAGCTTGTAGAAGTTCTCGAACAGCTGCAAGCCGTGTTCGGTGGCGATTGACTCGGGGTGAAACTGCACGCCCCACATCGGCCGGCTGCGATGCTCGATCCCCATCACGACGCCCTCGTCGGTCCACGCGGTCACGCGGCCCTGGGGGCCGAGGTCGCCGGCGACCGCGAGCGAGTGGTAGCGCACGACGGAGAAGCCCTGCGGAATGCCCGCGAACAGACCCTCGCCGTCGTGCTTGACGGCGCTCAGGCGTCCGTGCATGACGATCGGAGCGCTGCGCACGGCGCCGTCGAGCAGGTGGCCGAGGCCCTGGTGGCCAAGGCACACGCCGAGCACGGGGATCTCGCTGAAGCGCAGGATGTCCGAGCAGACGCCGAAGTCGTGCCAGCGCTCGGGCCGCCCGGGGCCGGGTGACAGGACGATCGCGTCGAAGTCCCAGCGCGAAAGCGCGCGCCACGAGACGACGTCGTTGCGCACCACGATCGGCTCCTCGCCGGACACGGCCGCGAGCAGGTGGAACACGTTGTAGGTGTAGGAGTCGTAGTTGTCTATCAGCAGCGTGCTCACGACGAAGACTCCAGGCCGAGCCCGCGCGCGCTGCGGTCGAGCAGCGTACGCACGACACGCTCTACCGGCTCGCTCGGCTCGCTCTCGAGGTGCCACAGCGCCAGGTGCTTGAGGTAGTGCGCGAGCGGTCTGACATCGAGCCGCTCCACTGCCAGTCGCAGGTAGCGGCGGTATAGCTCCGACTGGATCACCGCAAAGCGGTAGTTGGGATCCTCCGTGGGGCGTCCGCCGTCGACGGAGGCGCGACCGTGGTGCGCCCGCGCCCGCGCCAGGTCCCAGCCCAGGCTCTCCTGCTCGCACAGCAGGCGCTCGGGGTCGAAGTCCATGTCGGGAGTCGCGGGATGAGGCAGGAAGTACCCCAGCGCGACGTGCGCCGCCAGGCGTTCGGGGTTGGGGTGGGCGCGGCGCACCTCGTGGCGCTCTGGGGTGGCGTCGATCTGCGCGTCGATCCATTCCGTCAGCTCGTCGATCAGCTGGGCGCCGGCGCTCGAGGTCACCGCGCGCTGCTGCGCGGAGACCATGCCGTGGAAGATGCTGCGGCTCGGGTGAAAGCCGCCGTTCAGCTCCGGTCGCAGCTCGGCAGCGAGCTTGCGAATGCTCGCCACATGTGCCACCCACTCAGATCCCGTGACCTGCAGCGAGGTCATGTCCTCCAGTTCGGGCGCCGTCAGCGCATAGGTCAGCGAGCGCATGTGCTGCGTCGAGAGCCCGTCGGCGCGTACGAGCGGCAGCTCTTCGAGCTCCTCGAGGCCGGTTGCGTAGACGATCACCCCGTCCCCGCGGCGGGTGAGGGTGCCGTTGCGCAGGCCCGTCTCGGCGAGCTCGGTCGTCTCGGCCAGGAAGTCGGACTCGAAGAAGACCCGGTCGAAGGCGATCCCCAGCCGCGCGAGCGTCTTGCGCTGCCCCGCGATCACCCACGCGCGCGTCTTGTACCAGAGCTCCAGCGCCTCGCGCTCGCCGGCGAGCACTCGTTTGATCAGATCATCGGCGGCGTCGTTCTGCACGTGCACCTCGCGCGAGAGCGAGTCCTCGGCCTGCTCGAGCTCGCCGGCGGCGATCACTCCGCCCGAGGCCACGTAGTCGGCGTAGCAGAGGCCCACGAAGTGGTCGCTCTTCTCGTCGCCGTCGGACCAGCCCTGCGTGTGGCGGCCGCTCTGCATCACGCCGGCCATCGCCTCGCCCATCGCGCGGCCCATGTCGGAGATGCGGCTGCGGCGCTCGACCTGTGCGCCAGCCTGGGCGAGCGCGGCCGCGAGCGCGTTGCCGATCGCGAGGTTGCGTAGATGCCCGACATGCAGCGCCTTGGTGGCGTTTGCGTCCCAGAACTGCACAGACACCCGCCTGCCCTGCGCAAGCTCGGCGAGTGCCGCCTCCGCGCTCCCGCCCGCCTCGAGTGCCGCGCCTGCCGTCTCGATCCAGCTGTCGGCAACGCGCAGGCGCACTCCGTCGCGCCCGCGCCGCACCTCCGCGACCCACGGCTCGTTCTCGAGTTGCTCGAGCTCGGCGAGCGAGTCCGGATCTTGGCGCCAGTCGGCGGCGCGGGATGTCAGCTTCAGGTCGTAGTCCGCGCGCGGCCGGCGCGGCGCTCGCGCGGCCCACCTGACGGGGACATCATCCCGGGTGGGGAGATCCTCGAAGTAGTCGAAGAGATTGACCGTCAGGACGAGCGCGTTAGAGGGCATTTTTGGCATAGATGGATAACTCGAAGGTTTGCCACGATGCACCAGCCGGGGCTCGAACCCGGATCACCGGTGTTTAAGACCGGTCCTTTCACCGATTAAGGTACTGGTGCCTATTTCGGGTCGACGCCGAAGTCCTGATACTTGACTCATTGTCTATGCGATCGATCTTCCGAGCGATCCCGGGTATCCTAATTCCGTACAGCAGCACAAGCAAGCGATGTCTCTGGCGTCTGTGGGGCATTGGCTGAGAACGATCCGCTGGCGGCGCCCCAAACGGGGCAGGCAATGACGATCCGCATGCGAAAGGGAAACGGCGAGAGGGAAACATGCGAGGCGAAATGGGGCTGTGGGACATGAATATCCGGCGGTACGCGCCGCTCAGTGCGAAAGATCGCGGGACGCTGCCCCCTGGACCGCGCATGCCGAGCGCCCTCCAGGCCACCGGCTGGGCTTTGCGTCCTCTCGCTTTCATGGATCGTTGTGCCGGACGCTACGGCGAGATCTTCACACTGCGGGTGCGTCGCAGTCGCCCGTGGGTGTTTCTAACCAATCCCGACCATGTCAAGCAGGTGTTCACGACGGACGCGCACCTGCTTCGCGCCGGCGCCGGGGAAGCCAACCCACTCCTGGGACCCCTGTTGGGGTCTCGCTCGGTGATGCTGCAGGACGAGCCGACGCACATGACCGACCGCAAACGGATACTGCCGTCGTTTCACGGCCAGCGCATGCACGACTACGGCGAGATGATGGCCGATGTCGCGCGGCGTGAGATCGATCGCTGGCCGATTGGCGAGCCGTTTGAGCTGTGGCCACGCATGCAGGCGATCAGCCTCGAGGTCGTGATGCGCGCCGTCTTCTCCGACGTCGAGGGCGAGCGTCTGGAGCTGTTGCGCCGGCGTATGGTCGATCTGACCAACTGGGTCAACAATCCGGGTCGCCTGGCGCTGCTGGCGGCCGTCGGCGAACGCTCGATGACCGCCAACCCCAACTTCCGCAATGTGATGCGCCCGGTTGAGCAGCTTGTGCTGGAGGAGGTGCGCCAGCGCAGGGCAGCAGACGACGGCGAGCGCCATGAGGACATCCTCGCGATGCTGGAGCGGCGCACAGAGGCCGAGGGAGCGCCGATGGACGACGAGAAGATGCGCGACGAACTCGTGACGTTCCTGTCCGACGGTCCGACGGCGACCTCGCTCGCGTGGGCGTTCGAGCGGCTGCTGCGCCACCCCGACAAGCTCGCGCGTCTGCGCAGGGAGGTACTCGCCGGCGAGAGCGAGGAGTACGTCGACGCGGTGGTAAAGGAGACGCTGCGCCTGTGTCCCGCGGTGCCCGTCGTCATGCGGCGGCTGACCGAGCCGATGCGCCTCGACGGCTACACGCTTCCTCCCGACACGATCGTCGCCCCGTGCGTGTACCTGATGCACCGCCGGGCGGACCTCTACCCCCAGCCACGCAGCTTCCAGCCCGAGCGCTTTCTCGGCGACTCTGCTGGCACCTACACGTGGATCCCGTTCGGTGGCGGCGTGCGCAGGTGCGTCGCCGTCGTCTTCGCGCAGCTCGAGATGAAGCGCGTGATCCAGACCGTGCTCAGCGAGGTCGAGCTGCGCCCGGCCGCTTCACGGTCGGAGGGGGCCGCCAGGAGCTCCGTGTCGTTTGCGCCGGATGGCGGAGCGACCGTGATCGCGACGCGCCGTAGACCGGCCGACGTCGATCTGCCAACCGCTGCGTAGGCGCTTCGATCCCGACGTCAGCCAACGCCGTGTCCGGTCGGCGCTATGCCGCGTCGGCGAGCTGATGGAACCTGGCCGCCGCACGCGTCGGCCACGCGTAGTCGTCGCAGCGATGTAGCAGGCCCACGCAATGCAGGCGCGCGACGGCATCGGCGGTGTGCAGCTCGCCGCCGAGCTCCCGGGCAAGCTCGTGCACCGACCAAGGACCCGGATGCTTGGACTCCAGCAGCAGCGCCAAGACGGAACGCTCGAGATCGTCGTCCGCCGCTCCCAGATCTCGACTGCGGTGATCGGGCATGGAAGTTCGCACACTCCTCTCCGTGTCGCTGTCCCGATAGCCAACGGCACCCGCCGACAGCTGTTTATGCGGCCACGTTAGCGCCCGCTCCGCGGTGCGCGGGCCGCAGGGCGTAAACCTGGCGCGAAATCGTTCACGAGAAAGCGGGACGGTCGCCGCGCGAGCACAGCGGGACCCCCACAACCGAGGATCGGCTTGTTAGAGCAAGACGCCAGAGCTGTCTACATACAACCCGACACTTGGGACAGCTGGAATAGACGGCATTTCGGCGAATCCGACAAGACATGTCAAAAGACCTGACTGAGCGTCAATATTATTGCCCGCATTTAGCGAAGATCTTGGCCGGCCCAGCCGCTTTTTCGACGCGAATCGGCGGTACCGTTGTCAGGCCCACGTGGGAAGGCTACGTCTCCGTCGCTCCCGGTACGGGATCGAGGCACGCGGCGAAGCGTACGCCAAAGGGTAGGGAGGGTCTGTTTCTAGCCCGAGCAGACCCTCCCGCGCTAGGGCACCTGTCTTTACTTTCATCGTCAACACTACCGCCCGGATTCGGCGGCTTGATTCTGCATTCGAACTATTGCTCGTAATGTGCGCGTTTTTCCGTTTCGCTGACGGGAACTGAACCGAACGCGAGTTTCAATCCTATGTTTTTGACATTGCCCAGCCACGGCCCAGTCGTCGTGCGGCCCCGCAGATCCGCCGCGACGGGGCCTCTCAAATACTACTTATTAGTCTGTAGACTGTCAAGTAGTAAGCCGCGAGCGTTCGCGGCGTGGAAGGGGAACTGCAGCGACTCGTGGGTCGCAACCTGCGGTCGCATCGAGAAGCGCTCGGCGAGACCCAAGAAGTGTTCGCGCAGTCGCTCCCGTTTCACTACACCTACCTGGGCAGCATCGAGCGCGGCGAGCGCAACCTCAGCCTCAGGGGCGTCGAGCGCTTGGCCGGACTGATCGGCGTCGAGCCGCTCGCGCTGTTGGGCGTGACAAGCGAGAGCTGTAGGGATGAAGGGGACGCTCGGACCAGATGTGGGGATGCAGCGCATACCACGGGAGGCTGAGCCAGAGGCTTGGGTCGCCCGCTAGCCTCAGGTGAATGTCCCTCTCGACCTTCAGTCCGCGTGTCCGCGGGTGGTTCGGACAGGCCTTCGCGGCGCCCACGCCTGCCCAGGCCCGGGCGTGGCCGGCGATCGCCGCGGGCAAGAACGTGCTCCTGTCGGCGCCCACGGGGTCAGGTAAGACGCTCGCCGCGTTCCTGTGGGCGCTCGACCGGCTGAGCGTCGAGCGCGCCGGCGATGCCGATGGTGTCGGCGAGGCCGGGGCACACGTTTCCGGCGCCGGCGCCCGCGGTACTCGCGTCGTGTACGTCAGCCCGCTGAAGGCCCTTGCCTACGACATCGAGCGCAACCTGCGCGCGCCGCTGCGCGGCATCGGCGCCGAGGACGTGCGCGTGGGCATCCGCACGGGCGACACGCCGCAGCGCGAGCGCGCCGCGATGCTGCGCAATCCGCCGGACATCCTAGTCACGACCCCGGAGTCGTTGTATCTGATGCTCACCTCCCAGGCGCGCGAGATCCTCAGCGGCGTCGAGGCCGTGATCGTCGACGAGATCCACGCAGTCGCGCACTCAAAGCGCGGCTCGCATCTCTCGCTCACGCTGGAGCGGCTCGAGGCGCTCGTGGCGGCGGGTCGCGCGGACCGAGGCGAAGCGCCCCGCGAGATCCAGCGGATCGGGCTGAGCGCGACGCAGAACCCGCTCGAGGAGATCGGACGCTTCCTCGTCGGCCCCGAGCGCGAGGTCGAGATCATCGACGCCGGTGCCCGCAAGCAGCTCGACCTGCGGATCGAGGTGCCGGTCGAGTCGATGGCCGAACCCGGTGGTGCGAGCGTCCCGGCGCCAGGCGCGATCGGGTCGGCGCCGCCCGATCCGCTCGCATCGTCCCCGGAGGGGGAGCCGCTCCCCGGTGGCGAGTCCACGCGCGGCTCGATCTGGCCGGCGATCTACCCCGAGCTGTTGCGGCTCGTGCGCGAGCACACCTCGACGATCGTGTTCGTCAACAACCGGCGCTCCGCCGAGCGCGTCGCGCTGCGCCTGAACGAGCTCGCCGCACAACAGGACGCCGCCGCGCACGGGGACGACGGCAGCGAGCACGGACCGGCCGAACCCGCGCCCGCCGACATCGCCCGCGCACACCACGGGTCGCTCGCGCGCGAGGAGCGCACCAAGGTCGAGGAGCTGCTGAAGGCGGGCGAGCTCCCGTGCCTCGTCGCCACGAGCTCGCTCGAGCTCGGCATCGACATGGGCGCCGTGGACCTGGTGCTGCAGATCGAGTCGCCCAAGTCGGTCGCTCGCGGGCTGCAGCGCATCGGACGCGCCGGGCACGGCGTCGATGAAGTCAGCGTCGGGCGGATCTTCCCCAAGTTCCGCGGCGACCTGCTCGAGTGCGCGGTCGTCGCGCGGCGCATGCACGAAGGGCTGATCGAGCCCACCGTCGTCCCGCGCAACGCGCTCGACGTGCTCGCGCAGCAGATCGTCGCGATCGCCGTGTCGGCCGAGGGTGGGACGGACTCCGATTCGGTCACCGTCGAGGAGCTGCACGCGCTCGTCAGGCGCACCCATTCGTATGCAGAGCTCTCACGCGAGCTGCTCGAGAACGTGCTCGACATGCTCGACGGGCGTTATCCGTCGAAGGAGTTCGGCGAGTTGCGCGCGCGCATCGTCTGGGACCGCGTCGCCGGCACGATTCGCGCACGTAAGGGATCGCGGCAGCTCGCCATCGCCAACGCCGGCACGATCCCCGACCGCGGGCTCTACGCCGTGACGCTGCCCGACGGCCGGCGCGTCGGCGAGCTCGACGAGGAGATGGTCTACGAGGCGCGCCCCGGTCAGGTGTTCCTGCTCGGCGCCTCGACCTGGCGGATCGAGGAGATCGGGCGCGACCGCGTGATCGTCACCCCCGCGCCCGGCGCCCCGGGCGCGGTGCCGTTCTGGAAGGGCGACTCCGTCGGGCGCCCGATCGAGCTCGGCAGGGCGATCGGCGCGTTCTCGCGCTGGGCGGTCGAGCAGGACGCCGAGACGCTGGAGCACGACTACGACCTGGACGAGCGCGCCGCGCGCAACCTCGTCGAGTTCCTGCGCGAGCAGCGTGACGCGACCCGCGTCGTGCCGAGTGACACCGCGATCGTGGTCGAGCGCTTCCGCGACGAGATCGGCGACTGGCGGCTCTGCGTGCTCTCACCCTTCGGAGGCCGCGTGCACGCGGCCTGGGGGCTCGCGTTGAGCGCCCGCATCCGTGACGAGCTCGGGCTCGAGCAGCACCAGGTCGACAACATCGCGCCCACCCCGCTCGTCGGCGTCGGGCAGGTGGATGACGATCCCGTCGTCGGACCAGATCGCGTCGGACTCCAGGTCAAGCTCGTCGCGGATCCTGGCGCTGAGCGCGAGCCCCCAGGCCGCATGGATTCTCGCCCCATAGGGCGAGAGAATGCACAGCCGCCAGTCGCCGATCTCGTCGCGGAAGCGCTCCAG
>DATHOH010000013.1:0-17904 GCA_035485155.1 Solirubrobacteraceae bacterium
AGGCGAAGCGCCCGTGGCGCACTGTCCGCGCGCGCACCCCCGAGAGCTTGGCCACGCGCGAGTCGCGGCCGTCGGCGCCGACGACCAGCCGTGCGCGCAGCGCCAGCGTCTCGCCGCCGGGGCGATGCGCCCGCACGCCGCACACGGTCCCGCCCCCACGCTCGAGCCCGTCGACGGTGACTCCCAGGATCAGCTCGACCCCGGGGGTCTCTCCGGCGAGTTTGCGGATCATCGGGTCGAGGTGCTCGCGGCGCAAGTTCACGCTGCTGGGTACAGAGCTCTCGACCGGCGGCAGGATCCACCCCCAGGGGGTGTGCAGGCGACCACGCGAGCGCAGCGCACCCGCCGCCAGCATCGGCTCGAGCAGCGCCAGTCGTTCGAGCGTGTGCACGCCCGAGGACTGGATGAAGTGCGTGCAGATTCGCTTGAAGGCGCTCGGGTCGGGGCGCTGCTCGAGCAGCGCCACCCGCGCCCCGGCGCGCGCGAGCAGGATCGCCGCGGTACAGCCGGCGAGGCTGGCGCCCACGATCACGGCGTCGTAGGCGTCACTCGACGGAGTCGCGGCGCCGTTGCCCGCCGCTGCCGTGGCGGCATGCTCCGAGCCGTCAGTCAAGATCTCCGCTGCATGTTCCTGGTCGTCCACTTCAGCCACCTCCCGCGCGGTCGCGTCATAGCGTCGGTCCAGGGCGAAGGGCTACGCCCTGTCTATAGTTCTATCCGCACTATACAGATGGCACTATGAAAAGCAAGCAAATACGTCTGACAAGCACCTCCTACGCAGTGCTGAGCCTGCTCGACCTCCTCGGCGAGGCAACTCCGTATGACCTCAAGCGGGCTCTGGAGCAGTCGATCGAGAACTTTTGGCACGTTCCCCACACGACGATCTACAGCGAGCCCACCCGGCTCGCCGAGGGAGGCTTGCTGTCCGAGTGCCAGGAGGCGGGGGGGCGACGGCGCAAGCTCTACTCGCTCACCGACAGCGGGCGCCGGGCGCTGCGCGAGTGGGCCGGATCGCCAGAGTCGGCGCCGCCCGAGCTGCGCGACGAGGGCATGCTGAAGATATTCGCAGGCGCCGATCCCCACGCGATCTTCACGCGCAGGCGCGCGTGGCACGAGGCCAAGCTGATCGAGCTGGAGGGCCTGCTGTCGGAGATGCGCAGCGGCGGTGGCTCGATCGCGGACGAGCTCGACTGGAGCGCCGCACAACGCGCGAGCGCCGAGGCGACGTTGCGCTTCGGTATCGCCTACCACCAGCTCCTGCTGGCACAGGTCGGGCGCTTCCTGCTCGAGCTCGAGGCGGCGGCGCGAGCAGGCCCAACAGCGAAGAAGGGCACGCGCAGCGGCGGCGCGCCGGGCTAGGCGGCGACCTGCACGCCGCCCGTCGCGGGTCCAGAAGCAACCGGGTAGCGGCGCCGGATGTCATAGAGCGTCGTGCGCTCGGCCGCAGGGCGCCCGGCCTCGTGCGCGGCCGCGACGAGCTGGTCGGGCTCGAGGCGCGTGCCGTGGTAGCTGCCCGCGAGCCGGCTGATCGACTCCTCCATCAGCGTCCCGCCGAGGTCGTTGACGCCCCAGCGCAGCGACTCGGTGGCGGCGTCGAGGCCCATCTTCACCCAGCTCGCCTGCACGTTCGCGACCGTGCGCCCGAGCGCGAGTCGAAACACGGCCGTGTGCTTGAGGTTCTCAGCTCGAGAGATCTCCTCGACGCCATGAGTCCGTCCCAGCAGGGTTTGGAAGGGGATGAACGACAGCGGCACGAACTCGGTGATGCCGCCTGTGCGCTCCTGCAGCTCGCGGATCACGCGCATGTGCTCGGCGAGCTCCCACGGCTCCTCGATGTGCCCGAACATCACGGTGGCGGTCGAGCGCAGCCCCGCCGCGTGCGAGGCCTCGATGATCTCGACCCAGCGTCCGACCGGCAGCTTGTTCGGCGAGATGCGCTCACGGACGCCGTCGTGGAGCACCTCGGCGGCGGTGCCCGGCGTCGAGCCGAGGCCCGCGTCGCGCAGGCGCGCGAAGACCTCCGCGGGGCTCAGCCCGGAGATGTCGCACATGTGCGCGATCTCCATCGGGCTGTAGGCGTGCAGGTGCAGCTCCGAGCCCGCCGCCGCGGCGGTCGCCTTCGCGAGGCGCAGCCAGCCGAGGTAGTCCTCGAGCGCCCAGTCGGGGTGGATGCCGGATTGGATGCACAGCTCGGTGGCGCCGAACTCGAGCGCGTCGTGAATGCGCGCCACGAACTCCTGCTCGTCATGCTCGTAGGCGTCCGGCGAGCGCTTGCCCTGTCCGAAGCCGCAGAACGCGCAACCGACGGTGCAGACGTTGGAGATGTTGATGTTGCGGTTGACCACGAACGTCACCAGCTCACCCGCCAGCTCGGCGCGCAGCTCGTCGGCTGCCCGGCGCATGTCCTCGATCGCCGGCGGGCGCGTCTCGGCGAACATCGCCGTCAGCTCCTCCGCGCTCAGGGGGCACCCCTCACGCGCGCGCTCGATCGCACCGCCGACGAGGTCAGGACGGATCGGCGCCGGGGGGTCCGTGCGTCCGGAGCCGCGGCGCGGGATGAAGCTCCAGTACTTGACCTTGATCGTGTCCATCACGCCCTGCGCGACCCACTCGGGGTCGATGTACTGCGGGTACACGCACAGCCGCTCGGTCAGCGCGACGCCGTCCTGCTGCAGGCGCTTGCGCACCTGATGCGGTGAGGGGAACGGGTGCTCGGGGGAGATGTGGTCGCCGTTGGCGCTCAGCCCGCCGAGGTCGCTCGCGCCGGCGGCGACGAGCTCACCCCACCAGTCGGCGAGGTTCGGCGGGACCTGGATGCCGACGTCGGGCATCAACCGCCGGGTCTCGGCGATCAGCCGCTTCATGTCCTCGATCTTGATTGGATCCCCGCCCGCCCCCGCCCACTCCGGCAGCGCCAGCTGCGGGCGCTCAGCGATGCCAGTACGCCAGTATTCGCGCGCGGCCGCATCGGCGATCTGCGCGGGCTCCTGTCCGTAGTAGCGCTGGTGGGGCACGAAGTTCTGCAGGATCACCTCCTGAATGTGCCCATGCTCGCCGTGGACCGCGGCGATCGCTTCGAGCGATTCGACGCGCTCCTGCTCGGTCTCCCCGATCCCCACCAGAATGCCGCTGGTGAACGGGATCCGCAGCTCGCCGGCCTGGCGGATCGTCTGCAGACGCCGCGCGGGGTGCTTCGTGGGCGATCCCGCGTGCACCGTCTGCATCAGCCGCTCGGACACCGACTCCAGCATCAAGCCCTGCGAGGCCGTCACCTCGCGCAGACGCGCGAGATCCTCGCGCGTGAGCACGCCAAGATTTGTGTGCGGCAAGAGGCCGCGCTCGAGCGCGCGCTCGCACGTCCACACGACGTAGGCGGTGAAGTCCTCGTGGCCGTATTCGCGCAGGCGCGCGGCGACGTCCGGGTTGACCTCGGGGCGCTCGCCGGTCAACACCAACAGCTCCTTGATCTGGCGGCGCGCGGCGCCGTCGATGATCTCGAGCACCTCCTCAGGCGCGTACAGATGCGCCTGGTGGGTGGCGAAGGCGCAGTACTTGCAGTAGCAGCGGCACGTCCGCGACAGCGACAGCGTCAGGTTGCGCGAGAAGGTCACCCGGCGGCGCATGAGCATGAGTCTAGGGCGCCACGAGCGCGACGCCTCCGCGACTGTGTGTGCGCCAGCCGCCGTCCAATAGGCTGCAGCGATGCCCTCTGTCCTGTTGACAGGCGCCGGCCGCGGAATCGGGCAGGCGACCGCGCTGAAGCTCGCCGCGAGCGGCTGGGAGGTGTTCGCCGGTGTCAGGCGCGCTGAGGACGGCGAAGCGCTGGTCGCAGCGAGCCCAGCCGGGCGGATCACGCCGCTCCTGCTGGACGTCACCGACGCCGCGCAGATCGACGCGCTGGACGTGACGCTGCCCGAGCGCGTCGACGCGCTCGTCAACAACGCCGGAATCGTCGTGCCCGGCCCCGTGGAGGGCGTCACGGTCGAGGACCTGCGACGCCAGCTGGAGGTCAACGTGGTCGGGCAGGTCGCGGTGACGCAGGCGCTGCTGCCCCGTCTGCGCGCCAGCCGCGGCCGCGTGGTGTTCGTCTCCTCGGTCGGCGGCCGCGTGGCAACCCCGATGATGGGCCCCTACTCGGCTTCCAAGTTCGCGCTCGAGGGTCTCGCCGACTCGCTGCGCATCGAGCTGCGCCGCTGGGGCATCCGCGTCGTGCTGATCGAGCCGGGCGCGATCGACACCGACCTCTGGCGGCTGGCGCCCGACACCGCTCGCGACGTCGAGCTGGCGCTGGCGCCGGAGCTGCGCGAGCTCTACGCCGAGCATCTGTCCGGCATCAAGAAGACGATTCCGCGCGTGCAGAAGCAAGCCGCGCCTGCGGCTCGCGTGGCCGACACGATCGAGCGGGCGCTGAGCACCCCGCGACCGCGGGCCCGCTACCTCGTCGGCACGGACGCGCGGGTGCAGGCGCTGATCGGATCGGCACTGCCGACGCGCGCGGCCGACGCGGCGATCGCGCGCTTCACCGGCACGCCGTCCGCTCGATAACTCCTCCGACTCAGCCCGCGGCCGGCTCCGCTGCGCCGGCGACCGCCGATGCCTGTTCGACCGGGTGCTCGGTCACCGCGCCGTTGCCGGACCCACCGATGCCCAGCCCGTCGCGCAGCCGCGCCCCAAGATCGGCGTCCACCTGCTGCCAGTGGCCGACCGCGCGTACCTGGATCTCGCGGCTGACGTCGTTGCCGAGGTGCCCGATGAGGTTCGCCGCGAGATTGTCGCGGTCACGCTCGGAGAGCACCTCGCGATAGAGCGAACCTGCCTGACCGTAGTCGTCGTCCTCGTTGTGCAGCGTCTGCGCGGCGCGCACGATCTCCCCGTCGGCCTGCCACGAGGGGTCTGGGTAGCGCTGCCGGTCGGCCTCGGGGCCACCGAAGCTGTTCGGCGCGTATACCGGCTGCGCACCCGAGTGCTCGTAGCGCATCGCGCCGTCCTTGTTGTAGGTGTGGACCTCGCTCTTGGGGCGGTTGATCGGCAGCTGCAGGTAGTTCGGGCCGATGCGGTAGCGGTGCGTGTCGGGGTAGCTGAACATCCTCCCGAGCAGCATCCGGTCGGGGCTCGGGCCGATGCCCGGCACCATGTTCGCGGGCTCAAACGACGCCTGCTCGACTTCCGCGAAGTAGTTCTCCGGGTTGCGGTCGAGCACCAGGCGGCCGATCGTCACGGGCGGGTAGTCGCTGTGCGGCCAGACCTTCGTCAGGTCGAACGGGTTGAAGCGGTAGTCCTTGGCGTCGTCGAACGGCATGATCTGCATCTCCAGACGCCATTCCGGCGCGTCGCCACCGGCGATCGACTCGAACAGGTCGCGCAGGTGATGGTCGGCGTCCTCCGCGGCCATCGCCTTCGCTTCGGCGTCGGTGAAGCACTCGATCCCCTGGACCGTCTTGAAGTGGTACTTGACCCAGAACCGATCGCCGCCCGCGTTGACCCACATGAACGTGTGGCTGCCGTAGCCGTTCATGTGTCGCCACGTCTTCGGTGTGCCGCGGTCTGACATCAGGAACGAAACCTGGTGGTATGACTCGGGCGAGAGCGACCAGAAGTCCCACTGCGCGTTGTTCGAGCGGGTGTTCGTGTCGGGCATGCGCTTCTGCGAGTGGATGAAGTCGGAGAACTTCGACGGGTCCTTGATGAAGAAGATCGGCGTGTTGTTGCCAACCAGGTCGTAGTTGCCGTCCTCGGTGTAGAACTTCAGCGCGAACCCGCGCGGGTCGCGCACCGTGTCGGCCGAGCCGAGCTCGCCGGCGACGGTCGAGAAGCGCAGGAAGGTGTCGGTCCGCTTGCCGACCTGCGACAGGAAGCTCGCGCTGGTCCACTGCGTCACGTCCTCGGTGACTTCGAAGAAGCCGTGCGCGGCGCCACCCTTGGCGTGGACGACGCGCTCGGGCACGCGCTCGCGGTTGAACTGCGCCATCTTCTGGATCACGTAGTGGTCCTGCAGCAGGATCGGGCCATCCGGGCCGACGGTCAGCGAGTGCTCGTCGCTTGCTGCCGGGATGCCCGCGTCGGTGGTGGTGCGGGGCGGCTTGTCGCTCATTGCGTCATTCCTCCGTCGTCGTTGGTCGTTGGCTGGGCGTCCGGCGCTGGACGTCTCCGATCGTAAAGCTTCCGCGCCCCTCTATCCTGCACGGCCGTGAGCCAGGCGCAGCCCGAGCAGGCCCCTCCCGCGCAGGCGCAGGTCTATCTCGCGCGCCACGGCCAGACGGCGTACAACCACGAGGGGCGCTTCCAGGGCCAGCAGCAGGTGCCGCTCGACGACACCGGACGTGCTCAGGCGGCGCAGCTGGCGCAGCGGGCAACGGCTTACGGCTTTCGCGCGCTGTGGTGCAGCCCGCTGCTGCGTGCGCGCGAAACGGCCGACGTGGTCGCGGCGCGACTCGGTCTCGAGCCCAAAGACGACGCGCGCCTGATGGAGACCGATGCCGGCGACTGGACGAACCTGACGTTCGAAGAGGTCCGCGCCCAGGCGCCAGAGCGCTTCGACGCGTTCGCCGCCGCCGAGCCGGGCTTCAGCTTCCCCGGCGGCGAGTCCTTCGCCGAGCAGGAGGTGCGCGTGAGCGCTGCGCTCGCCGACATCGAAAAGGGCGAGCTGCCGGCCCTCGTCGTCTGCCACGGAATGGTCATCCGAGCCGCGTTCGCCAGTCGCGCAGGAGACGGCGCGACCGGGCCGTCGCCGACTGTGCCCTTCAAACGTGTGCCCAACGCCGCGCTCGTGCCACTCGCTCCCGCGGCCGCCGCGAGGGCGGCCGCGGGGGACGAGCTGGGCGGCGGCGCGCCCACGCTCACGAGCTGACGCTCAGCCCGATGTCACGGGCGCGCGCGCCCCGATGAACTCGAGCAGTGCCTTGTTCACCTGATCGGCGTGGGTCCACGCGATCGCGTGCGGGCCGCCGTCGATCACGACGAGCTTCATGTCCTTGATCATGCCCGGAAGGCGCTTGCCGGTCTTTTCAAACGGCAGAATCCGGTCGGCGTCACCCTGGATCACCAGCACCGGCACATCGATCTTCGCGAGGTCCTGGCGAAAGTCGGTCTCCCACGTCTCGATGCACGCCACCGCGGCTGTCGCCGACGCGTCGACGGCGATGTTCCAACTGGCCTGGAATGCCTGTTCACTGACGAGCGTCCCGCCGTAGACGTCCATGTTGTAGAAGTTGTCGAGGAAGCCCTTCAGGAACGCCGGGCTGTCCGCCATCGCTTCCTTGGTGAACCCGTCGAAGAGGCTGCCGGGGAGCCCCTCGGGGTTGTCGTCGGCCTGGAGCAGGAACGGCGGAATCGGCGACACGAGCACCGCCCGCTCGATCCGTTCGGAGCCCCGTGTACCCAGATAGCGCGTCACCTCGCCGGTGCCCATCGAGTGTCCGACGAGCGTCACGTGGCGGAGATCCAGATCGTCCAAGAGCGTGCTCAGATCCGCCGCGAACGTGCCGTAGTCATAGCCGCTCGTCGGTTGGCTGGATTTACCGAATCCGCGGCGGTCATACGTGATCACCCGGTGCCCGGCTTTCATCAAGACCGGGACCTGCTTGTCCCACGCGCGGCCGCTCAGCGGGTAGCCGTGAATGAGGACCATAGGCGTTCCCGAGCCGTGATCCTCGTAGTACAGGTCAATCGAGCCAGAGTTCTCTTGACCGACGGAGATGTAGGGCATGACGCTCCTCCTGTCGAGCGTAGTTGTCCCGGCCCATGAGACCGGGCATGATCGCGGAGCTGGTCGCGGGCCCCGGCTCGTTGATCAGCCCCACGCCGAAGCTACTCCTTTGCTCGTGGTGGTGTCATCCAGTCGGCGATCGGCGCCAGACTGCTGACGTCCTCGCCGGCGAGCGCCAGGAACTGGTCCTCGCTCGGGCGACACCGCATCGCGACTCAGACTCTCAATGTCTAGTCTCATGGATGTGCTGGTGCGATTCAGCGAACACGCCGGTCCGCCGGCAGGCAGATGACGATGACGGACATCGGCGACGGCCGCTTCCAACAGGGCGAGCCCATCTGGGTGATGGAGGCGGACGGCTCGCAGCGCCTCGCGGAGTACATCGGCGTGCAGGAGACGAGCGCGTGGTTCGGAGGCCCTCCCGCGGTCTTGGTCTTCTACACCGACACCCGCGCAGGAGGAGCCGTAGAGGTAGATCGCGTGATCGCACGCGAGACCGACGATTGAGGCGCCGGACGCCGGCGCGCTGAGAGCCCCAGTGGCACGGCAACCGAGCACAAGCGACCGCGACCGCCCGGCCATCACCGAGGCGCCCGTGGTGCGTCTGGCGCCGCCATCGCTTCGCGGTGTGCTGCGGATAGCTCTGATCCTCGTCGGGTGCGCGATCGCTCTGTACCTGTTGTGGCGGGTGCGTACCGTCGTCCGGCTCGTGGGGATCAGCCTGTTCCTTGCACTCGCGCTTGTCCCGGTCGTCGATTCACTCGATCGACACCGCCGCGTACCTCGGGCGGTGATCATCCTGGCCGTGTTCGTGGTCCTGATCGCCACCGTGGCCGTCATCGGCGCGGTGGTGGTGCCGAGCATGGTCAAGGACGTCGGCCGGCTCTCCCACGACGCGCCGCAATATGCGCGTGATCTGCGCACCAACTCGACGTTCCGCCACTACGACAACCGCTACCACATCAGCGCGAAGCTCGTGCAGGACGCCCGCCGCCTGCCGCAGTCGCTGGGCCACCTCGCCGGCCCGCTCAAGGACGTCACCGTGTCGGCTTTCAGCTTCATCGGCCAGCTTGTCACGGTGCTCGCACTGACCTTCCTGCTGATCCTGCACGGCCGCGAGTATGTGGGCATGGCGGTTTCGCTGACCGGGCCACGCGAAGCGCGATACCGCCGCCTGGTGCGCGAAATCGAGCAGGCGGTCGCCAAATACGTGCTCGGCAACATCGCGATCAGCGGACTTGCCACGATCGCGACGTGGATCGTCCTGTCGATTCTCGGCGTGCCCTACGCGCTGTCGCTCGGCTTCGTCGTCGGCTTCTTCGACCTCCTCCCACTCGTCGGAGCGACCCTCGGCGCGATCGTCGTGGCGCTCGCCACGCTGACCGTGCACTTCCCGGTCGCGACGCTCGTGTGGGTCGCGTTCATCATCGTGTGGCAGCGCTTCGAGGACTACGTGATGCAGCCCATGGTCTACGGGCGCGCGCTGCACGTCAACCCGCTCGTGACGATCGTGGCGGTGCTCGCAGGAGCCGAGCTGCTCGGGATCCTCGGCGCGCTGATAGCGATTCCCACAGCCGCTGCGATCCAGATCATCCTCACCGACTGGTGGTCCTCGCGAGCCGCGGCGCGAGCCCCGACAGCCGCCGCCGAGCGCAGCGCCACCGCTGGGTGAGCCGGCGTGCGCGGGTCGTGATGGCAGACGGGGCCCACGCGACGCCCGTTCCGTCACGGCCCGCGCCCGCGACCGAATCGGCGCACCACAGCCGACACGCGCTGAGAATCGCCAGGGGCCACCTGCGCAAGAGGCTCCTCAAGCTCGCGGGCTACCTCGTCGTCGTCTACCTCGTGGTGAAGCTGCTGCCGGGACTCGAAGAGGCGCTGAGCAGCCTCGAGCGGGTCAGCTGGGAATGGGTCGTCGTGGCGGTCGCGATCGAGGTTCTGTCAGAGACCGGCTTCGTCACCTCCTGGCGCGCGATCGTTGATCCCGAAGATCTCTTGAGCCGTGATGGTCGCGGTGAGCGAATGGGCACTCGCGTCGCGTGGGCGCAGTTGGGAGGCGGGATGCTCGTCCCCGGCGGCTCGCTGTCGAGTGTCGGCGTCGGAGCCTGGATTCTCCATCGCTTCGGGATGCCCACCAAGCTCGTCGCCGAGCGCCAGTTCAACCTCAGCTTTCTCAACACCGGCATCGACGCGCTCGCGTTGATCGCCTTCGGCGTCGGACTCGCAAGCGGGATCTTCCCGGGCGAGCACAAGCTCACGCTGACGCTGCTGCCGGCGGCTGTGGCGGCGATCGCGATCCTGACGGTCCTGCGGATCGCGCGCCGCGCAGAGAGCTACGCCGCGCGTACCCACGCCAAGCACCCAAAGCTCGCCGTCTCGATCGAGACGCTCGCCCGCGCCGTCGAGGACACCCGCGCGCTGCTGGTTCACCGCGACGGCCTGAAGAGCGTGCTCGGGGCGCTCGCCTACCTCGGGTTCGACGTGCTCGTGCTGTGGAGTGCCTTCATCGCGATCCACGCCCACCCTGCCCCCGGCTTCGCGGTCGTCCTCATGGCCTACATCATCGGCGCACTCGGCGGCTCGCTGCCACTGCCGGCCGGCGTTGGCGCGATCGGCGGCATGGTCGGGATGCTGATCCTGTACGGCGTCGCGCACAACGCCGCGGTCGTCACCGTGCTCCTCTACCAGGCGATCGGACAGCTCGTGCCGCTGATCGGCGGCGGGATCGCATACCTGTTCCTGCGCGGCAAGTTCGGCCCGATCGAGGCCGACCAGATCCCGAGTCGAGGCGACATCGTCGCCTAGTGCTCCGAGCTCCTCAGCGCTCGCCGGTCCAGGGCGCCACCTGTCCGCCCAGCTGCGGCTCCTGCTCGATCTCGACGCGGGTCGACTCGAGGAAGCGACTGACCATGTTGTAGTAGCTGACCAGCAGGATCAGCTCGGCGGCCTCGCGCGGCCCATAGCGCTCGACGATCTGCTCGAGCGCCTCGTCAGAGAGGCGCACGTCGCGGCTGACCTCGTCGGCGACGCGACAGATCAGGTTCGCCTCCTCGTCGAGGCTCGTGACCGGGTCCTCCCCGCCGATCGCTCGGATCTCCGCGTCGGTCACGCCCACGTTGCCGGCGAGCTGCTCGTGCTGGGCCCACTCGTAGGGAGCACGTGTTGCGTGCGCGACCCTCAGCACGGCGATCTCCCGCCTTCGCGCGTCGAGTGCAGTCGAGAGCACCGCGCGCCCGAGCGCCATGAACGGACGAGCCGCGCGGGGCGCCCCGGCGACCATCCGAAAGACGTTCAGCGGCGGGAGCTTGGCGAGCAGATCGCGCTGCTCGGGACCGAGCTCGTCGTCGCTCGGGAGCGGGATCTTCGACGGCATGGCGCGAGCCTGACACATCCAGCCGGCCGGCGTCAGAACCTCAGCGCAGGATCGCGCAGCCGGTCGTCCCGTGCGCGATCAGCGTTTCGTCTGACTCGAGGAACAGCCGTCCCTCGGCCGTGGCGGTGCGCCTGCCGCGGTGGACCACGCGGCCCTCCGCGAGGACACGACCCGACGCGTCGCTCATCGCCCGGATGTAGCGGACCTGCAGGTCGGTGGTCGTGTAGCCGACTCCCGCCTGGAGCGTCGTGTGGACCGCGCAGCCCATGCACGAGTCGAGAATCGTCGCTGCGATGCCGCCATGCACGGAGCCGATCGGGTTGTACATCCACTCGGCCGGCTCCATCGCGAACAGCGCGCGGCCGTCCTCGACCTCGACGATCGTGAAGTCGAGCAGACGTGCGATCGGCGGCGGCGGCAACGTGCCATCGATGATCGCCTGCATGCAGTCGAGGCCCGGCAACTCGACGGCAGCGGCGGCCGCGGCTGTCGGATCCTCCCAGCTGAAGCTGCGCGTCCGCAGCTGCTCGAGCGTGCTCACGCCACGCGCTCCGCGACGAGGGTGGTCTCCGCGCGCGGCACGCCGGCTGCTGGGCTCGCTGCAGTGACCGGCGCCGTGAGCGGCTTGCGCGACGCCGAGCCGATGGCAAGCAGCGCGAGACCCGCCGTTAGTCCGCCTGCGACGCTTATCAGCCACGCCTCGTGGAAGTCCGATGCGCTCCCGGTGCTGGTGCCGAGCACCGCCACGAGCAGCGCGACGCCGAGCGCCGCGCCGATCTGGCGGCCCATCGTCAGCACCGCGGCGCCGGTCGCGAAGCGCTCGGGCGCCAGGGATGAGGTGCCGGCACCGGTGAGGGTCGGGATCATCAGGCCCACGCCCGCTCCGCTGATGGCGATCCCCGGCAGGTACTCGCTCACGTATGCGGGCGTGTCTCCGGTCTGCGTGATGTACCAGACCTGACCGGCGACGAACAGCAGCGCCCCGATCACGCCGGGGATGCGGTAGCCGACGCGCGCCCCCAGCCGAGCCGACGGGATGCTGAAGGCCGTCGCCATCGCCGGGCCGGGAAACAGCATCAGGCCGGCGGTCAGCACCGACTCATGCCACACCCCCGTCAGGAACAGGACGCCCGCGAGCAGCATCGCGCCGAATCCCGCGAAGAACAGCACCGAGGCTCCCACCGCCAGCCCGAAGCTGCGCACACGCAGCATCGCCGGGTCCACGACGGGCGAGTCGTGGTGTTCCGAGCGCCACCAGATCGCGGGCAGCCCCACCGCTGTGACGGCGAGCAGCGCGAGGATCGGCGCCGAGTCCCAGCCCCATTCCTGACCCTTCACGATCGCCACGACGAGCGACCCGATCACGACGATCAGCGCGAGCGCGCCGAGCACGTCGGGGCGCGCGGCGCCCAGTTCGCGCCGCTCGGTCAGCGTGCGTATCCCGAAGCCGAGGCCGAGCAGGCCGATCGGGACGTTCACGAGGAAGACCCAGCGCCAGTCGGCCTGCACGAGCAGGCCACCGAGCGGCGGTCCGGCCGCGGCCGCGATGCCACCCGTGGCGGCCCAGACGCCGATCGCGACGTGGCGCTCGTGCGGCCCGAACTCAGGGAGCATCAGGCCGAGCGATGTCGGCAGCATCAGCGCACCGCCTACGGCCTGCACGATGCGCGCCACGGTCAGCACGCCGACCGACGGCGCGAGCGCGCAGCCGGTGCTCGCCACGACGAAGATGGCGAGACCCAGTAGGAACGCGCGCTTGCGTCCAAACGCGTCCGCCCAGCGTCCGGCGGGGACGAGCAGCGCGGCGAACACGATCGCGTAGGCGCTGAGGATCCACGACAGCGAGCCGAGCGAGACGCCGCCGAAGTGCCTGGCGATCGCCGGGAAGGCGATGTTGACGATGAACAGGTCGAGGCTCGACATGAACACCCCGACACACACGATCAGCGACACGCGCCACTTGCGTTGCATCATGAAACCGACCATAGCATAGAGTTGCATCATGCAACTCAATCGGCTAACATGGCCGTCGATGCTTGGAAGTGACTACGAAGGACAGATCTGCAGCATCGCCGGCGCGCTCGAGGTGGTCGGCGAGCGTTGGTCGCTGCTGATCGTGCGCAACGTGTTCCTCGGCCTGCGCCGCTTCGATGAGATCCAGTCGAACCTGGGGATCGCGCGCAACGTCCTGCATACCCGCCTCACCAGGCTGCTCGAGCAAGGGGTGCTCGAAAAGCGCCTCTATCAGGAGCACCCGCCTCGCTACGAATACCGCCTCACCGAGAAGGGCCTCGATCTGTGGCCGACGATGGTCGCGCTGATGCAATGGGGCGACCGCTACACGCCCTCGAGCGGCGGTCCGGCGGTCGTCCTCGAACACCGTGCCTGCGGCGGCGCCGTCGACGAGCATCGTCTGTGCGAGGCTTGTGGGGCGAGCTTGTCGGTGCGCGACGTGCGCGCGCTTCCCGGCCCCGGAGCGGCACCGGAGCACCCACTCTTGCGCCGCGCCGCGCACCAGCAGGACGCCCAGCCGGCGTAGGCGCCTACGGGCCGGCAGCGAGGGCGCCGGCGACGAGCTCGACGCCTTCGCGGGCCATGCGCGAGCGTGGCACCACGATGTCGAACCCGGCCCGCTCGGCGGCCTCGCGCGCAGCGACATCGACGTGCGAGTAGAAGCCGAGCGTGCGCATCGACCCGAGCTCGCCCGTCCCGAGCAGCCGTTCGACGGTCGCCGCACCATCGAGGTCTGCGTCGGTCAGGTCAACCACGAGGACATTCGCCGCCGCCGCGTCTGCGTCGGCGACGTCGCCGAGCCGGCGCTTGAGCAGCGCCTCATCGGCGAGCAGCTCGACGTCGTAGCCGGCGAGCGTGAGCGCGCCCTGGACCTGCGAGCCGAACAGCAGATCGCGTGTGAGCGCGAGCACGCGCGCCATCGCTACTGGGCCCGTAGGCGACGAAACTGCTCACGCTCGGAGTACGGGCGCCCCCACGTCTCCTTGATCTCCACGCGCCCGCTGCGCTCCTCGCGCACCACCATCTCGCCCTCCAGGCCCGCGTCGTCGAGCAGCCCGAGCGCGCCGTGGACGGTCGGCGCGGCGGCGGCGTGGCCGAAGCGGTGGGCGACGAGCAGCCGCCAGTGCCAGTCGTTGTGTGAATAGGGGCGCGCATTGCATGTCGTCAGCAGCACCGCCGCCTCGACGTAGCGCGACTCGTCGGCGATCCTCAGATCGAGCTCCAGATCAGTCCAGTCCTCGGGCAGCGAATCGACGATCCGCTGGAAGTCCTCCGCCAAAGCCATTGGCCGCAAGCCTAGCGCGGCTATTCTCGAATCGATGGCAAGCGCACGCACCGACACCGCCGCGGCGGCCCGTGAGCACTCGCTCGAGGGCGAATACCGTGCGCTCATCGAGGGCTGCGGCGTGGTGGATCGATCGCAGCGAGGCAAGCTCGCGCTCACCGGCGCGGGCGCGCTCGAGTTCCTCAACGGACAGGTCACAAACGAGCTGAGCTCGCTGCGCCCGGGTACGGGCTGCTACGCGGCCTTCCTGACTCACAAGGGCAAGATGCTCGGCGACCTGCGGATCCTGGCGGTGGGCGACGACGAGTACGCGGGCGCGCAGCCCCCCGGCGCTGCCGCCGCGCTTCTGCTCGACACCGAGCGCGTCGCGCTGCAGGGACTGTTCGACATGATCCGCCGCTTCAAGGTCGGCTACGACGTCGAGCTCCACAAGCGCACGGTCGAGCGGGGGCTGCTGTCGCTGATCGGCCCTGACGCGGCGGCGATCGCCGCCGCCGAGGGCCTCGCCGAGGTCGAGCACGCAAATGCGCTCGTGGAGATCGACGGGATCGCCGCGCTGGCGGTGCGCACCGACGTCGGGGTCGACCTGATCGGCGCCGCGGCGTCAACGCCTGCGCTGTGGGCTGCGCTGGGCGATCGCGGCGCGCAGGCCGTCTCCGAGCAGGTCGCAGAGTGTCTGCGCGTCGAGCGCGGACGCCCCCGCTACGGGGTCGACCTCGACGACAGCGTCATCCCCCAGGAGGCGGGGCTCAACGAGCGCGCAGTCAGCTTCACGAAGGGCTGCTACGTCGGCCAAGAGACGGTCGCCCGTCTCCACTACAAGGGCAAGCCGAACCGGCATCTGCGCGGACTGCGCCTGTCCGCGCCGGCGGCGCCCGGCGAGGAGCTGCGTCTCGGCGAGCGGCCGGTTGGCCGCCTCGGCAGCGCGGTCCTCTCCCCCAGGCTGGGTCCGATCGGACTGGCGCTCGTGCGCCGCGAGGCTGAGCCGGGAAGCACGGTGAGCGTCGGCGAAGCAGGCGCGAGCGCCGAGGTGCTCGAGCTGCCGTTTCCCGCAGCCTGAGCGCAACCGCACGCCGATCGCTAGGCCCCCGCGTCGCCCTCAGGGGGCTTTCGGTCCTGCAAGTGCTTACGAATCGTCGCGTCGTGCGCCTTGACCGCGTCGGGATGCGGAGGCGTGTCGAGCGTGCTGATCACGTTCGGGGCGTCCAGCGGCAAGGTCGTGGGCTCCAGCTCGCCCGGATCCTTGAACGGCTGCTCTTCACTCATCGCCATCGCCCTCGGGCGGAATACCCGATTCCTCGGTGTAGGCATGCCACTGTTCGCCGAGCAGATCGAGCAGCTGACTGGCGAGCAGCGGCGAGAAGGACACGCGCGAGACGACCATCCCCTGCTGCCCCTGCGGCCCGATGCGCATGAAGTCGAGCGTGAACTCGTGCGGCGTACGTGCGATCGCCGCCGCGTTGGCCCATTTGCCGGCGAACTCCTCCGGCGGCATCATGATGTTCGGGCCCTGCTCCGCGGGCGTCTGGTCGGGATCCTCGGGTGGCTCTGGATCGGGCACTTGGGTCGAGCGTAGCGCGGCGGCAGCGGCTGCGCAGCCAGGCGCTCCGGCCTGCCGGCAGGCCCCGCGCGGCGCTCGCGCGCACGCGTACGTCCGCCGCGGGTAGGATTGGACCTCGTTTCCCTAATTCCCAACCGACGAGGTTCCAGAGCAAGTGGCGATCGATCTCCAACAAGTTTCCGCCGTAGACGCCGAGCCGGGCGAGCTGCCCAAGACGATGGCCGCGTGGGTCATCCGCGAGGAGCGCCAGGGCGAACCGAAGGACGCCTTCCAGATCGAGGAGATCGAAGTCCCCGAGCCGGGGGCATTCGAGGTGATCGTCCGCGTGATGGCGGCCGGCGTGAACTACAACAACGTCTGGGCGGCGCTCGGCGAGCCAGTCGGCGTGTGGCGCTACGGCGACCACCCGCAGTACGGACACCACATTGGCGGCTCCGACGCTTCGGGTGTGGTCTGGAAGGTCGGCGCGGGCGTGACGCGCTGGAAGCCCGGCGACGAGGTCGTGCTCCATTGCAATCAGGCCTCCTACGAGGACCCCGAGGTGCACGGCCTCGATCCGATGGCAGCGCCGTCGCAGAAGATCTGGGGCTATGAGACCACCTGGGGCTCGTTCGCGCAGTTCACGAAGGTCCAAGCACAGCAGCTGCTGCCAAAGCCGCAGGCATTGACCTGGGAGGAGGCGGCGTCGTACGGCCTCGTCTACTTCACCGCCTACCGCATGCTGATCACACGCTGCAAACTGCAGGCCGGCGCGAACGTCCTGATCTGGGGCGCCGCGGGCGGGCTGGGCGTATTCGCCACGCAGCTGTGCGCGGCCGCCGGCGCACACTGCGTCGGCGTCGTCTCCTCGGCCGAGAAGGGCGAGCTCGTCAAGCGCCTCGGCGCCGTCGACTACATCGACCGTGCCGAGTTCAAGGGGATGATGCGGACCGGCAACGAGACGCCCGAGGAGGAGAAGGCGCGCTTCGGCGTCTCTCGCGAATTCGCCAAGCGCGTCAAGGCGATCCTCGGCGACGCGCCAGACATCGTCTTCGAGCACGTCGGCAAGGCGACGTTCCCCACGTCGGTGTTCACCGTCAAGCCGTTCGGCAAGGTCGTCATCTGCGCCGGGACCACCGGCTACAACCTCGACTTCGACGTGCGCTACCTGTGGATGAAGCAGAAGGAGATCCTCGGCTCGCACTTCGCCAACGCTTACGAGTGCATGAAGGCCAACGAGCTGATCGAGAGCGGCCAGATCCAGCCGGTTCTGTGGCGTACGCTCGGCTTCGAGGGCGTCGCCGAAGCACACCAGCTGATGCTCGAAAACAAGCATCTCGGCAAGATCTCGATCCTGGTCGGCGCCGACTCCGAGGGCCAGGGCAAGACGGCTGAGGGCCCCGGCGCGATTCGCGCGGAGGTGGGAGCCTGATGGCCGGCACCGTGATCGTTCCGTGGTACTCCACCGGTTTTCGCGGCAATGACCTGGAGGCTGCGCTCAACGAGGTCGCAGCCGTCGCGCTGCGCTACGGAGCGAGCTCCTACGCCGTCTACCGTTCACGTGACGACCGTTACCGCTTCCAGCAGCTCGCCGAGTTCGAGGAGTACATCGATTGGGAACGGTACTGGGAGAGCGACGAGATGCTCTTCTTTCGAGCCAGCCACTCCAGCTGGTACCAGGTGCCGGTTCTGTACAGCTGGTGGGACCGCACGACGCAGGGCGTCGTGACCGAGGGAGCGCTCGCGGCCGGTAACGGCCACGGGAACGGCGCGCCCATCATCGACGTCACCTGAGACGCACGTGGACGCGGCGCCGGACGGTGCTTTCCTAAGCCGTGTTCGGAGCCGCGCATGACCTCACTGATCCTGAAGATGTCGGTCTCGCTCGACGGATACGTCGCACCGGCCGACGGGAGTTCCGACTGGGAGGCCGCAGGACGCTCTCCCGACGGCGCCAAGTGGGTCCTCGACACCGTGAGCAACGCCGG
>DATHOH010000014.1:0-19387 GCA_035485155.1 Solirubrobacteraceae bacterium
CACCGGGACCACCCGGACCACGTCCACCGCCACCACGTCCGCCGCCACCGGGACCACCCGGACCACGTCCACCGCCACCACGTCCGCCG
This sequence comes from Solirubrobacteraceae bacterium, assembly GCA_035485155.1. GTDB lineage: Bacteria > Actinomycetota > Thermoleophilia > Solirubrobacterales > Solirubrobacteraceae > Palsa-744. The sequence continues at coordinate 90 of DATHOH010000014.1, forward strand.
CCACCGGGACCACCTGGTCCACGGCCGCCACCGCCACCGCCAGGCCGGTTGCGCCCGCCGCCACGACCCTCGCGACCATCGCGACCGCCACGACCGTCGCGATCGTTGCTCGGCGGCGCCGGCGCGGTCATGTCCGTCAGGTCTGCACCGGTGTAGCCCTCGGGCATGATCTCACCCTTGTTCACCCAGCACTTGACGCCGATGCGCCCGAAGGTGGTGCGCGCCTCGTAGAAGCCGTAGTCGATGTCCGCGCGCATCGTGTGCAGCGGCACGCGGCCGTCAGAGTAGCTTTCGGTGCGCGCCATCTCCGCGCCGCCGAGCCGGCCGGCGACCTGGACCTTGACGCCCTTGGCGCCGGAGCGCATCGCGCTGGTGAGCGCGCGCTTCATCGCGCGACGAAACGCAACGCGGTTCTGCAGCTGCTCGGCGATCGACTGCGCGACGAGCTTCGCGTCGAGCTCTGGGCGCTTGATCTCGAGGATGTTGACCTTGATCTGCTTTTTGGTCATGCGGTGCAGATCGCGGCGCAGCGCGTCGACTTCGGTGCCGGACTTGCCGATCACGATGCCGGGGCGGGCGGTGTGGATGTTGACCTCGAGCTCGTTGGCGTCCTTGCGGATGGTGATGTCCGAGAGGCCGGCATGGGCGAGCTTGCGCGTGATGTGCTCGCGCACGTGAACGTCCTCGGCGAGGTACTCAGCGAAGTGTTTCTCGTTGAACCAGTTCGACTTCCAGTCGTGGATGTAGCCCACGCGCATTGCCTCTGGATGAACCTTCTGTCCCATGTCTCTCGTCTCTCAGCGGTTTCTTTTGTTGGTTGCGGGCTCGGGGCGCGCGGTCAGCGTGATCGTCAGGTGGCTGGTGCGCTTGCGGATCGGCGTCGCCCGTCCCATCGCGCGCGGCCGGAAGCGCTTGATCGTCGGTCCTTCGTCGGCGTACGCCTCCCGGACGATCAGGTCGTCCTCAAGCAGTTCGTGGTTGCTCTCGGCGTTGGCCACCGCGGACTCGAGCAGCTTGCTCCAATCGCGCGCTACCTCACGGGAGGTGAAAGCGAGGATAGCGCGTGCCTCCTGCACGGACTTTCCACGCAGGTGCCCGCAGACCATGCGCGCCTTGCGCGCTGAGGTGCGCACGTAGCGGGCGTGCGCAGCGACGACGCGGCGACGTGGGGCTTTGACTGCGCCGTCTTTGCCGGTGCGGGGGGCGGGAGCGGCTTTGGCGGGTTTCTCGACGGCCTGCTCGGCGGCCGGCTGTTTGCTCGCAGCGGCTTTTTTCTGGGCGGCTGGTTTTTTCTCCGCGGTCGGCTGCTCCTCGGCGGGCTGCTCCTCGGCGGGCGCTTTTTTCGCGGCTGGCGCTTTTTTCTCGCCGGCGGCTTTTTTCTCGCGCGCAGGTTTTTTCGCCGCAGGTTTTTTCTCGGCGGGTGCTTTTTTCTCGGCGGCTGCGGCCGGTTTTTTCTCGGCCCGCGCTTTTTTCTCGGCGGCAGGTTTTTTGGCTGCTGATGCTTTCGCCGCGTCGGGCTCGTCGGCCGTCTGGCCGTCGGGCGCGGTCGTCTCGTCGTCGGCGCTCATCGCACCTTCCCCGATCCTGCGTGGCCGCGGAACACGCGCGTCGGCGCGAACTCGCCGAGCTTGTGGCCGACCATCGACTCGCTGACGTACACGGGCACATGTTTCTTGCCGTCGTGCACGGCGATCGTGTGGCCCACCATCTCAGGGAAGATCGTCGATGCGCGTGACCACGTCCTGATCATTTTTTTGTTGTTGGCCGCGTTGAGCGCTTCGATGCGCTGCATCAGGCGCTCTTCGACCCACGGGCCCTTCTTGCTGGAGCGGCTCATCGCTGCTTGCCCTTCCCGCGGCGGCGGCCGCGCACGATGTAACGGTCGGAGGTCTTGTTCTTTTTGCGCGTGCGGTAGCCGAGCGTGGGCACGCCCCACGGCGTCACCGGATGACGACCGGCGGTGGTCGAGCCCTCACCGCCCCCGTGCGGGTGGTCGACGGGGTTCATGGCGACGCCACGGGTCTGCGGGCGCACACCCATGTGGCGCTTGCGCCCGGCCTTGCCGATCTTGACGTTCTGGTGCTCGGCGTTGCCGATCGTGCCAACTGTCGCGCGACACTCGGCGCGGACCATGCGCATCTCACCCGACGGCAGCCGCAGGGTCGCCATGTCGCCGTCCTTGGCCATCAGCTGCGCGGAGGCCCCGGCGGAGCGCGCCATCTGGCCGCCGCGGCCGGGCGACAGCTCGATGTTGTGCACGACCGTGCCGACAGGCATGCGCGCGAGCTCCATGCAGTTGCCCACGGCGATGTCCGCACCCTCGCCGGATGACACCATCGTGCCGACGGTCAGCCGTTGGGGAGCGAGGATGTAGCGCTTCTCGCCATCGACATAGTGCAGCAGCGCGATGTACGCGGAGCGATTGGGGTCGTACTCGATCGCGGCGACGCGCGCCTGGACGCCATCCTTGCGGCGCTTGAAGTCCACCCGGCGATACGCGCGCTTGGCCCCGCCGCCACGGTGGCGGGCGGTCTTGCGCCCGCGCGCGTTGCGTCCGCCGCTCTTCTTGAGACCTTCGATGAGCGTCTTCTCAGGCTCCGACTTCGTGATCTCGGCGAAGTCCGGATAGGACACGAAGCGTCTTCCCGGGCTGGTTGGGCGTGGCTTGCGAATCGGCATGTTCTCAGCCCTCTAGAGCCGCGAGGCCCTGGAAGATCGGGATTGACTCGCCGGCGCGTATCTGCACGATCGCCTTCTTCCACTCGCGCGTGGCCCCTTTGGCGGTGCTGCCGCGGCGCTTGGGCTTTGACTTGACGCTCATCGTGCGGACCTCGACGACGTGCACGTCAAACAGCGCCTCGACGGCCTGGCGGATCTGCGTCTTGTGCGCGTCGCGGTGCACACGAAAGGTGTAGCGGTCGGCCGCGGAGAGCACGTAGCTCTTCTCGGAGACCACCGGGCGGATCAGCACCTGGGTCGGCTCCATCAGGAATCTCCTTTGCGCGGTTGGCCGGTGCGCGCGGTGAGCGCCTGCAGGGCGGGCTCGGAGATGACGAGCGCGGCGGCGCCCAGCAGATCGGCGACGCCGACGTCCTCGGCGCTCAGCACCACCACGCGGGCGAGGTTGCGGAAGGACAGGGCGGCCGCGGACTCCTCGGGGACGACCACCACGAGCGTCGAGCTGAGCCGCCTGCCCTCGCCGGCGGCGGGGGCCCAGTCTTCGAGCAGCTCCAGCGCCTGGCTGGTCTTGGGGGCCGTGAAGGCGCTCGCGTCGAGGATCGCGATCGAGCCGCGTCCCGCGTGCAGTGACAGTGCGCTGCGTAGCGCGGCGCGCTGCTCCTTGCGGTTGACCTTGAACGTGTACGAGCGCGGCTGCGGCCCGAACACGGTGCCGCCGCCTGTCCAAATCGGCGAGCGGCTCGAGCCGGCGCGGGCGCGGCCGGTGCCCTTCTGGCGCCATGGCTTGGCGCCGCCACCGGAGACCTTGCCGCGGGTTTTGGTAGCGGCGGTGCCGCGCCGGCGTGCTGCCTGCTCGGCGCGCACGCTCTGGTGAACCAGCGGCGCCGAGAAGCTCGAGCCGAACGCGGAGTCCTCGAGCTTGACCTTCTTGGTGGCGGCTGCGCCGAGCACCGGTGCGTCAGGCATCGGTCCGCACCTCCACGAGCGCGCCTGTGGGGCCGGGCACCGAGCCGCGTACCATCAGCAGGTTCTCAGCGGCGTCCACGCGCACGACCTCGAGACCCTTCTGCGTGACGCGCTTGTTGCCCATCTGCCCGGGTCCACGGATGCCTTTGAGCACGCGTGAGGGCGTCGCTGAGGCGCCGATCGAGCCCGGCGCGCGCACGTTGTGCGAGCCGTGGGACTTGGGGCCGCTGGCGAAGTTGTGGCGCTTGATCGTGCCCTGGAAGCCCTTGCCCTTGGAGGTGCCGGAGATCTTCACACGCGCTCCGACCTCGAAGGAGTCCACCTTGACGGTCTCGCCTAGCGTCAGCTCACCGACCTCGCCGCGGAACTCAGCGAGCGTGCGCATCGGCGGCGCGTCGGCCTTCTTCAGGTGACCGAGCTCGGGCTTGGAGATGTGCTTCTCCTTGGCCAGCCCGAACGCCAGCTGCACCGCCTCATAGCCATCGCGCTCGGAGGTGCGAATCGCTGTCACCGGGCACGGGCCCGCGAGCAGCACCGTCACGCGTGCGACGCTGCCGTCCTCCTGAAAGACCTGCGTCATGCCGAGCTTCTTGGCGAGGATCGCAGCCATCGTTCAGGTTGCCAGGCGGATCTCGATGTCGACGCCCGCCGGCAGGTGGTCGAGACGCTGGAGCGAGTCGACCGTCTTCGGCGTCGGCTGGTGGATGTCGATCAGGCGCTTGTGCGTGCGGATCTCGAAGTGCTCGCGCGAGTCCTTGTCCTTGAACGGCGAGCGGATCACGCAGTAGACGTTCTTCTCGGTCGGCAGCGGCACCGGTCCCGAAACGCTCGCGCCGGTGCGCGTCGCCGTCTCTACGATCTCGCGAGCGGCCGACTCGATGGCGGAGGTGTCGTACGCCTTGAGGCGGATGCGGATCTTGTTTTGGTTGGTCGCTGCCATGAAGTCTCGCCTTGCTGGTGTCGTCGGGTGGTGATCGTCTGGATGCTGATGCTGCTGGTGCTGGTGCTCGGTTGCGCTCGCTGCGGTACGTCGATTGCGGGCTGGGCTGCTCCGCCGGTCGGCCCCTCCTTGACGGCGTGAGAAGGGCGGGTTCTGCTCGGGAACCCGCCCCATCGCCGCCACACCCTGGAGGTGGGGCTCAATTAGTCGTATCGGACTGCCAATGTGCGCGTCGCCCCGACGGTGTTCGGATCGACGCGCGTGTGCTACTCGATGATCTCGCTGACCACGCCGGAGCCGACTGTGCGGCCACCCTCGCGGATGGCGAAGCGCAGACCCTGGTCCATGGCGATCGGCTGGATCAGCTCGATCTCCATCTGGACGTTGTCGCCCGGCATGACCATCTCGACGCCCTCGGGCAGCTTCGCCACCCCGGTCACGTCGGTCGTGCGGAAATAGAACTGGGGCCTGTAGCCCGTGAAGAAGGGGGTATGACGGCCGCCCTCCTCCTTCTTGAGGACGTACACCTCGGCCTTGTACTTGGTGTGCGGCGTGATGGACCCCGGCTTGCACAGCACCTGTCCGCGCTCGATCTCCTCGCGCTTGGTGCCTCGCAGCAGGCAGCCGACGTTGTCGCCTGCGCGACCCTCGTCGAGGATCTTGCGGAACATCTCCACGCCGGTCACCACCGTCGAGGTGGAGTCGTGGACGCCGACGATTTCGACGGTGTCGCCCGTGTGGACGATGCCCTGCTCGACACGGCCAGTGGCGACCGTGCCACGACCGGTGATCGAGAAGACGTCCTCTACCGGCATCATGAACGGCTTGTCGAGCTCGCGCACAGGATCCGGGATGTAGGAGTCCAGCGCTGCGGCGAGGTCGAGGATCTTCTGCTTGTAGCCCTCGTCGCCTTCCAACGCCTTCAATGCCGAGCCTGTGATGAACGGGATGTCATCGCCCGGGAAGTCGTACTCGGAGAGCAGCTCGCGCACCTCGACCTCGACCAGTTCCAGGAGCTCCTCGTCGTCGACCATGTCGGCCTTGTTGAGGAACACCACGATGTAGTTGACGCCAACCTCGCGGGCGAGCAGGACGTGCTCACGCGTCTGGGGCATCGGGCCGTCGGCCGCGGATACCACCAGGATCGCGCCGTCCATCTGGGCCGCACCGGTGATCATGTTCTTGACGTAGTCGGCGTGGCCTGGGCAGTCGACGTGGGCATAGTGCCGACTGTCGGTCTGGTACTCGACGTGCGAAGTGGCAATCGTGATCCCGCGCTCCTTCTCCTCGGGCGCGTTGTCGATCTCGGCGAAGGTGCGCGCTTCCGCGCCTCCGTGCTCGGCCAAAACGGTTGTTATGGCAGCGGTCAGCGTCGTCTTGCCATGGTCGATGTGACCGATGGTCCCGACGTTGACGTGCGGCTTATCGCGCTCGAACTTCTCCTTCGCCACTTTGAATTCGCTCCTGTATCGACTTGTATGCCCGCCTCTGTGGAGGCGAACCTCAGAAATCTATCTAAATGCGGTCTTCCTTGACTGCTGCCTGCTCTGCAGTCCGCTCTAAGTGCTACCAGCCAGCCTAGCCCGAGCCGTCTAGGCTGGGACCGGTTCCCCCGTTCGCTGTTCGACGATCTTCTCAGCGATGTTGGGTGGAACCTCCTCGTAGGCCTCGAATTGCATCGTGTACGTCGCTCGCCCCTGCGTGTTGGAACGAAGGTCGGTCGCGTACCCGAACATCTCGCTGAGGGGGACCTTGCCGGTCACCACCAGCGCGTTGCCGCGGCGCTCCTGGCCTTCTACCTGACCGCGCCTGCGGCTGAGATCGCCGATCACGTCACCCACGAACTCCTCGGGGGCGACCACCTCGACGGCGAAGATTGGCTCCAGCAGAACGGGCTTGGCGCGTTTGGCGGCCTCTTTGAAGGCGAGCGAGCCGGCGACTTTGAAGGCGATTTCCGAGGAGTCGACGTCGTGGTACTTGCCATCCACGAGCGTCACGCGCATGTCGACCATCGGGTAGCCCGCCTTGACGCCGTTGTCGAGCGCCTCTTCGATGCCCTTCTTGACGGCGGGGATGTATTCCGAGGGGATGTTTCCACCCTTGATCTTGTTGATGAACTCAAATCCCAGCCCCGGAGCGGGCTCGAGGTCGATGAAGACGACGCCGAACTGACCGGAGCCGCCGGTCTGGCGGACGAACTTACCTTCGACCTTCTCGACGCTTCCACGAACCGTCTCACGGTAGGACACCTGCGGGCGCCCGACGTTCGCCTCGACGCCAAACTCCCGCTTCATGCGGTCGACGAGCACCTCGAGGTGCAGCTCGCCCATGCCCGAGATCTCGGTCTGCCCTGTCTCTTCGTTGGTGCGCACCTGGAAGGTCGGATCCTCCTCGGCCAGGCGCCCGAGCGCGACCGACATCTTCTCCTGGTCGACCTTCGTCTTGGGCTCGACGGCCACCTTGATGACCGGCTCGGGGAAGATGATGTTCTCGAGATGCACCGGATGCGCCGGCTCGGCGAGCGTGTCGCCGGTGATCACCTGCTTGATGCCCACCGCTGCGGCGATGTCACCTGCATAGACCTCGGTGACCTCCTCGCGCTCATTGGCGTGCATCATCAGGATGCGCCCGATGCGCTCGGTGCGTCCGCTGCCGACGTTCAGAACCTTGGCGCCGGCCTCCAAGTGGCCGGAGTAGACGCGGAAGTAGGTCAGCTTGCCGACGTAGGGGTCGGCGGCGATCTTGAACGCGAGCGCGGCGAACGGCTCAGAGTCGTCGGCGTGGCGAATCACCTCGCGCTCCTGCTCCTCGCCCTTGATCAGTTCGGTACCGACGACCGGCGGCACATCCAGCGGCGACGGCAGATAGTCAATGACCGCGTCCAGCAGCGGCTGCACACCCTTGTTCTTGAAGGATGAGCCGCACAGCACGGGCGTCAGTTTGGTCGACAGCGTCGCCGCGCGGATCGCGCTCTTGAGCACGTCCACGGGCACGTCGGCTTCCTCGAGCAGCAGCTCGAGCAGCGCGTCGTCGTAGTGGGAGACCTCCTCGAGCAGATGTTCGCGAGCGGCCTGCGCCGCTTCGAGGAGATTCTCGGGGATCTCGATTTCGTCGACTTCCTTGCCCAGCTCGTCCTTGTAGACGATCGCTTTCATCGCGACCAAGTCGACGACGCCGAGGAAGTCGCCCTCGGAGCCGATCGGCAGCTGGATCGGCACGGGGTGCGCGCCGAGGCGGTCGATCATCGTCTGCACGCCTTTGTCGAAATCTGCGCCGATGCGGTCCATCTTGTTGATGTAGGCGATACGCGGCACGTGGTACTTGTCCGCCTGGCGCCAAACGGTCTCGGACTGCGGCTCGACGCCGGCGACCGAGTCGAACAGCGCGATCGCACCGTCAAGCACGCGTAGCGAGCGCTCGACCTCGACCGTGAAGTCGACGTGGCCGGGCGTGTCGATGATGTTGATGCGGTGGTCTTTCCACTGCGCGGTCGTCGCAGCGGAGGTGATCGTGATGCCGCGCTCCTGCTCCTGCTCCATCCAGTCCATCACGGCAGCACCCTCGTGCACCTCGCCGATCTTGTACGTGCGGCCGGTGTAGTAGAGGATGCGCTCGGTCGTCGTCGTCTTACCGGCGTCGATGTGCGCCATGATCCCGATGTTGCGGGTGTTTTGGAGTGAGAACTTACGTGGCATGGATCACTTTGGGAGGTTGTTGCTAGATGGTGGCCAAGGCAAAAAAATAGGCCCCTCGGGCCCACGCACGCTGCTGGTCGTTATGGACCGGTCCGCGTTCGTTATCTGCTCGAGATCACCATCTTCATTGCCAGGGCGGCGGGTCGCACGCACACTCATTGCGCCCACCGCGACGCCTTTTCGACTATAGCAGAGCGATTCCTGCTCCTTGGCGGCCCGTTCGCCCGCATGAAGCCTGTGCGTCAGTCCCGTTTCGGCGTCTCGCAAGCCGCTGCAGCAGGGGCGTCCTCGACCATCGCGCCGAGACGCTCGAGCACGCGTGTGGCCGCGCGCAGCTCCTCGATCTCGACGCCCGTGAGCGCGTGCTCCCAGCGGTGCTGCCAGGCCTCGCGCTTGGCCTCGATCTTGCGCCGGCCCTGAGGCGTGAGCCGCGAGACGACCACGCGGCGGTCGGTCTCCGAGCGCACACGCTCGACGTGGCCCTGCTCGGCGAGGTGGTCGAGCATCTGCGTGACCGTCGCCGGCGTCAGCCGCGCCGCAGCCGCGAGCTCCCCAGCGGGGAGCGGGCCGCGCTCGAACAGCTCGATCAGCAGCTCGAACTGCGCGTGGCTCAGCTCGGAGCCGCCGAGATGCGTGTCGCGCCCGCGCAGCCGGTTGAAGCTGCGGAACACCCGGCGGAATGCCAGGCCCAGCTCTGTCAGCTGCGCGTCGCGTGCATCGGTGGACCCTGTCTTCGGCTCGGCGGCCACGGGGCTGCTCATCTCATCGGTCTCCCGGTCACACGCCCAGCGGCTCGGCGGTCGCCTCGGCGTTGGCCGCGGCGCGACTGAGCCGTGCCCGCGGGTCCTCGGCGCGCAGCAGCACCACGCACGGGATCAGCCCGAGCGCGGCGATCCCGAACGACCACCAATAGGCGATGTTGAACGCGTGCGCGAGATGAACGCTGGACGGTGAGATCCCGCTCGCCCGCTGTAGCACGACCGCCAGCACAGCCGTGCCGATCGCTCCGCCGATCCGTTGCAGCACGTTGAGCTGCGGCGTCGCGTCGGAGAGCTGATCGGGTCGCAGCGAGGCAAACGCCGTGGTCATTGCCGGCATGAAGGAGAAGCCGATGCCGATCCCGCGCACGAGCAGGACCGTCGAGATCCCAACGATCGAGGAGCTCGGGCCGATGAAGGCAAGCGGAATCGTGCTCAGACACAGCACCGAGACGCCACCGAGGGCAACGCGGCCGCCGCCGAAGCGATCGGTCAGGCGGCCGGCAATCGGCATCGCGACGAGCATTCCGAGGCCCTGGGGACCGACCAGCAGGCCGGTCGCGATCAGGCTCTCGTGGCGGACCTCCTGGTAATAGAGGGGCACGAGGATCATCGCCCCGAACAGCGCCGCGCCGAGCGCGAACGTCGTGAACGAGGCGGCCGCGAAGATGCGGTTGGCGTACAGCCGGATGTCGAGCAGCGGACGCTCGATGCGCAGCGCGTGCCAGCAGAAGGCCGCAGTCAGCGCGAGCCCCGCGATCACCGGGCCGACCACGACCGCGGCGGTCAGACTGGTGCCCGGCGTGCCGAGCTGCGCGAGGCCGTAAACCACCGCGCTGGACGCCGTCGAGAGCAGCACCAGACCGAGCACGTCGAGGCGTCCCGCCTCACCTGATTCGGTGTGGGGGATGATCCGCCAGCCGAGGAAGAAGGCGACGAAGCCGATCGGCACGTTGACGAGGAAGATCCACGACCAGTGCAGGCTCTCGAGGATCGTACCGCCGACGACCGGCCCGAGGATCGGCCCGAGCATCGCGGGCATCGCCACGATGCCCATCACGCGGCCCATGCGCTTGGGACCGGCGACCTGGGCCATGATCAGCTGTGCGACCGGCATGATCATGCCGCCGCCAGCGCCTTGGAGTACGCGGAAGAGCACGAGCTCGGTGGTCGAGGCGGCGATGGCGCAGAGCGCCGAGCCGACTGTGAACAGCACCAGCGAGGTCAGGTACACGCGCTTTGCCCCGAACCTGCGCGCCGCCCAGCCGGTCACCGGGATCACAGCCGCGAGCGACAACAGATAACCGGTGATCACCCACTGGATCTGCGCAAGCGAGCTGTGCAGGTCATGCCCCAGCGTCCTCAGCGCCACGTTCACGATCGTGGTGTCGAGGATCGACATGATCATCCCGAGGATCACCACGCCGGCGATCTTCCACACGTACGGCTCGATGCGGTCTGACGCCTCGGGGTGGAAGCCCGGGTCTGCTGTCTGTGCCGAGGAGGACATTTGGTACCGAAAGTTTAGGTACCGAAGCTTTTTGCTTCAAGGGGTGGGTGTGTGACTTGGGTCACACATAGAAAGCTCCTTCAGAAGTGCGACTAGATACGAAGTGCGTCGCCCGGCATCGAGCGGGATACCCGACCAAGGCCGAGGCCCTCAAAGTCGTGGGGCCCTCGGGAACCGCGAGGACCTCCCGCGCCCGCTCAAGCTCGGCCGCCTCGACGTAGACGTACCGACCGCCGGACGCGCCGAATTGGACGGCACCGACGGCTCGCTTCGCGGTGGCTTGAATCCCGGCCTCCGCGAGTCGCTGGCAGATGAGGTCTGCCTCAGCTTCACTAGCTGCCACCGCGACGCTCTGCAGCGCACGCTTCTGCTCGTTATCGTCCTCAGCCATCAAGGGGGAGGGTATCGACGCGCCCCAGAGCCTGCCCGACGTGACCAAAACCGCTAGCGCGGTTTCGGTGGTCCGGCGACGCCCCCCTGCCCGCCGGACCACCAAACGACCGCCTACCCTGGAGGGAAGACGCGAGGACGCTCCGGGAGAGCGTGCCCGCGTCGACTGGAGACGGGAGGACCACGGAGCTTGAGTCATGTCTGCGCCGATGTCTAATACGCATCGGCCGCGCTGACATGGGCACTCTGCATGGCTCGGGGTGCTCGCCATGCAACGACTCCTGGAAGGGCTTGGCGAAGCGACCAGCAAAAGTTACCGCGACTCCTCGCTCAGCCCCCGCGGCTGTGAGGGCTTCGGCGCGCTCTCGGTACCCGTCGAAGCGCACGATCAGCCCGTCATGGAACCGGACAACGACGGTCAACGGGAAGTCCGCGACGAGACGCGTATGCCTCATCGGCGCCAAAAGTTCGGCCGGTACCTCTTCGATGGTGTTGAGGCCTTCGTAAAACGACCGGAGCGTCCCCACGTTGCCGTGCGACATTGCTTCGCAGTATCGCGCGCGAGCGCGCTTCGGGCGCCCGTAACCGGGTACGGTTGACATCGTGGAAGGCGAGTGGATCTGTGCTGTTTGCGAGCAACCGATCCGCGCTCACGAAACGACTCTCGTCGTTGGCGACCACGACGCACACTGGACGATCCCAGCCTTCGAAGGCGGGCAACCCCCCTCCTCACGCGTCTACCACCGACGCTGTGCCCCGCTGGTCTGGCGTCACTCCTCGCCGCCGGACTAGTGAGCGCCCACGGACAGCCCGGCCGCTCGACGGGCGGGCCACCCGTGGGAGAATCCGGACGATGTCCACTGCAGCGATCCTCATCGCAGTCCTCGTCCTCCTGGTCCTCGGCGACATCGCCGTGGTTCGCGCGTGGACGCGAAGGAAACGGGGCGACGCCGACGGTTGACCGTGACGGCCTGCTACCAGCGGTAGTGCGCGAAAGCCTTGTTGGCCTGGGCCATGCGGTAGATGTCGTCCTTGCGCTTGTACGCGCCGCCCTGCTGTGACTGGGCGTCCATCAGTTCGTTGGCCAGGCGCTGCGCCATGGTCTTCTCGCGACGCTGGCGGGCGAACTCGACGAGCCAGCGGACGGCGAGCGTGCGGGCGCGCCTGGAGGCGACCTCGACGGGCACCTGGTAAGTGGCGCCGCCGACGCGGCGCGATTTGACCTCGAGCGTCGGCGTCAACGCTTTGATCGAGGCGTCGAGCGTCTCAACGGGGTCTTTGTCGCTGCGCTCGCCGAGCAGCGCGAGCGCGTCGTAGACGATCCGCTCGGCGGTTGACTTCTTGCCGTCGAGCATCACCTTGTTGATCACCTGCTGGACGAGTTTGGAGCGGTGAATGGGGTCCGGCTCGACCGGACGGATCTGGGCAGCTGCGCGACGGGGCATCGGTGTCTCGTTCCTGGAAGCGGTGGACGGCGACTATTTTTTCTTGACGCCGTACTGCGACCGCGCCTTTTTGCGGTCGCTCACGCCGGCGGCGTCGAGCGTGCCGCGCACGACCTTGTAGCGCACACCCGGTAGATCCTTGACGCGTCCACCGCGTACGAGCACCACCGAGTGCTCCTGCAGGTTGTGTCCCTCGCCGGGGATGTAGGCGGTCACCTCGATCGAGCCGGAGATGCGCACACGCGCGACCTTGCGCAGGGCGGAGTTAGGCTTCTTCGGCGTCGTCGTGTACACGCGCGTGCACACACCGCGGCGCTGCGGCGCGGCGGTCTTCTTCTTGCGGCCTTTGCCGGACTTGAGGCCCGGGGTGGCGACCTTCTTCTTGGGCGTCACGCGGCCCTTGCGCACGAGTTGCGAGGTGGTTGGCATTCGCTGCGTGATGCTAGCAGCGCTAGGCCGTCTGAGCCACGCCGGCTGCACGAACGGGCGCAGGCATCAGCGCGGCGGCGACGATCACGAGCACGAAAGCGAGCGCCTGCAGCGCCACGCCGCCGGGGCTCGCGGCCACCGGGTCACCGAAGACGATGATCCCGCCGGCGATGCCGGCGATGTTGGCGGCTGTTCCTGTCACGGCGATCACGGGGACCGCCTCGCCGTCCTGCAGGCCGCGCGCGGAGGCGTAGAAGGCGACGATCGACGCGAGCACCGCGACCGCGAGCCATGGGCTCAGCACGAGACCGACGAGCCCGTGCGCACCGGTGATCCCGGTGAGCGCCTTGATGGCGGTGTCGGAGACACCGAACAGGACGCCGGCGCTCGCCCCGAGCATCATGCCGTGGTGCTCGGTCGGGCCGCCCATGCGCGGGCCCATCAGCAGCAGCCCTCCGATGCCGAACAGCCCCGCCTCGAATGAGATCATCGCGACGTCTGAGAAGTGCGAGTGCGCGCCGTGCATCGCCGGCAGCGTCAGGCCGAGCAGCACGAGGCCGCCGGCGGTCAGGCACAGGCCGAGCCACTGGCGGCGTCCGACGGAGAAGCCGAACATCCGCTCGGCCATCACCGCGATGAACACCACGCCCGCGGCGAGCGACACCTGGACCACCGACATCGGCGCCAGCGACAGGGCTGCCACGTGCAGGCCCCAGCTCGCCGTCGCGATGATCATGCCCAGCGTGAACCACTTCGACGAGTACAGCTGCTTGGCGGAGCGCAGCGGGTGCTTGACATCGACCTTGGGAACCGAGTTGGCGCCTCTGTACTTGTAGAAGAAGCCGAGGTTCGCTACGAAGGCGCAAAGCAGCGCTAGGAATATGCCGAGATCCATGGTCATTTCAGGGGAAGGACGAGGTGCTCATCGGTTGGCGTCGGCGGCTGCTTTACTCCGCGCCGACGTCCTAGGCACATCGACCGTGTCCGCCACACTACCCCCCTCGACCTCTGTGCAAGCTAAAGAGCGCGCTAGAGCAGAAACGCACGAGCGACCGCTGCTGATGGTCGACATCGACGGCGTCATCTCACTGTTCGGCGGCGTCCACTGGCGAGGGTGGTCAGGGGGGGTCGGCGACGGCGCCGGGGGTCAGCTCGACGGCTCCTTTCATTCGATCGACGGCACACCGCACTTCCTTTCGTCCACGGCGGCCGCTCACCTGCTCGATCTGGCAGGCGTGTTCGAGCTCGTGTGGGCGAGCGGCTGGGAGGAGCGCGCCAACGAGCACCTGCCGCATCTGCTGGGGCTCCCGCCGGAGCTGCCGTTTCTGCGCTTCGAGCGCGCCGTTGGGCGCTCCAACGCCCACTGGAAGCTCGAAGCGATCGAAGCGTATGCCGATGGGCGCCCGCTTGCATGGATCGACGACGCGCTCACTCCCGCCTGCCACGAGTGGGCCGACGCGCGCGCTGCGCCGACGTTGCTGGTGCAGACGGAGCCCGACCGTGGGCTCACGTCGAGGGAGGCGCAGCAGCTGGCGGCGTGGGCGCTGGCTCTGCAGCGGCGCACGTCAGCCAGCTGGGAGTCGCGCTGATCCGCTCAGCCGCCCGTGAACACGAGGTGCCCCTCGACGTGCGCCTCGGCGGGGCCGTCCGCGACGTGGCGTGCGACGCACGTGACCGCGGTGCACGTGATCGCAACCGTTTCCCCGCCCCCCTCGGTTGCGACCAGCAGATCGCCAGGCCTGACGCCGGCCGCTATCAGCGACGGACCGTCGATCCTCAGGATCTCGTCGTCGCCACGGTGCGCGTTGCCAGGTGTCAGGCGATCCGCGACGAGCGCGGTCGAGGAAGGCCCGAAGCCCGCGGGCGCGAAACCGGCGCTCTCCACGCCGATGTCGCCGCCGCGCGCGAGCGCGGGCTCGGCGACGAGGGTCGTGTGACCCTGAGGCGAGATCGCGTAGATGCGGCCGCTGTCCTCGTCGGGCGCGATCAAATCGCCGGCAAACCGACCGAAGCTCGTAGGCGCGACGACGAGGCCGCCCTCGACACGCGGCGCGGTGGTGGTGATCGTGGACACCACGCCCCGGCAGTCGATCGCGTACACGGTCGTCCTCGAGCCGCTGGTATCGGTTACGAGCAGCCTGTGGCCAAAGCTGCCGGTGGTGTCGAAGGCGATCCCGTCCTCGACCCCGCTGCCGGACAGCCGCACGAACGCGCGCGCATCGCCGGCGGCGTCGACGACGGTCACACCGGCTCCGTGGCGCAGCCGCAACACGTACACCGCCTCCGGCGCGAAACGGCAGCCGGCGCCGGGTACCCGTTCGCCGGCGGACAGCGCGATGTAGGGCTCGTCGCCGCCTGGGCTCACATATCCGGCGCGCGACGCGGGCAACGCCTGTAGAGCGCCCGAGCGGGAGAGCACCAGCAGGTGCCCCGCCGAAGCCACCACGATCTTCCCGTCGGCACGGGGCACGCTCAGGTCGAGCACGCCCCGGACCGCGACCGCTCCTCGCCACAGCGCGATCGCTGAGCCGCTCCCCGTCGTGGTGGTCGCTCGACTCGCGGACGAGCTCGAGCCGGCTCCACAGCCGGCGAGGCTGAGGCTCAGCGTGCTGGCCAGCGCAACGAAGAGGTTGAGCGAGCGGCGCATCGGCACCTCTGCAGGACGGGAAGGGCTCCCATCCTCGCAAAAGTACCGATGCTCAGCTCTCGCGGCTGTTACTCGTCTTTGGTGCTCTCGTCGCTCAGCTCGAGCTCGGCGAGCTCCTCGGCGAAGCCGGGGTCGGTGCCGCCGGCGCCGATCTTCTCGAGTGAGGCGAGGTCGGCGTCGAACTCCTGCCCGTAGCCGCCGTTGAAGCCGTCGCCGGCGAGCCCGAGCTCCGCCGCGATCTCGTCCTGGTCGAGCAGGCCGACATCGTCGATCGCACGCGGCAGCGGTTCGGAGGGCTCGATCTCGATCCGCCGGTAGCGCTTGAGGCCGGTGGCGGCGGGGATCAGCTTGCCGATGATGACGTTCTCCTTGAGGCCGTTGAGGCGGTCGATCTTGCCTTCGAGCGCTGCGTCGGTGAGCACCTTGGTCGTCTCCTGGAAGGAGGCGGCCGACAGGAACGAATCGGTGTTGAGCGACGCCTTGGTGATGCCGAGGATGATGTCCTCGAACTGCGCCGTCTCGCCACCGGCCTTGGCAACCGCGTCGTTGGCCTTGGCGAACTCGAAGCGATCGACGAACTGCCCGGGCAGGTAGTCGGTGTCGCCCTTCTGATCGACGCGCACCTTCTTCAGCATCTGGCGCACGATCAGCTCGATGTGCTTGTCGTTGATGTCCACGCCCTGTGACTTGTAGACCTCCTGGACCTCCTTGACCAGGTACTGCTCGGTCTCGGTGCGTCCGCGGATGGCGAGCAGCTCGTGCGGGTACACCGACCCCTCGTTGAGCTGGCTGCCGGCTTTGATCTTCTCGCCGCTTGACACGAACAGCCGCGTGCGCCGCGGGAACGCGTGGCGGTGCTCCTCGCCGGAGTCGTCGGTGATCACGACCGTGACCGCTTTGTCGGTCTCTTCGATCGACACGACCCCGTCCTGCTCGGCGATTTTCGCCAGGCCCTTCGGGCGCCGCGCCTCGAACAGCTCGACCACGCGCGGCAGACCGTGCGTGATGTCCGCGCCGGCGACGCCGCCGGTGTGGAACGTACGCATCGTCAACTGCGTGCCGGGCTCGCCGATCGACTGCGCGGCGACGATCCCGACCGCGTCGCCGATCTGGGCGAGCGCGCCGGTGGCCATCGCGCGGCCGTAGCAGGCCTGACACACGCCGCTCGGCGCCTCGCACTTGAGCACCGAACGCACCGGCACCGTGACCTCGACACCCTTCTCGTGGTCATCGGCGAACGCGCTGACGATCTCGGCCATCTCGGCGCGGCCGATTTCGACGCCCTGCTCGGTGAGCATCCGGTTGCGCTTGGTCGTGATGTCACGCGCGGCGATGCGCCCGACGAGCACGTCGTTGGGTTCGTCGCCCGCCTTGAACACGGGCATCTCGATGTACTCCTCGGTGCCGCAGTCGGCCTCGCGGATGATCACGTCCTGGGCGACGTCGACCAGACGCCGCGTCAGGTAGCCCGAGTCGGCGGTGCGCAGGGCCGTGTCGGCGAGACCCTTTCGCGCGCCGTGCGTGGAGATGAAGTACTCGAGCACCGACAGGCCCTCCATGAAGTTGGCCTTGATCGGACGCTCGATGATTTCACCCTTCGGGTTGGCCATCAGCCCGCGCATGCCGGCCAGCTGGCGGATCTGCTTGAACGAGCCACGCGCACCCGAGTTGGCCATCATGAAGATCGGGTTGAGCACGTCGAGGTTTTTGACCATCGCCTCGGCGACCTCGTCGGTGGCCGCGTTCCACTGCTCGACGACGGCCTCGTGACGCTCCTCCTGGGTGATCAGACCGTCGTCGTACTGGCCGGTGATGTCGCCCACGATCTTGTCGAACTTGTCGAGGATTTCCTGCTTCTCGGGCGGGATCACGACGTCGTTCTTGGAGATCGTGATACCGGCCTGCGTGGCGTACTTGAAGCCGAGGTCCTTGAACGCGTCGAGCACGAGCGAGATCGTGGTCGCGCCGTAGGCCTGCACGAGCATGTCGATCAGCCGCGTGGTGTCACGCTTCTTCATCGACTGGTTGACGAACACGTACTTGGACGCGTCGAACTCGTCGCCCAGCGCCTCCGCGAGCGCGCGCTCGATGCGGTCGTTGTAGATGATCCGCCCGATCGTCGTGAGGACGTGGCCGCCCTCGCGCCCGTAGGGGCGGAACTCGGCGATGTCGTGCAGCTTCACGACGTTGCCCTCGTAGGAGAGCTCCGCCTCCTGCGCCGTGCGGAACACGTGCGGACGCGGCTCATACGTGGCGCGGTCGATCTTCGACAGCTCCTCCGCTTCGGGCCCGTAGGTCAGGTAGTACGCACCCAGGATCATGTCCTGCGTCGGCGTCGCCAGCGGCGCGCCGTGCGCGGGAGACAGGATGTTGTTGGAGGAGAGCATCAGGATGCGCGCCTCCGCCTGGGCCTCAGCCGACAGCGGCAGGTGCACCGCCATCTGGTCGCCGTCGAAGTCCGCGTTGAACGCGTGACACACGAGCGGGTGCACCTGGATCGCCTTGCCCTCGACGAGCAGCGGCTCGAACGCCTGGATGCCCAGGCGGTGGAGCGTCGGTGCGCGGTTGAGCAGCACGGGGTGCTCGTGGATGACCTCCTCGAGCACGTCCCACACCTCGCCGATCATCGAGTCGACCATCTTCTTGGCCGCCTTGATGTTCTGCGCGGACTTGCGCTCGACCAGGCGCGCCATGATGAACGGCTTGAACAGCTCCAGCGCCATGATCTTCGGCAAGCCGCACTGGTGCAGCTTCAGGTACGGACCGGCGACGATCACCGAGCGCCCGGAGTAGTCCACGCGCTTGCCGAGCAGGTTCTGGCGGAAGCGTCCCTGCTTGCCCTTGAGCATGTCCGAGAGCGACTTCAGCGGGCGGTTGCCCGGGCCGGTCACCGGACGCCCGCGACGGCCGTTGTCGAACAGCGCGTCGACGGCCTCCTGGAGCATGCGCTTCTCGTTGTTGACGATGATCTCGGGCGCGCCGAGGTCGAGCAGCCGCTTGAGGCGGTTGTTGCGGTTGATGACGCGGCGGTAGAGGTCGTTGAGGTCTGAGGTCGCGAAGCGCCCGCCGTCCAGCTGGACCATCGGGCGCAGCTCCGGCGGGATCACCGGCACGGCGTCGAGCACCATCATCTCGGGCTTGTTGCCGGACTGGATGAACGCGGAGACGACCTTCAGGCGCTTGACCGCGCGCGCCTGCTTCTGGCCTTTGCCGGTCTTGACCTGGTCCTCGAGCTCGATGCGTTCGGCCTCGAGGTCGACCTGCTGGAGCAGGTCGCGGATCGCTTCCGCGCCCATGCCGCCGCGGAAGTACTCACCGAAACCGTAAGGGGAGCCAAAGCGCTCCTTGAGCTCGCGGAATGTCGTCTCGTCGTGCTCGATCTGCTTGGAGTCCATCGTCTTGAAGAGCTCCCAGACGTTGCGCATGCGCTCGGCGGCGTCCTCGATGTAGGCCTCTGTGTCGGAGATGTCGGCGTCGAAGGCTTTGGTGAGCTCCTTGATGTGCTTCTCGCGCTCCTCGTCGGAGAGTTTGGACAGGTTGATGTCCAGCGAGTCCGCCCACAAGTGGTCTTCGTCGTTGAAGTTGGTCTGTTTGCCGCTCTGCAGGTACTTCTCGCGGCGAGCAAGGGACTCGCGGAGTTCCAGCACGCGCTCCTCGCGCTCTGCTGCGTAGGCGTCGAGAACCTTGTTGACCTCCTTCTCGAGCGTGTCCAGGTCCTTGGTACGAGCCTCGTCGTCCACCCAGGTGATGATCGACGCTGCGAAGTACAGGACCTTCTCGAGTTCCTTGGGGGCCATGTCGAGCAGGTAGCCGATCCGGCTGGGCACGCCCTTGAAGAA
>DATHOH010000015.1:0-130686 GCA_035485155.1 Solirubrobacteraceae bacterium
CACGTTGGGCGCTTCTCTACGGTGCCTTGCTCGCATTCGCGATCGTGGCGTCGGCTACCTCGTCTCGGTCGGGCGGAGGGGCCTCGTCGCTTGGTGTGGAAGTGATCACCGCGGCTCTCATCATTCTTTGGGTCTTTGGGCCTATGGTTCAGGCCCTCAGACGACGGCGTGAGGTGATAGATGCCATGTCCCGACGGGGAAGTCCGCGCCGACCACGGTCTTGAAGGCAGCATGGCTGGCGGGAGGCCAGGCGTCATGGAGCGCACGTCTGGTAGGTCGAGACTTCTACCATCGCGTCGCCCGCGCCGCGTGCGCTACGGCGGTCCGATCCAACCGGATACACCGGTCGCGGCTCTTCGGAAGGACCATCGTCCCAGGAAGTCCGGCATGATTTGGGCATGACGTCGGACGACCTGGGCTGGGCTCACACTCGTGCGGAGTGGGAGCAAGCGTGGAATCAGGTGCGCCATTTTGAGACCATGAGAGGCCAGTGGCTCGGGTTCTTCTTTACGGTAGTGCTAGGGGTGACTGCCATCGCTGGACCGAAGCTCGACGCAAGCAATTCCAAATCGGTGCTGGTCATCGCGCTATTGGCTTTGATCCTTGAGCTATGGTCGGCGGCGCTCTATCTAGCAGTGGCGCGCCTCAACGAAGTCCAGCGGTATAACGACCAGATCATCTTCGCCATCAGAGAGGCGACCATGTCGAGCCCGCCTGCGGCTGTCGACCTGGCACGCTACACGTATCCGCCAGGTCCACCTCGGCGAGGACGGCTGGGCGCGCTCGCCTCGACGAAGAAAGCATCGGAGCTGGTCCTCCTTGTGGGCGTCTTTTTGTTTACTGCGGCGCTCCTCGGTGACGTTACTCGTGCGGCCACCTTCTCGCGGATCTCCGACGCAGCTCTCGCGGTTTCGGCGTTGGCCTGCGGCATTGGCGTGTGTATCGCAGGCTTCTGTGTTTGGGCCCGCCGGACCTCGTAACATGCACATACACACCCGTCGTGCATTGCCGCTTGTGCGACGCAACAGGCGACTCGGGGTACACGCTCTTCCGTTACGCGTGAACTGTTGCCGCCCCGGCAGCTTCTCCTGCCTAATGCCAGTACCCGCATTCGCTTTCCAAACAACGCCCCTCTTCGTGCGAAACCGGTTGCGCCTCACGCGCCTGCCTGGACGCAGTATTTCGCCGATAGGAACGGTTCGTCGCGGTGGTGCGGACGTTAGGATGCGGGTCGTGACCAACAATGGCAGCGGCAACTCGCGTGCCGTGAATTGGGCGATGATCGGGGCCCTCGCGACAGTCGTCGGCGTGGTGGTCGCCGTGTTGGTCGCAAGAGGGGCGTTCTCACCGAGGCCTACCCCAACGCCGACACCGGGCCCTACCGTCTCGACGACGACGTTTCCGCACCCTCATCCGCCTCCAAGCGCCGTCTATCTCAGCGACCTGGAACCGACGGCTGGCGATACCCCCATGCTAGGGGATACCCATATCGGCGACCAGGACTTTCGGCATAGCATCTTCTACAACAACGCCCCGCTCAACGAACCGAACGGGTCGGCGTCGGCGTGCCAGAAGATCGCGGCCTCCACTTGCCAGGCGACCGACTACAGCATCGCGTCTGGTCGATACCACCACTTCTCAGCCGTGCTCGGCGTCACCGACGAAGGTGACTCGGAGATGGCCCAGTGGTCGTTGAGCGTTGACGGCCGCGTCGTCAGGTCCAGCACGGTCGCGTTGAACAGTTCGCCTCAACGGATCACCCTCGCCATACCCCGGGGCAACGATCTCGAACTCCAGGTCAGCACGTCGGCGTACTCGGGCGGCGCCTACGGAGGCCTCAACATCATCTGGGGCAACGCACAGCTGAGCTACTGAGCTGAGGCAATATTGAGTAAGGCCCGGCGACAGGCGGGCAGAAGCGATCCGACGAGCAGATCGCTGACAGCCGCATCGACTCCTGCCCGCTTGAGAGTTTGAGCGAAGTACGAACCATCGTCGGGCATCGGTTTCGGCGTAAGCGAGCCGGGAGCACTTCGATTAGCCGACTAGCTCGACCCTATCCGCACGAAAACATTGAAAGGCCGGGCCGACGAAAAATCGGTCCGATCGCTCTGCAAGGCTAAAGCACGT
Organism: Solirubrobacteraceae bacterium; assembly: GCA_035485155.1. Lineage (GTDB taxonomy): Bacteria > Actinomycetota > Thermoleophilia > Solirubrobacterales > Solirubrobacteraceae > Palsa-744. The sequence goes on from DATHOH010000015.1 coordinate 2,131, forward strand.
CCTACCGCTGGTCGATGCAGAATCCGCTGATTCGCAATATGCCCGGTGACAGGCAGGTACGGTGGCGTCTATTATGTACCTACATGGCGCAGGAGAAGCCCCCGCCATGAATGATTTGCGAGAGCTCGCTGCGCGAGCGGTGTCGCTCGTTGTCAGAGCGGCCACGCGACACGCACGCGCCCCGAACCAGTCGGTCAGAGCATGGTGCTCTGCTCCTTCGCTGGTGTCTCGCGCCAAGTGGCATCGAAGCAGGAAAAGACGGCGCTCGGCCCTCGGCGGAGCACCCGCCAGGCCGGGAGGGCCTACATCCCTCCCGGTCCTAACTAGGTCCAAGCGACCGTCCGTTCCTCGTCCGGTCTGGATCACTCCCGGACATTGATGCCTGCCCCCGGGCCGCCCGCTAGCAAGCGTGGCCGGCTCGGGGGTTTCCTGCGTGTGAAGGTTACAGCTTGGTTACATCTACCGCCCGCGCAGATCGTGAGGCCGGTCACAAGCTGGATACCGGATGCCGAACCCCCACCCGCATACTAATGTTGGTCGAGGATTCGGACATACGCAACGGGATGTAGCCCGCCGCAGAAACCTCAGACCAGCTAGTGCATTAGAACCACAAAGGAGTGATCCACATGGTTAGTCTGAGTAGGGCGTCCATAGGACGCCTTCCGCGGAACCTACCACCTCCAAATCCAACGACGCGTCCCGGGGTCCGGGTTTCTCGCGGAGTTTCCGAAGAATCTCTGCACCTACGGGATTTCACGACCGACGTAAAGTCTGCCCTCAAGTACGCGGCGTAAGCGCGTACAGCCGGGAGGCTTGAGTCAGCGAGAGGCCCCAGAACGTTCCGGGGCCTCTCGACTTAGCGGTCTCCGACACGGCAGCGACCAACGCCTTTCGCCAGCCCCGGCGGAACCGCGCTCCGATTCCGCCGCCCCTGGATACACAGCGTGAGGACATTCGACGCCCTTAGAAGGTCTTTCAAAATGGAGGGGTTGGGGTTGGGGTCTTGAATCTTTGGGGTGTGTCCCCGAGGATTGGAGGCGGTGGAGGTGCCCTCAAGGTTCGAGATCACTGACGAGTTGTGGGCTGAGGTCGAGCCGTTGATCCCGGCGCGAGTTCGTCGTCGCCGGAACCCTGGTCGTAAGGCGATCGATGACCGGCTGGTGCTCAACGGGATCCTGCACGTGTTGCACACTGCGATCGCCTGGGAGGACTTGCCGCGCGAGTACGGCTACGGCTCGGGGGTGACGTGTTGGCGAAGGTTGCGGACCTGGCAGCAGGCAGGTGTGTGGGATGCGCTGCACCAGAGGCTGCTTGTGAAGCTGAACGCCGCAGGGAAGATCGACTGGTCCCGCGCCGCGGTTGACGCCAGCCATATCCGCGCTCTTTTGGGGGGCTCCTGACGGGGCCATCCCCGGTCGATCGTTCCCGCACGGGCTCAAAGCATCATCTGTTGGTTGATGCGAGCGGCATCCCGCTTGCGGTCGCCCTGACCGGCGGCAACCGCCACGATGTCACTCAGTTGCTGCCACTGATCGAGGATCTGCACTCAAGGCCGGTCGCTGGCAAGCGTGGCCGGCCACGCCAGAAACCCGATCGTGTTCTCGCTGATCGTGGCTATGACTTCGACAAGCACCGTCGGCTCCTGCGGGCTCTCGGGATCACTCCCGTCATCGCCCGCCGTGGCACAGCCAACGGCTCCGGTGTCGGACGCCAGCGCTGGGTCGTCGAGCGCGGCTTCGCTCACCTCCACAACTTCCGCAGACTCAGAATCCGCTACGAGCGCGACCCAGACATGCACACCGCGTTCCTCACACTCGCCTGCTCAATCCTCTGCTGGCGACGCCTACACTCATTTTGAAAGACCTTCTTAGTCGGCCTTGGACCGAATCGCTCCTCGTGGGGCTTTAGGATCAGGGGCCACGGAGATTTCGAGGACTTTCCCGCCATCCCCGGCGGGCGGGATGCGAACCCGGTTCTAGATTGCCCGCGCAGCCAGTAGGGCCTCGATCAGCCGCCGAACGCGATCCTCGCGCCCCGGACACGCCGAACGCCCAGCCCCCGGAGGGACTGGGCCGGTTCGACCTTGGTCAAGATGGTGGAGACGGTGGGAATCGAACCCACGTCCGTAATCGCGTCCGAATGGCTTCTACGAGCGTAGCCGGCGCTCTGATCTCGTCCCCCGCTCGCCTCGCCGGCTGGGTTGTGGGGGACCAGCCTCCTTGAGATTCCCCGGATTGGCGAAGGCGGACCGCACCGGGTGAGCCTGCTTCTGATCCCGGCCTTCCCCGCCGCAGGCAAGCGGGGCCCGAGACCTCACGGCTTAGCTATTGACTAAGCGGCGAGGGCGTACTCGTGAGAGTCCGCACTTATGGTTTTCCCGGGTGTTTTACGAGGCCGCCCGGGACCTCGACTCGCAACCACCCGCACGAGCCGACCACGTCGAAGCCTGTCGTCCCCTTTGGATGCACTGCAGATCTACTCCGTCCATTGTACCGCCGGCCAGCTGTGGCCCCGGCAGGGCGCACTGTGCAAACCGTATGGCTGGAACCGGTCACAGACGAAAAGAGACGCGGTCCCAAGCCACCTTTGAGGAACCCGTCCTGGTCAGACCCGAGGGCCCTTCCTTTCGGGTGGCGCGGCCTCACACCTCGGTGGCCTCGCTCTTTGCGGCTTGGTTCCGCGTCTCGATCAAAAGTAGCTCTCGTCCACGCTGATTGCAACCTCGCTGGACGCACGATTTCGCACCTTCCGAGAAAATCTCGCGGACACGTCCATGCTGCGAGCGTCTGGGGCGACGACGACCGCGCCGGCGCGGGCGCGAGCACCGTTGGCGCGACTGTTAGGAAGCGCTTAGAACTGCTGCCAGAATGTAGGTATGGAGAACATCGACGTCCCGTTGCCCGCCGCATCGCCGGTGCCGGTGGCACCGGTCGCGTCGGGGGCCTACCCGAGCAAGGCGACCGCAATCCAGCCGACGCCGGCCCCCTCGAACGAGAACCCGTTTGGCGGGCCCCCACGCAGGACCACCGCCGTGCACAACGTGCGCAAGCGGATCGGCAGCGCGCTTGCGGCGCTCGTCGCGGTCGTCGCGAAGTTCGGCGTTGCGATCAAGGCGCTGCTGGTGGCGCTGCCGAACCTGAAACTGCTCGTCACGGCGGGAACGGCGCTGGTGTCGGTGGCGGCGTACAGCCTGTTCTTCGGATGGGAGTTCGCCGCAGGCTTCGTGGTGCTGCTGTTCGTGCACGAGATGGGTCACGTGATCGCCCTGCGCCGTGAGGGCATCAAAGCGAGCGCACCGATGTTCATCCCGTTCATGGGGGCGGCGATCTTCACGCGCTCGCTCGGCGACAACGCGCTGGCAGAGGCGCGCGTGGGCCTCGCGGGCCCGATCCTCGGCAGCATCGGCGCCGCGGCGGTGGCGGTCGTCGGCGAGCTGACCGGTAGCGATCTGCTGATCGCCCTTGCTTACTTCGGCTTCTTCATCAACCTCTTCAACCTGCTGCCCGTGGTGCCGCTCGATGGCGGTCGCGCGGCCGCCGCGATGAGCCCGTGGATGTGGTTCGCGGGCCTCGGCGTGTTGGTCGCGCTCGTGTTCCTCGAGCCCGGCAACCCGATCCTCCTGATCATCGTGCTGTTTGCGGCTTTCCAGACATACCACCGCTGGCAGCAGCGCAAATCCCGCACGCTCGAGCAGGCCGCCTACTACCGGGTCGCGCCACGCTACCGGCTACTGGTGTTTGCCGTCTACGTCGGGTTGATTGCGCTGCTGGTGTTCGGCATGAGCGAAACGCACATCCTCACCAGCGGCGGCCACAGCTTCGGCTCGATCTAGCGTCGCGCTTCGCGCAGCCCGCGTTCGATGTCGCGCTTGGTCTCGCGCTCGCGCAGCGTCTGGCGCTTGTCGTAGAGGTCCTTGCCGCGCGCGAGCGCGATCTCGACCTTGGCGTGGGCGCCGGAGAAGTAGATGCGCGTCGGCACCAGCGTGAGCCCGCGCTCGGAGGCGCGCGCGGCGATGCGGTCGAGCTCACGACGGTGCAGCAGCAGCTTTCGCGTTCGCTCGGGCTCATGGTTTTCGCGCGAGGCGGGGCCGTAGGGCGGGATGTGCACGGAGTGCAGCCACAGCTCGCCGTCGCGGATCGCGGCGTAGCCGTCCTTGAGCTGCGCACCGGAGGTGCGCAGCGCCTTGACCTCGGTTCCCTCGAGCACGATGCCGGCCTCGAGCCGCTCGATCAGCTCGTAGCGGTATGACGCGTAGCGGTTAGACGCGACGTCCCCGGCGCCGACCTTGCGCTTGCCCTTACCCTTTGCCACCGCCCGAGACTAGCGTTTAGAACTCGAGCGGCTCCGCCCTGCCTTTGCTCCACCGGGCGACGCGCTCGGCGGCAGCGTTCGCGGTGGCCGTGACGGGGGCGGCTCGAGGTCCACGCGCCCGCGGACGGAGTCGACGCGCAGGACGCGCACGTCAATCTCATCGCCGAGACGCAACGTCGCGCCGGTGCGCTCGCCGTGCAGGATCGTGCCCTGCTCGTTCAGCTCCCACCACTCGCGCTCGAGCTCCCCGGGGCGTTCGCGCGTGGCGTGCTGACGAGCGCCGCTGCGGCCGCGGTTCTCGGCCTGGCGCGAGCGCTCGCCGCCGGCCGTTGGGACACGCAGCAGCCGGACGGGAAGCATGCCCTCGAAGCGCCGCATCGCACCTGCACGCGCGTCGAAGGCAATGAACGCTCCTGCTGAGATCAGCCCCGTAATCTCACCGGCGAACGGCTGCTCGAGGCCGCGCTCGTGGAGCAGCCGCTCGAGCGCGAAGCAGCGCGCGACGTCGTCGGCATCACGCTCGATGACCATCGCCTCGCGCTCGCGCTCAGAGGTCCATGCCCCCAGCTCGACGAGCTCACCGGCGCGCGGCGCGGGCTCGCCGCCGCCAACCGCGGACAGCAGTGCACGGTGGCAGACGAGGTCCGGATAGCGCCGGATGGGCGAGGTGAAGTGGCAGTAGCTGGGGGAGCGCAAACCGGCGTGTCCGAGGTTCTTGGGCGAGTAGTACGCCTGCTTGAGCGAGCGCAGCACGAGCGAGCTGAGCGCCTGGCGTCCGTGACCGGTGCGGCGCACGTGCTGCTCGACGCGGCGTGACATCTCGGCGACGAGCTCGGCGGCGTGCGTCGAGGACATGTGCTCCCCTTTCGCGGCTAGGGGCGGCGTCGGCACCTCGAGCGTCGCGAGCTGATCGGCGAGCCGCTCCACCCGCTGTGGGTCGGGAGCCTCGTGCACACGGTAAAGGCACGGAACCCCCCGCTTCGAGAGCAACCCGGCGACAGCCTCGTTTGCGGCGATCATCAGGTGCTCGATCAGGCGGTGGGACTCGGTCTGCGCGCGCGCAACGATGGCCACGACGTCGCCGCGCGCGTCGAACTTGAACTCTGGCTCCTCGGAGTCGACGACGAGCCCGCCGCTGCGCTCTCGCCGGCGTTGCAGCGCCGCGGCCGCGTCACGCGCCGCGCGCAGCGGCGCCCCCCAGGGCTCGGCAGCGGACTCGGTGCCAGCGAAGATCCGGTCCACCCGCTCGTAGTCGAGGCGAACGTCCGAGTTGATCAGCGAACGGTAGAACGCGGCGCGCGTGACGACGCCGTCGCGCAGCTCCAGCTCGACTGTCACGGCGGCGCGGTCGGCGCCGGCGACGAGCGAGCAGGCGTCGCTCGAGAGCGCTTCGGGCAGCATCGGCTCGACGGCGCCCGGGACGTACACGCTGGTCGAGCGCCTGCGCGCCTCGCGATCCAGCGGCGAGCCGGCTGGCACGTGGGCGGCGACGTCCGCGATGTGCACCCACACCCGCGTCCCCGCGTCGCTGCCGTCGATCGGCTCGGCCGAGATCGCATCGTCGAAGTCCCGGGCGCTGATCGGGTCGATCGTGAGCGTCGACAGCCGGCGCAGGTCGCGACGCTCGCCGGGCGCGCGCGAGACGCGCTCGCCCGCGCTGTGCGCTTCGCCCTCGAGCGCGGCGTCGAAGCCGCGCGCGAGGCCACGGTCGAGCATCAGCGCCTCGATCACGTCCCGGGCGACGTCGGGCCGGCCGAGGACGCGCAGCACCCGCGCCCCAGAACCACCGCCGCGTCCAGCGCTCTGCACGAGCACGAGCTGGCCGGCGGAGACCTCGATGCTGCCCGCGCGTCCGCCGCGGGCAGGCCCGAGCGTCAAACGACCGGCTGCGGCTCGGCGCGGCGGACGACCGTCGCGGTCGCGGTCGCGGTCGCGCGGCGGAAACAACGGCTCTGCCGTGAGGAAGCGCCCGTGACGCTCGACGACTGCGACGAGCGCCCCCGCAGGGGCGGGTCCGCCGGCGTCGGCCGCCGAGCCGGTGACCGCGCGCCTCGAGCTGCGCCCGCGCGAGCCGGAGGGGCTCACTTCACTTTGGCCGCGAGCGTGTTGAGCGCGACGTTCAGCCCGCGAGTGGTGTCGACGACCGTCTTCGAGACAGGCACTTCGGGAACGACGCCGGCGCCCTGTTTGACGCCGCCGCCGCCGAGATTGCGCCCGTTGGGCGTGAAGTACTCGCCGACGGTGATGTCGAGCGCGCCGCCGTTTGACAGCGCCTGCTCCTCCTGGAAGACGCCCTTGCCGAACGTGTGGGTGCCGACGACGGTCGCGCGGTGGTGGTCCTGCAGCGCGGCGGTGACGATCTCGGAGGAGGACGCGGTGTTGGAGTCCACGAGCACGACCATCGGGATCGACAACGAGATGGCGTTGCCGGTGGCTAGGAGCACCTGCGTTGGCTGGGTGCGCCCGCGCGTCGTGACGATCACGCCCTTGGGGATGAAGATGCTCGCAATCAGCTGCGCTTCCTCGACGAGTCCGCCGCCGTTACCGCGCAGGTCGAACACGAGGCCGCGGGCGCCGGCGCGAAGCTCGTGTTCCACCGCTCCGCGCACTTCGACGTGCGAGCCTGGACTGAAGCTGGCGAGCGCGACGACGCCGAGCTTGACGCCGTGGACGGTCTTGGTGGCGGATTCGACGACCGGCTCAGAGACGACGGCGCGCGTCAGCTTGACGCTGTGCGGCGCGCCGTGGTCGCTGCCCGCCGGCGGCGCCTGAATACCGAGCTGGACGCCGGTGCCGGGGAGGCCTCGGATCAGCGCGGTGGCAGCTTCGGCGGACAGCCGTTCGAGCTTGTGACCGTTGACAGCGACGATCACGTCCCCCACCTTCAGCCCCGCGCGGGCGGCGGGCGAGGAGTTGAAGACCCGCACGATCAGCAGCCCGTGATTGGCGGACAGCTGCGTGGCGACGGCGACGCCGATGCCGGTGAAGTGAGGCGGCGCGGCGAATTCACGGAATTCGCTGGGGCTGAGGTAGTGCGAGAAGCGGTCGTCGAGGCTCTCGACGAGGCCGGCGAGCGAGGAGTTGTTGAGCTTGCTCACGGGGATCGGCCGGTAGTAGTCGTGTGCGATGCGCTCGACCGCTTCGTCGACGACGCCGGTCCGCGAGCTCGAGACGAACGCGCTGCGCAGGAAACCGGGCAGGTCTTCGGGGTGGCCGCCCAGCCACAGGCCCACCACGAGCAGCACAGGCAGCAGCAGCGCGAGCACAAGGGTCAGCGGTAGACGGCGCGTCGTCGACATGGGCTCGCGCTAGCGTAGAACGTTCTAGGGTGCAGACATGACGAACGTGAGCACGAGCACAGTCCCCGAGAACGGCCTTCCGATCCACCGCATCGCGCTCCCCGGTACGCGCGCGCTGACAGTGCTCGTCGCCTTCGATGCCGGCGCGCGCAACGAGTCGCCGCGGGAGAACGGCATGGCTCACTTCCTCGAGCACCTCGTGTTCAAGGGCGGCGAGAGCTACCCCACGTACAAGGACGTCAACGAGACCGCGGAGCGGCTGGGCGGCGTGTTGAACGCGTACACCAGCCACGATCTGGTGGCGTTTCACATCACCGTGCGTGCCGAGAGCGCCGGAGCGGCGATCGACCTGCTGACCGACTTCGTCGGGCGTCCGCGCCTGGACGCAGAGGAGCTCGATCGCGAGCGCGGGGTGGTGATCCAGGAGATCAACCGCGCTTACGATCAACCGTCGACGGTCGCCGAGTACCTGATCGACCGCGCAGCGTTCGGCAATCACCCGCTGGGACGCACGGTCCTCGGACCCGAGGAGAACCTGCGCAGCTTCACGCGCGATGGAATCGTCGCGTTCCGCGAGCGCCGCTGGTCGGGCACCCACGGCGGCGCCTTCCTCGTCGGCAATCTCGAGCACGTGCCCGACGACTCGCAACTGCACGAGCGCTTCGCGCGCTTTCCGTCGCTGCCCGAGCCCGAACCGTATCTGCCGGCAGAGTTCGTTCCCGAGAAGCTGGCCGACGAGCGCGACACCAACCAGTCGCACCTGCGGATGATCTATCGGCCGCAGATCACGGTCTCCGACGTGCGTGAACGCGCCGCGCTGTCGATCTACGCGACGCTGCTGGGAGGCTCGATGGGCTCGCGACTGTTCGAGGAGATCCGCGAGAAGCGGGGTCTGTGCTACTCGGTGTACGCGCTCAACCACGCGTTCGCGGACGTGCCGATCCTGCAGCTCGGCTCGGGCCTCGAGTCGGCCAAGGCGATCGAGGCCTACACGCGCATGCGCGAGATCGTCGACGAACTTCGCAGCGACGGCCCCACCGAGGAGGAGGTGGCGCGTGCGCGCGCGTACGCCGCCGGCCGGCTCGTCCTGGCGTTCGAGAACACCAACGCGGTCGCGCGCTACTCGGCCAACCAGCAGATCGTCTTCGGCGAGGACATCGACCCCGACGCGGCGATCGCAGCCCTCGACGCTGTCACCTTCGACGAGGTCAGGGAGGTCGCCGCCGGCGTCGCTGACAACCTCGCGGTCGCCGTCGTCGGCCCTCACAACGCCGAGGAATTCTGAGCCGAACGAGCTAGTCGGCCCTCTGCGCGGCGACGGCCGTCGGCGAGCTCGGACCGCGCAGCACGACCACGACGACGACGGCGACCGCGGCCGCTGTGAGCGCGGCTGCGATCCAGAAGGCGAGGTGATAGCCGCCCGTCAGCGCGACCGCATTGGAGTAGCCCTGCGCGCTCAGGTGCGCGGTGCGCGACGCGGACAGCGTCGCGAGCACGGCCAGGCCGAGCGCCCCGCCGACCTGGGCAGTGGTGTTGACGAGCCCCGACGCGAGCCCGGCGTCCTGCGGTTCGACGCCGTCCATCGCCACACCCATGAGCGCCGGGAAACAGACGCCGGCGCCCGTCCCGAGCAGCAGCATCGAGGGCAGCACGTGGACGAGGTAGCCGCCCCGCACCGGTGCCTGCGTCAGCAGGATCAGGGCGAGCATGATCAACACGAGTCCCGGTGCGAGCAGGTTGCGCGCGCCGAAGCGCGTGGCCAGCCGCTCGGCGTAGCGGATCGACAGCGTCCCCATCGTCAGCGTCACGGGCAGGAACGCGAGTCCGATCTGCAGCGCGTCATAACCGACCACCCTGCGCAGGTACAGCGCGCCGAGGAAGAACACGCCGAACATGCCGGCAACGGACAGCACCTGGATGACGTTGGCGGCGGCGACGTTGCGTGAGCGGAAGATCCGCAACGGCACCAGCGGGTTGCGCGCGCTTGCCTCGCGCGCGAGAAACGCCAGCAGTAGCGCGAGCGAGGCGCCGCCGAAGGCAAGCGTCCGCCCAGATCCCCAGCCATAGTCGGCGGCAGGCTTGACGATCGTGTAGACGCTCAGCATCAGCGCGGCGGTGATCAGCAGCGCGCCGGGAACGTCCGCGCCCCCGCCGAAGCCCGCGCCGACTTCGTGTCTCAGCAAGCGCCGCGCGAGCACCACCGTCGCGATCCCGATCGGGATGTTGATGAAGAAGATCCAGTGCCAGTCGATCGACTGGGTAATCACGCCGCCCGCGAGCAGGCCGACCGAGCCACCGGCGGACGCGACGAACGCGTACACGCCGATCGCCTTGGCCTGCTCGCGGCGCCCGCCGTCCGAGTCGGCGGGAAACATCGTGATGATCATGCCGAGGATCACCGCCGAGGTCATCGCGCCGCCGATTCCCTGGATAAAGCGCGCGGCGATCAGCACCGACTGGCTGCCGGCGAGGCCGCACAGCAGCGAGGCGAGCGTGAACAGGCACACACCGGCGAGGAAGACGCGCCTGCGCCCGATCAGATCGCCGATGCGCCCGGCAAGCAGCAGCAGGCCGCCGAAGGCGATCAGGTAGGCGTTCACGACCCACGCGAGGCTCGACGTCGTGAAGTGCAGCTGATCCTGAATCGATGGCAGCGCGACGTTGACGACCGTCACGTCGAGCACGATCATCAGCATCCCCACGCACAGCACGTACAACGCGACCCAGCGCTCGTCGCGAGAGCGGACCCCAGTCTCGGCGCCGGCCTGCGCGCCGGCGCCGCTGCGCTCGGCCCCGGCATCCGCGCGGGGAGCGTCCGTGGTCGTGCTCACAGGCCGCCGTCTCCGCGCTCAACGAACGCGCCCAGCGCGTCCATCATCTCGATCGTGCCGTGCTCGCGCTGCTGCGCGGTGTCGTGCCCGTCGAGGTACACGCCATGCTCGGTCAGCGTCAGGCGCGCGCCGTCGCCGCGCGGCTCGACCTCGACCGTCGCCAGCGACACGGAGATGCGCACATCGTCCTTGTGCATGTCATAGGCGTGGATGATGCGCCGCCCCGGCACGATGTCCTGGTAGACGGCGTCAAGCGTGAAGATCGACCCGTCGGGCGTGCGGACGGCGAGGTGCTCGCGCCCACCGACGCGGAAGTCGAGTGAGTAGTCGGGCTTCTCAGGCGGCCCGAACCACTGCGCCTTGGCGACAGGGTCGGCCCACGCGTCGAACACGCGCTGCGGCGAGGCGTCGTAGGTTCGCTCGATCACGAACGTGGACTGTGTAGTTGACCGCTCGACGGCGGCCTGGTCGGTGTCGCTCATTGCTCGCTCCTTTTTTGTGCTGGTTCATGGTCCGCGGCGAGGTACTCGCCGAGGCGGTCGAGGCTCTGCTCCCAGAAGGTGCGCCGCTCGGCGATCCAGCGCTCCGCGGTTCGCAGCGCGGCCGGCTCGACGGTGCAGGTGCGCACCCGCCCGAGCTTCTGCGAGCGCACCAGGCCGCTGGCCTCGAGCACGTGCAGATGCTGGACCACAGCCGGCAGCGACATCTCCAGCGGGCGCGCGAGCTCGCTGACCGACGCCGGTCCGTGGATCAGGCGGTCGACCATCGCGCGACGGCTGGAGTCGGCGAGCGCATGGAACAGAAGGTCCACTTCGCCCTCGGCCTCGACCGGCTGATAATGCTTAAGCATTGACTTAAGTATCGCACAGATGCAGGCAGACCGTAATCCCGGGCTCGATGCGTCGCACGCGCGGGCACGCCCCCCGCTGGGGAGGGCGGGACCGTGAGCCACTGAAGCCTTGCGCGGCCGGTCAGGCGGCGAGCCGGACCGGCAACGTCTTGAGCTGGTTGGCGAACGGCGACTCGACGTAGCTCGGAGGGCCGGCGATCGCGATCGAGGGGAAGCGCGCGAGCGTCTCCTCGATCAGGATCTGCAGCTCCAAGCGGGCGAGCGCGGTGCCGAGACAGAAGTGGCGGCCTCCGGCACCGAACGCCTGGTGTTCGGGGTCGCGTCTGATGTCGAAGCGATCGGGGTCCTCGAAGCGAGACTCATCGCGGTTGGACGAGGGGTACCACATCACGAGCCGCTCGCCCGCGCGGATCGGCTTGCCGCCAAGCTCCGTGTCGCGCGTGGCCGTACGCGCGAAGTGGGCGAACGCGGGGAACATCCGCAACGACTCCTCGACGACACCTGGAACCAGCGACGGGTCCTCCACGACCTCGCGCAGCTGCTCGCGGTCCTCCATCAGCGCGCGCATGCCGCTGCAGTAGGTCGCCTTCGTGCTGTCGTTCCCGGCGGCCATCAGCAGCAGGAAGCCCATCACGATCTCGTGGTCCTCGAGGCGCTCGCCGTCGAGCTCGGCGTGCACGAGCACGCTCGTGAGGTCATCGGTCGGCGTCTCGCGCCGGTCGGCGATCAGCGCGCCGCAGCGCGCGAACACTTCCGGCACCTCCTTCTCCATCACGCTGGCCGTGGCGTCCGGGTCTTCCGCACCCACGATCGCGTTCATCAGCCGCGCCCACACCGCGTCGTCCTCGGGTGAGAGGCCCATGAAGCTGCCGATCACGCGTGAGACCACCGGCTGCGCGACGTCGTTGACCAGGTCGCACGTCTCGCGCGCGGGCGGGCCCTCCAGACGATCGAGCACGCCGACGGTGATCGCCCGGATCGCATCCTCGTGCTCGGCGATGCGCTTCGGCGTGAAGCCCCGCTGGAAGAGCGCCTTCAGACGGTCGTGCTTCGGCGGGTCCATGCCGATGAACATCGCCTGCTGCATCTCCAGCGACAGGCCGGCTTCCTTCAGCGCCGTGAAGCCACCGATCTCCGAGGAGAACGTCTGCCAGTCGCGGCTGACCTCATGCACGTCCTCGGCCGTGGTCACCGACCAGAAGCCGTCTTCGTCGGGGTAGTCGGTGATCCCATCCGACCAGTGAACCGGGCACTCCGAGCGCAGGCGGCGGAAGAGCTCGTGAGGCGGCCCGGCTTGGAAGTTCTCCAAGTCAGCGACGCGAATCCCGGTCAGATCGTTTTCGGCTGATGCCATGGCTGCACCCCCCTTTGAATGTTCTGCCGTCGCCCACGGCGGCCAAGAAATCGCTGGCAGTCACGGTACCCGATCACGGCGCCGCGAGCGAGCGCACGATCAGCGCTGCGCTGCCAGAGTCCAGCGCTCGACGTTGCACTCGTAGATGTCGCGCAGGACGCCCTCGATGCTGTAGGTCAGACGCCACTCGCCGTAATCCGCCATGAAGGCATCGACGTCGCTGATCCACCAGCGATGGTCGCCGATCCGCGCCGTGTCGGAGAGCGTGTAGTCGAGCTCACGTCCTGTGATCTTCTGGCACAGCTCGATCGCCTCGAGCATCGACACGTTCGACTCGCGGCCGCCCCCCAGGTTGTAGACGGCCGCCGCGCGAGGAGCGGCGTGAAACGCCGCGAACGCGCGGACGACGTCGTGTGAGTGGATGTTGTCGCGCACCTGCTTTCCGCCGTAGCCGAAGATCGTGTACGGCTCGCCGGTGACGGTGCATTTCATGAGGTACGCGAGAAAGCCGTGCAACTGCGCCCCGGCGTGCTGCGGACCGGTCAGGCAGCCTCCGCGAAAGCACACCGTGGGCATGTCGAAATAGCGACCGTACTCCTGCACCAGCAGGTCAGCCGCCGCCTTGGAGACGCCGAACAGCGAGTGCGTCGTGAGGTCGATCGACATGTCCGTGCCGATCCCGCCGTACCAGTGGTGAGACTCGGGAAGCTCCAGGCGCGTGGCGAGCTCCTGCAGCGCCAGGTTGTTCGGGCGATCGCCGTACACCTTGTTCGTCGAGGTGAAGATGAACGTGGCGTCAGGGGCGTGCGCCCGCGTCGCCTGCAGCAGGTTCAGCGTGCCGTTGGCGTTGATTGCGAAGTCGGTCTGAGGATCCAATGCGGCCCAGTCGTGCGAGGGCTGCGCCGCGGCGTGTACCACCAGCTCGATGTGCCGCGCGTGCCGGGAGAACAGCCGGTCGAGGCCGTCGGCGTCGCGGATGTCGAGCTGCTCCCAGCGAAAGCTCTCGACCTCCTGCGCGAGGCGCTCGGAAGTCGGCGTGGTCGAAGCCTCGGCGCCGAAGAAGTGCGAGCGCATGTCGTTCTCGACGCCGATCACGTCAAGCCCCTGCTCGGCAAAGAAGCGGACAGACTCCGCGCCGATGAGCCCGCCGGAGCCCGTGACGACCGCCACTCCCATCAGCTGCAGGTCTCCCAGCCCGGATGGCGCGCAGCGAGCGCCGGGGCGACGCGGCTCATCCGATCGCGACCATCCGGTCGATCGGCACGCGCGCCCGCACCGCGACGGCCTCCGGGACGCGCACCTCGAACTGCATGTCGCGCAGCGCGTCACGCAGCTTCGGCAGCGTGATCATCTTCATGTATACGCACGACGCCTCTGCGTTACCGGGAATGAACTCGACGTCCGGAGCAGCCATGCGCAGCGGGTGGAGCATGCCGGTCTCCGTGGCGACGACCACCTCGCGGCGCGCGCCCGTCCCGACCCCATCCGTACCGAAGTGCTCGCGCGCTTCGTGCTCGGCGTGCGCTGCGTACTCGAGCATCCCGCCCGTTGAAAGCATGTGCACGCCCTCGGCGGATACATCGCCCGCGGCCACGTACTCCATGACGCTGGTCGTGCACCCGCACTCGGGGTGGATCAGGAAGTCCGCGCCTGGATGCGCGGCGCGCGTCGCCTCGATGTCGGCGGGTCGGATGCCGGCGTGCACGTGGCACTCGCCGTCCCACACGTGCATGCGCCGGCCGAGCTCCTTCTCGACGTACGCCCCCAGCCACATGTCCGGACCGAACAGGATCTCTGTGTCAGGGCCGTGCGTGTCGTAGATGTGGCGCACGACATCGACGGCGTTGGCCGACGTGCAGCAGTAGTCGGTCAGCGCCTTGACCTCGGCGGTGGTGTTCACGTACATCACCACCACGCCCTTGGGGTACTCGGCCTTCCATGCCGCCAGCTGGTCGAAGTCGATCGACTCCGCGAGCGAGCAGCCGGCGTCGAGGTCGGGGATCAGAACGGTCTTCTCGGGGCACAGGATCGACGCGGTCTCGGCCATGAAGTGCACGCCGCAGAACACGATCGTCTCCGCGTCCACCGCCGCCGCGGCTCTGCGCGAAAGCCCGAGCGAGTCGCCGACGTAGTCGGCGACGTCCTGCACCTCCGGGACCTGGTAGTTGTGCGCGAGGATCACCGCGCGACGCTCGGCGGCGAGGGCGCGGACCTCGGCCTGCAACTCGACGATCTCGGACTCGGACAACGCGCCGGCGGCTTGCTGGCTGGGAGCCATCGGCAGGGCGGTTGGGGCCATCGGCAGGTTCATGGCTGGGCGTCGATGATAAGTGACAGATCGAGGGCCGGCGCGGAATGGGTCAGCGCCCCCATCGAGATCCATTCTATCCCCGTGTGCGCGAGCGCCCGCAGCGTCTGCAGGGTCACACCACCGCTCGCCTCGAGCTCGGCCCTGCCGGCCACCTGCTCCACGGCTGCGCGCAGGCGCGCCTCGTCCATGTTGTCCAGCAGCAGGCGCGGCGCGCCGGCGGCGAGCGCCTGCTCGATCTCGCGCTCGTCGCGAACCTCGACCTCGAGCGTGCCCGCCAGCTCGGGCGCCAGCTCGCGTGCCCGCTCGATCGCCTCAGCAATGCCGCCGGCGGCGGCGATGTGGTTCTCCTTGATCAGGATCGCGTCGTATAGGCCTGCACGGTGGTTGCTCGCGCCGCCGGCCGCCACGGCGGCCTTCTCGAGTGCGCGCAGCCCCGGCGTCGTCTTGCGCGTGTCCAGCACCTTCGCCCCGGTGCCCTGCACCTCGCGCGCGGCACGCGCGGCAAGCGTCGCCACGCCGGAGAGGTGCGCAAGGAAGTTCAGCGCGGTGCGCTCCCCCGTGAGCAGCGCACGGGCATTGCCCGAGATCGACAGCACCGCTCCCCCCTGCTCGCGCCACACACCCTCCTCGACGAGCCGCTCGAAGCGCGCGTCGCGGTCCAGCTGTGCGAATACCGCTTCAGCGGCGTCCAAGCCGTAGATCACGCCGGGCGCCTTCTGGGTGATCAGCGCGACCGCGTGCGCGTCGACGTCCACCGTCGCGAGCGTCGTGACGTCGCCCGTGCCGACGTCCTCCTCGAGCGCCGCACGCACCAGCGCGGCCGTGTCGGCATCCAGGGTGGAGCTCACTGCGCATCAGCATAGGATCATGGAGATGGACGCGCGCCCTGCCGCAGACTCCGACGTCACGCTCGCCCACTGGATGGGGCCGCTGGACGCCAACGGCGCCGGCTTCGTCCACGGCGGCACGGTCATGAAGCTGTGCGACGAGGCCGGCGGCCTGGCTGCCGTCAAGCACTCTCGCGCCAGGGTCGTCACCGCGAGCATGGATCGAATGACCTTCCTGGTCCCGATCCACGTCGGCGAACTCGTCACCTTCCAGGCGAGCGTCAACGCCGTCTGGCACACCTCGATGGAGGTGGGCGTGCGCGTCGACACCGAAAACCCGCGCACAGGCGTGCGCCGGCACAGCAACAGCGCATACATGACGATGGTCGCCGTCGACGAGCATGGCCACCCGCAACCGGTGCCGCCGCTGCTCGCCACGACCGAGCAGGAGCGTCGCCGCGAGTCAGAGGCCCAGCTGCGCCGCCGCAACCGGCTCGCCGAGCGCGACCAGATCCAGGCAGCGCGCTGAGCTTCGCACGCCACGGCGCGCCTTAGCGCGTCGGGGCGCCTCGTCGGAGCGCTGCGCTCGGCGCGCGGGCAGGACAGTCGCGCGCTAGTTCTTCGCGGCTGCGCTCGATAGCAGGTACGCACGCACGAATCCATCTAGATCGCCGTCCAACACTCGCTGGACGTCGCCCATCTCGTATCCGGTGCGTGTGTCCTTGACGAGCGTGTACGGGTGCAGCACGTATGAGCGGATCTGCGAGCCGAAGTTGACGTCCTGCGCGTCGCCCTTCTCACGCGCGATCTCTTCCTGGCGTTCGCGCTCCCTGCGCTCGAGCAGCTTCGCGCGTAGCATCGCCATCGCGGTCGCGCGGTTGGACGACTGCGAGCGCTCGTTCTGGCACTGCACGACGATGCCGCTCGGACGGTGGGTGATGCGCACCGCGGAGTCGGTCTTGTTGACGTGCTGCCCGCCCGCGCCCGAGGCGCGGTAGGTGTCGACCTGCAGATCGTCGTCGTTGATCTCGATCTCGCCGGTGTCCTTGACGACCGGCGCCACCTCGACGCCCGCGAAGCCCGTGTGGCGGCGGTGGGCAGAGTCGAACGGCGACAGGCGCACGAGCCGGTGCACACCGCTCTCAGCGCCGAACAATCCGTAGGCGTTCTCGCCCGAGGCCCTGAAAGTCGCCGACTTGATCCCAGCTTCCTCGCCGGCGCTCGCCTCCAACAGCTCCACCTCAAAGCCGCGGCGCTCAGCCCAGCGCATCAGCATCCGCAGCACCATCTCGGCCCAGTCCTGTGCGTCGGTCCCGCCTGCACCGGCGTTCACGGTCACGAGCGCATCGCCGGAGTCATAGCGTCCGGAGAACAGCCGCTGCTCCTCGAGCTCGGCCAGGCGCTCCTCGACCGACGCGATCTGCTCGTCGACCTCGCCTTCCAGCGACGCATCCTCGGCGGCCATCTCGGCCAGTCCGTCGAGGTCCGCTACGTCGGCCTGCAGCGCGGCGAACATCTCCAGTCGCCGCGACGCGCGCGCGTGCTCCGCCGACACCGTCGCCGCACGCTCGGAGTCATCCCAGAAACCCGTGGCTCCCATCTCGCCCTCGAGCGCCGCCACGCGCTCGGCCAGCCCGGCCGGGTCAAAGATAATCCGAGAGCAGTTTCATCTGCTCACGGATTGCAGCCAAGCGCTGGGGGGTGGACTCGCTGGGGGCAGCTGTGGCCATGTGCTCACGCTAGCAGCGCGCGGCTCACGGGTCTTCCCTTCGAACACGTCCCCGACGGACTGCTGCTCGCTTCACCACAGGATCGGCACGTCATAGGCGGCGATCCGGGTGTCGCTCGTCACCAGCGTGAGGCCCTCGCTCTGCGCCTGGGCGATCAGCATGCGGTCGAAGGGGTCAGCGTGGTGTGGCGGCAGCGCGCCGGCGTGCAGGGCGTCGGTCGAGCGCACCGGCAGCTCCGAGAAGCCACGCTCCGCCATCGTTTCGAGCAGGTTCGCCGGCATCCTCAACTTGCCCGACGCCTGCTTGATCGCCATCTCCCAGATCGATGCGGAGCTGAAGAACACCGCAGTGTCGGGATCGGCGATCGTCTCGTGCACGCTCGCGCCGATCCGCGTGTGTTCGCCCCTCCACCACAGCAGGACATGGGTGTCGAGCAGCAGGCCCGTCACTCGCGCGTGCCGAACAGTCGCTCCAGCTCCTCGTCGGGCTCGTCGAAGTCATCGCTCATCCAGATCTGCCCGTCCAGATCTCCGGGAACGCGCCGTTTGCGAGTCGGCACGTAGGCGGTGAGCTTCGCGACGGGCGTCCGGCCGCGCCGGATCACTATCTCCTCGCCGCGACTCACGCGCTCGACGAGACTCGATAGCTGTGCTTTTGCCTCCGTGACCGTCACGGCGGACGCTGGCGTGTGTGCCTCTGCCATGACGAGCATCTTATCAGACCTGGTCAGACCTGGTCTGCTGCGGTCGCTCTCCCCGATCACAGCCCCCTCAAAACCGTCCTCGCACGGCCGAGACGTTCAGGCGCACATAGTCCAGCGGCAGCCGCACACCCGCGACGACCGCCGCCGCAAACGGCTCCCGGCGCTCTACGGGCAGGCGCTCGAGGTGCGCCGCGAGGATCGACGTGCGCACGAACGCGTCCACGTCCTGCGGATACGTGGGACGCTCCGCAACCCAGCAGCGGATCGCCGTGAACCCGGCGTCGCGCAGCCGTTGCTCGGTTTCGCGCGGACCGGCGAACACCCACGGTGACCACCCGAGCAGCTCGGGAGCCCGGTCGCGCGCGACCGCGTCGATGACCTCGCGCACGCCGTCGATGTTGCCCTCTCCCCCGCACTGGATCTCGAGCACTCCGCCCGGTCGCAGCGCGCCCGCCAGCCGCATCCAGAGACGATCGTGGTCGGGCACCCAATGCAACGCGGCCGTTGACACGATCGCGTCGACAGGCTCGTCCAGGTCAAGCTCGAGCGCGTCCTGGAACCACACCTGCGCGCGCCCGCCCAGCCGTCTGCGCGCGAGCTCGACCATGTCCGCGGAGGCGTCGAGCGCCAGCACACGGCCACTCGGCACGAGCGCCAGCAGCTGCTCAGTGACGCGCCCGGTGCCGCAGCCGACGTCGAGCACCGTCGCGTCCGGCGCTATGCCCTCCAACCGCGCGAGCACATCGGCAGCCCACGCCTGCTGCGGCTCGCTCGAGCGGTCATACGTGCGCGCGTCCCAGGGGGTTCCCGTCACAACAACATCGCGCGAGAATCGGTCATAGGCCGCCTAGACGGTCGTGGACCAAGCGGAGCTAGGACGCAGGGAGCGTGGCGTGCTTTCGCACGCGAGCGACCGAGGACAACGCTCCGCGCCGCGTCCACGGCCGTCTAGGCGCCGTGGCACTTCTTGAACTTCTTGCCCGACCCGCACCAGCACGGGTCGTTGCGCCCCACCTGATGCTCGTCGTCGAGCACGCGCTGCTCGACCACCGGCAGCGCTTCCAGCTCCTGACCGTTCTCGCCGAAGGCGGCCTCTGCGACGCCTCCGGTGCCGAGCCCCGCGGCAGCAGCTGCGGCGGCGAGCGCGCCCGAGCCGGCGGCGCTGTGGCCGCCGGAGTAGGACACGCGCCCGGCGCGCGTGGAGTTGCCGGCCGCGGAGAACGGCGCGATCGGCGCCGCGCCGGCGCCGCCGTTCTCGCCCTCGACGTTGACCTGGACGTTGAAGATCATGCGCGCGTAGTCCGACCAGACGCTGTTCATCAGGTCGCCGAACAGCGTAAACGCCTCGTTCTTGTAGGCCACCAGCGGGTCGATCTGCGCGAAGCCCCGCAGGTGGATGCCCTCGCGCAGATAGTCCATGTCGAACAGGTGCTCGCGCCAGCGTTCGTCGATGATCTGCAGCAGCAGGAAGCGCTCGAGCGCTTCCATCAGCTCCTGCCCGAGGGACTCTTCGCGTGCGTTGTAGCGATCGAGCGCCTCCTCGATGATGCTCTCGGTCAGGGCGTTGCGATCGACCGCCTCGCGGTCGATCTCCTGGCCGGCGAGCTCCACCGGGAACAGCTGGCCGAGTGCGGTGAACAGGCCGTCCACGTCCCAGTCCTCGTAGAAGTCGCCGGGCGTGTACTGGTCGATCGTGCGTTCGACGACCTTCGCGACCTCCTCGCGAGCCTCCTCGCCGATGCTCTTGCCGTCGAGCACCTCGTCGCGGTATTTGTAGATCACGCGGCGCTGCTCGTTCATGACGTCGTCGTAATCGAGCACGCGTTTGCGGATCAGGAAGTTCTGCTCCTCGACCTTCTTCTGGGCTTTCTCGATCTGTTTGGAGAGCATTCCCGCCTCGATCGGCTCCTCGTTGCCCTCCTCGTCGACGCCGCCGAGTTTGTCGAGGATCCGGTAGATGCGGTCACCGGCGAACAGCCTCACGAGGTCATCCTCGGCGGACAGGAAGAAGCGCGATTCGCCGGGGTCGCCCTGACGCCCGGAGCGCCCGCGCAGCTGGTTGTCGATGCGCCTGGACTCGTGGCGCTCGGTGCCGCAGATGAAAAGGCCGCCGGCGGCCATGACGTCGGCGCGGCTCTCCGCGAGCTTGCGCTCGACCTCCGGCAGGATCTCCTTCATGCGCCGCTCATAGTCCTCCGCGTCGGCCGGCTCGACGCCCTCACGCGCGAGCTGCAGCGCCGCCATGTGCTCCGGGTTGCCGCCGAGCTTGATGTCGACGCCGCGCCCGGCCATGTTCGTGGCGATCGTCACCGCGCCGGGGTGCCCCGCCTCGGCCACGATCTCGGCCTCACGCGCCGCGTGCTCGGGCTTGGCGTTCAGCACCGTGTGCTTGATCCCGCGCTTGATCAGCCGATCGCCGAGCAGTTCTGAGACCTCGACCGAGATCGTCCCGACCAGCACCGGCTGGCCGTTCTCGTGGCGTGCGGCGATCTCTTTGACGACCGCGTTCCACTTGCCCTCCTTGGTCTTGTAGACCTGATCGTTTCGGTCCTCACGCACCATCGCCATGTTCGTCGGGATCTGCACCACCGGCAGCTTGTAGATCTTCATGAACTCGGTGGCCTCCGTCAGCGCCGTGCCGGTCATGCCCGCGAGCTTGTCGTACAGGCGGAAGTAGTTCTGGTAGGTGATCGTCGCGAGGGTCTGGTTCTCCTCCTGGACGGACACGCCCTCCTTCGCCTCGACCGCCTGGTGCAGGCCCTCCGACCAGCGCCGGCCGTCGAGGATGCGCCCCGTGAACTCGTCGATGATCTTGACCTCGCCCTCGATCACGGCGTAGTCGACGTCCTTCTTGTAGAGCGCCTGAGCCCGTAGCGCCTGGATCAGGTGGTTGACGAGATGGCCGTTCTCCGCGCGGTAGAGATGGTCGATGCCGAGGAAGCGCTCCGCCTTGGCGACGCCCTGCTCGGTGATCGCGACCGTCTTCTGCTTCTCGTCGATCTCGAAGTCGAAGTCCGCGACGAACTGCTTCTTGGTACGTGGGTCCATGCCTTCGGGGGTCTCCCCCATCTTCATCTGCGGCGCCAGGCGTGCGAACTTGACGTACAGATCGGCCGCCTGTTCGGGCGCGCCGGAGATGATCAGCGGCGTACGCGCCTCGTCGATGAGGATGTTGTCGACCTCGTCCACGATCGCGAAGTGGTGTCCGCGCTGGACCTTTTCGGCGAGGTCCTTGGCCATGTTGTCGCGCAGGTAGTCGAAGCCGAACTCCGAGTTCGTGCCGTAGACGACGTCGCACGCGTAGGCGCGGTGCTTCTCCTCGTAGTCCTGCATGTTCTGCAGCACGCCGACCGACACGCCCAGCGCATCGTAGATCGGGCTCATCCATTCCGCGTCGCGGCGTGCCAGGTAGTCGTTGACGGTGACCACGTGCACGCCCTTGCGCTCGCGCGGCGCGTCATCCGGCGCGTCGGGGGCGGCGTCATGCACCGCGAGCGAGTTCAGCACGACCGCGAGCGTCGCCGTCAGCGTCTTGCCCTCGCCGGTCTTCATCTCTGCGATCTGGCCCTCGTGCAGCGCCATGCCGCCGATCAGCTGGACGTCGAAGTGGCGCATGCCCATGGTGCGCTTGCCGGTCTCGCGCACGATCGCGAAGCACTCCGGCAGCAGCGCATCGAGCTGGGCGACCGTCGTCGATCGGCCGCCCTCGCTTGCGCGCGCCCGCAGCTCATCCATCCGCTCGCGCAGCTCTGCGTCGCTGTCGTGCTCGAGCTCGCCCTCGAACGCGCCGATCAGGGCGACGCGCTTCTCATATTCCTTGCGCTTCTTCGCCTCGCCGACGTTCAGCGCACGATCCAGCAGGGATGGCATGCGCCAAGGATAGCCCCAGACGCGCGGGCGCTAGACCGAGGGCAGCGACAGCCCGCGCTGCGCTGCCGCGGCGACGCGCGCCGACGCGGCGTGAGCCTCCCGACGGTGGCGCAGTTTGTCGCGATGACGCTTGACCTGACGGGCCAGCTCGTCGACGACGAGGTTCAGCGAGTGCAGCATCTCGGGCGAGGCATCCCGTGCGCGCAGCGTCACGCCCTTCAAATACAGCGTGCACTCGGCCACGTCCTTGTCGCTGACGCGCGGATTGCGCTCCCTGAAGATCTCGATCTCCAGGCGAGCGAGGTCCGAAACCTGTCGCGCGACCTTCCCCAGACGGCGCTCAGCATGCATGCGAAGCTCGTCGGTGACCGGGACGTTGCGACCCTTGATGTCGATCTGCATCACAGGCTCCTTCGGTCGGGAACTCCTTTTCGTGTTTCCGATGCTACGCCCGTGGACGGCGGATGTAAATGGAGCTGGACGGAATGCCCGCCGGCGCCGGACGTGAGCCTCACCGAAGCCTCCAAGCAAAGTCCTACGCACTTGGTGCGTCACCGCACACAACGTCGAGCACGTGCAGTTCGCCGCAGGTTGCGAGCAGTCGATAGTTGACCACGCCTTCTGAACGTGCTATGATGACTCTTGTCATAGTCTCACTTTCCGTGAAGGGGCTCGCTGCGGCGGGCCCTTTCGCGTTAAGCCCCGGCGTGCCGATTGCCAAGCGTGCCGGTCGGGCCCGGTGAGCGTTCAGCCGCGCCGGCGCAGGCTCTGCAGGATGCCGCTGTGCCCCGCGATCGCGTCGATCAGGATCGACTCTGGCGCGATCTCGGTTCCGGGGAAGACGATGCAGCCGCGCAGCTGCGCGCGGTCTCCGACGCGCGCGCCGTCGCCGAGCACGATCGGACCCATCAGACGCACCCCCTCGCCGATCTGCACGTCGCGCCCGATCCACGCCCGACCGTCGAGCTCGGTGTCCGCTCTCAGCGGCGACGCGCCGCCGGCGACGAGCACGCCCGGGCTCACCTCCTCGCCGTCGATCTGCAGGTGCAGCTCGCCGCGCAGCGCGTCCACCGTGCCCTGCCGCAGCTCGCTCAGCGAACCGACGTCGTTCCAGTACTCGCGCAGCTCGTGGATGTAGAACGGCACGTCGTTCTCGAGCAGCACCGGGAACACGTCCTGTGCCCAGTCGACGAACGGCCGCGCCGGGAAGTAGTCAAAGATCCGCGGCTCGAACATGTAGATGCCGCAGTTGCCGAGATCCGACAGCGCCTCCTCGGGGGCCGGCTTCTCCTGGAAGCCAGTTATCCGGCCATCACGGTCGTGCAGCACCACGCCGTACTCGCGTGTGTCCGGCACCTGCTTGACCGCAAGCGTGGCGATCCCGCCGCCCTGACGGTGCCTGGCGACGAACGCGCCGAGGTCGATGTCCGTCAGCGCATCGCCGGAGATCACCACGAAGGGCTCGTCGCCGAAGAAGTCCGCGCAGCCCCGCACGCCGCCGGCAGTCCCCAGCAGCTCCTCCTCATAGCGGTAGCTCAGCCGCTCGCCGAAGTACTCGCGGATCGAGTCAGGGAAGTAGTGCAGGTTGGCGATCACCTCGTCGAAGCCGTGACGCTCGAGCAGCTCGACGATGTGCTCCATCACCGGCCGGTCGAGCACCGGCACCATCGGCTTGGTGATCTCGTACGTCAGCGGCCGCAGGCGCGTGCCAAGACCTGCCGCCAGGACCATCGCTCTCATCGCGGCTAGTAGCGGTAGTGGTCCGGCTTGTATGGGCCGTCCACGGGCACACCGATGTACGCGGCCTGCTCGGGTGTGAGGGTCGTGAGCTTCACGCCGAGGGCGCCCAGATGCAGGCGGGCGACCTTCTCGTCGAGGTGCTTGGGCAGCACGTACACGCGCTTCTCGTACTCGTCGTTCTTGGTGAACAGCTCGATCTGGGCGATCGTCTGGTTGGAGAACGAGTTGCTCATCACGAAGCTCGGATGACCGGTTGCGTTGCCGAGGTTCAGCAGGCGCCCCTCGGAGAGCATCAGGATCGCGTGGCCGTCGGGGAACACCCACTTGTCGACCTGCGGCTTGATGTTCACCCGCTCGATCCCCGGAACCTTGGTCAGGCCGGCGATGTCGATCTCGTTGTCGAAGTGGCCGATGTTGCCGACGATCGCCTGGTGCTTCATGCGCGCCATGTCCTGCGCGGTGATGATGTCCTTGTTGCCGGTGGTGGTGATGAAGATGTCGGCGTTGTCGACGACGTCCTCGAGCGTCTTGACCTCGTAGCCCTGCATCGCCGCCTGCAGCGCGCAGATCGGGTCGATCTCGGTTATCACCACGCGCGCGCCCTGGCCGCGCAGCGATTCCGCGCAGCCCTTGCCGACGTCGCCGAAGCCGCACACGACGGCCACCTTGCCGCCGATCATCACGTCGGTCGCGCGGTTGATGCCGTCGATCAGCGAGTGCCTGCAGCCGTAGAGGTTGTCGAACTTGGACTTGGTAACCGAGTCGTTGACGTTGATCGCGGGGAACAGCAGTTCGCCGTCCTGCACCATCTGGTAGAGCCGGTGCACGCCCGTGGTCGTCTCCTCGGTGACGCCTTTGATGCCCTCACCGATGCGTGTCCAGCGTTGCGGGTCCTCGCCCAACGAGCGCGACAGCACCGACAGGATCACCTGGTACTCCTCGGAGTCGGCTTCCGTCGGCGCCGGCACAGCGCCCGCCTTCTCGTACTCCGTGCCCTTGTGCACGAGCAGCGTCGCGTCGCCGCCGTCGTCCAGGATCATGTTCGGCCCGGGTTGATCTGAGTCCCCGCCCACCCTTGCCTGTGGCCAGTTGAGCACCTGCTCGGTGCACCACCAGTACTCCTCGAGCGTCTCGCCCTTCCAGGCGTACACCGGCACGCCGCGCGGGTCCGCGACCGTGCCCTCGGGACCGACAGCGACCGCGGCCGCGGCGTGATCCTGCGTGGAGAAGATGTTGCAGCTGCACCAGCGGACCTCGGCGCCGAGCGCCGTCAGCGTCTCGATCAGCACGGCGGTCTGGATCGTCATGTGCAGTGAGCCGGTGATGCGGGCGCCGCGCAGCGGCTGCGCGTCGGCGTACTCGGCGCGGATCGCCATCAGGCCCGGCATCTCGTGCTCGGCGAGCGTGATCTCCTTGCGGCCGAACTCGGCGAGGGATAGGTCGGCCACCCTGAAGTCGGTGCCGGTGGCGGGCGCTGCTGTGGGGGTCATTGCTGACATGACGAAGCCTCCTGTCGGGTCAGGTGAGCGCCCTTGCTGCAGAGAGAACGGGCCGAGCGTGGCGGATTACAGCCCGTCGCAGCGCTCCTCGGCCGCTCCGCAAGGTAGCACACGCTCCCGGCCGGGAAGCGTCCTAGCGCACGGCGAGCGCGGCCTTGAGCTCGTCGAGGATCTTCACAGGTCCGGGGTCGACTCCTCGCAGCGCCGCCAGGTAGATCGACACGAGGTCGCCGAGCAGCACCAGCGAGATCACGCGCTCGATCGCCGTCTCACCGCGCGTCTCCAGACGGAAGCTCGCGGCGGCGTTGCCGGCGATCAGCCGCTCGGTGAGCGCCATGCGCTCCTTGACGCGGGGGTGAGCGTCGGAGTCGTCGAGGAACACCGCCGAGAAGCGGCCGAGCTCGGGCGCTCCCTCCCAGCCGACGATTTCATTGTGGTCGAGCTCGGGTAGTTCGTTCGAGAAGGCGGGCTGCTTTGCGTTCTCGTTGATCTGCGTCTTCCAGCGGTAGGCGATCGGGTTGGTGAGGCCCGCGCCGGCGATCACCGGCGTCGTACCCGTGAGCCCGCGCGCGACGGTCTTTGCGAGCGAGTCCTCGGGCGCGTCGGGGCCCCACTCGGCGACGAGGTGCTCGATGTGCGACGCCGCGACGTCGATCTCCGATGTCAGCCGCGGACCCGCGCCGCACAGCGCGGCGACCTCGAGCGACGCGACGATCATGTACGCGACCGCGGCGCGCGGCTGAAAGCCGCTGGGCAGCGGGATCACGGGCACCCCGTCCGCGCGCGCCATCTCGGCGAGGCGACCGCCCGTGGTCACGACCGTGCGCTTGGCGCCCAGCGCACCGGCCGACTCGTAGCAGGCGAGCGTCTCCTCGGTCTCGCCGGAGTAGCTCGCGCACAGCACCATCGTGTCGGGCGTCGTCCACGGCGGCAGCCCGTACGCGCGCGTGATGAAGATCGGCCGCGAAGCGTGATCGCCCATCGCGGCCCGCGCCAGCGCGCCGCCGATCGCCGAACCGCCCATGCCTGCGACGACGAGCCCCGCCGTCGTGTCCCAATCCTGCATGATCGCTGACTCCACGCGCCACAGCGCGTCGCGCAGGTGCTCGGGCAGCGCCAGCACGTCGCCAAGCTGGTCGGAGGGGTCGATGCGGGCGATGCTCTCGCGCGAGAGCTCCTCCGCGGTAGGTGTCGCGGTCGCGCCGCCGTCACTCATCTGCTGCTCTCCTCGTGTCGTGCTCGGGTGGTGATGGCCGTCGATCGTTGAGATGTGGGTTCGTCATGGTCTTCTCGGGAGCCCGAGCACCTAGAACTCGATCGCGTGATCGGGCAGCTCCACACCAGGGAAGATACGCGCCCCGCGGGTGATCACGTTGTCAGCCCCGATCCGCACGTCCTCGCCGAGCACCGCGCCGCCGGTGATCTTCGACCCCGCGCCGACGCTGCAGCCGGCGGCGACGATGCAATCGCGCAGTTCGCAGCCCTCGCCGATTTCGGCCCCTTGCAGGACAACCGAACGCTCGACCGTCGCGCCGGCGCCGACCGAGACGTGCTCGGCTAGGACGACCAGGCTGCCGACGTGAGCGCCCTCGGCAACCCGCACGCCGCGCTCGAGCACCGCCGGCGGGATCACCCGGCCGCGCACCTCGGCGCCGTCCTCGACCACGAGCCAATCGCTCCCCAAGCGCTCGGACACCGCGGTCTCGACGTTGCCCTCGATGATGTCGAAGGTTCCCTGCAGGTAGCGCGCCGGCGTACCGATATCGAGCCAGTAGCCGTCGGAGGGAAAGCCGTACAGCCCGTTGCCGACGAGCAACGGCCACACCTCGCGCTCGATCGAGACGTTTCGATCGGGCGGCACGAGCTCGAGGATGTCGCGCTGCAGCACGTACGCACCGGCGCTGATCAGCTTCTCGCCCGCGACGTCCGAGCTCGGCTTCTCGATGAACTCCGCCACCGAGCGGTCCTGCGCGAGGATCACCAGGCCGTACGCGCTCGGGTCCGGCACCGCTACAAGCGCGAGCGTCGCGCGCGCCCCGCTGGCCCGGTGCTGTGCGATCTGGGCGGTGAGATCGATGTCGGTGAGAACGTCGCCGTTGAGCATCAGGAAGCTCTCGTCGAGCATCGGCTCGGCGAGCTTCAGCGCGCCGGCGGTGCCGCGCGGCTCGGGCTCCTCGACGAAGCGCAGGCGGATACCGAGTTGCGAGCCGTCGCCGAGCACCCCGCGCATGCCCTCGGCCAGGAAGCCGCACGACATGATCACGTCATCGACGCCGTGTGCACTCAGCCACTCGAGCATGAATGCGATGAACGGCCTGTCGACGAGCTGCACGACCGGCTTGGGCACCCTCGAGGTCAGCGGGCGCAGGCGCGTGCCCTGCCCTCCGACCAGAATCACCGCCTGAATGCTCTCACCGCCGTCCGATGCCCTCGTAGACGAGCCCAGCCGCGCGTATCGCGTCCGGATCCAGGGCGTTGCGCCCGTCGACCACGAGCTCGCCGGCCATCGCGCCGGCGACGTCCTTCCAGTCGAGCTCGACGAATTCGGGCCACTCGGTCACGAGGACGACCGCGTCGGCGCCTGCGACCGCGTCCAGCGGCGAGTCCGCGAACGCGAGCCCCGAGACCATTGCCCGTGCCTGCTCCTCGGCCACGGGGTCACATGCGGTGACGATCGCCCCGTCGGCCTGCAGGCGCGCCGAGAGCACCAGCGAGGACGCCTCACGCATGTCGTCGGTGTTCGGCTTGAACGCGAGGCCGAGCAGCGACACGCGCTTGCCGGCCAGCCCGCCGAGATGCTTCTGCAGCTTGCCGATCACGCGGCGCTTCTGCAGCTCGTTGACCTCGATCACCGCTGTCAGCAGCTGGAAGTGGTAGCCGGAGTTGCCCGCGAGCTGCTTGAGCGCGTCGACATCCTTGGGAAAGCAACTGCCGCCGAAGCCGATGCCCGCCTGCAGAAACTTGGAGCCGATGCGGTCGTCAAGTCCCATTCCCCGCGCAACCTCGACCACGTCGGCGCCCGTCTCCTCGCAGACGTTGGCGATCTCGTTGATGAACGAGATCTTCGTCGCCAGAAACGCGTTGGAGGCGAGCTTGACCATCTCCGCGCTCGCCACGTCGGTGCGTACGAGCGGCGCGTCCAGCGGCGCGTAGAGCGCCACGACGGCGTCGCCCGCCCAGTCGCCGTCGTCGCCGACGACGACCCGGTCGGGGTGCAGGAAGTCCTGTACGGCCGAGCCCTCCTTGAGGAACTCGGGGCAGGAGACGTAGGCCAGACCCTGCTTGCCCTGCTCGCCGAAGACGCGCTGCAGCGACGCGCCGGTGCCGCAGGGCACCGTCGACTTCATCACCAGTGCCCGGCCGGCGGCGGCGGGGACGGCGTCCACGACGGCGTGCACTGCGCTCAGGTCTGCGTCGCCGGAGTAGGTCGGTGGAGTGCCGACGGCGACGAACAGCAGTCGGCAGTGCTCGAGCGCGTCGGCGAGGTCGGTCGAGAAGTGCAGGCGCTCGGCGTTGCGCCTCAGGAGCTCCTCGAGCCCGGGCTCGTAGATCGGAACCTCGCCGCGGCGCAGGCGCTCGACCTTGGCGGCGTCGATGTCGACGCACCAAACGTCGCTGCCCAGCTCCGCGAAGCCGGCAGCCGTCACCAGCCCTACATAGCCGGTGCCGATCACTCCGATTGGCTCGCGTGTCTCACTCATGAGGCGGGGAAGGCTAGCCGGTGCGGGCGCGGGAGGCGATCGTGCGGGCGCGGCGCGCTCAGGCGCCGCTGGTGCGCAGCCGGAAGACGGGGTGGTTGGGTGCGATCCGCGTGAGCTCCTGGTCGCTCGAATCGGGCCCCACGCCTTCGAAGAAAACGCCGACCTCGGCCTTCCATCGCTTCAGGTAGGCGCGCAGCACTGGCGCCTTGTCCTGATCGTCGAGCTCCTCCGCCGTGAAGGTCTCGCTGCGCCGCCCGAGCAGCAGCCGGCCCTGTCCGCTGGCGCGCAGGTTGCGCACCCATTGCGTGTGGCCTCGCGGTGCCACCAGGTAGCGCTCGCCCTCGACCGTCAGCAGGTTCACGGGGGTGCGGCGAGCTTGCCCCGAAGTGCGCCCGCGGACCTCGAGTACGCGCGAGCCCCAGACGCTGACGCCGGCACGGGTGAGCCATGCAACGACGCGGTTGAAGACGTTCTTGGTGAACCACCCGGGGCGCTTGAAGTGATCGCCGCTGGTGGCCATCACCGCGCAGGCTCCTACTGCTCAACCGCGAGGAAGGCCTCGTAACGGCGGATATCGCGCTGCGCTCGCGCGTGTTCCTCGCTGTCGGGCCCGGCCCGCTCAGCCGCCGTACGTGCTTCTGCGAGCTTCGTCTCGAAGGTGGCGCGGTCGATCTGCTCGGGTGCAATCGCCTCCTCGACGAGTACCAGCGCGCGATTCTCGACGAACTGCAGGTAGCCCTCGGCCTGCGCGAAGCGGACGATGTCGCCTTCTGAGCGATACAACCGCAGCTCGGTCGGTTCGAGCGTCGCGAGCACGGGCTCGTGGTGCGCGAGGATCCCAACCGAGCCCACGACCGTGACGGTCGAGACCATTTCGACCTCGTCGGAGAACACCTCCCCCTCGGGGGTGAGCACTTCGACTGGGAACTTTGAGTGGGCCATTATTTATTCCGTCTCGCTGGTTAGATCGCCGTCTGCCGTCCGAGGACCAAGCAGATCAAGGACGCAGGGAGCGAAGTGTGCTCCGCACACGAGCGACCGAGGACACAGAGATGCGCCGGTCATCGGACGGCAGCGACTACTTCCTCGATCGTGCCCTTGAGGAAGAACGCGCTCTCGGGGATCTCGTCGTGCTTGCCTTCGATGATCTCCTCGAAGCCCCTGATCGTCTCCGCGATCGGCACGTAGGCCCCGGGCGTCCCCGTGAACTGCTCGGCGACGAAGAACGGCTGGGAGAGGAAGCGCTCGATCCGCCGCGCGCGCGCGACCGTGAGCTTGTCCTCGTCGGAGAGCTCGTCGATCCCGAGGATCGCGATGATGTCCTGCAGCTCCTTGTAGCGCTGCAGGATCTCCTTGACGCTGTTGGCAACGCGGAAGTGATCCTCGCCGAGAATGTCCGCCTTGAGGATCGTGGAGGTGGAGTCGAGCGGATCGACCGCCGGATAGATGCCTTTTTCGGAGATCGCGCGCGACAGCGCGGTGGTCGCGTTCAGGTGGGCGAACACGGACGCGGGCGCGGGGTCGGTGTAGTCGTCGGCGGGCACGTAGATCGCCTGGATCGAGGTCACCGAGCCGCGCTTGGTCGAGGTGATGCGCTCCTGCAGCTGACCCATCTCCGTCTCGAGCGTCGGCTGGTAGCCGACCTGCGAGGGCATCCGTCCCAGCAGCGCCGAGACCTCGGAGCCGGCCTGGACGAAGCGGAAGATGTTGTCGATGAACAGCAGTACGTCCTGGCCCTGGTCGCGGAAGTATTCGGCCATCGTCAGACCCGACAGCGCGACGCGCATGCGGGCACCGGGCGGCTCGTTCATCTGACCGAACACGAGCATCGTCTTGTCGAGCACGCCCGACTCCTTCATCTCCAGCCACAGGTCGTTGCCCTCGCGCGAGCGCTCGCCGACGCCGCAGAAGGCGGACAGCCCACCGTGCTCGGTGGCGAGGTTGTGGATGAGCTCCTGGATCAGCACCGTCTTGCCGACGCCCGCGCCGCCGAACAGCCCGACCTTGCCGCCCTTGGCGTACGGGGCGAGCAGGTCGATGACCTTGATGCCCGTCTCGAACATTTCGGTTGTCGGCGTCAGATCCGTCGGTGCCGGCGCCTCCTGGTGGATGCCGCGGCGCTCTACGTCGGCGGGCAGCGGCGCACCGAGGTCGATCGGGTCGCCGAGCAGGTTGAAGATGCGCCCGAGCGTCGCCTCGCCCACGGGCACGGTGATCGGGGCGCCCGTGTCGACGACCTCGAGGCCTCGCGCGAGGCCGTCGGTCGTGTCCATCGCGACGGCGCGCACGCGATCATCGCCGAGGTGCTGCTGCACCTCGCACACGAGCAGCTTCTCCTCGGAGCCTGCGCTGATGCCGGGCGCCTCCTCCTCCTTGTTGCTCGCGGTGCGCACGATCGTGATCGCGTGGTTGATCTCGGGCAGGCGTTTGTCGAACACAGCCTCGATCACGACGCCCTGGATCTCCTCGATGCGCCCGACGTTGCGCTCGGCCGCATCGCCGTTGACGGAAGTCGCCTCTTGGGTGGTGCTGGTTGCCATTAGCTCTCTGATCTCCTAATCATTCTGTTTCAAGTTCGTGTGGATATGAGCGCCGGTTTGGCGTGGCGATGGGCAAGCCAGACAAGGACGCAAGGAGCGAAGTGTGCTTCGCACACGAGTGACTGAGGACGCAGTATGGCGCCGCCCAGCGTCATGCCAGACCCTCGGCGCCGGCTACTACCTCCATGATCTCCTGCGTGATCTCTGCCTGGCGGGCGCGGTTCATCTGCAGCGTGTACTCGGTGATGATTTCGCCGGCGTTGTCGGATGCGCTGCGCATCGCTGTCATCTGCGCCCCGAAGAAGCCCGCCGCGGACTCCACGAGCGCGCGGTAGATCGATATCTCGATGTAGTCCGGCACGAGGCGCCTGAGGATCTTCTCGGGGTCGGGCTCGTACTCGACGGAGCCGCGTTCGCCGGTCTCCGCGGCGGCGGAGCCGCGCGCCTGCCCGGGCGAGAGCTCCCCGCCCTCCTGCCTGTGCCCTTCAGGGTGCTCGCCGTCGATCGCCGCGTGTGTGAGCGGCAGCAGCGTCTGGCGCGTGACGTGCTGGGTCAGCGGCGAGACGTATGAATTGAAGATCATCTCGACGCGGTCAACGTGCCCGTCGACGTAGGACTGGATCACATCGTCGGCGATCGTGCGCGCATCCGCGTAGGCGGGTCGATCTGAAAATCCCGTATACGCGCCGCTGAGCTCGTTGCCGCGGAACACGAGCGAGGAGACACCACGGCGGCCGGTCGCGTACCAGTTCGTGCGCAGCCCCTGCTCGCCGAGCTCGGCGGAGAGCCGCACTCCGGCGCGGATGATCTGGGAGTTGAAGGCGCCGGCGAGCCCGCGATCGCCCGTGACGAGCAGCAGGGCAGCGTTCGTCCGGGTCTCGTGCTCGCGCAGCAGCGGCACCCGCTCCGCCTCGCCGCCGGCGGCCTTCGCGGCCTGGCGGGTCATGCGCCCGAGCGCGTCCGCGTACGGCCGCAGCGCCTCGATCCGCTGCTCGGCCCGGCGCAGACGCGCGGCGGCGACCATCTCCATCGCGCGCGTGATCTTCTGGATGTTCTTGACCGAGGCGATCTTGTTCTTGACGTCGCGCTGAGATGGCATGGGTGTCCTCGGCGTGCGACTTAGGCCGCCGCCGTCGCCTCCTCGGCCTGCTCGGAGCGCTCGTCGGACTTCGCACCGGCGTCAGCGGAGGGCTGCGTGGAACCGGAGGCCAGGGGCGCGTCGGCGTCGAGCGGCTGGCCCTCCTCGTCGAGGTCATAGCCGAAGTCCTGCGCGAACGCCTCGACGGCGTCGTGCACGGCCTTCTGGGTGTCCTCCGACCAGTCGCCCCCGGCGATGCGCTCGAGCACGGCGGCGTGCTGAGCGTGCATCCGTTCGGTCAGCTCGAGCAGGAACTCGGTGACGCGCTCGACGTTGATGCGATCCAGGAAGCCGTTCGTGGCCGCATAGATCTGGACGACCTGATCCTGCACCGGCAGCGGCTCGCGCTCGTGCTGGTTGAGCGTCGTCACCAGTCGCTCGCCGCGCGCCAGCGTGCGCTGCGTGTCCGCGTCGAGGTCGGAGCCGAACTGCGCAAACGCCTCGAGGTCGCGGTACTGGGAGAGCTCGAGCTTGATCCGTCCGGCGACTTTCTTCATCGGGCCGATCTGGGCGTTGCCGCCGACGCGCGAGACGGAGACGCCGACGTTGATCGCCGGGCGCACACCCGAGTTGAAGAGTTTCGACTCGAGGAAGATCTGTCCGTCGGTGATCGAGATCACGTTCGTGGGGATGTAGGCCGAGACGTCGCCGGCCTGCGTCTCGATGATCGGCAGCGCCGTCAGCGAGCCGCCGCCGAGGTCGTCGTTGAGCTTGACGGCGCGCTCGAGCAGGCGTGAGTGCAGGTAGAACACGTCTCCCGGGTAGGCCTCACGACCCGGCGGGCGGCGCAGCAGCAGCGACATCTGGCGGTAGGCGTACGCGTGCTTGGTCAGGTCGTCGTACACGCACAGCGCGTGGCCGCCGTTGTAGAGGAAGTGCTCCGCCATCGCGCAGCCGGCGTAGGGCGCGATGAACTTGATCGGCGCGGCCTCGTCGGCGCCCGCCGCGACGATGATCGTGTTGTCGAGCGCGCCGTACTCCTCGAGCGTCTGTGCGAGCGCGACGACGGTTGCCATGCGTTGGCCGATCGCCACGTACACCGAGACCACGCCCGTGTCCTTGTTGTTGATGATCGTGTCGATCGCGATCGCGGTCTTGCCGGTCTGGCGGTCGCCGATGATGAGCTCTCGCTGACCGCGGCCGATCGGGATCATCGCGTCGATCGCCTTCAGGCCTGTCTGCATCGGTTGGGTGACGGGCTGGCGCTGCACCACGCCGGGCGCCTTGAACTCGGCCGGGCGCGTCTGCTCGAGCGAGATCGGCCCCTTGCCGTCCAGAGGACGGCCGAGCGGGTCGACCATCCGCCCGAGCAGCTGCTCGCCGACGGGGATCTCGAGCAGCGTGCCGGTGCGCTTGACGGTGTCACCCTCGGAGATCTGCTCCCACTCGCCGAACAGCACCGCACCGACGTTGTCGGACTCGAGGTTCAGCGCCAGGCCCGTCACGCCGTGGGGGAGCTCGAGCATCTCGAAGGACATGCAGTTCTCCACGCCGTGCACGCGCGCGATGCCGTCGGCCACCGACAGCACGGTGCCGACCTCGGTCAACTCGGCCGTACCGCTGTCGAGTCCCTCGATACGGCTCTTCAGAATGCTCGTGATCTCGTCGGGGTTGATCTCCATGCTAAGAGGCTCCTTGGGCAACTTGCCTGCGCAGCTGCTCCAGTCGGTTGCGAATAGAGGCGTCGAGGATCGAGTTTCCGACCCTGATGATGATGCCGCCGAGGATGTCCGGGTCCACGCGCGCAGCCAACGTTATCTTGCGGCCTCCGGCGCGCTCTCCGATTTTCTCGCCGAGTCGCTGCGTGGTCGCCGGGTCGAGCGCGATCGCGCTGGTGATCTCGACCGGCAGCAGCCTGTTCTCCTCCTCCCAGAGGTGCTCGTACTCCTCGCGGATACGGAAGATCACCGGCATGCGGTGGTTCTCGATCAGCACGTTCAGGAAGTTCACGAACAGCGGGTCGGCGCCGTCGAGCATGCGCACCAGCGCGTCCTGCTTCTCCTTGGTGGAGAAGTAGGGCGAGAAGAAGAACACGGCCAGCTCGCGGTTCTCGCTGAGCGCGTCGGCGAACTGGCCGAGCTGCTCACGCAGCTCGTCGAGTTTGCCGTGTTCGCGCGCCACCTCGAACAATGAGCGGCCATATACCTGAGCGAGCTCCTCCACTAGTTCTGAGCCCCCGGGGACAGCGAGGAGAGGTCGAGCTCGCCAAGGGCCTCCTCCACGAGGCGCCGCTGGTCGGCGTCGTCGAGCGTCTTGCGCACGACCTTCTCGGTGGCCATGATCGTGAGGTCCGCGACCTCACGGCGGATGTCGTCGAGCGCACGTTTCGTGGCAGCGTCGATCTCGCGCTCGGCGCGCTTGGACGCTTCCGCGAGGATCTCCGGCACGCGCTCGCGCGCGTCGTGTTCGTGCGCCTCGGCGGTCTGGCGGGCACGCTGAAGGATCTCCTCGGACTGGGCGCGCGCCTCCTTGAGGCGCTCGCGGTATTCATCCAGCAGCTTGTCGGCTTCCGCGCGGCTGCGTTCCGCGTCTTCGGTCGCCTGGTTGATGGTCGCGGCGCGTTCGTCCAGGGCCACACGGATGCGCGGAAAGACGGCCTTCGAGAGGATGTAGAGGGAGATCGCGAAGACGACCAACGTCCAGATCATCAGGCCGACGTTCGGCGTGATCAGCCAGGAGTCGCTCGAGGCGATCGGCGTGCTGGTTGTGATGGCGAGGGGGTCCATGGGCCTAGAGGAAGAAGGCGATGAAGCCGCCCACGAGACCGTAGAAGAAGGTCGCCTCGGTGAGCGCGAAGCCGAGCCACTGGATCGAGGTGATCTCGTCGCGCATCTCGGGCTGGCGCGTGACCGACTCGATCACCTTGCCGAACAGCATGCCGATGCCAGCGCCGGCGCCCGCGGCACCGCCACCGGCACCCACGCCGAGCGCAATCGCTTTACCGGCGTTCGCACCGACTTCCTTCGACGCTTCTGCCGCCGCGAGCAACGGCGTGCCCAGGTGGATGGACATGAAAGGGATGAGGTGAGTCAGCATCGTTCTCCTTGTCGAGTGCTTAGTGGCTTGCGGCGGTCGCTCCGCCGAGATAGATGGCCGTCAGAATGGCGAAGATGAAGGCTTGCAGGCCGGCGATCAGGACGGCCTCGAACAGATAGATGATCACGCCTAGCGGCAGTGTGAACCAGCCGAGGAGCTGCAGTCCCAGGAGCACTGCGAGGTTGCCGGCCATGAAGTCGATCAGCAGATGCCCGGCGAGCAGGTTTGCCCAGAGCCTGATGGTCAGTGAGAGCGGCCTCAGCACGAAGTTCGAGAGCATCTCCAGAGGGAAGATCAACACCGACATCACGCCCCCGACGCCTGCCGGGATCAGGCTCTTGATGTAGCCGATCGGCCCGTGCACACGGACTCCTTCGACGTTGTAGGCGACGAACACACCGAGGGCGAGCACCAGCGGGACGGCGACGTTCGTGACCGAGGCGTAGATCTGGAACGACGGGATGTGGGCCCCGAACAGCTTGAAGGTGTTCTGTGAGTCGACCGGCAATGGGATGTAGCCGATCAGGTTCGAGACGAGGATGAACACGAACAGGGTGAAGATGACGGGGAACCAGCGCTTGGCCAGCTTCGCGTCCATGTTCTCGCGCGTGACCTGATCCATCAGGCCGTAGCCCATCTCGACCGCGACCTGCAGGCGGCCGGGACGCTTGCTCATGTGCCGCGCGACGTACAGCATGATCCCGAGCGTCAGCAGCGTGGCAATCAGCAGATACAGGACGCCCTTGTTGAAGTCGAGCGGGCCGGCGATGTGAAACCAGGTTTCGAGGTGAAAGGCATCGATCACCTTGAAGCTTTCGTTTTTGTGCCCCTTGATCCCGAACGCAACGGCGAAGCCGATCAGGCCGAGCACATACACCAGCAGGATGCCGTACAGGATCTTCCTGCCCTTGCTCCAGGATCGCACGCGGCTCATCGCTCGACCTTGGCTCGGGGCGAGCTCTGCGGTCCGGACAGGACGCGAGTGGCGAACGCCACCGAGTACGCGCAGAAGATCAGCACCGCCGCCGCAAGGCCATCCTGGCGCCCGCCCACGACGGCGGCCAGCACGATCGCGCCCGCCAGCAGCCAGATCCGGCCGAACGCCTCGAACAGGTTCAGGCCGAGCTGCGTGCGGGGCTCGACCGAGCTGCGAATCCAGCGTCTGTCGAGCTGTGCGAGCACACGCTGGACGAGCCAGGCGACGGCGCCGATCACGCAGCCCAGCGCGGGCGCGCCCAGCGCAATCGCCACGGGGGCACCAACCACGACCAGCACGACATCGAGCGAGCGAACGAACGCAAGCGCGTACCTCTCAAAGCTCGTGCTCGCGCCCCGTTCGGGCTGCGCGCCGTGCGGCGAGAGCTCTAGCGGCGATTGGGTGATGGCCGGGCGCAGGCCGGCTGGCGGTCGTCGAAGCACTTGGAGGGGAACGTGGCCGTGTTACCCGTTGGATCGCCGGCGGCTCGACGGGCCCACGCCGCTGGCGCTGTTTGTAAGTCGTTTTGCTGGCATGTCCCGTTGACTGGCCACCCTATAGAAAAGAAGGTCCCGGCGCAGAAAAGCGACGGCGCCGTCGCCGCGTCCCTCAACGGTCTGCAACGGCGATGCCTAGTCTACCTGTTCTTGGACTTCGTAACAACTTTGTGACAACCGGTACGCGGAATCCCTACCGCCGACGGGAGGCGCTTCGCGTGCCGCGCGCCGCCTCTGCACGAGGGCCCGAACCCTGCTCGACCGTCCGCCCAGTAGCTGCACCAGCAGCAGCGACAGGCCGATCGTGGCGAGTCCGCCGAGAACGTCGAGCACGTAGTGGTTGCCGGTCGCGAGCACCGCGAAGGCGGTGACGCACGGGTAGAGCACGGCGAGCGTGCGTACCCAGCGACGCGTGCTGACCCGCCACAGCACCACGGTGCACCACACGGCCCACGCGATGTGCAGCGACGGCATCGCCGCCAGCTGGTTCGCCGCGGACGCCAGCGCGCCAGAGTGCCACGAGCCGATCGCATGGGTTTCTGCCACGACATCGGTGAAGCCGTGCAACATGCGCGGTGGCGCGACGGGATATAGCCAGAAGACGACAAACGCGAGCACGTTGGCGAGCACGAGCGCGTTGCGCAGCGGCCGGTAGATGTCGGCACGGCGCCACCAAAGGAAGCCGAGCAGACCAAGCGTGACGATGAAGTGCGCGTTGTCGTAGTAGTCGGACACCGCCAGCCCGAGCGTGTGGTGCGCGGCCAGCCAGCGGTCGAGCGTGTGCTCGGGATCGATCCCCAGTGAGCGCTCGATGCGCAGGATGTCCGCGCCGTGGGCCAGCGCCGCGTGCACGCGTAGCGGCGCCAGGTTCG
Organism: Solirubrobacteraceae bacterium; assembly: GCA_035485155.1. Classification (GTDB taxonomy): domain Bacteria; phylum Actinomycetota; class Thermoleophilia; order Solirubrobacterales; family Solirubrobacteraceae; genus Palsa-744. Next base: position 40,216 of record DATHOH010000015.1, read on the forward strand.
TGACCGCGTCGTATACCCAGCACAGCCACACGATCGTGAGCGCCTCGACCCACCAATGCGACCGCGACCGAGCGTGTGGATCCGCCGCGGCGGATCGTATGCCAGCCCTGACAACGCCGCTGGCCTCGGCCTGTGCTGGTGCGACGGTAGACAAGCAGTCGATCTTATCCGCCGCCTGAGCGGCCACTCGAGCCAGCGCGCTGCTCGACTATCGCGACCCGCTTAGCAGCGCCATCACACGTGACACCGCGCGACGAACAGGACCGGGGTGTTGCCTGCGCCAGATTGCCTTCTCCCGTGCGACTCGGCGCATGTGACGCGACCTCTCGGACTCTCCGCCAGACGATCCCGAGATCCAAGCACCTTTCCCCGGCCACAAATTGCGATTGAGCGGCACCCGGGCACGGTAATCGAGCGTCCTGATTCGAAACTCACCTATTACCACCTTTCGGGAACCAACTGCCGCCTTGGGGCGGGGTCCTCAGGGCATGACAGGCTCGAGACCTCGCTGGGCGAGCGTGTCGAGCACTCGCGGAAGCGCAGCTACTGTGCGTCGCCAGGAGTCCGGCGCCGAGTAGTCATCGGCGTCGTGCAACAGCAGCACGGCTCCCTCGCCGGCGCCGTCTGTCACGCGCGCGGTGATCGACGCGGCTGTCGCGTGCGCCTCCCAGTCCCGGCCCCAGTGGCTCCACAGCAGCGTGCGCCAGCCGTTCGCGCGCGCGCTACGCAGCGCGGCCGCGTTGGCGACCCCGTACGGGGGCCGGTAGAGGGTGGGCGCGCAGCCGGTGTGCTCCGCGATGCTCTCTCTCGCGCGCGCGATGTCGGCCCGTACCTGCGAAGGGGTCAGGCGCAGCAGGTTGCGGTGGCGCTGGCAGTGCAGCGCGACCTGGTGGCCGGCGTCAGCGATCTCGCGTGCCAGTGCGGGATTGCGCAGGACCTGCTCGCCGACGAGGAAGAAAGTCGCCTGCACGCACTCGTCGCGAAGGATCTCCAGAACGGCCGGGGTTCCCTGCGCGTGGGGACCGTCGTCGAAAGTGAGCGCGTAGCCGCGCCTGCTCGCGGTTCGGTCCTCGATCCCCAGCGGCGCGCGCAGCGCGGGCCATGCGCCGGCGAGCGCCGGCAACATGTACCCGGCGAGCGCCGCGCCACCGATTGCGCCGGCGATGCGCGTGGCGCGGCTGCGATGATCGGGGGCAGAGATGCTCATGCTGATCCTGGGAATCCTGGCGGCCGCCGGAGCCTCGGCGCTTTACAGCCTAGGGATCGCCCTACAGGCGATGGACGCCAAGGAGGCGCCCGGCGAGCATCACCTGCGCCCGGCGCTGGTGATCGGGCTGTTTCAGCGTACCCGCTGGCTGCTCGGCACCGGGCTGTCGATGCTGGGCTGGCCGCTGCAGGTGCTGGCGCTGCTGCTGGCGCCGCTCGTGGTGGTGCAGCCGACGCTCGCCGTTGGCCTGCTGGTGCTGCTGTTCTTCGGCGAGCGGATGCTTGGCGAGCACGCTGGGCGATACGAGCATCTGGCGATGCTCGCGATCGTCCTCGGCATGGTTGGAACGGCCGTGTTCGCACCTCCTCGCAGCGCGAGTCCCGCAGGCAAGCAGCTGACGATCACGCTCGTCCTGCTTGGGCTCGCGCTCCTGTGCATGCTGCCGTATCTGCTGCGCGCGCTGGGACATCCGATGGCCGGGGTGACGATGGTCTGCGCGGGTCTGGCGGGCGGTTGGAGCGGGATCGCGACGAAGCTCGCGTCGAACGATCTGTCGCACCACCATCTGGCGATCGCCGCCCTCTGGGGTCTATCGACCGCTGCCGCGGGCGGTGTCGGCGTGCTGAGCGAGATGAGCGCGCTGCAGTCGCGCCCCGCGATCCAGGTGGCGCCGGTGGTGTTCGTGACTCAGACGATCGTGCCGGTCGCCGTGGCGCCGTTCCTCTTCGGCGAGCGCTTCAGCGAGACGCCGCTCTCGGGCGTACCGCTGAGCATCTCGCTCGCGGTCGTGATCGGTGGCGCGGCGATGCTGGCGCGCTCGCCGCTGTTGACCACCGCTTTCAGCGGCGGTGCCCCGCTGATGGAAGCGGAGCTCGTCAGCGATGTCAGCGGCTCGGCGCCGAGTCCCTTGGAGCCGAGCCATGTGACGATTCGCTCGAGTCCGCTCACCGATGCGGAGGACCCGTTGACTTCGACCACCACCACATCGCCGGGGCGCATGCGTCGTTGAGGCAGCGGACGCGTCGCGCTCAAGCGCAGCGCGCCGACCACCGGGGTCGCGTCGTCCGTCCGCGCGAGCACCAACTGGCCGAGCGACACGCCGCCGTGCGGCTGCAGGTAGAAGAACGAGTGGTGCAGCCCGAGCGCGTGCGCCTGCGCGTGCAGCAAGCCACGTGTGCGCTCCCATCGCAGTGGCGCGGAGCTCGGCACTTCGGCGACGAACTCGTCGTGCAGCGCGCGCAGCGTGGCGATTCGCGCGACATGCGGCACGCTCGAGTCGTCGGCGAAGGAGACGTGGATGCCCTTCGCTGCGAGTGCCGCCGCGACGGACGCAATGTCGCCGGCGGGCGCATGCACGATCAGGCCGACGTCTGACTGCGTCGTGGTGACGCGCACGAGCGGGTGCACGTGCAGCAGCTTGTCCGCCAGCGCGTTGACCTCGTCGGTGGAGGCCATCCAGCCGCCGACCAGCACCAGCAGCGTCAACTGCGTCGCGAACGCCACCAGGCGCAGTCGCCAGCGAGGTATCGGCCGTACCCGTCGCGGTGCCTGCAGCACCACGTCGACTGCCGCCGGATGCTCGAGGTGCGCGGCCGGCGACGGGCGGGGCGGGCCTCCATAAAACGCGCCTGCGCCGGCCTCGGGCTCCTCGACGAAGCTGGCTTGGACGTGCGTGCGCAGCTCGTCGGTGTCGTTGGCCAGGCGCAGGAGGTCGAGCGCGGCCATCGCCCGCGTGTTCAGCCGCGCATGACCGACCGGCAAGCCGTAGGAGACGACGGGCGTACCCGCGGCCCGCGCCTCGAGACAGGTGACGCCGCCGGTCGAGTGCACGAGCACGTCGGCGGCCGCCAGGATCTCGGGCATCTTGTCGGTGAACCCGTAGATGCGCACCCGCGGTTCGTCGACGAAGGCGAGGCGCAGCTTCGCCGCGAGCTGCTCGTTGTGCCCGGCGAGACACACGATGCTGCTGACCTCGGGCACCTTGGTGAACTCGTGAACCGCGCCTGCGATGTCGCCTACGCCCCAACCCCCGCCGGAGACGACCACGGCGCGGCCGCTCTCGGGCAATCCGAGTGTACGTCGGGCCTCGGCCGGGCAGCGGGACTCCAGGAAGTCGGCGGAGATCAGCGGCCGCACCAGCTGCACGCTCCCGCGCCCGGCGATGCGCTCGACCGATCGCATCGACTCGCCGTACATCACGAGATGGGCGTCGATGCCTGGCTGAGCCCAGAAGAACAGCCCGGTCAGGTCGGTGATCGTGGCGACCGTCGAGCAGCGCACAGCCCCCGTGCGCCGCAGCCGGGCCAGCACGACGGTGACGGCCGGGTAGGTAGAGACGACGACGTCCGGGTCGTGCTCGGCGATCACACGCGCCAGCGGCCGTGAGCCGAGCAGGCACAGCAGCCGCCGCGTCGCCGCCCTGACCGGCATGACGTGCTCGAGCAGCCAGTACACAACCGTGTAGGTCCATGGGAAGAAGCGCAGCTGGACGCGGTAGCCGTCCTCGACGACCGGCCGCACGAGCGGACCCATCGCGGCGAGCCCGTCGATCACGCGCACCTCGACGTGCTCCGGCGATGCTTCGATCTGCTCCGCCAGGGCGCGCGCCGCCGCGGCGTGGCCCTCGCCCACGTCGGCAGACAGGATCAGGATGCGCCGGGCGCGCGCGGGCTGCGAACCCCGGCGCCGGTTGCGTGTGCGGTAACGACTGCGCATAGAAGGTGCCGCCCCGTCGGGTGGCTGAGGCCCGCCCACGCGCACACGGAGATCGCCCCGCCGCGCCCCGGACCTGAAGACAGGGTAACGGCCGCGGGGGACACCTGCACGACGGGAGAGGTAAAAATGGACTGATTCCGGCCACGAGCCCCATACCCCCTGTGCTGGTCGACGGGACGACGCGCACGGAGACGGGCGCGAGCGCGGGCGCCGGCGCGTCCGCGGCGGTTGCGCGCGGCCTCGGTGCGCTCGGGCTGATCGGGATCGTGGTTTGCGCCTTCCTGGTGAGCGCTGGGGCCGCCTCGGGGCCGTCGCGGTACGTGCCGGCGCGCAGCGGCGGCTGGCCGGGGTGGCTGGCAGGGCCGCTGCGCGGCCTCGGGATCGGACTCTCCAGTGGAGGCTTTCAGACGCTCGTGTTGATCATGTGCGCGAGCTATCTGCTCGTGCTGCTCGTCGCCCGGCGGCTGCCGATCGCGGCGCTCGCCGCCGCGATCGTGCTCGCGGACGTGATCGTCGCGCTCGGACCGCCGCTGATCTCCCAGGACGTGTTCGGCTATCTGTCCTTCGCGCGATTGGGGGTCCTGCACGGACTCGACCCCTATACGCACATCGCCGCCGAAGCCCCCACCGACACGGTGTTCCACTTCATCGGCTGGCCATTTCAAAACTCGCCGTACGGGCCGCTGTTCACGCTTCTCAGCTACGCGCTGGTGCCGCTCGGACCTGCGGGGGCGCTGTGGGCGTTCAAGGCGATCGCAGTCCTCGCGAGCCTTGGAGCGGTGGCACTGACAGCTCGCGCGGCGAGCCGGCTCGGCCAGTCACCGAATTGGGCGGCGGCGTTCGTCGGCCTGAATCCGGTGCTGGTGCTGCTGGCGGTAGCGGGAGCGCACAACGACACGCTGGTGATGCTCGCGTTGGCGGCGGCGCTGGCGCTCACAGCGGGGGTCCGAGCGACGAGCTCCGACATGCGCGCCGGCGCCGCGGCGCTGGCCGCGGGCGTCGGCATCAAGGTCACGGCGGGCCTGGTGTTGCCGTTTCTCGTGCTCGCGCCATCCCGGCCACGCGAGCGGGTGCGGCTGGCGCTCGCGGCGTGCGCCGCGCTGCTGGCGGTCGCGCTGGTGGGGCTGCTCGGCTTCGGCGTACACACCTTCGGCTTCGTGGCCGCCGTCGGCGAGCAGCAGCAGCTGGTGGCCTCGCACAGCATTCCCGCCGAGACCGCACGCCTGGTCGGGCTGAGCGGCACTCCGAGCTGGTGGCGTCACGCGTTCCTGGGTGCTTTTCTGGTGGTGCTCGCGTTCGCGCTGTGGCGCACGGCGCGAGGCGCGAACTGGCGCGTCGCCGCCGGTTGGAGCACGATCGCCCTGCTCGTCTCGACCGCCTGGCTGCTGCCGTGGTACGCGATCTGGGCGCTGCCGCTAGCGGCCGTCAGCGGCGATCGGCGCCTGCGCGCCGCCACGCTCCTGCTTTGCGCCTACGCCATCCTCATCCACCTGCCGCTTGCCGACGCGGTGCTCAGCCCCCCCACCGCTCACCTCGCCGGTGGCGTGCACCTCGCTGTCCCCCACTTCGGACACCGCTTGGAACTCGCCGGTTTCCAGGTGCTTCACCACATCAAGGTCGATCTCCGCTGGTGAGGCCTCGGGGCGCAGACGTCGCAGGCGAATCGCGTCCAGGCGCCTGAACTTGAGGATCTCGAGGACGTAGACGAGGTACACGCTGGCGGCCACCACGAGCAGCCCGATCGCGAACATCACGAGCGTCCAGCCGGTGTTGTAGTGACCTTTGTGATCGCTGTAGGGGACGAACCGCAGCGCCAGCGCGGTGCCCGCCAGCAGCAGCGTCCATGCATACAGGTAGGCGATCGTGCGGCGGCTGGAGAAGCCGATGCGCGCCATGCGATGGTGGAAGTGCTCGCTGTCGGGCCGGTAGATCGGCTGGCGGTACTTCAACCGCTTGAGCACGACGAAGGTCGTGTCGAGGAACGGCACGGCCAGCAGGATCAGCGGCAGCACGAATGACACCACCGCCGCCGTCTTGACCGCCGCCTCGACGGTGATCACGCCCATCAGCAGCCCGAGCAGGTTCGCGCCGCAGTCGCCCATGAAGCTCGACGCCGGCGGGAAGTTGTAGAGCAGGAAGCCGAGCGCCGCGCCCGCGGTCACCGCCGCCAGGACCCCTGGCTGCTGGCGGCCGGGGAAGTCGAACGCGATCACCGCCATCGCCGCGGCGATGATCGCGCAGACTCCCGCGGCGAGGCCATCGACGCCGTCGGAGAAGTTGACGACGTTCATCATCACGACCAGGCCGATCACGGTCAGGATCGGGCCGGCGTCAGCGGGGCCGGTGTTGGGGAACGCCAGCTGGCCGACGAACGGCAGCGTGATCGCCTTCACGGCCACGCCGAAGTGCACGACGATCACGGCCGCCAGCACCTGCCCGAGCAGCTTGAGCGCGGGGTGCAGGTCGAAGCGGTCGTCGAGCGCGCCGACGAGCGTGATCACGGCTGCGGCGATCAGCACGCCGTGCCACAGCTGGGGCTGGTGTTCGCGGGCGTAGCCGGCCGGCAGCCAGATCAAGCCGGCGAGCAGCACGCCGGCGAAGATCGCGAGCCCGCCGAGCAGCGGTGTCGGACGCTCGGACAGGCCCCGCTCGCGCGGTTCGTCGATCGCCCCGACGAACCTCGCGAAGCGCATCGTGAACGGCGTCAGCAGCGCGGTGACGACCGCGGCGGCCAGGAGTGCGTAAAGCGCGTCGAGCTCGGTTGGATGCACCATCGGCTCGTGCACAGCATCGCAGGCCGGGAGGTCGGCGAGCGCCGCGGCCTACACCTGCGCGGTGGCGGCGAGCTGCTCGTAGAGCGGGTAGCGCTCCACGATCGCGGCCACGCGTTCTGCCAGCTCCCCGGCGCGTGACTCGTATTCCGGGGTCAGCGCGACCGCGAGGATCCGTCCGACCTCCTCGAAATCGTCCTGCTGCAGCCCGCGGGTCGCCAGTGCCGGCGTGCCGATGCGCAGGCCCGATGACTCGATCGGCGGCCGCGGGTCGAACGGCACGGCGTTGCGGTTGACGGTGATCTGGATCTCGTGCAGCCGGTCCTCGGCCTGCCTGCCGGTCAGCGCCGGCTCGCTGTCGCGGAGGTCTACGAGAATCAGGTGCACGTCGGTGCCGCCTGTCAGCACATTGACGCCGTGGGTGGGCGGGCTCGAATCCAACAGCTCCTTCGCAAGCGCGCGCGCACCCTCCACGGTGCGGCGTTGGCGCTCGGCGAACAGCTCGCTCGCGGCGATCTTGAAGGCGACTGCCTTGCCGGCGATCACGTGCTCGAGGGGGCCACCCTGCTGACCCGGGAACACCGCGGAGTCGATCTTCTTGGCGAGCTCCTGCTTGCACAGGATCACGCCCGCCCGTGGCCCGCCGAGCGTCTTGTGCGTGGTGGTCGTGACGACGTCGGCGCCGTACTCGATCGGGTTGGGATGCAGGCCCGCTGCAACAAGACCGGCGAAGTGCGCCATGTCGACCATCAGCAGCGCGCCGACCTCGTCGGCGATCTCCCTGAAGCGCGCGAAGTCGAGCTCGCGCGGATACGCCGACCAGCCCGCGAGCAGCAGCTTCGGCCGGCGCTCGCGCGCGATGCGAGCGACCTCGTCCATGTCGATCACGCTGGTCTCGCGGTCGACCTCGTAGGCGGCGATGTCGTAAAGGCGTCCCGACACGTTGATCTTCATGCCGTGGCTGAGGTGTCCGCCGTGCGCGAGCGACATGCCCATGAGCGTGTCGCCCGGCGTCAACAGCGCGTGATAGACGGCGGCGTTGGCCTGCGCGCCGGAGTGCGGCTGCACGTTGGCGTGCTCGGCTCCGAACAGCTCCTTGGCGCGGTCGATCGCGAGCTGCTCTGAGATGTCGACCCACTCGCAGCCCCCGTAGTAGCGGCGGCCGGGGTAGCCCTCGGCGTACTTGTTGGTGAGCACCGATCCTTGGCACTCGAGCACGGCGCGCGGGACGAAGTTCTCCGAGGCGATCATCTCGAGCGTGCTCTGCTCGCGCTCGAGCTCGCCGCGCAGCACCTCGGCGATCTCGGGGTCGACCTCGGCCAGAGGACGGTTGAAGTAATCGGGGCTCAGCTCGGACACGGCGCTCTCCTTGGACGACGTGAGGACTTTGGTGCCCAGGCGCGCGGCGTATGTGCTGACCGCTCCCCGGTGGTCGGTTCCACCTCAGGCGCCAGTCGCGGCAGCGTCTTCGAGGCTAGCACTCAGGCCAGCGAGGTGAGCGACTCGCGCACGGCGCTGCGCGCCAGCGCGCCCTCGCGCAGGACGTGCCAGCGCCGATGGGCGCTGTAGTCGCGCAGATCGATCACGGTGGACGGCGTGCCCGGTAGCTCGCCGCCGTCGAGCACGAGATCGGCGCCGTCGCGGATGCTCTTGGGGACCTGCTCGAGCGTGCGGGCGTCCGGCTGGCCGCTGAGGTTGGCGCTGGACTGCATCACCGGCGTCGCGCTCGCGGCGAGCGCGCGCAGGCGCTCGGGCAGCTGCGGGACGCGCAGGCCGAGCGTCGCCGGATCGATCCTGCACGCGGGCGCGAAGCGACGCACGGGGTTCGACAGCAGCACCGTCACAGGCCCCGGAAGCAGCACCGTGAGCGCGGCGCGCTCGTCGTGGTCCAGCTCGCCGAGCATCTCGAGCGCGGGCTCGATCGCAAAGAACATGACCGCCGCCGGGCGCGCCGCGGGGCGCCCCTTGAGCGCGTACAGGCGTCTCGCGGCGCGCTCGTCGCCCGGGTCGCAGCAGACGCCATACACAGTATCCGTGGGGAAAACCGCGACGCCGCCGCCGGACACGCACTCGTGCAGGCGCCGCGCGTCGTGCTCGGTGAGCATCTGCTGCTCGTCGGTGTTCGCAGTCATTCCCTGTGCCGCTCCGCGAAGACCACGCGCTGGATCCGCGCGAGGTCACGTTCGAACCGTATCGCGTCGAAGCCGGCGGCGCGGGTCAACTCGGCGACTGGTTGAGCTTGGCCGGCACCGACCTCGAGGCCCAGGAAGCGTACGTCGGGCAGCTCCGCCAGCTGGTCCAGCAGCGCGCGGATCACGCTGAGGCCGTCGGGGCCCGCGAACAGCGCCCCCGCAGGCTCGTGTCGAACGATCTCCGGCGCCAGCGCCGGGCGCGCGGACTCCTCGACGTATGGCGGGTTGGAAAGGATCGCGTCGAACTCGCCGACGTCCGTAAGCAGGTCCGCGTGCAGCCACCGCACGTCCAGCCCCAGCGCCTGCGCATTGGCCTGCGCCAGCTCGAGCGCCGCGGTGCTGATGTCGCTGCCGCTCACCTGCAGGTCTGGCCGCTCGTCCTTCAGCGCGAGCGCCACCGCCCCGCTGCCGGTGCCGACGTCGAGCACACGCGCGCCGGCCGGCAGCCCGAGACCAACCTCCACGAGCAGCTCGGTCTCGGGGCGCGGCACCAGCACGCGCCGGTCAACCGCCAGCTGCAGACGGCGAAAGCCACGGTGCCCGACGATGTAGGCGACAGGCTCGCGCCCCACCGCGCGGCGACGGACCGCATCCTGGAAGACGCGGACCGCGGGCCCGGCGACGAGCGCGTCGGGGTCGAGCAGCAGTTGCTCACGCCCCACGCCGAGAGCGTGTGCGAGCAGCAGTTCGGCGTCCAGGCGCGGCGTTTCGCAGCCCGCGGCCGCGATCGCGGTGATCGCGCCGTCGAGCGCGTCGCGAACGGGCGTGCCGGCGTTCGATGGAGCGTGCATCAGGGCTCTTCGCGCGCCTGCGCCTCCAGCCGCCGGCGCTTCTCGTCTGATTGCAGCGCGTCCGTCAGCTCCTCCAGCTCACCTTCGAGCACCTGGTCGAGGTTGTGCACGGTCAGCTTGATGCGATGGTCGGTCACGCGCCGCTCGCCATAGTTGTAGGTGCGGATCTTCTCCGCGCGATCGCCCGTACCGACCTGCGAGCGCCTGTCGGCGGCCAGCTCGGCCTGCTGCTCGGCGAGCGCGCGCTCGTACAGTCGCGCGCGCAGGACGCGCAGCGCCTTCTCCCGGTTCTGCAGCTGCGACTTCTCATCCTGCATCGAGACCACGATCCCGGACGGCTTGTGCGTGATGCGAACCGCCGAGTCGGTGGTGTTGACCGACTGACCACCGGGTCCAGAGGAGCGATACACGTCGATCTGCAGGTCGTTGGGGTCGATCTGGACGTCCACGTCCTCGGCCTCCGGCAGCACGGCAACGGTCGCTGTGGAGGTGTGAATCCGGCCCTGGGACTCGGTTTGAGGCACGCGCTGGACGCGATGCGTGCCGCCCTCGTACTTGAACACCGAGTACGCGCCGTCGGCTGGGTGGGCCCCGGGTGGGTGGGTCGACTTGATCGCGAACGTGTACTTGCCGTCGCCAACGTCCAGCTGCTCGACCTGCCAGCCGCGGCGCTCGGCGTAGCGCGCGAGCATCCGATAGACGTCGCCTGCCCACAGGCTGGCCTCCTCGCCGCCGGCGCCGCCCTGGATTTCGACGATCACGCTCTTGTCGTCGTTGGGATCACGCTCGACCATCGCCAGGCGGATCTGCTCCTCGAGCTCCTCGATTCGCCGGCGCGCCTCGCTGAGCTCCTCGCGCATCTCGGCGTCCTCGCCCATCTCCGAAAGCAGCTCCTCGGCTCCGGCAGCGTCGTCCTGCGCCAGACGCCACTGCTTCGCAAGCTTTGCCGCGGGCTCGAGCTGGCTGTAGGCGCGACCGACTTGGGCGTAGCGCTCCCTGTCGGAGATCACCTCAGGGTCGGTCATCTGGGCGCCGAGCTCGGCGAAGCGCGACTCGATCTGGTTGACGAGCTCTTCGATCATCGGGGCTGAGTGTAGGCGCGGGGCGTCCAGCGGGACGCGTCGCGCTGCGAGGTCAGCCGCGGCGGCGCGGGGCGAGGCCGAGCCTGACCTCGACTGCGGCCGCTCAGGCCGCGACCTGATTCGGAGCGGCCAGCTCGAGCAGCTCGTCGAGCGTCGCGGACAGAGCCTCAACAGCGTCGCGCTCGAGCGGTAGGCCGTCGGCCCCCAGCGACTCGTCCGCCTGCGGCACCGGCAGCTCGCGGTCGACGACGCGTGCTCCGATCGTGGCGAGCACCTTGCGCAGCTCCGCCTGCGCCCACACCGCGCCGAAGAGGCCGGTGCTGGCGCCGATGACAGCCGCCGGCTTCCCCCGCAGCGGCGTGGTTGCGATCGGACGTGAGACCCAGTCGAGCGCGTTCTTGAGCGCTCCCGGAATCGACCCGTTGTACTCCGGAGTGGCGATCAGAAGGGCGTCCGCGTCGGCGATCGCCGCCGACAGGGCGGCGACCGCCTCGACGCTCTGCTGCTCGTCGTCCTCGCTGTAGGGCGGGATCGCGCCGAGCTGGTCGAACAGCACCAGCTCGACGCCGGAGGGCAGCAGTGAGCGCGCGCCTTCCAGCAGGCGCGTGTTGTAGGAGTCGCGGCGCAGGCTGCCCGACAGGCCGAGAATGCTCATGACGCTAGGCCTCCCGCACGAGCTCGAGCGAGACGTCCAGCTTGACGTCGTCGGCGACCGCGTAGCCGCCTTTGGGCAGCTCGGCATTGAAGTCGAGGCCATAGTCACGGCGATCGATGATCGCCTCGAGCTCGACTCCGAGCTTGTCGTTTCCGGCGAGGTCGGTGTGGGGACCCGAGACGCTGCCGCGAGCGGTCACCCGGTGGGTGTTGCCCTTGATGGTCAGCTCGCCCTCGACCTCGAGCTCGCCCTGCTCGCCGACGTTGATCGCGCTCGAGACAAACCCGATCTCCGGATAACGCTCGGTGTCGAAGAAGTCCGGGGCGCGTAGATGCGCAGCGAGATTCTCGTCCTTGACGACGATCGAGTCGGCGCGGACGCTGCCGCGTAGCGCCGGCTGTCCGTCCTCGCCGACTGTCAGCGAGCCGTCGTAATCCTCGAAGTGCGCGCGAAACGTCGCGACGACCATGTGTTTGACGGCGAAGCCCACGTGTGAGTGAACCTTGTCGATGCTCCAGGTGCCTGTTGCGAGCGGCTGGGTGGCGGTGGTGCTCATATCTGCTCCTTCGTAGCGTTTCGGACCGCAGTCCACTTAGACTGGGAGCGTAGCACACAATCGGACCGCGGTCCATTTAGTATCCTTAGGCACGTGGACAAGGCACCTCCAGCGACGGCACATGCCGAGGAGCACCCGGCGCCGGTCGAGCTGCCGCTGATCGAGGCCAGCCCGGTCGAGCGGGCCGATGCGGCACGTAACCGCGCGCGCATCCTGTGCACCGCCGAGCGCCTGTTCGCGGAGCGCGGCGCGGGGTGCGTGTCGATGGACGAGGTCGCCGACGCGGCAGGGGTCGGAAAGGGCACGCTGTTCCGCCGCTTCGGCTCGCGCGCGGCGCTCGCGCTTGCCGTCCTGAGCGAGCACGAGCGCGCGTTTCAGGAACAGCTGATCCGCGGCGAGCCCCCGCTCGGCCCGGGCGCACCCGCGCTCGAGCGCCTGATCGCGTTCGGCCACGCGGTGCTCGATCGCCTTGACACCCACGCGGAACTGCTGTTCGCGGCGGAGGGCGGAGGCGCACGCTTCGGCGCGCCGCCATACGCCGTGTACCGGCTGCACATGGCACTGCTGCTGGCCGAGCTCGACCCAAGCTGCGACGCCGAGTTCCTCGCCGAGTCGCTGCTCGCCACCCTCGGCGCGGACTTCTTCCTGTATATGCGCGACGTGCGCGAGATGCCGCTGGAGCGGCTGAAGACCGGCTGGGAGACGCTCGTGCGCGCGACCGTCGGCGGCGCGGCGAGCGCGAGCTGAGCGTCGGCCTAGGCGACCACCTCGACGCCGAGGAGGTCTGCGGCGGAGAGCTGGCCGGGCGTCTCGCGCTCGAGCACCGCCTGCAGCGCAGCGATCGCAACCTCGAGTTGCTCGAGATCCGGCTCGCGCGTGGTCAGCAGTTGCAGCTTCAGACCTGGCCACATCACAGCCCGCACCCACTTCCTGCTGCGGTTGCGCCCCGCGAACTTGATCAGCTCGAAGGAGATGCCCGCGATCAGGGGTACGCCGAGGACGCGGGTGGCCATCAGCCAGTACCACGCAGGCAGCCCGATCGGCGCGAACACGAAGATCGCGACGACCATCACGACGAGCAGAAAGCTCGTGCCGCAGCGCGGATGCAGGCGCGAGAAGCGCTGGGCGTTGGGCGGCGTCAGCGGGAGACCGGCCTCGTAGCAGGAGATCGTCTTGTGCTCGGCGCCGTGGTACTCGAACACGCGGCGCAGGTCGCGCACCCGTGAGAGCGCGTAGAGGTAGCCGAGGAAGAGGCCGGTGCGGATCAAGCCCTCGACCACCCAGAACAGCACCGAGGAGTCGCCGAGCTGCCCCTTGATCAGGCTCGTCAAGCCGACGGGCAGCAGGAAGAACAGCCCGATTGCCAGCACCACCGCGAACACGATCGTTCCTACCCACACCACGCGCGGAATCTCCTGTGCGTCCTTCGCCGTGCCGTCGTCGTTCGCGCCCTCGGCGCCATCGTCCTTCGGCGCCTCCGACGGCAGCTGGGCGTTGGCTGCGATCTCGAGCGCGCGGAAGCCGATGACCATCGATCCCCCGAGTGCGACGACGCCGCGCACAATCGGCAGGCGCAGCACGCGATGGCGGCGCATCGCCGACTCGAGTGGATAGGTGCTGACCTGGATCTCGCCCTTGGCGCCGTCCTGTGCAGAGCGCTCGTCGTCGTGCAGTTGCTCGTCCGTGGGCTTGCGTACGGCCACGGCCCAGTTGGCGACGCCGCGCATCATCACGCCCTCGATGACGGCCTGCCCGCCCACCGGAGCGTCGCGCTGAGCGCTCAGCTCCCCGTCGGCCTCGAGCAGCGCTGAGGGCGCCGCGGGGTCAGCCACGGCGCCTGCCATGGGCCTACTGGGCGGACCGAGCTTGGTGCAGACGGCCTTTGGCGACCCTGCGCTGGAAGCGCTCGACCCGGCCGCCGGTGTCCATCAGCTTCTGCCTGCCCGTGTAGAACGGGTGGCAGTTGGAGCACACCTCGACGTGCAGCTCATCCTGAGTCGCGCGCGTGATGAACTCATTGCCACACGTGCAGCGCACGTGGGCCCGGCCGTAGTTGGGGTGAATGTCTGCCTTCATCGTCGCTCGATTCTAGCGGGCCACGCGACCGGCGCCGTGATCAGGACGCCGCGCCGGTCGCGCCCGCGCCGGCGCCCGCTGTGGCGGTGGAGGTGCCGGAGGAGGTGCTCGACGGCGGGGCAGGCTGTTCGCAGACCGCCGTGGCCAGAGCCTCGGCCTTGATCGCGCGACCTTTGGCGTTCACCCAGCGGAAATGAACGACGCCGCGGTAGACCGCCGGCGCCGACAGGTTCGAGACCTGCTGGATGTGCGTGAAGAGCTTCACGCCTGGGGCCGAGCCGCGCCACACGCCCAGAGCAGGGTCAGCGACCGTCCGGTACTGCAGTTCGCCGGGGATCCGCTCCTGGAGCTCGACACGCATCTGCATACGCGCGGTCCCGGCAATCGCCGTCATTTCACCTGCAAAGGTCGCGGATCGTTCTGTCTGGGGGATCGTCGCGGTGGCGCACTGCGTGAGCGTCGCCGACGCGATCGGCTTGGCGGTCGAGGTGCCGCTCTCGACGTCCACGCCGCCGGTGCCCGGCGCGACGGTGGCAGGCAGCGCGACCGCGGCGGTCGCTCCAAGCGCGGGTGAGGACAGCGCCAGCAACGCCATCGCCGCGACGAGCACGAGCCCGATGACGGTGCGTCGAGGAGCCGCGCGCGCGCCACATCTGTTCGAAGGCATCGCTCTCATCGCCTCTCGTAACACCGGAAGCGATCGCTCGTTTCGCCGTAGCCCGCATCCGAACGCTGCGCGAATGTCTCCCACCCGCGCGAGCGAGACACTCAGGTGATCTGGTACAGCGGCCCGTCGCCGCCCTCGGGGGTCGTCAGACGACCACCCTTGGCGGTGATCGCGCCGCACTGCACGCAGTTGGTGTAGTTGACGATCACGTCGACCTCACCATGCTCGGGCGCGTCGTCGGGGATCTCGTAGACGCCCGCCGGGCACATCCAACGCCACGTCTCGGCGACCTCGCGGGGGACGTGTTTGCGCACCCGGATGTGGTTGGGCGCATCGTCGCGCGTGGCGTTGCCGGTGATGAACACCGAGGAGAGCTTGTCGAAGGTGTATTTGCCGTCGGGCTTGGGATAGCTGTCCTTCGTCTTGCCGATGAACATCCGCTGCTCGTCGTTGCGGTGCCACGACAGGCGACCCGGGGGGAGCTTGCCTTTGGTGGCGATCGCGAGGTTCACCAGCGGCGCGCCGAGCACGAAGCCTTTCTGGAACGGCTGGCGGGTGTTGCGCTCCTGGTAGAGCTCCTTGCCGACGGAGGAGTCTTCGATCGCCTGTTCGTAGGAGTCGAACGTGCTCTCGCCGCGCACGAGCGCCGCGTAGATGGACTCGGCGGCGAGCTTGCCGGACATGATGCTGTGGTGCACGCCCTTCAACGCGACCGTGTCGACCATGCCGGCGGCGTCGCCTACGATCACCGCCCCCGGCATCGAGAGCTTCGGCATCGACCAGTAGCCGCCGCCGGGCAGCGCCTTCGCGCCCCAGGCGACGCGCTCGCCGCCCTCGAGGATGCCTTTGACGAGCGGATGCATCTTGAACTGCTGCAGCAGGTCGTGGGCGGAGGTGGTGGCGTCGGCGTACTCGAGGTCGATCACGAAGCCGATGCTGACGAGGTCATCACCGGTCTTCTCGTCCTTCATCGGGTACAGCCACGTGCCGCCGATCTGCCCGTACTTGGCGGACAGCTTCAGCGGCCACGGACCGATCGTGTGGATCACGCGGTCCAGCGCCTTGGGGACCTTCCAGACCTCCTTGACGCCGAGCTCCCAAACCTGCGGTTCGCGGCCGTCGCCGAGGTCGAACTCCTTGATGGCAGCGCCGGTGATGTGGCCCCAGCAGCCCTCGGCGAGCACCGTCGCGTGCGCCTTGATGTCGGTACCCGGCTCGAAGTTACCCAGCGGCTCGCCGTCCTTGCCGCGGCCCTTGTCACCCGAGCGCACCCCGACGACGCTGCCGTCCTCGACGATCAGCTGCGTAGCGGAGGTCTCGGTGAGGACGTACGCGCCGCCCTCCTCGGCCAGGCGCTGCTGGAAGCGCGCCATCGCCGAGACGGAGATGACCTCGTTGCCGTGGTTCTTGAAGTTGGGCGGCGTCGGGATGCGCAGCTTGGTCCTGGCGCTGGGCATCATGTACACGGCCTCCTTGGTGACTTCGCCGTAGGCGAAGCCCTCCTTGCGCCAGTCCTCGCGTGAGACGTCGGGGAACAGCTCCTGCAGCGGCCCCGGGCGCATGACCGCACCGGACAGGTTGTGTCCGCCGCAGGTCTTGGCCTTCTCGATCACCGCGACGGGCACTTCGCCGAGGCGCTCCATCGTCTCCGGATCATCGGCGAGCAGCTGCAGCAGGCGGTTGGCGCACGCCAACCCGGCGGTGCCGCCACCGACGATCGCGACACCGACCTCGATCAGCTCGTCCTCGGCGTCGAGGCCGCGCTTGATGAACTCCTTGCGCGAGTCGACCGGCGGGGGGAAGGCCGCGGGCGCGACCCTCCCGTTGCTCGAGCCGTTGTGTCCGGACACGTCAGCTGCCCTTCTTGGCCTTCACAGCCTCTGTCAGCTTGGGCAGGATCTTGTTGAGGTCGCCGACGATGCCGAGGTCTGAGAATTCGAAGATCGGCGCGTTGGCGTCCTTGTTGATCGCGACGATGTTCTCCGAGCCCTGCATGCCGACCTTGTGCTGGATCGCGCCGGAGATACCCGCCGCGAGGTACAGCTTCGGCGAGACTGTCTTGCCCGTCTGCCCGATCTGCGCCGCGTAGGGGTACCAGCCGGCATCGACAACAGCGCGGGTGGCGGCGACGGCCGCGTTGCCGCCGAACGCCGCCGCGAGGTCCTCGGCGAGCTGGAAGCCCTCGGCCTTGCCGAGGCCGCGACCGCCGGCCACGAGGATGTCGGCGCCCTCGATGTCGACGTCGGCGCCGCGCTGTTCGCCGCGCACCAGCATCGTCGCCTGCTGCGCCTGCGCGGACAGCTCGAAGTCGAGCTTCTCGACGGGCGCGTCGGCGCCGCCGACGTCTCTGATCTCGAACGCGTTCAAGCGTCCGATCACGATGCCGACATCAGAGCGGTATTTGACTTCGGAGATCGAGGAGTCGCCGAGGATCGGACGCTCGGCGATCAGCTCGCCGTTCTCGGCACGTACGTTCGTGACCTCCATGACCACGCCGGCGCCGAGCCTCGCCGCCAGACCGGCACCGATCTCGAAGCCGAGCAGGCCGCCGCCGAACAACGCGTAGGAGTAGCCGCCGCCCGTGATCGCTGCGCCCATCGCGTCGACGAGCGGCTGTGCGAGGCCCTCTGGCCCCTCTGCCACGAGCACCTTCTTGGCTCCGTATTTGCCCAGCGACGCCGCCAGCTCCTGCGGCACGTTCTCACCGAGCAGGATCGCGTGCGCCTCGCCGCCCAGCTCCGCGGCGAGCTTGGCGCCCTCGGACACGGCGCCGAGCGAGTTCTTGTTGATCGCGCCGTCGTAGTGCAGCGCGTAAACCAGGATGTTTGCCATTTCAGATCAGCTTCCTCTCGTCGAGCCATGCGACGATTTTCTCGACGGTCTCGCCGGTGTCCTCGTCCTCGATGATCTCGCCTGCGGCCTTAGCCGGCGGCGCCTTCGCGGCGACCCATTGCGCGGCGGAGTTATCGCCCCCGACTTTCGAGGCGTCGATCTCGACATCGCCGGCGGTGACCGTGTCGAGCGGCTTCTTCTTGGCGCCCATGATCGCCTTCAGCGACGGGTAGCGCGGCTCGTTGATGGCGTCTCCTACGGAGATCACCGCGGGCAGCTTGATCTGGACCGTGTCGTACCCGTACTCCGCCTGGCGCTCGCAGCGCAGGGATCCGGACCCACCCCCCTCCCCCTCGACGTCCATCTTGATGACCTGCGTCAACGACGGCATGGCCAGGTGCTCGGCCACGACGGCGCCGATCGTGTAGCACTCGCCGTCGTCGGACTGCTGTCCGAGCAGCACCAGGTCGGGGCTCTCGCGCTGCAGCGTCTTGGCGAGCGCGTAGCCCGTGGCCGCCACGTCAGAGCCGGCAACGACCGGATCTGAAAGGTGGACCGAGCGATCGGCGCCGAGCGAGACCGCCTTGTGCAGCGCGCGCACGGCGCTGTCGGGACCCATGGTGACGGCGACGATCTCCTCGACCGGGACCGCACCGCCCTCTTTGATCTGCATCGCCGCCTCGATGGCGTGCGTGTCATACGGATTCAGGTTCTTCTCGCCGCTGCGGTCCATGCGCCCCGTCGAGGGATCGATTCGCTTCTCGACGGCGGCGTCCGGGACCTCCTTCACGAGGACGCATATCTTCATTCTCAGGCAACTCCTTGGGGTATGAGTGACGCCAATCTTATCTGTTCGAGCGGTTGACTGACGAGTCAATCGGTCTGGAGGCAGCGCGCTAGCGACTGACCACCGCGCCGCGGATGAAATCGACGATCGCCTGCGTCGGTGCGCCCGGCGTGAACACCTCGGAGACGCCGAGGCGCTTGAGCTCCGGGATATCGTCGGCGGGGATCGTGCCACCGACGGTGATCACCACATCCTCGACCCCCTGCTCGCGCAGCAGCTCGACGACACGCGGCACGAGCGTCATGTGGGCACCCGAGAGGATCGACAGGCCGACGGCATCGGCATCCTCTTGGATCACCGTCTCCACGATCTGTTCGGGGGTCTGGTGCAGCCCCGTGTAGATCACCTCCATGCCGGCGTCGCGCAGCGCGCGCGCGATGATCTTGGCGCCGCGGTCGTGGCCGTCGAGCCCGGGCTTGGCGACGACCACGCGGATCTTGCTCTGGGTGGCCGGCCCGGCGGGCGTCATCGGCGAAGCTTATGCGACGCGCGACGCGATCGCGCGGAGCGCGAGCCGCCCGAGGGCAGGCGGAACCCACCGCCGGCTCGCCGCCCGGCGGCCGGCGGCGCGCCGCGCTCGAGCACCGCTCGGCCGAGCGACGCGAGCGCAGTGCCGGCGCCGAGCGCCGCAAGCACCTTCAGGCGCCTGCCGAGCCGGTCGAGCTCGATCACCTCCCAGCCTTCCTCGAGCGCGATCCGCCGAAGCGCGGCATCGGGATTGACGACGACGGCGTATCGCACGGCGCGCAGCATCGGCAGATCAGACTCGGAGTCCGAATACGCGTAGGAGGCGGCCAGGTCGATGGCGTCGCGCTCGGCGACCTCGCGCATCGAGAGCACCTTGCCCTCGCGGTAGTTGAACGGCCCCGCGGGTCGGCCCGTGTAGCGCCCGTCGACGATCTCAGAACGCGAGCCGAGGCCGCCGTCGAATGCGAGCACGCGCGCGAGCAGGTCGGCCATCTCCTGCGAGGCAGCTGTGAGGATGTACACCGGCACGCCCGCGTCCTGGTGGGCGTACGCGCGCTCGAGCATCTGCGGGTACAGGCGTGGCAGCACCCCGGAGAGCACGCGCGGGGTCAAGCGCTCGAGATCGCGCACGCGCACGCCGGCGATCATCTCCCCGACCCGCTTGCGTACGTCGTCGGCGCGGTCGTCTGTGGAGCCGCGCAGACGGAAGCGCAGGTTCTCGTAGACGTCGCGCACGAGCCGCCCGCGCGAGATCATCCCGGTCTCGTAGGCGGCGCGCGCGAAGAACACGCCCGAGGAGCCCGCCATCAGAGTCTTGTCGAGGTCGAAGAACGCCGCGCCGCGGGGTTGACCGTTCAGCGATCCGCCGGCGCCGTTCTCCTCGGCGGTCACCGCAAGCTGAGATGGCCGTGAGTCGAGCCAGACAAGGACGCAGTGAGCGCCGCGTGCTTCGCACGCAAGCGAACGAGGACGCCGTATGGCGAAGTGCTCACGGCCATCTCAGACCCGGAGGATCAGCGCGTCGCCTTGACCGCCGCCCGAGCAGATCGCTGCGCAGCCGAGACCTCCGCCACGCCTGCGCAGCTCGAGCACGAGGCTGCCGAGAATGCGCGCGCCCGAGGCGCCGATCGGGTGGCCGAGCGCGACGGCGCCGCCGTTGACGTTGACGCGCTCCTCGTCGATGCCGAGCATGCGGATCGAGTTGAGCGTGACCGACGCGAACGCCTCGTTGATCTCCCACAGGTCGATGTCTCCGGGCTGCAGGCCGGCCTTCTCGAGCGCCTTCTTGGCAGCGCTCGCGGGGGTGGTGGCGAGGTAGGCGTAGTCGTTGGCGCTCTGGGCGTGCGCGACGATCTCGGCGAGCACCTCCTTGCCGTTGGCGGCGGCCCACTCATCGGAGGACAGCACGAGGGCGCCGGCGCCGTCGTTTACCCCAGGCGAGTTCCCGGCGGTGTGCGAGCCCTCCTTGCCGACCAGTCCGGGCAGCGAGGCGAGCTTCGCGAGCGAGGTGTCGCGGCGCGGGCCCTCGTCGATCTCGACGACGGTGCTCTGCTTGCGGCCGTTGACCGTCACGGGCACGATCTCCTCGGCCAGCCGCCCGTCGTCGATCGCCGCGAGCGCGCGTTCGTGCGAGCGCAGCGCCCAGCGGTCCATGTCGGCGCGTGTCATCTCGAGCTCGTCGCCGACCTCGGTGGCCTCGACGAACATCTGCTTGCCGGAGAACGGGTTGGTGAGACCGTCGTGGACCATCGCGTCGAGCATCGTGGCGTCGCCCATGCGGTAGCCGAAGCGCGCCTGCGGCAGCAGGTAAGGGGCCCCAGACATCGACTCCATGCCGCCGCCGACGCCAACCTGCAGGTCGCCTGCGCGGATCGCCTGGTCGAGGATCACCGACGCGCGCAGCCCCGATGCGCAGACCTTGTTGACGGTCTCGGAGGAGACCTCCTTTGGCACCCCGCCCTTGATCTGGGCCTGGCGCGAGGGGATCTGCCCCTGGCCGGCCTGGAGCACCTGGCCCATGACGACGTGCTCGACCTGCTCGGGCTCGACGCCGGCGCGCTCGAGCGCCGCGCTGATCGCCAGTCCGCCCAGCTCGGTGGCGTCAAGCGAAGCCAGACCGCCACCCATCTTCGCGATGGGGGTGCGCGCGCTGCCGAGGATCACGGTCTTGGACATGGAAGTGGCTCTGCTCCTGTAGGTCGTGAGTTAGGGACGCGAGAGCGAGAATGGTAGTGGACCGCTCGCCGAGCGCCGACACGCTCCCCAGCCCCGGCGCTGTCGGCGCGGCTTCCCGCCGGGCAGCGCTCGCGCACAACTGCGCGACTTCCCCCCGCCGACGAATCGTTCGGAAGGTGGATATCGTGGGCGCGCATGCAGGTATCGTCAATCGCCCAGACGGAGGACGCGACCGACGCTGACACGATCGCGATCGGCGTGTTCGAGGGTGACAGCCCGCCCAAAGCGCCGGCAGCGGTCGCACAGCTGCTCGACTCGGGCGAGGCACGCCGCTCCTTCGAGTCGCTGGCGCTGACACACGCCGAGGGCAGGCGCTGGCTGGTCGTGGGCCTCGGCTCGCGCGCTGCGTTCACGCCCGAGCGCGCGCGTGTGGCGGCATCCCTGGCTGGGGCGCGCGCGAGGGAGGTCACGACGCGCACGCTCTGCTGGGAGGTTCCCGGCGCCGACGGCGACGCGCGTTCGGTGGCGGCGACCGCGGCGGCGCTCGTGGAGGGCACGATCCTGGGCGACTACCGCTTCGATCAGTACAAGTCCAAGCCGACCGGCGATAGCGCCGGTGACGACGCGCCGCCCAAGCACCTCGAGCGGCTGATCATCGCCGGCGCAGACGGACTCGAGGACACGGTGGCGCAGGCGGCGATCGTGGGCGAGGCGGTCAATCGCGCGCGCGATCTCCAGAACCGTCCCGGCAACGACCTGACGCCGACGGCGCTGGGCGAGTACGCGACAGCGCTGGCACGGGATCTCGAGGGGCTGTCGGTGGAGGTCGAGGGACGCGACGGGATCCTCGCGCGTGGCATGGGTGCGTTCGCGGCGGTCGCGCAGGGCTCAGACCAAGAGCCGGCGCTGATCACGCTCAAATACGAGGGGCAGGTGGGCACCGAGTCTTCCGGCGGCCCGACCCTCGGCTTCGTCGGCAAGGCGGTGACGTTCGACAGCGGCGGCATCTCGCTGAAGCCCGGCGCGAAAATGGCGGAGATGAAGTTCGACATGTCCGGGGGCGCAGCGGTGATCGAGGCGGTCTCGGCGATCGCTCGCCTGCAGCTGCCTGTGCGCCTGGTGGCAGTGGTGGGCGCCACGGAGAACCTGCCGAGCGGACACGCGATCAAGCCAGGCGACATCGTCACGGCCGCCAACGGCAAGACGATCGAGATCAACAACACCGACGCCGAGGGCAGGCTGGTGCTGGCCGACTGCCTGTGGCACGCCGCCGCGCAGGGCGCCGAGCGGATCGTCGACCTGGCCACGCTGACGGGAGCGGTGATTGTCGCGCTCGGCTCGACCTACGCGGGACTGATGAGCAACGACGACGAGCTCGCGGCGCGGATCACGGCGGCGGGCGAGCTCACGGGCGAGATCGTGTGGCGACTGCCGCTGCACGAGGAGTACGACGAGCTCGTCAAGGGTAAATACGGCGACCTCGACAACGCACCCGAAGCACGCAAGGCGGGCACGATCGTCGGCGGGGCGTTCCTGTCTAACTTCGTCGGCGACACGCCGTGGGCGCACCTCGACATCGCCGGGTCGGCATGGGATCTGGATCGCCCGTACGTCGGCAAGGGCGCGTCGGGGTACGCGGTGCGGCTGCTGGTCGAGCTCGCCCGCTCCTACAACACCTAGAGCCAGCGGCCGCGCCTGCGCGCAAACGGCCTGCACGCAGCTAAGGCGCCAGCGGCATCCGCCCGGGGACGTGCAGGCGAGATGTGACCGCCGCCCAGGCCTCGCCGCGCGGATCGATGTGCGCGCGGTGGCCTCCTGCGTCGCCGGAGATCTCGACGAGCTCGACCTCGCCGCCGGCCGCGAGCGCGGCACGCTCGTAGCTGCGGGCGAGCTCGATCGAGACGGTCTCGTCGCGTTGCCCGTGCACCAGCAGAGCGGGCATGCTCAGTGGCAGCAGGCACATAGGGTCACCGGCGGCGTAGCGCGCCGGGAGCTCGTCGGGCGAGCCCCCCATCAGCGCCCGCACGGCGCCGCCGTGCCAGCGCGCGTAGGCGCCGGCGAGGTCACACACGCCGGCCTGGGCGACCACGCGCGCGACCGTCACGGCCGCTGCACCGGCGATGAAGCCGGGGGCGCCTTCGGGAAGCTTGTCGCGAGCGGCCGCCCACAGAGCGAGGTGGCCGCCCGCGGAGTGTCCGATGATCGTGACCGCGTCGAGCGCAACTGGCGCGGGGAGCTCGGCGAGGTGGTCGATCGCGGCGGCGACGTCCGCGAACGTGGCGGGCCAGCCGCCGCCGCCGCCGACGCGCCGGTACTCGATGTTCCACGCCGCCCAGCCGCGCCTGACGAGGTCGCTCGCGAGGCCGCGCATCACGATCCGTCCGTAGCGCGCCCTCCAGGAGCCGCCGTGGATGAGGACGATCAGCGGGTAGGGCCCGGGACCCGGCGGCAGGTGCAGATCAGCGCGCTGCGAGCGATGGGGGCCGTAGCTGAAGGTGCGTCCGCGCCTGAGCATGTCGAGGATCAGACGCGTGCGGGCCACTGCGGGCCAATCCTGACAGACCCGGCTAGGCGCGCGAGAAGCGTCCGGCGGCGAGCGTCGCGGCAACGAGCATCACCACGCCGTACAGCCCCGGCACGGTACCTGCGGCGGTGCCGAACGCCTGCGTGGCGAGCGCGGCGGCGACGGCAAAGTCGCGCATGGCGATCGTGAATGCTCCCGGGATCGCGCTCGTGTGGCGTCTGTCGAGACGGCGCCACAGCCCCGCCAGGCACGCACACACGATCAGGAATGCGACGCTCGCGAGCAGCGCGCCGCCGAGATGGTGGGCCCCATGCGTGCCGCTGAGCGCCGCGTACACGAGCACCGCCACGGTCAGGGCGGCGACGCCCTCGCGGGCGCCGTCCACGTCGGCTTTCGCCAGCCGCAGCGCGAGCGGCCCGCGGCTGCGCACGGCGACGCCGGCGAAAAGCGGCACGAGCACGACGAGCGCGAAGCGCCCGAGCAGATGCGCCGAGCCGACATGCACGTCGTTCCCGGACAGCCAGCCGATCGCCACGGGCCCGACGAGGGCCGCCAGGACCAGCGAGCCGGTGACCACTCCAAGCGCGATCGTCGCGTCCGCTCCGGCCAGCGCCACGAGACCGACCGACGCGACCTCCGCCGAGGACAGCCCGACGGCGAGCAGCCCGTCGCGCACCAGCGGCGCAAACGGCCGGCCCAGCAGCCACGCCGCGCCGACGAGCGCCGGCAGCGGCGCCAGCGACAGGATCACGACGGCGCGCAGATGCTCGCGCAGGCGGCGCAGATCGGCAAAGGAGATCGCGAGGGCGGTCGCGAGTACGAGCAGTGCGAGCAGCAGGTCGGAGCGCGCCGCGAGCGCCCCTGAGGGAAACACCAGGCCGGACACCGCGGCGATCAGCGCCAGCGGCGTGAGCACACGGGGAACGGCGGCGAGCGTGCGCATTGTCGCGGAGCTCAGTTGCGCCATCGGCGAGAGTATCGCCGCGCCAAAGCTCGGAGAGGCATCGGTGCCCCGGGGCAGCCATATAGGCTCGAAAGCGATGGACGATCTCGGCTCCCACACTGGGCGCGGCGCCGACCACACGGCGCGCCTGTTGATCTCCTGTCCCGACGGCCCCGGGATCGTCGCCGCGGTCTCGCGCTTCCTGTTCGAGCAGGGAGCCAACATCGTCAGCTCCGACCAGCACTCGACCGACCCCGAGAACGGGAGCTTCTTCATGCGCTGTGCCTTCTTCCTGCCGGCGATCGAGCAGGAACGCGCGTCCTTCGAGCAGGCGTTCGCCGCCCTCGCCGAGCGCTTCGCGATGCGGTGGCGGATCGCCTACGCAGGCGACCGCCGGCGCGTTGCGCTGATGGCTTCGCGCGAGGACCACTGCCTGCTCGACCTGCTGTGGCGCAACCGCCGCGGCGAGCTCGACATGGACGTGATCTGTGTGATCTCCAACCACGAGGACGTCCGTGGCGAGGTCGACGCGCTGGGCGTGCCGTTCGTTCACATCCCCGTCAGCCCGGACACCAAGCCCCAGGCCGAGCAGCGCGTGCTGGAGGAGCTCGCGGGTCGCGCCGAGCTGCTCGTGCTCGCGCGCTACATGCAGATCCTCTCCGGCGACTTCCTCACACGGATCGGTTGCCCTGTGATCAACATCCACCACTCGTTCCTGCCTGCGTTCGCCGGCGCGCAGCCCTACCGCCACGCCTACGAGCGCGGCGTCAAGCTGATCGGCGCGACCGCGCACTACGTCACCGAGCAGCTCGACGACGGCCCGATCATCGAGCAGGACGTGCAGCGCGTGGGGCACAACTACACCGTCTCGGACCTCGAGCGCGTGGGACGCGATCTCGAGCGCATGGTGCTGGCGCGCGCGGTGCGCAGCGAGCTCGACGACCGCGTGCTCGTGCACGACGGCCGCACGATCGTCTTCTGAGCGGGCGCGGGGCAGACGACCGAGTCTGGGAGAATCCCGACCGTGGACTTCGACCTGTCGCCCGACCACGAGCTGATCCGGCGCACGGTCAGGGAATTCGCCGAGGGCGAGGTCGCGCCGGTCGCCGAGGAGCTCGACCGCACGAAGTCGTTCCCGTACGAGATCGTCGCCAAGCTCGGCGCGCTGAACCTGATGGGCATCCCCTTTCCGGAGGAGTACGGCGGCGGTGGCGGCGACACGCTCGCGTACGCACTGGCGGTCGAGGAGCTCACGCGCGTGGACTCCTCCGTGGCGATCACGCTGTGCGCGCACACCTCACTGGGCACCCAGCCGATCTACGTGTTCGGCTCAGAGGAGCAGAAGCGCGAATGGATGCCGCTGCTGTGCTCCGGCGAGCGCCTCGGCGCGTTCGGGCTGACCGAGCCGGAGGCCGGCTCGGACGCAGGCAACACGCGCACGCGCGCACGGCTCGACGACGGCGAATGGGTGATCGACGGCGCCAAGCAGTTCATTACGAACGCCGGCACATCTATATCCGGAATCGTGAGCATCACGGCCGTCACCGGCGAGAACGGCGACGGCTCGAAGGAGATCTCCAACGTCATCGTCGCCAACGGCACCGACGGCTACGAGCAGGGTGAGCCCTACCGCAAGATGGGCTGGAACGCGTCGGACACGCGTCCGCTGACGTTCAGCGACTGCCGCGTGCCCGAGGCGAACCTGCTGGGGCCGCGCGGCGCGGGCTTCAAGCAGTTCCTGCACATCCTCGACATTGGACGCATCGGCGTCGCCGCGATGGGCGTCGGGCTCGCTCAGGGCGCGCTGGACGAGGCGCTGAAGTACGCCAAGGAACGCAAGGCGTTCGGCTCCCCGATCTCCAAGTTCCAGGCGATCCAGGGCAAGCTCGCGGACATGTCCACTGAGATCGCCGCCGCACGGCTGCTCGTCTACAAGGCCGCCCGCGAGAAGGACGCCAAGCGCAACTTCACGCTGACCGCCGCCCAGGCCAAGCTCAAGACGGGACGCCTGGCGGTGCGCTGCGCCGAGGAGGCCGTGCAGATACACGGCGGCTACGGCTTCATCGAGGAGTACCCCGTGTGCCGCTTCTATCGAGACGCCAAGATCCTCACCATCGGCGAGGGCACCGACGAGGTTCAGCAGATGGTGATCGCCCGCGCGCTCGGCGCGTAGCGGGTCTCGCTAGCCCTCGACGCCGGCCTCGCGCGCGAGCAGCGTCGCCGCCGCGCTCGCCGGATCCAGCCGCCGCTGTACGACCTCCTCGAGCAGCCGCTGGAACTCCGTGTCCTCATGCAGGTCCTCCTCCAGGCGCCGGCGCATGCGCGCGGTCGCGATCGCCAGCACCTCGCTGCGCAGGTTGCGCGCGCGCCGTTCGTCGAGCTGGCCCGCCGCGAGGATGTGCGCGCGGTGCTCCTGCAGGCTCTGCACGAGCTCCTCGATGCCCTCGCCACGGGCGGCCTCGGTCTTCACGATCGGCACTCGCCAGCGTCCGCGAGCTTCCTCGGGCGTGCGATCGAGGTTCGCGAGCGACAGCACCCCGCGGATCTCGCGGATCATCGTGTCGGTCAGCGGGTGGTCTGCCTTGTTGATCACGATCACGTCCGGGATCTCCATCACGCCGGCCTTCAGAGCCTGGATCGAGTCGCCCGAGCCCGGCATCAGCACGAGCACGATCGTGTCGGCGTGGTCGATGATGTCGATCTCGGCCTGGCCCACGCCGACGGTCTCCACGAACACATCCTCGCGCCCGGCCGCGTCCAGCAGCAACGCCGCCTGCAGCGCCGCCTCGGACAGGCCGCCGAGCGCGCCGCGGTTGGCCATCGAGCGGATGAACACGCCGGGGTCGAGGAAGTGCTCGGACAGGCGTATCCGGTCTCCCAGCAGAGCGCCGTGCGTGAACGGCGAGGACGGATCCACCGACAACACGCCCACCGTGCGTCCGGCCGCGCGCCGTGCCCTTGTCAACGCGCCGATCAGCGTCGACTTGCCGACACCCGGCGGGCCGGTGAAGCCGACCACCTCCGCGCGACCCGTGTGCGGGTAGACCTCCCGCACGAGCTCCCAGCCCTCGGGGCGGTTGTCCTCCACGAGCGTGATCGCGCGCGCCAGCGCGCGGCGGTCGCCGTCGAGCAGGCGCTGTGCAAGCGTGGGGTCGGTCATCGAGCGGGAATCATCGCAGGGGCCGGCGCGGGCGCCGACGTGCAGGGCGGTCCCATACGATTCGCGCTGCGATGGAGCTGGTGGCCGACCACGGTGAAGAGCAGACAACAGCCGCAACTCCCGCCGGCGATGCCGGGGATGCGGTCCGCCGAGCGCCCGCGCCCCGTCGCGGAGGCCCGCTGGCGCTGCTGCGCTTCATGCGCTCCAACCACATGCTCAGCCCCAGCTACGCGATCCTGCTCGCCCGCTACGCGTTCTTGAAGCTGCGCTTCGGACGGCGTCTGCAGACCGACGGCATCTGCTTCATCTGCCCGGGTGTGAAGCTCGAGATCGGCCGCAAGGCGACGCTCCGGATCGGCCGCTGGGCCTGGGTCGGACACGGCTGCAAGATCCGAGTGCACGAGGGCGAGGTCAGCATCGGCGCGAAGACCGTGATCGGCCAGGAGTGCACGATCTCGGCGTTCCAGCACGTGTCGATCGGACGCGAGTGCATCGTCGCCGATCGCGTCATGCTGATCGACTTCGACCACGGAGCAGCCGAGGTCGAGCGTCCGGTCCGCCTGCAGGGCATCTACAAGCGCGACGTACGCGTCGGGCACAACGTCTGGATCGGCTACGGAGCGTGCATCCTGCGCGGCGTCACCGTCGGCGACAACGCCATCATCGGCACCAGCTCAGTGCTCACCAAGCCGATGCCCGCGAACGCCGTCGTCGCGGGCTCACCCGCGCGCGTGATCCGCATGCGCGACGCTCCCCGCTCGATGCGCTGGGAGTGAGCATCAGGCTGAGCCCTACGACGGCACGCGCAGATAAGCCGGGTCGGCATCGGCGGCCAGGTTGCGCAGGTCGGTCGAATCGGCATCAGCGCCAGCAGCAAGCGCGCGCTCCAGCGCCCGACGGTGAGCGTCGAAGCGCTCGTGAGCGTAGGGCGAGGCGATGCTGCGCGAGATCATGAAGGGCCAGTCGCTCGCCTGCAGCGCCAGCAGCTCGCGGACGGCCGCCGCGCCAGCGCGGTCGCGGGCGCCCAGCACCTGCAGCTCGGCGGCGCGCCCAGCGAAGGCCATCTCCGCGACAGCCGGCCCCGACCAGGTCGACAGGTCGCCGCCCTCGCCCCAGCTGCTCGGCGGCCACGCCTCGGCCGTGATCGAGGCACGCGGCCACTGATGGCGCTCGATCGCGTCGTCGAGGCGTACAAGCGCCAGTCCCTGGCTCGCGCACTCCGCGACCACTGCGCTCAGCCACACAACACCCTCATACCACCAGTGCCCGAGCAGCTCGGTGTCGAGCGCGCACACCAGCAGCCCGCCACCCGCCAGCGACCCGTCCGCCGCCGACGCGTTGGCTTCGCGCAGCCGCGCCAGCGCGCGCTGCACGAAGTCGGCCGCATGCTCGCGCGCCAGCGCACACGCCGCCTCGTGATCGTAAGCAGCGCCGTCGTTGTTCCACGGGGTGTGGTGGTGGACGGTGTGATGGTGGTAGTCGCGATAGGTGCCGCTCGCCGGGTAGCCCTGTTCGCCCCAGACGAGGGAGATCGTGCTGCGGTCGATCGGCACGAGCAGCACCCCGGAGTCGGTCACGACGGGGCTCAGATGCTCGGCGGCGCCGAGGCTGAAGCGGCCGGTCAGCTCCACGCACACGGCACGCACGCCAGCCGCGTCGAGCACGCCGCCGAGCCAGGGAGCGTACGCGCACTCCGGCAGCCAGAAGCCGCCGCGCCATGACTCGCCGAAACGGCGGCGGTGAGCCGCCACACCAGTTAGGACCTGCAGGCGCACACCAGCATCGGTGGCGAGCTGCGGCAGGATCGCGTGGGTCGATGAGGAGGTCCATTGCGCGTGCGGCGCCAGCGACGCGAGCAGGTCGCCGCCGCGCATCCGCAGGCTCGCGAGCGCGTGCTCATAGTCCCTCCACGAGCGCTCGAGCTCGAGCGCGAGCGCCTCGTGGCCACCCGCGCGCAGCCCGGCGGCATCCTCCTCGTGGCTGTCACGGCGCACGCCTTCCACGAACGCGGCGAAGCGCTCGCCGACCCCGGCCGCTTCCAGCTGATCGCACAACACCGGGGTCAGTGACAGCGTCAGCGGAGCGCCCTCGTCGAGCAGCTCGAGCAGCGGCAGGTAGCAACCGGCGATCGCCTCCCACAGCCACTCCTCGCCAAACGGCCACGTGCCGAAGCCCTCGACGTAGGGCATGTGCGTGTGCAGCACGATCGCCAGCGCGCCGCGATCGCGGCTCGACTTCACGCCCGGCACACTGCGATGAAGTCGAGCGCCCGGTCCATGTCAGCATCGCGTGCCGCGCGCAGCTGGAAGTCGCGGGACGCGATCGCCGGCGTGAACCAGTCGTAGAAGCGGCGTGTCAGGCCCAGCCGGGCGTGGACCGTGTCCCACCCCAGCCGCAGCGCGAGCTCGTGTGCGCGCAGCTTGCGCACGTGGAAGAGCCCGTACAGCTCGACGGTCTTGAAGTGCGCGCGGCAGAGCTCCTCGAACTCCGCGCGGCGGTACTCGTGTATGTGCCACGGATTGTCCGAGCGCGGCGCGCCGCGCGGTGCGAGCGTGAGCACGTTCGGCGTGGATACGAACACCGCCCCGCGCTCACCGATCAGCGAGCGGAAATGCTCGAGCACGGCGCCGGGGTCCTCCAGGTGCTCGATCGTCTGCAGGAACACGATCGCGTCAGCCGGCTCGGAGAAGCGCTCGACGAGATCGCGCACGTAGCGAAGGTTCGCGCGGGTGTAGCGAAGGCGGGCGTGCTCGTGGGCCTCGGGATTGGCATCGACCCCGACGACGGCGGAGGCGGCGCGAGCGAGGATGTCCGCGCCGTAGCCCTCGCCGCAGGCCATGTCGACTGCGCTGCGGCCGCGCACCTGCTCGGCGATCCACTCGTACACGACGAGGTGGCGGCGATACCAGTAGTTCTCCTCAGGAACGTCCGGAAGCGTGCGCTCACCAGTCAACGCCAGCGGTGGGACGCCGTCGGGCTGGTCGCGCTGACGGTAGAGCGCGACAGCGGAATCCGTGTGCGAAGTTGATGTCAATAGACGCCTTTTGTCGATACGATCAGGCCGCGGGTGCGAGACGCGAGCACGGCGCGCGAGTATATGGTCCGCCCCATGCCCTCCGTTCTGAGCGCCGAGCAGATTCGCGACGCCAACACCCGCTACCACGACGTGGCGGCCGACCACTACGACTCCAAGTGGGGCATCGACTTCGGCGAGATCGGACGCAGGCAGGTCGCCGCGAAGGTACGCAAGGCGCTGCGCGGCGAGCCAGCTCGCTACGAGCGTTCACTCGAGATCGGCTCCGGCACGGGCTATTTCACGCTCAACCTGCTGGGCGCCGGGATCATCGGCTCCGCCACCTGCAGCGACATCTCCCCCGGGATGCTGGAGACACTGCAGCAGAACGCCGCACAGCTCGAGCTCGACGTGCGCACCGAGACGGCCGACGCCGAGCGGCTGCCATTCGCAGACGAGAGCTTCGACCTCGTGCTGGGGCATGCCGTGCTGCACCACATCCCAGACCTGGAGCGTGCGTTCGCCGAGTTCGAGCGCGTGCTCGCGCCCGGCGGCACGATCCTGTTCGCGGGTGAGCCCTCGCTCTACGGCGACCGCCTCGCGGCTGTGCCAAAGCGCGCGGCGAGCACGATCGCGCCGCTGTGGCGCCGCGCGATCGGCGCGGCAGGCGCGCGAGCGGCCGACGGCGGACCGCCGGACGCCGCACTGGAGGGCGTGGTCGACGTGCACGCGTTTGCGCCCGCCGAGCTCTCCCGGCTCGCGCGCTCAGCCGGCTTCGAGAAGGTGCGCGTCAGCGGCGAGGAGCTGCTGGCAAACTGGTTCGGGTGGGCCAACCGCACGCTGGAGTCGACGGCTGAGCCCGAGCAGGTGCCGTGGGCATGGCGGGTTTACGCCTACCGCGGCTACCTGGTGCTCCAGGAGCTGGACCGGCGGCTGCTCGAGTCGCGCCTACCACCGGCGATCTTCTACAACCTGATGCTCGCGGCGCGTAAGCCAGCCGCTCGCTAGCGGCCGGCCGGCGGCTTCGCAGGCGCCGGACGCCGGCGCGTGAGTCGAACCTTGGCAGTGCGCGCCTGTGCGGGAGTGGGCGCGGACTTCAGCACGAGCAGGTTCGCCGTCAGGTGGCCGTGGCCGGCGCGCAGCAGCGCCCGCCCGTAGGCGTTGAGCGCGAGCTTGACGGAGGCGAGCTTGCCGGCGGCGAGCGAGAACGACACGGCGGCGATGCTCTTCGAGCGCGGCCGCTTCTTCGCCGACTTGAGCTTCACCTTGAGCGTCAACGTGCCGCGGCAGGTGCCGGCACCGAGCGCCTTGAGCTTGACAAGCGCGCGGGCATGCCCCTGCACGGCGATCCTGGCGCTGAGCAGTGACACCTTGCACGTCGAATGCGCGCTGGCAGCGAACGCGAGGACAACGGTCTCGCTGCCGGTGGCGAACTGCGACAAACCACCCGTGGCGTTGAGGACTTCTTCTGTCGTTGGCGCGTCGGTCGTCGGTTCTTTGTTTCCGTGTTTTTCTCCGCCTCCGCCGCCCGGTTCTTCTCCGCCGCCACCGCCACCTTTGCCGGTGTAGGTGAACCGATCGCCCGTGTTGGTCGCGCTGACGCCGACAGGGGTTTCCACGGTGACGTTGACCGTGCCGGCGCCGGGCGGTGATACCACGGTGATCGATTTCGCCGACTCGACCGTGATGCTCGCGTAGGCCGAGCCAAAGCGCACGGTGCTGGCGCCGCTGAGGTGTTCACCGGTGATCGTCACGGTGGTTCCGCCCGCGGCGGGGCCGCTGTTGGGGGCCACAGCCGCGACGGACGGGCTCGGACCGAACACCCACGCGGCCCCTGCCCGTTCGGCCGAGTGGGCACCGACGAGCACCGTTTCGGCGTCGGCTGACAGCGCGACGCCCGAGCCGAACTGGAGCGCGCCACGTCCCGGCACGCCCGCGCCGAGCTTCTCCTGAGCAGCGCCCCAGCTTTCGCTTTCGCTTTCGCTTTCGCCGGAGCGTTCGAACAGCCATGTGTTTCCGCGGTGGCCGTCGGCCTGGCCGGCGCCCACGACCGCGACGCTCCCGTCGAATGACAGCGCGACGCTGTCACCGAATCCTTCGCCGGCTTCATCTCCGCCCTCGAGCGGGGAGCCCTGTTGTTCGACCCAGCCCGTCGGCGTGTTGGCGAAGACCGAGGCGGCGCCGTCGCCGCTGTCAGCGCCGCGCGCCCCGACCACCGCTGTGCTGCCGTCCCCCGAAAGCGCCACGCTCGAGCCGAAGTGTTCTTCCGGGCCCGGGCCGCCGCCGGCCAGCTTCGGGCCGTGTTCTTCCCAGCTCGAACCCGAGCGTGAGAAGCCCCACGCCGTCCCCTGCCCGTCGTTGTCGTTTGGAGCACCAACGAGCATCGTTTGGCCATCATCTGACAGCGCGACGCTCTGACCGAACAGGCCCACACCGTCGTCGCCGGCTCCGGTGATCGCGCCGCCGAGCGAGGACCAGCTGGACCCCGAACGGGTGAAGCTCCACACGCGGCCGCCGCCGAGCCGCGGTGCGCCAACCACGAGGGTGCTGCCGTCGGCCGATAGTGCGAGGCTGGTCCCGAAGCGCTGCGGAGTCTGAGTTTCAGGACTGTGCTGCTCGGTGCCTTTCGACCATTCGGTGCCCGTGCGCGTGAAGGTCCACACCGCTCCTGTATTGCCGTCCTCGCGTGGGGCGCCCACCACGGCTGTGTCGCCATCCGCTGACAGCGCGACGCTTCGCCCGAAGTGGCACGGGCGGGATTCCGCTTCGTCGGGTTCTTCGCCTTCGTCCTGGTCATCTTCAACCTCGTTGCACGATTCGGCGTCGAGCGTTTTTTCCGGGATTGTCAACTTGGCGCCCGTCTGTATCCAGCCGTTGGCGGCGCGGGTGAATGTCCACGCGGCGCCGACTCCGTCGTCTTCGCCGGGCGCCCCCACCAGCGCGGTGTTGCCATCCGCGGAAAGCGCCACGCTCCACCCGAACCGCGAGTGTTCAGCCGACTGTCCAGAACTTCCATCGGAGAGCTTTTCCGATCCCGCGTTGAGCTTCTGTTCCGGTTCTGCTTCGACCATTGGGTCGACCACGACAGGAAAGCGCGCGCTTCGTGCGTCGACGTGCAGCAGCAGCTGCCTGCCATCGCTTGTCATCCACGCGTGCAGCGCGCGCCCGTTGGCATCCCGTGCGCTCAAGCCCCCGTAGCTCAGCTCCGCGCCGCCGGCGTCGCGCAGCTGCGCGCTCTGCCCGTCCGCCGCGAGCGCAACACGGCTCGCGCCGGAGATGCCGACCGCCAACGTCAGTGCTCCAGCAGAGGCCGGTGCCCGCGCAATCGAGAACCCCTGCTCGAGCCCGAGTGGTCCGTTGACGTACCACTCGGTGGTCCCGTCGTGCGAATACGCGACACGGTTCGAACGCTCGAGCTCGGGTTCGACGTCGCCGACGCGGCGCAGCGAGCTGCCGTTACCCTCAGCACGCAGGCGCAAGCCGAGCTGCCCGCCCGCCGCGCGCAACAGCACGCCCGTGCGGGTGAAGCCGATGCGGAGGTGCTGCGCGGCATTCTCAGCGCTGAAACCCCCGGCGTTCGCGGTGAGGTGGTATCGGGGAATGTCGAGCCCGAGCGCTGCCGAGATCGACGCGCGCGCCGCAGCGGCGACGCTCGCGGTACCTCCCTCGGATATGGCGGGGACATACCCGACCGGCGTCGCCAGCGTGCCCTTGCCAGCGAGAAGACCCTCGTACAGCGCTACACCGACGATCAACGGCACCAACACAGCCACCGCAAGCGCACGCCACGGCACGTGCACCGCGTTCGGGACCGCGAGACGTCCTGTCATCGAGGAACCCCCAGCACTGTTGGAACCAAACTCAGTCGGCCTGACCACACGCAACCCTCCATAGTCGCCGGCGATGGCCTTGAGCGAACGCACACGCTCTACAACATCCGTCCGGGCGCAGTTTATAGCGTTAAGGTAGCTGTCGTGGGCCGCATGCGCAAGTAATGGAGCGCCGCAGCAGCCCGCAAAAACTCACTGGCCAGCCAACTTAAGCAGCCGGCGCCACATGGCGTCAACAGCGTGAAGCCTTTGGCATCAGTCCGAGAGATGGCAGATTTGCTGCGCGGTCTGGAGCACGAACAACTGCAGCTTGTGCAGGACCACGGGCTGACCCGCAGAGTTGTCGGCGAAGCTCACGGTGCCGCTTTCATCGCGGACGCCGTAGCTCAGCGTCGAGCCGGATCGCGGCGGCAGTGACAGGTGCGCAGCGGACGGCTTTTGGAGTTCTTCCTGGATTTCTCGCGCCTTGACGATCTGCGCGTCTTCGAGCTTCTGATGCGCCAGGCGCCCGTTGCACGTGACGCCGCCTTCTTCGTCGACGAGCAGCGTCAGCTGCGCGCCGGGCGTCGAGCCGGAGCGGTTCACGACGAACAGATCTGCCGCGGTGACACCGGAGCAGCCGACGAGGACGAGCGTCGCCGCCAGGACAGACAGCACGAGTGCGCCCCTCATCCGCCCACGGCGACGCCGCCCCGGCGAGGGTCCCCCGCTCCGGTGATGTTCGAACCGACCCTGAGCACGGCCTGCACACCGCCGAAGAACAGGTTGGGGGCGCCGAAACGAACAACTCGCGCCGAGCCGTCGAGTTCACCCAGGTCGACCCCGGGCTCGGCGAACACGACGCCGTCCTCGAAGTGCACCCGCGGCGCCGCCACCGCCTCGCGCACGGCCATACCGTGATCGACGACGCCCACGATCGTTTGCAGAATCGCGGAACGGATGCGGTTGGACCCGGCGCTGCCGAGGACCAGCTCCACCTCGCCGTCGCGCATCACCACCGAGGGGGCCATCATGCTCGGCATCCGCCTACCGGCAGGATGCAGGTGAAAGCCCAGCGGGTTGAGGTCCTCCTCCCCCATGACGTTGTTGAGGTGGATGCCGGTGCCCGGCACCACCACCCCCGACCCCTCGCCGTTCGTACACGTGGCGCTGCACGCGCGCCCTTCGGCGTCGATCACCGAGATGTGCGTCGTGGAGCCGAGACGGGTGGCGAGGAACCGCTCGAGGAAGCCTGCTTGGTCGAGCCCGTCGACGAACTCGGGAGTGCGCTCGGACTGCGCCGCGGCCATCGCGTCGACCACCGATCGCAGCGTCGGCGGCGAGGACCCGCGGTCGAGCAGCGCCAGCGCGTAGGCGAGCAGCGTGCCGCCGGCCGACGGCGGCGGGTTGGTGAGGATCTGCCGGTCGCGGTAGGCGATCTCGATCGGCTCGCGCTCGACTGCCCCGTAGCGCGCGAGGTCCGCAGGGCGCAGCGAGCCACCCCGCTCGCTCAACCAGTCGCACACCGACCTCGCGATGTCGCCGCGGTAGAACGGCTCGGCGCCCTCGCGCGCCAGCCGCAGCAGCGAGTCCGCCAGCTCGGGGTTGCGCAGCAGGCCGCCCTCGCGCAGCAGCTGACCTTCCGGCGCCCACAGCGCGGCCGACTCCGGCGTCGACGTCAACAGCTCCACGAGGATCTCGGCGACATACGCCTGGCCGGCGTTGAGCACGACGCCCTCGCGCGCGAGCTCCGCCGCCGGCGCGGCGAGATCCTCGAGCGGGACGGTGCCCCAGCGGCGAACCGCCTCGCACACGCCCGCCGGAACACCGTAGACCCCGCACGAGGCCGGCCCGATGTGGAACACCTGCTCGGCGTCACCAAAGGACACGCCAACGCCGAGCAGCTCGACCTCCGAGCCGTCCCCGAGGCGTGTCGGCGCCGCCACGAAGAAGTCCAGCAGCGTCGGCTCGAGCCCAGCACCGGCAACCAACATGTAGCCACCGGCTCCGAGCCCGGTGAGCAGCGACTCGGTCACGAACGACGTCAACATCGCCGCGACCGTCGCGTCGACCGCGTTACCACCCTCGCCCAGCACGCGCGCGCCCGCCCGCGCCGTCAGCGGGTGCCCCGCCGCGACAACCCCAAGCTCAGCTGCGCCCATTGCAGAGCGATAGCACAGGCAACGGGTTCAATGCGCGGCGCACGGAGAGACTGAGGCGCGCCATCTGACGTGCGTCAGTCGAGTCAGGCAAGGACGCAGTGAGCGAAGTGTGCATCAGCACACAAGCGATCGAGGACGCAGCCTGACGAAGTGCTGACGCGCGTCAGATCAGCGGTGGGGGAGGAACTCGGGTATCTCCAGCTCCTCGGAGCTGAACCCACCGCGCCGTGGCTCTCGGCTCGGGCGCGCCGGCGCGCCGCGCTGGGCCCTCACCTCGCCGGTGGTCGCGGGCTCCTTGAAGCGACTGACGCTCTTGCGCCTGCCCTCGTCGCCGTAGCCGGTCGCGACGACCGTCACCCACACCTGATCGTCGAGCTTCTCGTCGACCATCGCACCGAAGATGATGTTCGCGTCGGGGTGTGCGGCCTCCGATACCGACTTGGCGGCCTCGTTGACCTCCCACAGCGACAGGTTGGTGCCGCCGGTGATCGACAGCAGGATCGAGCGCGCGCCCTCCATCGAGGTTTCCAAGAGTGGCGAGGAGACGGCCTGCATCGCGGCCTCTGTCGCACGGTTCTCGCCGACGCCCATGCCGATACCGAGGAGCGCGTTGCCGGCCTCGCTCATGATCGTGCGCACGTCCGCGAAGTCGAGGTTGATGAGGCCGGGCAGCGTGACGAGATCGGAGATTCCCTGAACGCCCTGGCGCAGCACGTCGTCGGCCACGCGGAACGCCTCCACCATCGCGGTCTGCTTGTCGAGCACGCCGAGCAGGCGGTCGTTGGGGACGACGATCAGCGTGTCCACCTCGTCGGCGAGCGCGCCGACGCCGCGCTCGGCCTGCTCGCCGCGGCGGGTGCCCTCGAAGCCGAACGGCTTCGTGACGATCGCGACGGTGAGCGCGCCGATTTCGCGCGAGATGCGCGCGACGATCGGCGCCGCGCCGGTACCGGTGCCACCACCGGCGCCGGCTGCGATGAAGATCATGTCGGAGCCCTTGAGCAGCGCCTTGACGCGGTCGTAGTCCTCCATCGCGGCCTGGCGGCCGACGTTCGCATCCGAGCCGGACCCGAGGCCGCGGGTGAGCTCCGCGCCGATGTGCAGCGTGATGTCGGCGGTCGACTGCTGCAGCGACTGCACGTCGGTGTTGACCGCGACGAACTCGATGCCCTCGACCTCCGCCTCGACCATGCGGTTGACCGCGTTGACGCCCGCGCCGCCGACGCCGACGACGCGGATCACCGGCTGCCCCACCGTCCCGGCGGAGCTCGACGGGAGCGGCTGTGCACGCGCGTAGTCGTCGATCAGCGGGCGTCCAGCGAGGGGCCGGTCCATCACGTTCTCGGGTATCTCCGAGGAGAAGGCGTGACGCAGACGCTCCTGGGGAGACGGCACGTAAGCCTGCTCATCCTCGGGCAGCGCCAGCGTCGAGGCGCTCAGTGCCGGGTGCGGCAGCCCGCTCTCGCGCGGATGCACCGGCGGCTCAGCGTCGACGCGGGGGCGCGGCGAGAGCTCGGCGCCCTCGGGCGCGGTCTCGCCCTCTTCGGTCTTGCGGAAGAGCGCCGCCAGCGGCCCTTCACGCATGCTCGCGCGTTTAGCGTTGGCCATTGGTCAGAACCTCCTGCGCGAGTTGTCGGTAGGACTGCGCGGCGACGCCGTCGGGCTCGTACTTGAGCACCGACATCCCCTTCACGGGAGCCTCGGCGAAGCGCACGGTCTTGCGGATGCGCGATGCGAACACGCGATCGCCGAAGTTTTCCTCGAGGATCTCGATCGCCTCCTTCGCGTGGATCGTGCGCGAATCCACCAAGGTCGGGAGGATACCCTCGATGTCGACGCCGGGATTGAGGTTCTCCCGGATCATCGCGAGTGTGTTCTGCAACTGGATGAGCCCGCGCATCGACAGATACTCGCACTGCACGGGGACGATCACCTTGTCGGAGGCGGTGAGCGCGTTGATCGTCAGCAGCCCGAGGCTCGGCGGCGTGTCGATGCAGATGAAGTCATAGTCCTCGAGGATCGGCTCGAAGGCCTTCTGCAGCGAGCGCTCGCGACCGATCATCGTCGACATCGCGATCTCTGCCCCGGCGAGGTCGATCGAGGCACACGCGATGTCGATCTCGCGCTTGCGGATGACCTCGCGGATCGACACTTTGTGCACGAGCACGTCGTACATCGATTTCTCGAGCGTGTCCGGATCGATCCCCTGCGACATCGTCAGGTTGCCCTGCGGGTCCATGTCCACGCACAGCACCCGGTGACCCTCCTCCGCAAACGCGGCTGCCAGGTTGAGCGTCGTCGTCGTCTTGGCCACGCCGCCCTTCTGGTTGGCGAACGCGATGACCTTGGCCTTGCCTTCCACGGTGGCTCCGATACTCGATTGCTGGTAAGCCGTCCGCTCGGTATTCGCATAGCACGTGGCGATTCCTGCATGGGAACTACGATCCGGAGATGGCCGAGACGAGCAGGCGTTCGCAGCCGCCGCGCCGCGCGACGCTCGCGAAGCGCCTGCGCGGCAAGCGTGTGCTCGTGTGCGTCGGCGCCGGCGGCGTCGGCAAGACGACGACCTCGGCGGCGCTCGCGCTCGGGCTGGCGTTGCGCGGTCAGAAGGTCGTGGTCGTCACGATCGACCCCGCACGACGACTCGCGTCCGCTCTCGGTCTGGCCGAGCTGCCGTCGGAGCCGCAGCGCATCGAGCCGGCGCTGTTCGCCCAGCAGGGGCTGCCGGTCGAGGGCGAGCTGTGGGCGATGATGCTCGACGCGAAGCGGACCTTCGACGAGCTGATCACGCGGCTGTCGCCCGACGAGCGCACGCGCGAGGAGATCCTCGCCAACAGCGTGTACGCGGAGCTCTCGACGGCGGTCGCCGGGTCGCACGAGCTCAGCGCGATCGCCAAGCTCTACGAACTGTACGAGGAGCACGATTTCGACGTGATCGTGCTCGACACGCCGCCGTCACGGAACGCGCTGGACTTCCTCGATGCGCCCGGACGCCTGCTCGGTTTCCTCGAAGGCAAAGCGCTGCAGGTGTTCCTCGGTCCGAGCGGCCTGACGGCGCGTATGTTCGGGCGCGGCACCGCACTCGTGTTCGGGATCTTCGCGCGCGTCACCGGCGTGGACATGCTCGGCGACCTTTCGACGTTCTTCCGTTCGCTGTCGGGCGTGCTCGACGGCTTCGGCGAACGTACGCGCAACGTCTCAGCGCTGCTGCGGGCGCCTTCGACGACGTTCATGATCGTCACCTCGCCGGAGGCCGAGCCGGCACGCGAGGCGGAGTTCCTGCTCGAGCGGCTGGCGGCGAGCGAGATGCCGGTCGGCGAGCTGATCGTGAACCGTGTGAACACCTACGGCCTGCACGGCCTGCCCACGCACGAGCTAGCCGGAATGCTCGCACCGAAGCTCGGTGAGCAGCTGGCGACACGCGTTTCGGCCAACCTCGCCGACTTCGACCTGCTCGCGGAGCGCGACCGTCAGGCGATCGCGCACGTGACGCACGCGTGGGGCGCCGGCGAGCCGATCGTCGTCCCGCAGCTAGATGAAGACGTCCAGGATCTCCTGGGACTGGCCCGCATCGCCGAGCATCTCTTCGACTGACTCATCCGCGCCGGCGCTGTCGGCGCCGTCGGCGGACTCCAGCAGCAGCCGGTCGGCGAGCGTGACGAGGTCCGGGTCGAGATGCCCGCAGATCACGTCCCGCAGCAGCGCGCGCAGATGGTCCGCCATGTCCCTCGCGAGCGCCTGTCTGGCGCTGCGCGAGCGCCCGGCACGCGGGGCCGGAGCGCCGATCACAATCTCGCGCTCGAGTTCGAGCGCGGCGATCGTGCGCTCGGTCAGCTCGAGGCGACGCTCCGGTGTGGCGCACAGCGCCGCCAGCCGACCGGGGAGCAGCCCGCTTGCCGGCCCCTCTGGCTCGAGCAGCGCGCGCAACGCGAGCAGATGGTCGCTGAGCGCCTCGAATGAGCTGTCACGCTCGCAGCCGAGCTCGAAGCGCCTGAGCGCCCACGCGAGCGCGTTGCCATGTGGCGCGCGTCGCGAGACGAGGTTGCAGAAGGCGCGCAACTCGTCCTCCTGCTCGGCGCTGACCACAAGCATGCCGTGCGGACGCCCACCGGCTCCCAGCGCGACAGCCCGCCAGCTTCCACCTGCCACACGCGCCCAGCCAAGCGCACCGAGCGTCACGCGCCCGTCACCGAACAGCCGTAGCGCCCGCAGCAGATCGTTCAGGATCTCGCGTCCGTTGGCGACCGCCTCGGCCGCATCGTCCTCGCCGGCGGCCAGCGCGACGATCAGGTGATCCTGGCCGTCGGGCTGCTCCGGCGCACGAGCTCGTTCGGGCAGTCCTTCGAGCGCCTCGGGCCGAGCGATCGTAAGGCCGCTCGTCAGCGCGATCTCGCTGGTGGCGATCGTGAGACCGTGGAGCGTCGCGATCAGCGTCGTCTGCGTCGCTCCCGCGAGCGCCGCGGAATCGATGCGATCGAGCGCCGCACGCATGCGCTCCGGGCGCAGCTCAAAATCGGTCTGCCCGTCGAACACCTCGCGCAGCAGCGCCAGGATCGCCCCGCCGGCGCGCGAGCGCGGATCGCGACGCGCCGGCTCAGCGCCGACGTTCGCCAGATAGCGGTCGAGGCCATCGAAGCCCGCGAGCAGGCTCAGTGCCTGGGAGTAGCACTGCAGCCGTTCCAGCTCCGGCTGGCGCTCGGCGATGAACTCACCCGTGAGCGCCCGGTAGCAGTACAGCGACGGCCCGCCCGAGCCGCGGCGTGTCCGTTGCGGCTCGAGCTCGAACGGAACCTCTGCGCCTGCGGCGAGCGCGGCCTGGAAGTGACCCGCCACCGCCTCGACGAGCTCCGTCA
This sequence comes from Solirubrobacteraceae bacterium, assembly GCA_035485155.1. Lineage (GTDB taxonomy): Bacteria > Actinomycetota > Thermoleophilia > Solirubrobacterales > Solirubrobacteraceae > Palsa-744. The sequence goes on from DATHOH010000015.1 coordinate 81,714, forward strand.
GTGCCGTACAAAGTTGACCTGAACGCATGGTGCGCTGAGTTCGCCCTCTGCTTTCGCGCTCCTGCCGGCGCAGCCCGGCTTGCAGCACGCAGGCGACATTGCTCGGGCGGGGACCGATTGTGCTGGGCCGACCCGGATTGATAGCCTCGTCCGATGCCGGGAGCGGAGGTGCGTAGGCGGATTCCGCGACCGATCAGGCGCAGGCTGAGGCAGCTGGCGGCCTGGGGACGACGCACGAGGCGGGGCTCGAGGCGCCAGTTCGACACAGCGCCAAGTGCGGACGCGCTCACGACCCTCGCCGCATACAGACTGCAGGCCGATGCCGTGCCATTGCCATCCGATGCTCCGGACTGCGTCGTGGCGAAGAATCAGCATGGCTCGTACTGTGTCCCGCGGTCCTCGCTGCACCGACCGGCCGCGCGAGCAATCATCAACGCCGGCATTTGGGAGTCCGAGACTCTCGATCTCCTCCGAAGCGCCGGCCGCGACGGCGACGTCGTGCACGCGGGTACTTTTTTTGGGGACTTCATCCCGGCACTGGCGCGATCGCGCGAGCGCGACGCGCGTGTGTGGGCGTTCGAGCCCAACCGCGAAAGCTATGAGTGCGCTCGGCTCACCGTGATGCTCAACGGCCTCGAGAATGTGACGCTCAGTCACGCGGGTCTGGGCGCAGAGAGCGCCACGGCGCTGCTGGCGACCCGCAACGCGAAGGGCTTGCCGCTGGGCGGCGGCAGCCACCTGATCGCCGATCCGGCCAGAGCCCCCGGAATCGGCAGCGAACAGGTGGATCTGGTGGCCGTCGACGACATCGTTTCAAGCGATCGGCGAGTCGCCGTCATCCAGCTCGACGTCGAGGGCCACGAGCAGGAGGCGTTGACCGGCGCCATGCGCACGATCACACGCTGGCGGCCCTTGATCTTGCTCGAGACGGTCCCCCCGAAGAGCTGGATTGCGGAGCACCTCGCACCGCTGGGGTATCGCGTCGATGGCAACGTCGACGCGAACACGGTCCTGCGCCGGCGCTGAGGTCAGACGACCGCGAGCTCTTCGTGACCGAGATCAGATCGGTCACGCTCGGCGCACTCTGCGCCCAGCCAGTCTTCCCCGTAAGCGCGCATGTCGTCGATGATCGGCAGCAGCGCGCGACCCTTGGCGGTGAGCGCGTACTCGACCCGCGGCGGCACTTCCGCAAAGGTCTGGCGCTCGACGATGCCCTCCTCCTCGAGCGCCCGCAGCCGCAACGACAGCGTCCGCGGGCTGATCCCCGCGAGCGAGCGTTCCAGCTCACAAAAACGCGAGCACCCCTCAGCCAGGTCCCGCACCAGCAGCAACGTCCACTTGCCGCACACGATGTCGGCTGTCATGCACACCGGACATGTCTCATCCACGGCCATCTCTGCCGTTACTTTACCAATTGAAGTGTTGGCAGCGGCCGATGCGCCGCGGATCAAGCTGTCGTCAGCGACGGCTTGGGCTCCGACTCGCGCTTCTGCTCGGCGACCGCGACGTCCTCCATCGTCGTACCCTGGCGCCCTTCGGCCTGCATCAGCAGCTTGAAGTCGTGCGGGCTGGACGCCACGCGCATCGCGTCCTCGAAGGTCACGCGACCGGCCTTGACGTGACCGTAGAGCGCCTGGTCGAAGGTCTGCATGCCGTAGTAGCCGCCGCTGGTGATCACCTCGACGAGCTTCCCGGTCTGGGAGGGGTCGACGATCATGTCGCGCACGCGTCCGGTCATGCGCAGGATCTCGCATACGGCCACGCGTCCGCCGTCGGCGCCGGGAACCAGGCGCTGGGAGATCACGCCCTTGACCGTGCCGGCGATCATGCTGCGCGCCTGGCCGTGCTGATGTGGCGGAAAGAAGTCGAGCATGCGGTTGATCGACTCGGTCGCGTCGACCGTGTGGATCGTCGAGAGCACGAGGTGCCCGGTCTCGGCCGCTGACAGCGCCGTCTGGACGGTCTCCTCGTCGCGCATCTCCCCGACGAGGATCACGTCGGGATCCTGGCGCAGCACCCTACGCAGGGCGCGCTTGAATGAGGCCGTGTCCATGCCGATCTCGCGCTGGTTGATCACCGAGCGTACGTCCGTGTGCACGAACTCGATCGGATCCTCGATCGTGACGATGTGCTTGCTCATCGTGCGGTTCATGTGGTCGATCATCGCCGCGAGCGTCGTCGACTTTCCCGAGCCGGTGGTGCCGGTGAGCAGCACGATCCCGCGCTCCTCTTCGGCCAGTTCGCGCACGACCGGGGGCAGCGAGAGCTCCTCGATCGTGCTGATGTGATGGGGGATCGCGCGACATGCCATCGAGATCACCCCACGCTGCTGGAAGGCGTTGATGCGGTAGCGCGCGGTGCCGGGGATTTCGTAGGAGAAGTCGACCTCGTGCTCCTGCGCGAATTCGGAGAGCTTGATCTCGTCACTGAGCAGCGTCCTGAGCGCGGCCTCGGTGTCCTCGGCGCTCAGTGCCTCGATGCTCTGGTCGAGCGTCAACTCGCCGTGGACACGGTACAGCGGCGCCGAACCGACCTTCAGGTGCAGATCCGAGCCCTCTCTCTCGACGAGCTCACACAGCGCAGCCTTGACGTCGAACATGCCCTCCTGATCGGCAATCAGGCAGCCGGCCTTGAATGCCAGTGGACGCGTGTGCGAGCGGTCAGGCGACGTCGCGGAGCTTTTGTGCCTCCGCCAGCGACTGCAGCTTCTTCAGCGACTGGTTCTCGATCTGGCGAATGCGCTCGCGCGTGACGTTGAACGTGCGTCCGACCTCGTCCAGCGTGCGCGGGTGCTCGCCGCCCAGCCCGTAGCGCAGCTCGAGCACGCGACGTTCGCGGTAGGAGAGGTTCTCGAGCGCCTCGCGCAGCGCCTCCTTGGTGAGGATCTCGGCGGCGCGCTCATACGGGGACTCGGCGCGCTCGTCGGCGATGAACTGGCCGAACTCCGACTCCTCCTCGTCACCGACGGGCTTCTCCAGTGACACCGGCGCCTGCGCGGAGCGCTTGATCGAGTCGACCTCCTCCGGATCGATGCCGGTGACGTCCGCGATCTCCTGCGCGGTCGGCTCGCGTCCGAGCTCGGTCACGAGCTTGCGCTCGGCACGCCCGATCTTGTTGAGCTTCTCGACCACGTGCACGGGGATGCGGATCGTGCGCGCCTTGTCCGCCAGCGCGCGCGCTATCGCCTGGCGGATCCACCACGTGGCGTAGGTCGAGAACTTGAAGCCCTTGCGGTAGTCGAACTTCTCTGCCGCGCGCACGAGGCCGAGTGTGCCCTCCTGGATCAGATCGAGGAACGGCAGGCCCTGGTTACGGTAGTTCTTCGCGATCGAGACCACCAGACGCAGGTTCGACTCGACCATCTTCTGCTTGGCGTCGAGGTCGCCGCGCTCGATGCGCTTGGCCAGATCGACCTCCTCCTGTGCGGTCAGCAGACGGACCTTGCCGATGTCCTTGAGGAACAGCTGCAGCGAGTCGGTGGTCATGTCCGGCTTGAGGTCGAGCGCGGCTTTGGCTTTGCGCCGACCGCGTTTGTCCGGTGCGCGCTCGAGCTGCGCGGACGCCGCGATCGCCGGGTCGATGTCCTCGACCAGCTCGATCTCTGCGCGCTCGAGGAAACCGTGCAGCTCTTCGACGTCGGACTCGTCCAGGTCGAGCTCCGACATCGCCTTCGTGATCTCCGCGTAGGAGAGCACGCCTACCTGCTGCCCCTTGGCAAGCAGGCCCTTGACCTCATCCAGCTCCTGCAGCTCGACTACTGACATTCGTGTTTCCATTTCTTCCGTCAATCGACACCGGAGGGCGAGAGCCCGAGCAACGCTACGGCTGAGAGCAGCTACTCCGTCGCACATACGGTCGCAGCCGTGCCGACGTTACATGCCAACTGCGTTCTCCAGCCGCTCATGCTAACGCGTTGCGCCGATCTTGTGGACCATTTGTCGGTGGCTCCCAGGCCGCATTAAGCAATGATGTGCGCATGAGCCCCCCAAAAGACAGCGAGCGCGGAGCAGGCACGACGCGCAACGGGCGGGGACGTACTGGCGATGACGAGCCGGGCATCCTCTCGCAGCTGCCACGGACGCGGCCACAACGCTCGAGCCGCCATCGCGCGGCGGCGCGCAACGGCAGCGCTGCCGACGCCCCGCGCCCAGCGACCGCGAGCGCCGCCAACGGCCACGCGCCGGCCGCCGCGAAGCCCGGCGCACGCGCCTCCAAGAAAGCGGTGCCGGCGACCCGCTCGAAAGCCAGGCCCTCCGCCAAGAGCGGTGCGGCCAAGTCCGCCGGCGCGGGCGCGCGCAGCGCGAGGAAGGCGCCGGCGCGCGGCTCCGCCGCCAGCGGGCGCGCCGACAGCGGCGCCGCCGCGTCAACCGCGATGCCGACGGCTCCCAGGCAGGGGTTCGAGTGCGAGGGCGAGCGGGCAAGTGGGACGGTGCATCCGCCTGGGGGCGCCGAGCTGGTCGCGTCCGCCGCCGAGATCGTCGGCGAGATCGCCAAAGCCGGCCTCTCGACGGGAGAGCGCCTGCTCAAAGACGTGCTCTCGCGCCTGCCGCTCTGAGCCCGCGCGCGCCGCGCGAGCGGGCCGGCCGAGGAGCGGACACGGGCCCAGGAGCGTGGCTTGTATACTGCCTCGCAACGCCGAGCCACTGCGACCCAGGTCGCGGTGGACGGGGGACCCAACGCGGACCGAAGTAGATCCGCTGGGGCGAATCGGCCCGGCAGGGCCGTAGCGCCGCACAGTTGCCGCGCGAGCCCGTCAGCTCACCCCGTAGGCGTCGATCACAATGCGAGTCGCACTCAAGACATACACGGTCCTGCTCGTCCTGCTCACGGGTGTAGCGCTGGCCGCGACCACGCCGGCGGGCGCGCTCGCCGACGCGGGCGGCTCGGCAGCGCCGGCCCCCGCAGCCACGACGGCACCCGCGCCCCCGCACACCGGGGCGGTCGCAACCTGGTTCGGACCTGGCTTCTACGGCAGGCGGACCGCGTGTGGTCAGACGCTGACCCCGGGCGTGATCGGCGTAGCCAACCGCACGCTGCCGTGCGGCACGCTCGTGCAGATCACCTACAAGGACCACACGCTGACGGTGCCCGTGCTCGATCGTGGCCCCTACGCTCACCATGCAAGCTGGGATTTGACCGCCGGCGCAGCCGGCGCGCTCGGTATCACCGAAACGGTGCGCATCGGCACGCAGGTCGTCGGCAAGACGCTCAACACGCCGACGCTCGGCCTGCCGTCCACGTCTTCGAGCACGGCCCTCGCCGGCGGCTCACTCGCAGGCTGACCGCTCCGGCGACGTCGTCGATCGGCCGCCTCTAACGCGGTTCGCCGCGGCCCGCCACCGACGGGCCGGCCGGCGCATGAGCGCGGGAGCGAGCTGCGTAGGAGCCCACGTCTGCGTGCGCTGCGAGCGCCGACGCCTCGCGGCCCTGCTCAGGACACACGGCCGTGCCGATGGCGAGCGCGAGCGACCCGCCGCGGTGGGTCGCGCGCGCTGCGACGGCGCGTGCGAGACGCTCGGCCAGCAGCTCGGCGCCAACCAGGTCCGTTTCCGGCGCCACCAGCCAGCACCGGCCCGGCCGCTCGCGCGTGAACGATCCTGCCCACGCGCCCAGTGCGCCAGTCAGCGCCCGCTCCATCTCGATGACCTTGCGCGCAAGGTCATCGACGTGATCGGGGCGCTGCAACCGCTCGATGTCCACCAGCTCGACCAGCAGCACCGCAAACGGAGCCCTGTCGCGCTCGAAGCGTTCGAGCTGGGCGCCGATCAGCCCGATCCACGCCGCCGGGCCCTCCTCGCGGCGTTCGTCGCGGATCGCGATCTCGACAGCAGGCGCGTCGGGGGCGAGCGACGCAGGTGCCTCACGCGAGCGCACGGGCTCACCCGCGAAGGATGCAGCCACCGGCGCCATCCGCTCGTCGACGATCACCGCCTCGCCGGGGGCTCGCAGCGCGCCAGATTGTGCACCCGCCGCAGGAGCGTGGAGATCGCGCAGCCCGGCCTCGGTGCCGGCCTCGGCGCCGGCACGCTCACGCTCGCCGTCTCGGACGCGCCCGGCGCCGAGCGCGGGCATCGCCTCGAGTGCCGCTGCGAGCGTCTCGGCACAGACGTACGCGAGTCGATCGCACGCGTCGCCCACCAGCCGCGCGGCGGGCTCGCGCAGTTCCTCGCGCAGCGCTTCCCAGAGCACTCCGCGCAGCGCCTCGACCGCGTCGAGCGCCTCCAGGTCGTCGAGCGCACCACAGATCACGGGCAGGCGTCTCGCCGCAGCCGCGTCCGTGCGGCCACCCGACGCGGCGCGTCCGGTCAGCCTGTCGAGCTCGAGATCGGACTCCAGCGCCCGGATGACCTGCGCGCACAGAGTTGGAGCCTCGTCCACGAGCGTCTCGAGCGGCACCGCCGCGACGTCCTCCAGCGGGCGGCTCAGGATCAGCGCGACCACCCAGCGCCTCGCGAGCTCCCCGGCCCCGGCCAACAGGCGCTCGGTTGGCAAGTCGACCACGGGGCGTGCGCGGACGTTACGGCGCGAGCGCGGATCGTCGGTCACAGCCATTGAATATCAGCAGCCGGGGACGTGAAGCGCCGGCCCGGCCCGGCCCCTCAGACCTCGGGCGCAAACGCCGCGAGGATAGCCTGGGAGCCGTGGAGAGCTCGAAGCGGACGGCCCAGATCGTCGAGCTCGCGAGCTCGACCTCGTTCGACCGCGACACCGGCGCGGTGCGCTCGGTGCAGCAGGCCGATCTGGTGCTCGAGCAGAGCGCCCTCGAGGCGATCTGGACACCGGCGCACCTCGAGCGGCTCGCGCGCACGTACTGGCGCTTCCTGTCTCGCGTGACGCTGGGCCTGGTCCGCGTCCGCTACACCGAGTCCGAACGGTCCGTGGTGCTCGTGGCGCGACCGCTCAAGCTGCTGAGCTTTCACGCGCCCGAATACGAGATGAGCCCCACCCGCGGTCTCGTGCGCTGGCGCATAGCGCGGGGCCTGCTCGTGTCGAGGCAGGGACACGACGGCCGTGGCTACCTGCAGATCGAAGTCCGCAGGTACCCCGGCGCGGACCCGAGCCACGCGCGCCTGCACGTCGAGGTCGCCGTTGCCAACTTCTACCCGTCGATCGCCTCACGACTGAGCCTGCGCCTGTACAACGCGACGCAGTCACGTATCCACGTGATCGTCACCTACGGGTTCCTGCGCTCGCTCGCCCGCCTGGATCTCGCAGAGTCGCGGGTCGGACGCTACCGCGCCAAGCAGAGCGCTTCCGGCAGTGACTAGCAGGCGACGAGACAAGCAGCGGTCATTTGCCTTCCTTCTGCTGGAGATCGTGAAAGGCCTTCGCTTCGGCGGCTTCTTCGGCCGCAAACTTCTTGCGGGCCGCTTCTTCGGCGGCGCTGCTGCCGCTGCCGCTGGTGTGCTTTGTGGCTTTCTTCGACCCTTTCGTTCCTGTGGTCTTCTTGCCCGTCTTGAGGTGGGCCGAGCCTTTGCCAGAGTTCCCTTTCGAGCCTTTGTGCCGGCTGCCGGACTTCCCGCTCTTCTTCGTCGCTTGCGGTTGCGCGGCGGCTGCCTGCGCACGCTTCACCGCCTCTTCCTTGATCTTCTGCGTTTCCGCCACCGAAGCGGCTTCGGCCTCGGCCTCGTGCTTCTTGAATTCGGCCTTTCGCTGGGCTTCGCCGCTTGGGGCGATTTCGGCGCTTGATTCGTTTTCGCCCCCAGCTTCACCCGAGCTGTTGGAGGATCCTCCGCACCCTGCAATCGCGACTGCGATCGCCACCACCAGCAGACAGCCGAACAGTGAGCGAACCCGCGCTCGAGCGTGTCCGGCGGTCGGCGCCGCCTCCGATCCGCGACTCGTTTCACAGTTCTTCATTGCGCCTCATACCTACTCATTCCGGGATACGCCCCGTGCTCGACGTTTGACGTTCCGGTGTCGCAACATCCGGCGGCGAACCCGACGTTGCGCTCGGCTTCGCCTGTGCTCCTGAGTGTTTCACCTGTTCGTCTGAGAGCTTCTGTTCTTCTTCTTTCACCTTCTTGGCCGCAGCCTGTTTCTTCTCCGCGGCCTTCAGCGCTTCTTCACGTTTCTTGACGTTCGCTTCGGCCACCTGTTCTTTGTGCTTCGCCTGCTTCGCGGCGACCTGTTCGCGCTTCTTCGCCCTCGCCGCCGCCAGCGCTTCGGTGCGTTGCGCGTTTTCTTCCGCGGCTTCTTCGCGCTTTTTGGCTTCTATCCGCTGAAGCAGTTCCTGATCTTCGGTCGTTTCCGCGGCTTCCTCTTTGTGCTGCGCCACTTCTTCACTGTGTTCGACTTCTGCACCACTGGATTCCGACCCCTTCGGCGCCGCGGCGCCCCCGCAGCCGGCGATCGCACCGGACAGGCCAATCACGATCGAGCAGAGCAGCGCCGCTCGGAGGACTCTGGGACCTATCACCGCGTCAAGCTAGCAGTCGGCGCAGTTGGGCTCAAGCGCGTACGCGCGTCACGAGCCTGCTGCCGAGCCGAGCGACAGCCGGCCGGCGCCGGCGGTCACTCATCGTCGTCCAGATCGTCGGCCTGCGGTGGCTGGCCCGCGTCGGCTGGATCTCGCATCAACACCCGCGCCGGTACGGAAACCACGGTCGCGCCCGCTGGCACGTCGCTGGTGACGACGGCGCCGGCGCCGATCCGCGCGCCGCGTCCAATCGTCAGGCTCCCTTCGCGGGGGCTGATGATCACCGAGTTGGCGCCAATGTGGACATCGTCCTCGATCGTGATTCCGTGGGGTGTGCTCCAGCCCGAGCGCGAGCGCACGGCGATCGTGACGTTGTGCCAGATCTTGACCCGGCTGCCGATGACGACGTTGCTGTGGATCATCGTCCCGAAGCCGTGGTGACCGAACTTGACATCAGGGCTCACCTTCGCGCCCGGCGCAAGCGAGTTGTGGTAGATCACCGAGTTGAGTTTCTTGACCCACAGCGCGACGCGCTGATGCCCGCGATCGCGAAGCGCGATCGACAGCAGCCACAGTCGTTCGGGACTCATCGTGACGGGCGCGCGCTCACAGCCGTTCACCGGCGACGGCGCGCAGCTTGGCGCGATCGTGCGTTGCTGTGATGCGCCTGATGGTGCCCGTGCGCGCGCGTGTGACGAGCGATTCGGTGGTGGCCCCGCCGGCGCTGGGGTAGCGCACCCCCTGCAGCACGTCGCCGTCGGTGATCCCGGTGGCCGAGAAGAACACGTCCTCGCCGGCGACCAGGTCGTCGCGGTCGAGCACCCGCCCGAGGTCATACCCCGCGTCCTGCGCGGCGGCCCGCTCGGCCTCGTCGCGCGGCCATAGGCGCCCGAGCAGTTGCCCCCCGACGCACTTGACGGCCGCGGCCGAGATCACACCCTCGGGCGTCCCCCCGATGCCCCACAGCAGCGCCACGGGCGAGCGTTCGGTGACCGCGAGCAGTGCGGCGGAGACGTCGCCGTGGGCAATCAGGCGCACGCGTGCACCGGCGGCGCGAATCGCTGCGATCCCCTGCTCGTGGCGCGGGCGATCGAGCACCACGACGATCACGTCGCCGATCGGGCAGCGCCGGCGCTCCGCCACGAGCGCGACGGTCTCGCCGAGCGGACGGTCGAGGTCCAGCAGGTCGGCGATGTCGGGCGCGCCGGCCATCTTTTCCATGTAGACACACGGCCCCGGATCGAACATCGCCCCGCGCGCCGACAGCGCGATCACGGCGAGCGCGCTCGGCATCCCGTTCGCCGCGAGCGTCGTGCCCTCGAGCGGATCCACCGCGATGTCAACACGCGGCGGCGAGCCGTCGCCGATCTGCTCGCCGTTGTAGAGCATCGGCGCCTCGTCCTTCTCGCCCTCGCCGATCACGACGACACCGTCCATCGGCACGGACTGGAGCATGTAGCGCATGCCGTCGACGGCGGCCTGGTCGGCGGCCTCCTTGTCGCCCATGCCCACGAGCGGAGCCGCCGCGAGCGCGGCCGCCTCGGTAACGCGCACGAGCTCGAGCGCGAGGTTGCGGTCAGGGCGCTGCTCGCGGGTGTCTGCGGTCAAGGCGGTCTCGCTTCTGGCGCCCGTTCACCGACAGATCCTGAGATCGCCGCGGCGCCTACTCGTTCGGGTCCGGTGAGGCGCCGACTCTAACCTCAAATCGCCGGCAGCGCCCGCTGGCCAGCGGACGTACATGACGACCTCAGGGCTGCTCGAACTGCTCGATCTCGGGCGCCTCAGCGTCCGAGCCGGCTCCGGGAGGATCTCTCGGGAGCACTCGAGGACTCGCGCCGACCACCGTCGAGCCGGGCGGCACATCGCTGGTCAAGACGGTCCCCGCCCCGATGCGCGCGCCCTTGCCGATCCGGAGCGTGCTCCCGCGCGGGGCGATCACGACGACGTTCGCCCCGATCGTGACGCCGTCCTCGATGATGATCCTCGACCGCGGGCCCTGCTCGGCGCCCGCGCCCGCTGCTCCGCGCCCGTCGGCACCCGATGACGGCGCCCCCTTCAGCGCGCGCTTTGCGGCGCGGCCTGCGGTGAGTGTGACGTTGTGCCAGATCGTCACCCGCTTGCCGATCTCGACATTGGGGCTGATCACGATTCCCATGCTGTTGTGGCCCAGAAAGACGTCCGGGCTGACCGATGCGCCTGGAGCCAGCGAGTTGTGGTAGAGGAAGCTGTTCAGCTGCTTCAGGCAGAACGCGAGCAGCCAGTGTTCGCGCTCGGCGAGCGAGTTCGCGGTCAGCCACAGACGTTCGGGGCTCACCCACAGCCTCCGCAGCCGCCCCTTCAGCTGCCAGAGCCTGTCCGAGTTCAACCCACCCACCCCGCTGCGACGCCGACGCGCGCCAAGCGACAAGGCTTGGCAGGCATGCGACCGTCCATGAACTTCGATCGTATCAACGCCGGTGCGCGTGCCGCCCAGCGGCCGCGCGCCGCTATCACTACGATCCTGGCGTGAGCGACCAAGCCCTCGCTGTCGACCAACGTATACCGGAGGCCCTCAGGCCCGGGGTCGAGCAGAAGGTGGCACTCGCCGGGCATGAGCAAGTCGCGCGACGGCTGCGCGAGGCGGACGCGACGCTGTGGGGGCCCGCGGGCACGCCTGAGGTCGCAGACCGCCTGGGCTGGCTGACGATCGCCGAGCGGATGCTCGAGACGCTCGACGAGCTTGAGCTGTTCGCGGAACAGGTCAGCCACGAGGGCTACGCCGACGTGGTGGTGCTCGGCATGGGCGGCTCCTCGCTCGCGCCCGAGGTCCTGCGTCGCTGCTTCCACCACCGCCCTGATCGGCCGGCACTGCACGTGCTCGACTCGACGAACGCGGATGCGATCCTCGCGGTGCAGGGCGCGGTCGACATGGAGCACACGCTCTTCATCGTCTCCTCCAAGTCCGGCGGCACGATCGAGCCACTGTCGCTGTTCGTCCACTTCTGGTCACTTGTCGGCGACGGCCTTCACTTCGTCGCGATCACCGACCCGGGCTCCGGCCTCGCCGCTCTGGCACAGGAGCACGAATTCCGCAAGACGTTCTTCGGCGACCCGAACATCGGGGGGCGCTACAGCGCGCTCTCACCGTTCGGGATCGTCCCGGCGGCGCTGATGGGCGTCGATGTGCGCGCGCTCCTATCCGGCGCGGGCGAGGCGTGGGAGACCCCGGTCGTGGACTCCAACCCGTCCGCGCTGAAGTCCTCGCCGGTCTGGCTCGGAGCCGCCCTGAGCGCGCTGGCACAGGCCGGCCGCGACAAGCTCACGTTCGTGATCGCGCCGTCGCTGCCGGGACTGGGCCTGTGGCTCGAGCAGCTCGTGGCCGAGTCGACCGGCAAGCACGGCACCGGCATCCTGCCCGTCGCCGACGAGCCGCTCGGCGACGACGCGGGCTACGGCGAGGACCGCGTGTTCGCGTACCTCCCGGACATCACCGAGCACAAAGGCGAGCTCGACGAGCGCATGCACGCGCTCGCGCACGCGGGTCACCCGCTGCTCACGATCCCGACCCGCGGCCCCGCCGATCTGGGACGTGTGTTCATGCTCGCCGAGCTCGCCGTCGCGGTCGCCGGCTGGGGACTCGCCATCAATCCGTTTGACCAGCCGAACGTGCAGCAGGCGAAGGACGCAACCAAGCACGTGCTGGCGAGCTACGAAGCGGATCACGAGCTGCCGGCTGTGCGCGACGCCGACGAGGCCGCCCTGCGCGAGCTGCTGCTGGGGGCCGCGCCGCCGGATTACGTCGCGATCATGGCCTACGCCGACCCCTCGCCGGAGTTCGACGAGGCAGCCGCCGAGCTGCGGGTGGCGGTGCGCGAGCCGACCCGAGCGACGACGACGTTCGGCTACGGACCCCGCTTCCTGCACTCCACGGGGCAGTTTCACAAGGGCGGCCCGAAGACGGGACGCTTTCTGCAGCTGATCCACGACGGCGCGAGCGATGTCGAGATTCCCGGCGCGCCGTACACGTTCACAACGCTCGAGAACGCCCAGGCGATCGGCGATCTGAACACGCTGCGCGAGCTCGGCCTGCCCGCCGAGCGCGTCCGGCTGCAGGGCGATGACCCGGTGGGCGCGCTTCGCGCCCTGACCGCGACGATCAAGGAAAGGGCCGACAGGCCCGGTCAAGAGAGCCCGGAGGGCGAACATTCCAATCAAGAGAGCCGGCCGGACGCCGGATCGAGGTGACCATATGACGCAGATCGGTTTCGTCGGGCTGGGCAAGATGGGCGGCAACATGGTGCACCGCATCCGCCGCGACTCACAGCACGAGGTCGTCGCATTCGACTTCGACGAGAAGGCCGTCAAGCAGGCGGTCAAGAACGGCGCCGCGGGGGCGGGCTCGCTGAAAGACCTCGTCAAGCAGCTCCAAGCGCCGCGCATGGTGTGGATCATGGTCCCGGCCGGGAAGCCCACGCAGGAAACCGTCGACAAGCTCGCCAAGCTGCTCGACCGCGGCGATTTGATCATCGACGGCGGCAACTCGAAGTGGACGGACGACAAGCGTCGCGCCCAGCAGCTCAAGGCGAGCGGCATCGAGTACGTCGATGTCGGCGTCTCCGGCGGCGTGTGGGGCCTGGAAGTGGGTTACTGCATGATGGTGGGGGGCCCATCGAAAGCGGTCAAACGGCTCGAGCCGATCCTGGACGTGCTCGCTCCAGAGACCAACGAGCAGAGCCGCGCGGCGATCGGCGACCGTGGCTGGCTGCGGTTCGGCCCGTCCGGCGCCGGGCACTACGTGAAGATGGTCCACAACGGCGTCGAGTACGGCCTGATGCAGGCCTACGCGGAGGGCTTCGACGTGTTCGACAAGTGTGAATACGAGCTCGACAACGCGAAGATCGCGCACCTCTGGGGCCAGGGCTCGGTGGTGCGTTCGTGGCTTTGCGAACTCGCCGCGCGCGCGTTCGAAGCGGACGGCAACAAGCTCGAAGCGATCGAGGGCTACACCGCGGACTCCGGCGAGGGCCGCTGGACGATCGCGGATGCGACCGCCCACGACGTGCCCACGCCGGTGATCACCGCCTCGCTGTACGCGCGCTTCCGCTCGCGCGGCAACGGCGATTTCGCCGACCGCGTGCTCGCCGCGCTGCGCAACCAGTTCGGCGGCCATGCGGTCAAGAGCGCACCGAAAGCGACGAGGCGCTGAGGATGGCTGTCGCGGCCGGTCGTCCAACGGACGAGCCTGTGCCGGAGAACCCGCTGACGGCGGGCCTCGAGCGGCTGCCGGTCCCTCCCACATCGCTGGTGATCTTCGGCGCCACCGGCGATCTGGCCAAGCGCAAACTGCTGCCCGCGCTGTACAACCTCGCCTACGAGGGCGCGCTGCCCGCGCACTTTCACCTCGTCGGCGTCGCGCGCAAAGACATAGGCGATGACGAGTACCGCAGAGAGTGCGAGGACGCGATCAGGCGCTTCTCGCGGCGCAAACCCGACGAGGACGTCCTCAAGAGCCTGCTCGACAACGTCCGCTACGTGGCGGGCAGCTTCGACGACGAGACGGTGTACAGCGAGCTGTGCACGGTGCTCGATCAGTTCGAGCAGGAAGCCGGCGAGGCGCTGAACCGGGCGTTTTACCTGTCGACGGCGCCGAGCTTCTTCCCCGTGATCGTCGAACGGCTGGGCAGCTCCGGGCTCGCACGCGCCGATCACGAGCAGCACCGCGAGGTGCGCGTGATCATCGAGAAGCCGTTCGGCACTTCGCTCGAGGAGGCGCGCGAGCTCAACCGCCGCGTGCTGTCGATCTTCGAAGAGAGCCAGGTCTACCGCATCGACCACTACCTGGGCAAGGAGACGGTCCAGAACATGCTGGCGTTCCGCTTCGCCAACGGCATGTTCGAGCCGCTGTGGAACCGCAACTACATCGAGAGCGTGCAGATCACCGCCGCGGAGGACATCGGTATCGGCTCGCGCGCCGACTACTACGACAAGGCCGGTGCGCTGCGCGACCTGATCCAGAACCACATGCTGCAGCTGCTGTGCCACATCGCGATGGAGCCGCCGGTGCACTTCGCAGCCGAAGAGGTGCGCAACGAGAAGGTCAAGGTGCTCGAGGCGATCCCCGAGCCGACCCTCACGCAGGTCCCGGAGATCGCCGTGCGTGCGCAGTACGGACCCGGACATGCGGGCGGCGAAGACGTGCCCGGCTACCTGGAAGAGGAGGGCGTGCCGCCCGACTCGACGACCGAGACCTACGCGGCGCTGCGACTGGAAGTCGACAACTGGCGCTGGGCCGGGGTGCCGTTCTACCTGCGTACCGGCAAGCGCCTGGCGCGCAAGATCACCGAGATCGCGGTCACGCTGAAGCCCGTCCCCCATCTCGCCTTCAGCCAGGCCGGCTCGCTCGGCGTGCAGCCCAACCAGCTGGTGCTGACGCTGCAGCCCAACGAGGGCGTGTCGTTGCTGCTCGGCGCGAAGATCCCCGGCACGCGCATGAGCATCCGCCCGGTGAAGATGGAGTTCCTTTACGGCACTGCCTTCCTGTCGCAGTCGCCCGAGGCCTACGAGCGCCTGATCACCGACGCGATGCGCGGCGACCCGACGCTGTTCACGCGTAACGACGAGGTCGAGGCGCAATGGCGGATCTGCGATCCGATCGTGAAAGCGTGGGCGCGGACGCCGGGCCCGCTGCCGCAGTATCCCGCCGGCTCGCAGGGCCCGAACGAGGCCGAGCAGCTGCTGCGGGAGGCCGATCACTGGCGCGCGATCTGATGCCCGCCGGCGAGGCTCTCGCGACTCGCAGCGACGCGGTCTGGAGCGAGCACGACACGACGCCCGACGCGATCGAAGCGGCGCTGCGCGAGCTGCTCGTGCAGGTCCACGGCGAACACCGCGAGTACGTGCCGGCGCGGGTGCTCAACATGATCGCGTTCGTCGACCGCGAATGGAGCGGCGAGATCGCCAACCGGCTGCGGGGCGTCGGGCGCTACCACGCCTCGCGCCTGCTGGTGCTCGCCTACGAGCCGCGGCGCGAGCGCCTCGACGCGCGCGTGACGATCGTCTCCGAAGGCGCCTCCGCGCCGGGAGGCCTGGCGCTGCTGCGCGAGACCGTCGTCGTCGAACTCGGCGACCGCCATCTCGATGACCTGCTGACGATCGCCGACCCGCTGGTCGTCACGGACCTGCCGACGCTGCTGTGGTCACCGCACGGTCATCACGAGATCGTGGCCGAGCTGCTCCCACTGGCGCAGGCGGTGCTCGTGGACTCCGTCGAGGAACCGATCGCACAGGAGGCGCTCACCCGTGCGTGCGAGCTGAGCGAGCAGGCCTACGTCGTGGACCTCGCGTGGCTGCGCTCGACGCCATGGCGGGAGCGTCTCGCCACGACCTTCGACCCGCCGTGGCTGCGCCGCGAGCTTTACATGATCACCGGCGTGACCGTGCGCCACCACCCGGCCTCGACCGCCGCCGCGCTGCTGCTCGTGGGCTGGCTGGCCTCGCGGCTGCACTGGCGGACCGGGTCGCTCGTCAGCGACGGCGGCGCGCTCGTCGGAGCCACGCAGGCGCAGGACAACGACGTCGCTGTTCGCCTCGAGATCGCTCCCGAGCTGCAGGTACCGGGGCTCGAGTCGCTCGAGCTGGTCACGGCCTCGGGCATGCACCTGCGCCTCAGCCGCGGCAGGGGTGGACTGCGGGCCCACAGGCGCGACAGCAACGGCACCGAGCGGGAGTGGACGCTCCCCGGCGCGTCGCGAGGGGAGGCCGGAGTACTCGGGGAGGGCATCCGCCAGGCGCTGCTGCGCGATCCCACCTACCTGCCCGCGCTCGAAGCCGCGCGCGAGATGGTCGAGCCGCCGGGCGAGCGGCGCCCGCCCGGCGCTGCCCAGCCCGCGACGGAAGAGCGGCGGGCAACGCGGTCGTGACGCGCCTGACCACCTGCCCTGACGCGGACGCGGTCGCACAGCGCGCCGCCGCACACATCGTGCGCCAGCTGCGCCAAGCCAAGGAGCAGCGCGGCGTCGCACACCTGGCGCTCAGCGGCGGCACCACGCCGGGGCACACGTACGCGCTGCTGGGCGGGGCCGAGCCCGACGATCTGAGCGGTGTCGAGCTGTGGTTCGCCGACGAACGCTGCGTGCCGCCGCAGGACGACGAGAGCAACTACCTGCTCGTCGCGCAGACGCTGCTGGCCAGCGAGAAGATCGCGCCGCAGCGCGTGCACCGGATGGAAGGCGAGGCGGGACCGTACGAGGGCGCGCGTCGCTACGCCGAGGCGCTGGTCGAGCACGTGCCCGGCGACGGTGCGACTCCAGCCTCGCTGCCGGTGCTCGATCTGATCGTGCTCGGTATCGGCCCCGACGGTCACGTCGCGTCGCTGTTCCCAGGAGCCGCCACGCTGGATGCCGGCGAGGAGGCGATCTGCCTCGGTGTCGAGGACTCGCCGAAGCCGCCCCCACAGCGGATCACGCTGAGCCTCGCCGTGCTGCGCGCCGCGCGCGAGTGCCTGCTGCTCGCGACCGACACCAGCAAGGCGGACGCGATCAGCGCGATGCTCGGCGAACCCAGCCGGCACGTGCCCGCGAGCCTGCTGCGGCGCGACCGGTTGACGGTGATCGTCGATGACGCGGCCGCACCGGAGGGCTCCGCGCGGTGAACAGCCCCGGCTCGCGCGAGGCGGTGCTGGTACGCCACGCCGAGACGGAATGGAGCCTCAACGGACGCCACACCGGGCGCACGGACCTTCCCCTCACCGACCACGGCCGCGAGGTCGCCGCCGCGCTGCGCGAGCCGCTGCGGGCGTGGCAGTTCGCGCTCGTGCTCGTCAGCCCGGCCCGCCGCGCGCGGGAAACGTGTGAGCTGTGCGGGCTCGGCGCCGAGGCGCAGGTGCGCGACGATCTGCACGAGTGGGACTACGGCGACTACGAGGGGCTGACGACGCCCGAGATCTGGAAACGCCGCCCCGGCTGGGTGCTGTGGCGCGACGGCTGCCCGGGCGGCGAGAGCCCCGCCGACGTGGGCGCACGTGCCGACCGTGTGATCGCCGAGATCGCCGCCGCCGAAGGAGATGTGGCGGTGTTCTCGCACGGACACATGCTGCGTGTGCTCGGTGCCCGCTGGATCGCGCTCGAGCCCGAGGGCGGCGGGCGCCTGGGGCTCTCGACGGCCGCCATCTGCGTGCTCGGTCACGAGCGCGACACGGCCGTGATCGCGCGCTGGAACGACACCGGTCTGTAACACTCTCGCCGCTGGGCGGACTTTCGTTCTAGAGTGAGCCAGCACGGTCGCTCCGGAGTGACGCAGCAACGTCGGCCATGGCAACTCCCGCGCTCAAGAACTCCCCTCTTCCCCGTGACGCCGCGCAGGCGCTGCGCGCGCTGGGCGCGGCGCGCGAGTGCACCCTGGCGCTGGTCGCGGAGCTCGACGACGAGCAGCTCGAGCGCGTCCACTCGCCGATCATGAGCCCGCTGGTGTGGGATCTCGCTCACATCGCCGCCTACGAGGATCTGTGGCTCGGCCATCGCCACGGTCGTCTCGAGCTGCTGCGCCCCGAGCTCGCGAACCTCTATGACGCCTTCGAGACGCCGCGCGCCGTACGCGGGCAGATCGAGGCGCTCGGCCCCGACGACGCGCGGGCATACATGGGTGCCGTCAGGGCTCGAAGCGCGCAGGTGATCGCCGAGCGCGGCGTCGGCGACGGCGTGCTGTGCGAGCTGGTTCTGCGCCACGAGCTCCAGCATGCCGAGACGATGCGCCAGACGATGGCGATCGCCGAGCTGCTGCCGCGCGCGGAGGCGGCTCGCGCAAGCGCTCCGCTGGCGGCCGATGATCCTCCCGCAGGGTGGCTCGAGGTTCCGGCCGGCGCGTTTGCGATGGGCGCCGGCGCCCATGGGTTCGCCTATGACAACGAGCGTCCGCGCCACACCGTCGAGCTGTCGGCGTTCGCCCTCGCGCGGCGCCCCGTGAGCAACCAGAGCTGGATGAGCTTCAGCGAAGGTGGCGGCTACGAGCGCCGCGAGTGGTGGTCGCGCGAGGGCTGGGCATGGAAGGAGGAGCACGACATCACCCATCATCCCGCCGTGGCGAAAGGCCACCCGGAGGCGCCCGTGTGCCACGTCTCCTGGTTCGAGGCCGACGCCTTCGCGCGTGCTCACGACGCGCGGCTGCCCACCGAGGCCGAGTGGGAGAAGGCAGCGACCTGGACCCAGCAGCGCTCCGCACAGGAGCTCGCGGGTGTCGGCCGCGTGTGGGAGTGGACAGGCTCGCAGTTCGTTGGCTACAGCGGCTTCGAGCCGTACCCCTACCGCGAGTACTCGCAGGTGTTCTTCGGGCAGGACTATCGCGTGCTGCGCGGGGGCTCGTGGGCGAGCGACCCACGCGTCGCGACCGTCACCTTCCGCAACTGGGATCTGCCGCAGCGGCGTCAGATCTTCGCAGGCGTGCGCCTTGCGAGGGAGCTGTGATGGAGTCCTCCGCGCCGCAGCAGCCGCTCGCCGAGGACCTCGTGGACGCGGTCCAGATCGACTCTCACCTCGACGCCGGCAGCGAGCGCTCGCTCGCCGACGATGTGCTCGACGGGCTCACCCGCCCGTTCAAGGAGCTGCCGCCGAAGCACTTCTACGACGCACGCGGCGCCGAGCTGTTCGACCAGATCTGCGAGCAGCCCGAGTACTACCCCACGCGCACCGAGCGCTCAATCCTCGAGGAGCAGGCGGAGCTGCTGGCGGAGCTGACCGGCGCGGTCGAGCTCGTGGAGCTCGGTTCCGGCACCGCCGCCAAGACGCGCGTGCTGCTCGACGCGCTGTTCGCCGCGGGCACGCTCGAGCGCTACGTGCCGGTGGACGTCACCGAGAGCATGGTGCGCGACTGCGCCCGGGAGCTCACGAGCGAGTATCCCGGCCTGCGCGTCCACGGCGTGATCGGCGACTTCGAGCGTCACCTCGACCGCGTCCCGCCCGCTACCGGCCCGCGGATCGTGGCCTTCCTCGGGGGCACGATCGGCAATTTCCCGCCAGGCAGCCGTCGCCGCTTCCTACGCCAGATCGCGCGCCTGCTCGGACCCTCCGATCACCTGCTGATGGGGACCGACCTGGTCAAGGACCCGCGCGTGCTGGAGGCGGCCTACGACGACGCCCAGGGGGTCACCGCGGCGTTCAACCGCAACGTGCTGCACGTGCTCAACCGCGAGCTGCAGGCAGACTTCGACCCCGACGACTTCGAGCACGTGGCGCTGTTCGACCCGGACAACGAGTGGATCGAGATGCGGCTGCGCGCGCGCCGCGAGCACACAACGCTCGTGCGCGACCTCGATCTGCCGGTGCACTTCGACGCCGGCGAGGAGCTGCGCACGGAGATCAGCGCGAAGTTCACGCCCGGGCGCCTCGAAGGCGACCTGTCCGCCGCCGGCTTGGAGCTTGTGCGCTGGCTGACCGATCCTGAGGCGTTGTTCGCCCTGTCGCTGTCACGCGCGCGCTCGGATCAATAGGCTGCGGGCGATGAACATCGAAGGCAGCTCAGCGCTTGTCTCCGGCGGCGCCTCCGGTCTCGGCGAGGCGACGGTTCGCGCGCTGCACGCACGCGGTGCGCAAGTCACGATCGCCGACGTCAACGCTGAGAAGGGTCAGGCGCTCGGCGCTGAGCTGGGCCTCGAGTTCGTCGCCTGCGATGTGCGCGAGGAGGACCAGGTGCAGGCTGCCGTCGAGCAGGCCGCCGGCGCCGAGGGCGGGCTGCGCATTGCCGTCAGCTGCGCCGGCACCGGGTGGGCGCAGAAGGTCGCCGGCTCAAAGGGCCCCCACCCGCTGATGCCGTTCGAGACGATCATCTCGATCAACCTGATCGGCACGTTCAACCTGCTGCGGCTGGCCGCCACTGCGATGATCGCGAACGAGCCCGGTGAGGACGGCGAACGCGGGGTATGCGTGCACACGGCCTCGGTCGCGGCGTTCGACGGCCAGGTCGGCCAGATCGCCTACTCGGCGTCGAAGGGCGGCGTCGTCGCGATGACGCTGCCGGCCGCACGCGACCTCGCCCAGTACGGGATCCGCGTCAACACGATCGCACCCGGACTGTTCGACACGCCGCTGCTCGCGGCGCTGCCCGAGGAGGCTCGCGCCAAGCTCGGCGCCGGCGTCCCGTTCCCGCAGCGACTGGGCGAGCCCGCCGAGTACGCGCAGCTGGCCTGTCAGATCGTCGAGAACCGGATGCTCAACGGAGAGACGATCCGCCTCGACGGCGCCTTGCGAATGCCGCCGCGCTGAGCGGCGCCACTTAGGTTCTAAGCCACCGGCGAGCCCTCGAGCCGTCCGGCGCTGGGGATCGCAAGCAGCCGCAGGCGTGTGTCGGCGTCCGCCTCGACGTCGAGAAACGCAAGCAGAGCATCGAGTTCGGCCTCGGGGTCGGCGCAGAGCCGGTCGACGTTCAGCTCGTGATAGCGCACGCCCAGACGCTCGCGTCCGATGCGTGCACTGCGACTGCTGAGAAGCTCACAGAAGCGAAGCGAGCACTCGGCGAGGTCCGCGCCCGGACCAGGCGGCTCGAGGCCGAGCTGCTGGCTCCAGTTGCGGACCATCGCGATCGTCGTGTCTTTGCTGGCGCGCGCGATCCGCTCCGTGTCACCGATAACGTGCAGGAAGCGCATCTCGGGAAGGGCCGTGATCAGCTCCGGCAGCAGTACGAGCGCGCTTGGCTCCTTCCAGCCCCAGCCGGGCGTGTGCGCGGGGTCGTGGCCGCGGCTCGCTCGTAGCCGGCGCACCGCGCCCGGCGCCCAGCGCCGTCCGCGCCTGCGCCCCAGCCGGTCGTTGCCGCGGGGCATCGTCCCGAGCATCGCGCCGAGCAGCGTCAGGCGCTCGCGCGGCGTGGGCGCGCTCGCGTCCGTCAGGCTCCTGACGAGCGGCCGCGCGGCCGCGCTGACCCGGCGCTGGCGGGTCGAGAAGCGGCAGTACCAGCGTGGGCGCTTGAGCAGCAGCGTATGGCTGAGATTGTCGAGGGCGTCGTTGAGGTCTTCGCCGAGGTAGAAGTCCAGCTCGAGGAGCAGCCGCGCCGCCACACGCGTGCCGCCCCCCGCGATTCCCCCAATCACGATCGGCGAGGTGTAGCCGGCGGGGATCCGCACCCGTGAGCTCATCGCGCGCATTATGACAGCGGCAAACCCTCAGATATCGTCGTAGCCCCACAGGGTGAGGAGGTCGCGATCGAGAAACTCGCTCAGCGCCTGCACTTCCGGCTTGAAACGGTGACGGAGCTCCAGCATCAAGCTCTCATCGGCTGGCTTCGGCGACGCGAGCACGACGCTGCGCTGAAGCGCTTTGAAGCCGCCTCGACGCAGCGACCTGGGGGTGAGCAGCACGAGCATCCTCTTGAGTGCGCGCGCGAACGAGCCACGTCCGTAGGTGACGGAGAACATGGCCTCGTCGAGAGCCACTCGGCGCTGCACCGTTTCGTTCGCCCGCACCACCTCGAGTGCGAGCGTGTCGTCCACGCCGAGGAAGCGCTGCACCTCACGCACGGTGCTCTCGTTGTCCGCAAGGAAATCCTCGTAGATCAGCACCAATATCTGATCAGGTGGAAACACCGCGTGATAGCGGCGAAGCTGATCGAGGTAACGCGCGCGCTCGGTGTACAAAAGCAATCGTGGTTGTGAGACGGCAAGCTCGGTGAGCTCCCGCCCCTGACGTCGCTCCTCCTCGAGCGCGATCGCCCGGCGCAGGCTCGGCTCGCGCTCGGAGCGATTCTGCAGCAGCTGGAGGTGAAGCGAGCGCAGGAAAGAGCTTGGCTCGCGTAGAAGCGCGATGATGCGAGCGGCGGGCTGAGCCTCGGCGATCCGCGCCGCCGCCGTCGGAGACCAGATGTGACGGGTCGACGCGTCACCAATGAGCTGATCGGGCGTCGCGCCGGCAAACAGTGCCAGGTACTGCTCATATGTGAGCCCACCGGCATCCGCGCTCCCCGGCTTTGAGATTCGCAGATCGCTTGCGAAGAACTGCGGCTCCTTGATGTCCGGCATGTAGATCTGCGGGTGGCGTTTCAACATCGCGTGCAGCGCCGTGGTACCGCACTTGGGGTGACCGATGATGAAGAAATCGGGGACGCGCCCCGCGGACGCAGCCCCGGCTGGCGACCTGGCGCCGGCGAAGCCGGAAGAGCTGTCGTTATTCACACTACCGGCGCTTTGCTGTATCTATGGTCGCAGCGTCGATAGGTCACGGGCTGCGCTCGCCACGTCCTGCCCGCTGACGCTCGCGCGCCACTGTGGATCATCGCTGAGAATGCGTTTGTAGATCTCCTCGGAGAGCTGCGCATTCGCCTTCTGCGTTTCCCGCTTCCAAGCCCTCATCCGGCGCCGATTGATTCGACGTCGCACGGGCCCGAGACCTGGCAGCGAGGGCCCGGTTACGAGCGCAGGTCCCGACTGGCGGTCCGATCTGAGGATCACACCGTGGTCGCGAAACGCAGCGCCGTGGTGATAGACGACGCCACCGTAGACGCTGAACAGAGTGGGGTGCAGCGCGGTTTCGTTGGAGCGGTGCAGCTGCGACCAGGGAGTGTTGGTGAGCGTCAGCGCGCGAAGCAGATTGGCACCAGGCCCGGTGGAAACCGTCCCGTCCGCGTCCACCCACGTGTACCCCTGTGACCAGTCTCCCGGAAGCTCGCGCCAAAAGCCGACGGTCGTCACACAGAAGCACGGGTGGGGGTGCGGCTCGTTCGCCTGCTCGATGCGACGCACTGCGAGCAACGGCGCCTCAGCCAGCGCGGTGTCGAGCAGCGGCGTCAGATCGGCAATCGGGAAGGCGTCGCCATCTATGAACACGAGTAGATCCTCGTCGGCTGCCTCATTCGATATCTCGAGCGCGAGGTGATTGAGCTTTTCAGGGTGCGAAGGGCTTGCCGTGTGCCTGATCACCCGGTCGAAGTGCTCCTCGTAACGCGCGTCAATACGCTGAAACGAACCCCACAGTTGCAGCGGAGAGTGAATGTGACGGCGTAGATGCTTCGTCTGGATCTCGATCCAGCGCGGCGAGCGGTAGTGAACCGTTGCAACGTGCACCGTCATGGCTGGGGCTCATCATAGCCCCACAGGCTCACCAGGTCACGCCCCAGATACTCGCTCGCGGCGATCACCTCGCTCCTGAAACGCTCGCGCAGCTCGCCCATGAACAGATCGTCGGCGGGCGGCGGCTTGCGCCTGACGAGCGTCCGCGTGAGCGTCCTCACCGCCCCATGACGCAGGCGTCGGGGCGTGACGATCTTGACGGCCGCCTTTGCGGCACGCGATTGCGGCCCGCGGCCGAGTGTCACCGCCTGCACGATCCCGCTCGCCCGTGAAGCGCGAACGCGCACGGTGGGATTGGCGTCGGTGCGCTCGAGCCCGACCTGCTCGTCAACCTCGAGGAAGCTCAGTACGCGGCGGACCATCCGCTCGTTGTCGCTGCGGAAGTCCTCATAGATCAGCACGAGTACGCGATCTTCTCCGAAGTGCTCGTGGTAGCGACGCAACTGCTCGACGTAGCGAACGTGCTCGGAGTAGAGCAGCGCCTGCTGCCAGAACGAGCCGCGATCATCGGCGACTTCGCCGCGTCGCTGCGGCTCGAGCTCGAGTGCGGCGGCGAGGTCCGGCTCGGTCTCGATACCGGACTGCAGGAGCTGCAGGTGCAGCGATCGCAGAAAGCTGGCAGGCTCACGCAGGATCGCGATGATGCGCGCGTCGGGCCGCAGCTCGGCGATGCGCCCGGCGGCCGCCGGGGATCGCAGATACGTGGTCGACGCCTCGCCGACGAGCTGGCTCGGCGCCGCCGCCGCGAACAGCGCGAGATACTGCTCGAGCGTGTTCGGAATACGCCTCGACGGCCCCGCACGTTCCGCACGTTCGTTTGACCCGCGCGCGAAGAAGTGCGGCTCCTTCAGGTCGGGCATGAAGATCTGAGGGTGGGCTCTGAGCATCTGGTACAGCGCGGTCGTGCCGCACTTGGCGTGTCCGACTATGAAAAAATCGGGCGCTGAAACCGGATTCACTCGATGCAACCCTATCGCGCGACTGCGTTTGTGAGCCCACAGCCTCGCACCGGGAGTGTGCGGGTAGCATGATATGCGGTGAGTGGCTCCAGGCAAGACGCGTCGGAGACGACCCGAGGGGTCGAGCTGAGCACGGCCGAGGAGGCTGTCACGGAGGAACTGCGACGCGCGCGGGCGACGGAGACGAGGCGGCCTGACTTCTTCATCGTGGGTCACGCGAAGTGCGGCACGACCGCCTTGTACAGCATGCTCAAGGCCCATCCGCAGGTGTACATGCCGTCCGTGAAGGAGCCCGAGTTCCTCTCCCGCGCGCCCGAGCATTACGCCCACCGCGCCAGCCTCCCGCCGAAACGGCTTCCCGACACCCTCGAGCGCTACCTCGCGCTGTTCGAGGGGGCCGCGCCGGGCCAACTCGCGGGCGAGGCCTCGACGGAGTACCTGCGCACGCTCTCGACCGCGCGGCGCATCGCCGAGTTGCAACCCGATGCGCGCATAATCGCAATGTTCCGCGAGCCGACCAGCTTTCTGCGCTCGCTGCATCTGCAGCTCCTGCAGGTCGGCGTCGAGACCGAGCCTGATTTCGAGCGAGCGATCGCGCTGGAGGACGAAAGACGCCAGGGGCGGCGAATCCCCCGCGACTGCGCGTGGCCGCCGGCGCTCCTCTACTCCGAGCACATTCGCTACCGCGACCAGCTCCGCCAATACCACGAGTACTTCGGGCGCGAGCGGGTTCTCGCGTTGATCTACGACGACTTCCTCGCCGACAACACCGCCGTCGTGCGCCAGGTCCTGCGCTTTCTCGACGTCGACGACTCGTTTGAGATCGAGGCCACCAAAGCCAACCCCACGCTCCGGGTCCGCTCGCAGCGCGGCGAACGGCTCCTCAACGCGGTGTCGGTCGGAAAGGGTCCGGTCTCGCGATCCGTCAAGCGCACCTTGAAGACCGTGCTGCCCGAGCGTGCGCGCCGCCACGCCAAACGAGCGGCCATACACATGGTGATCGAAACCGAGCCGAAGCCGCCCGCGGAGGAGTTCATGGCCACGCTGCGCCGGCGTTATGAGGCCGAGGTGGTTGCGGCGAGCGAGGACCTCGGCCGCAACCTCGTCAGCCTATGGGGCTACGACGACCTTCCCTGAAGCTCGCGGCGCCGGACGGCGCCTCACGACAGCCGTTCGACGAGCATCGCCATACCCATACCCCCGGCGACGCACATCGACTCGATCCCGTAGGTCCCGTCGAGTGTCTCCAGGTCGTTGAGCAGCGTTGTCATGATGCGCGCGCCCGTCATCCCGAACGGGTGCCCGAGCGCGATCGCACCGCCGAACGGGTTGAGCTTCTCGTCGGGTATTCCGAGCTCGTCTTTGCACGGCACGATCTGCGCCGCGAATGCCTCGTTGATCTCGACCACGTCGATTTCCTCGATCGTCATGCCGGTGTTCTTCAGCAGTTGCTGGATCGCCGGGATCGGGCCGAGGCCCATCACCTCGGGGCGGATCGCCGCGACGGTCGAGGCCACGATTCGCGCGCGCGGCGTGAAGCCCGCGCTGCTGGCCTTCTCATCGCTCATGATCAGCAGCGCAGCGGCACCGTCGTTGAGCGGGCACGCGTTGCCGGCGGTCACCGTCCCGTCCTCTTTGAAGACCGGCCGCAATGAGGCCAGTGCCTCGAGCGTGGTCCCCGGACGCGGGCCATCGTCCTTGGTGACGACGGTCTCGGGCACGTCGATCTCGTTGCCCTCCTTGTCGACGTCCTTGTGCGCCGGCACCGTCACCGGGATGATCTCCTTGTCGAAGTGCCCAGATTCCTGCGCCGCCACGGCGCGCGTCTGGGAGATCAGCGCCCACGCATCCTGGGCCTCGCGGCTGACGTTGCGTTCCTCGGCGACGTTCTCGGCGGTCATGCCCATCGTGATGTAGGCGTTGTACAGCGAGCCCTCCGAGCCGTCGAGCTTCGGGTGAAACTCAAACGGCGCCCCCGGCGCCGTGCGTGAGACCGCCTCGACTCCGGCGGCGATGTAGGTGTCACCCTCGCCGGCCTTGATCGCGTGGAACGCCATCCGCGTCGTCTGCAGCGAGGACGCGCAGAAGCGGTTGACCGTGCAGCCCGGTACTCGATAGTCGATGCCCGCCAGCAGCGTTGCCATGCGACCGATGTTGTAGCCGGACTCGCGCTCGCCGTAGCCACAACCCATCATCACGTCACCGATCGAGCCCTGATCGAGCTGTGGGTTGCGCTCGATCAGCGCCTTCAGCGGCAGCGCCGCGAGGTCATCCGCGCGGACGGACTTGAGCGACCCCTTGGCGGCCCGCCCGATGGGCGTGCGAACAGCGTCGACGATTACGGCTTCGGGCATGCGTGACTCTCCTTGATCAGTTGACGGCCCTCTTGACAGCGGCGGTGGACGCCTCCGGCGAGCTCAGTCTATGCGCTCATAGCCCCACTCGCGCACCAGGTCGCGTCCGAGATACTCGCTCAGGGCAACGACCTCCGGCTTGAAGCGGCCACGCAGCTCCAAGAGCAGCTGCTCATCCGGAGGACGCGGCACGGAGAAGACGAGACGACGCACCAGGTTCTCGACTGCGTCGTTGCGCAGCACGCCGGGCGTGAGTGCCTCGACGGTACGTGACAGCCGGCCCGCCTGGGCGGGCCGGCGACGCGCGCGCTGCAGCGCCAGCACAGCGCGGTGGAGCCTGGGAGAGCGCACCGCTTTGCGGTCCCTGCTCGTATGGGGCAGCTCGAACGCATGTGTGTCGTCGATCTCGAGGAAGCGAAGGACACGACGCGCCGTGCCATCGTTGTCACGACGAAAATCGTCGTACAGGATCACCATGATCTGCTCAGCCGGGAAGTGTGACTGCAGGCGCTGCAGCTGCTCGCCATAACGCACGTGATCGCAGTAGAAAAGCCGATCCGGAGCGCGCGAGCCGGGTGGAATGTGCAGACCTTCTCGCCGCTGCCCTTCGAGCGCGATCGCCTTGCGCAGGTCGCGCTCGTCCTCGACCAGTGTGAGCAGATTGTTGAGGTGAAAGTTCTGCACGAGGCTCGTGGGCTCGCGTAGCACGGCGATGATGCGCGCGCCGGGCTGCACCTGCGCGATCAGCCGTGCGGCGTCTGGTGAGCGGATGTACTGCGGCGATGCCTCCCCGGCACGTTGCTCGGTCCCCGCGTCCGCGAACAGCGACAGATAGGCGTCGAGCGTGCCCGGACGAAGGTCGGCGCCTGCGCCGATCCACTCCTTGGTGGAGTCCGACTGCGGGCGATCACGGAAGAAGAACCGCGGCTCCTTCAGGTCGGGCATGAAGATCTGGGGATGCTGGCGCAGGATGTTGAAAAGCGCCGTGGTGCCACACTTTTCGTGACCGACGATGAAGAAGTCGGGGACCCTCGTCTCAGCCGACACCGGTGGCCTGGCCGACGTCGCCATGGGTGCAAATTATACGCGACGCTTACAGGTCCAAGCGGCTGACGCCGAGCTCGTCGAAGCCGACGTGGTGGGCGAGCTCGTGACGTACGGTGCGAGTCACCTGGTCGCGCAGGAGATCCGGGTCGTGGCCGAAGTCGCGGCGCAACGTGTCGCGGAAGATCACGATGCGGTCGTGCGTGTTGTCGCGGGACGCCCCATCCCCCTGGTAGAGCCCGTAGGCGCCGCGGCGCCGACCGCCGTCAGAGATCACGACCGCGACGTGCGCGAGCGCGTTTCTCAGCAGATCCGGAAGATCGTCGAGCGCATCGCGGACCAGCTCCTCGAAGTCCGTGTCGTTGAGCGGGTCGAGCTCCATGAACTCGGCTTCTTCGGGCGCCACCACCAAGCCTTCGCGGGCGAGCCGCTCGGAATAGCGGACGATCTCTTCGAACTCGCTCTCGGACTCCGGGTTGCGCCAGCCGGCGAGGCGCACCGCGACGAACGCCACGCTGCCCATCAGGACGATCGCCACGATCACGCCCAGAGCGACGTCCTCGAGCGCCCGCACTACCCCGATCGAGCTGAAGCCCTGACCCACCACCAGCACCACCAATCCGACGGACATCGCCACCAACGCTGCCACACCGGCGCGCCGAAGCGATCTCGGATCTTCGGGAGGGGTGGACGCGCGCATCGCCTGATGGTCGTCCTATTTCAGCGTGCGGGCGATCACGAGACGCTGGATCTCGTTGGTGCCCTCGTATATCTGGGTGATCTTGGCGTCTCGCATCATGCGCTCCACCGGGTACTCCTTGACGTAACCGTACCCGCCCAGGACCTGCACGGCCTCGACCGTCACCGCCATCGCGGTGTCCGAGCAGAAGACCTTGGCCATCGAGGAGTACTTTGCGCGCTGTGGATGGTGCTGGTCGGCCATCGCGCATGCCTTGTACAGCAGCTCGCGGGCGGCCGCTGTGCGAGTTTCCATGTCGGCGAGCTTGAACTGGATCGCCTGGAATTCGTTGATCGCCTTGCCGAATTGGCGACGCTCGCGCGCGTAGGCCACCGCGTAGTCGGTCGCGCCCTGAGCGATGCCGACAGCCTGTGCGGCGGCTCCGAGGCGGGTTCGCTCGAGCGTGCCGAGCGCAACGGACAGGCCCTTGCCGACCTCGCCGATCACGTTCGCGTGCGGGACGCGCACGTCCTCGAAGATCGGCTGGCCCGTGGGTGAGGCGCGGATGCCGAGCTTGTGCTCGAGCTTGCCCACGCTGAATCCGGGCCGGTCGGCCTCCACGACGAACGCGGTCAGCCGACGACTGTCCCGGTCGGTGACGGCAAAGGTGATGTAGAAGTCTGCGACGCCCAGGTTCGATATCCAGTTCTTGGTTCCGTTGATCACCCACTCATCGCCGTCGCTGACGGCGATGGTCTTCATCCCCGCCGGGTCCGATCCGGCCTCCGGCTCGGACAGCGCGAACGCCGGCGACCACTCTCCGGTGGCGCACCTGGGCAGCAAGCGCTCCTTGAGCTCGTCTGATCCGAACAGCTGGATCGGCAGCGTGCCGAGCTCCTGCACCATCAGGATCAGCGCACAGGCCGCATCGACCTTCGCGATCTCCTCGACGGCCATGTTCAGCATCAGCGTGCCCGTGCCCGTACCCCCGTACTCGGTGGGGAAGGGCAAGCCGAGGATGTCCTGCTCGGCGAGCAGCTTGCGCACGTCCCACGGATATTCGGCGCGCTCGTCGATCTCAGCCGAGCGCGGCGCGATCCGCTCGCGCGCGATCTGGCCGATCGTCTCACAGAAGTCGAGGTGCTCCTGGGGCACCGTGTAGACCTCGCTTACCGCCTCCATTCCCCCATACTAGTCGCGGCTGGTCAACCGACGCGCACCACCCCGATTCAGCGGGCGAGCTGCTCGCGGCGGGGATCGCGCCCGCCAGGTCGGGCCCGCTACGCTCACTCCAATGAGCCCAGCAGACGCTTCGGCCACGATCGAGATCGAGCCCGCGCGACTCGCGGCATTGATCGAGCAGGACGACGCCGTTCAGGTGATCGACGTGCGCGAGCCCTACGAGCGCGAGGCAGGGCACATCGAGGGCACGCGCCACATCGAGCTCGTCCAGCTCACATCCGCCGCGGATAGCGTCGACCGCGGGCGGCCGGTGGTGTTCTACTGTCGCGTCGGGGCGCGCTCGGAGATGGCCGCGCAGGCGTTCCGCGCATCGGGCTTTGAGGCATACTCGCTGAGCGGCGGCCTCCTCCGCTGGGCCCAGGAGGAACGTCCGCTGGCTCCCGACGGCGGCTTCGTCGCCGATCACTAGCCTTCCACTACTTTCTGACAGCGAATCGGGTCCCACCACAGGAGGGGATGACACCTATGGAGGCTTCCAGCGAGTACCCGAACGTGAGCGTCGGCGAGGGCTATGCGGTCGCGCATCTGGAGGACCTGGGCGACGGCCCCGGCTTCCGCAAGGCGCGCAAGGGACTGGGCGTCACGGCGTTTGGTGTCAACGCGGTGGTGATCCCTCCGGGCATCGAATCAGGTTTTCACTACCACGAGCGCCAGGAGGAGCTGTACTTCGTCCATCGCGGCTCGCTCGAGATGGAATTCGGGGATGGAAGCGTCGAGCACCTGCGTGAGGGCGGCATGGCGCGGGTGGACGCCGCTACCGTGCGCCGCGTCCGCAACGTCGGTGACGTCGACGCCATCTATCTGTGCGTGGGCGGCAAGGACGGCTATGTCGGGCGCGACGGTCGCGTGCGCCCCGGCGAGGAGAGTCGTGTAAGCCCGATCCGCCCCGCGGATGAGCGAGGCTGACGGACCCCAGCGGACCCTGCGGGTCGGCGACGGGCTCGAGATCCCGCTCGCCGAGATCACGCTGCGCACGAGCCGCTCCTCGGGGCCCGGCGGGCAGCATGCGAACGTAACTTCCTCGCGCGTGGAAGCGAGCTTCGACGTGCTCGCCTCGCGAACCCTGAGCGAGGCGCAACGCGCGCGCGTGCTGGCGCGCGCCGGTCCGCGCCTGGTCGCCGTCGCACAGGACGAGCGCTCGCAGACGCGCAATCGCGAGCTTGCGCTGCGGCGCCTGGCCGAGCGCCTGTCGTTGGCGCTCGCCGTCCCGCGCACCAGGCACGCGACACGCCCCTCTGCCGCCTCGCGTGCGCGCCGCCTCGAGCATAAGCGCCGTGCCGGTGCTCGCAAGCTGTCTCGTCGCCGGCCACGTCCCAGCGTGGATGAGGACTAGCTCCAGCAACCAGCTACGGGTTCAGCAGCTCCTTGACGTAGCGGTGGTGCAGGCGGCCGAGCGCGGTGTTTTCGGGATGGAAATCGAGGGCA
Organism: Solirubrobacteraceae bacterium; assembly: GCA_035485155.1. Taxonomy (GTDB): domain Bacteria; phylum Actinomycetota; class Thermoleophilia; order Solirubrobacterales; family Solirubrobacteraceae; genus Palsa-744. The sequence goes on from DATHOH010000015.1 coordinate 112,858, forward strand.
TCCCACAAGACGGGCGAAGCGGGTGCCCAGGTGATGATCATGTACGCGCCGAGTACGAGCACGACGGCGCGCAGCCGGCGGGAGCTCGAGAGCGCCGCCAGCGGCAGTGTCCACAGCACGTACCAGGGCAACACCCAGCTCAGCGTCACGAGCAGCGCGACGCTCGCCCATCCGGACGCTGTGATCGTGTCGCGCCGGCGCCAGGCAAACCAGCTGCACCACGCCACCGAGGCCACCAGGGCGGCTGACGCGACGCCGCGCACGAATTCGGTCTCGCCACCCGCGCCGAACAGCAGCCCGATCAGGTTCGGGATGCTCTCGCTCGTCACCAGCTCGCTCTGCGTGCTGAGGTCGGGGATGTGCAGGCCGAATGCCAGCAGGCTTACGGCCGCCACGAGGACACCTGTCACGAGCATCCCGAGCACGAACTGCACGAGCGCCCGTGGCACCCGCAGCAGCGACGCGAGCACAACCGGGACCAGCACCGCCGCCGAGGCCTTGAGGCCGATCGCGATCACGAACGCGCCACCTGCGCCTGCGTCGAGTATCGACAGCGGCAGCACCCATCCGCGCAAACTGCGCACGGCGCCGGCGCCGGCGCGCGGATTCGTGCCAGGCCCACCTACCTGCGCCGCCACAGGCGTGCCCGCGGAGGTCCCGTCCGGGGCGCCGGCGGCGTCGCTCGGGCCCTGCGCACGCGCCCGCGCGAGCAGCAGCAGATAGAAGCCGAGCATGATGAAGAACAGCATCAGGAAGTCGTTGTGATCGCCGCCGAGTCCCCAGACCAGGACGATCGGGTTGAGGCCGACGAGCGCCACGGCGGCGCGCGGATCGCGCTTCAGCAGCAGCGCGGACTTCCACACGAGCAGGATCGTCGCGAGGCTTGTCAGTATCAGCAGCGCCTTGAGCGCCCAGAACGACCCGCCGATGCCGAGCGGGACGACGGCGAACGTCACCAGCGTGAACAGGGGCCCGTATGGGCTCAACAGCTCGTGCCAGTTGCTCAGCAGGAAGCTCGGGTCGTTGTGCGGCTCGAGGATCGGGATCGTCGTGTACGGGTTGAGGTTGTGCACGACCTCCATGCGCCCGTAGTTGATGTAGTTGAAGAGGTCGGTCAACGCGAGCGGCGGCGAGAGCAGATAGATCGCGTGCGCGGCGAGGATCGTCGCGATCAGCCATCGCGCCGGCAGTCGCGGCACGTACTTGAGCACGAGCAGGTAACTGACGTACATGGCGACGATCGCGCCTGTGAACAGGTACTTGAGGGTGGTGGCGCTGTTGGTGAAGCCCGGCAGCATCCCGCCGAGCGGGCCGGCCATCCAGCCGGGGAAGAAGCCCGTGTGGGTCGTCGGCGCGATCACGCTCGGCCGGTTCGCCGCCACGAGCACGACGAAGATGCTGATCGCGAGGATCGCCGTCAGCGACAGCGCGCCGACCAGCACGCCGGTGTCGAGGCGCGCCTGCGTCGCGTCGCGTCGGCGCCACGGCCACTTCGAGGCGCCCGCTGACGGCGCGTCGCCGGCAGCGCGGCCGAGGGGAATGGTTGTCGCGTCGCCCGGCATGCTCAGCCGTCGGCACGATATCCGGTCCGGACATGCCGAGGGCCCGCGTGTGCGGGCCCTCGAACGGTGGTTCCAGAAGACCCGGCGCGATCGCCGAGCCTGAGACTAGATCGCCTGGACGTTTACGGCCTTGGGACCCTTCTCGCCCTGCTCGGGGTCGTAGGAGACCTTCGCCCCCTCCTGCAGAGAGCGGTAACCCTCGCCGTTGATGCCGGTGTGATGGACGAACAGGTCCTTGTCACCGTCATCCGGGGTGATGAAGCCGAACCCCTTGTCGTCGCTGAACCACTTGACTGTGCCAGTAGGCATGGTGTGAATTTCCTCCACGGTATGTGCGTGCTGCACGCGGAGGATGCTTCTCAAAGCTTCGACCTGCGAGCGCTTGCACTACTTTCGCCGGTCTTTAGCGCCGGCCATACAGGACGACCGTAGCACGTCGCAGCGGCGTCGTGTTGTCGACTTGTTGCGAGCCTGCAGCCGCGCGACGCCGCTGCCCGACTGCGCCGTGGGTAGTCTGGGGCGATGGAGGTCGATGCGGGCGAGGTTTCCGATGCCGCCGGAGCCGGATCGCCGCGCTTCAGCCGCCTGCTGCCGGCCGGCGCTCCCGCCTCGGTGAGCGAGATCATCGAGGACCTCGGGCTGTGGGACAGGACCGCCGAAACGCGGGCGCGCCCGCAGGTGATGCTGAACATGATCAGCACGGCCGACGGCCGCGCCACGCTCGACGGGCGTTCCGGAGCGCTCAGCAACAGCGCGGATCGTGCGCTGTTCCATGGTCTGCGCTGCGCGGTCGACGCGGTGCTCGTGGGGGCCGGCACCGTCCGTGTAGAGCGCTATGGGCGGATCATCCCCGACGCCCCGGCCCGGGAGCTGCGGCGCCGGCGCGGCCTCAGCGACGAGCCGCTCGCGTGCATCGTCTCGGGACGCGTAGAGCTCGAGGGGGATATCCCGCTGCTGTGCGAGCCCTCGGCGCGGGTCGTGATCCTGACCGGCTCGGAGGCGAGCCTGCCGGCCAGCGCCGCTCGCGTCGAGTACATCCGCACCGGACACGCCGGCCGTTGCGAGCTTCCAGACGCGATCGCCGAGCTGGGCCAACGCTACGGCGTGCAGCGCGTACTGTGCGAGGGCGGACCGCACCTCGCGTGGCAGCTGCTGGCCGCCGGGCTGCTCGACGAGCTGTTCCTGACGCTCGCGCCGATGCTCGCAGGCGGCGAGCCGTCGAGCGGCGAGGCGCTGCGGATCCTCGCCGGCGGTGAGCTGGTGCCGCCGCGTGAGCTCGAGCTGCTGGGCGTGCTGAGCAGCGGCCCCGAGCTGTTCCTGCGCTACGGCGTGCTCGCCGCTTGAGAGTGCGTCTCGCGAGAGACGATCGAGAGCAGTTCGCTCGCCAGGTGACGGCCCTGCGCGCCAACGAGCGGCGTCGCCGAGATCCGCACCACGACTTCATCGCCGTCGAGCTCCTCCAGGGTGATCCGCGGCGGCCCGCGCAGCGGCGTCTGCAGCGCACCCTCGAGGATCTCCTGCAGGTCGCCCGGCGTCATACCGGCCCGCAGGCGCGCGCGCAGGTTGACCGCGTCGGGTTCGTTCAGCGGCATCACGGCGACGTTCAGCACGACGCTGTTCGGAACGAGGATCGCGTCCTCGCCGGATGCGAACGTCGTGTACAGCAGCCCGAGCGCGCTGACGGTGCCCTCGAGCTGGCCCGCGAGGGGACCGCCCTGCAGGCGCACGCGCTCGCCGACGCGAAAGGGACGGGCACTCAGCAGGACCAATCCCGCGATCAGGTTGCCCAGCGTCTGCTGGGCGGCGAGGCCAAAGATGACGGCGGTGAACGCGGTCCCCAGCGCCAGTTCGCGCGCTTCGAAACCCGCGATGCGCAGCGCCACGAGCAGCGCCAGCCCGATCGCGACGAGACGGATCAGAAACCCGACGGTGCCAGCGGTCGCCGGGTCCAGGCGGCGAAACAGGGGAGGCCCGAGGCCGCGCCCGATGTCACGCGCGATTGCCCAGCCGAGGATCACGAGCGCCACGACCGTCACCACGCGCAGCGGCGTCTCGAGTCCTGGTTCGAGCCGCAATGGTGCGTGTTGCGAGGTGCGGGTGCCGAACAGGCTGACGCGGTTGTCGTAGATGATCACGATGCCCACGAACAGGGGCACCAGCACGAGCGCCTCGAGGCGCGCGCGCTTGACCACGCGCGGGCTGATCTGGCGCAGCAGCCCGACCTCCTTCCAGGCCTGGCTGCGCGTCTCGAACATCTTCGGCGGGGTCCTAGGGACGGGCATCGCCGCCAGACGGCCGGGAGTGGGCCGCTTTGCGTATCCGCCGCATGACTTTCTGCTGCAGCGTCAGCTGCGGCGGCCAGGATCGTGGCAGCTCCGTCTCGTTTATGCGGGCAGCGAGCGTCTCGTAGTCGGGGTGACGGCCGTGAATGACCCGCACGCGCTCCTGCACGGTCGTGGGATAGCCGAGGCGAAAGTTGTACTCGGGCGCGAGCACGAACAGGCGGACGCCGTGCTCCCACGCGCAGCGGCGAAAGGCGAGCTGATCGGCTCTGCCGCTGCGGCTGCCCTTGCCAGGGGTGGGGAATGGATCCCCGTGTTGGCTCCACTCGAGGTACGTCTCTTCCCAGCTGCGCATGAACCCAGCCATCCGATCGTTGGCGCGCCACGCGAGCAGGCCGGTGTTGAACTCGTAGAACGCGGGCGGCACGCCGGGGTCGTGGGGTCCACGACCTTCTGCCGTATAGGCCGCTGCCATGTCGTAATGATCCAGGAGCCGCAGCAGGTGAGCGATCTCGTCGACGACGAAGGTATCGCTGTCGAGGTACAGCGTGCGCTCGAACGGGGAGCGTCGCATGTTCGCGATCTTGTCCGCGTAGGGATTCGCAGAGGGCTCGAACCGCGCGGTCGACACGCCCTCCGCGCCTGCGGGCTCATCCGAGACGAACAGCAGATGCGGCAGCGGGTTGTGTCGCAGCGACGAGCGCGCCGAGCGCAGCGCCTCGGCGATGTAGCGCTCGCCGGAGCACGAATACAGGACGCCCTCGGGGGCCGCTGCTGGTTTGGAGGAGGAATCAGGCACTGGCGTGACTCTGTGTTGACGGTCCACTCAGCGCCGGGGCCGAGAGCCGGCGGCCAGTCTATGCGCTCCCCGCCGCGTTCACCGCGGCTCTGCGACGATACATCGCCATGAAGCTGAGCAAGCGCGCGTGGAGACTCGCAAAGCCCATGTTGGAGAGCCGGGGGTTCGAACTTCGTCGAACGAGCATGAATCGCGACGACTGGAATCTCTACCCCCTGCTCATCCGTTTGATGCGCGAACGTCAGGCGACCGTCGTGCTCGACGTCGGCGCCAACCGTGGCGGCTTCGTCGACCAGCTCCGCGGCTCGGGCTACGAGGGCCGCGTGATCTCCTTCGAGCCGCTGCCCGAGCCGTATCGGGTGCTCGCGCAACGCGCCGCCGGCGACCCTCGGTGGGATGCCGCGGAGACTGCCTTGAGCGACACCGCCGGCCCCGCGCCGATGCGCAGGTCGGGCTCTGGCGACGTCACCTCCTCACTGCTGCCCACCACCGCCGCGATGGTGCAGGCGCTCCCCGAGGCGGCGCCCGGCGAGCGCGTGGAGGTGAGTGTGTCCACCGTCGACGCAGAGGTCGCCAGCCGGTGCTCGGAGAGCGATCGCCCGTTCCTGAAGATCGATACCCAGGGCAACGAGCTGGCCGTCCTGCAGGGCGGGCGAACATCGCTGGCCCGCACCATCGGCGTCCTCGCTGAGCTCTCGCTGGTCGAGCTCTACGACGGACAGGCGTTGTTCGCCGAGCTCGTCGACTGGCTCGCCGAGCGCGGCTTCCTGCTGCTCGCGATGGCGCCGGCCTTTCACGACCCGCGCACCGGCCGGCTGTTGCAGGTCGACGCGCTGTTCGGCGAGCTGAGCCAGTCCTCCGCGTGAGCTGAGTCGATCAGTTCGCACCGAGCGCGCGAGGCGGCGGCTCAGGTTGCCGTGTAGACGACCATCGCGCCCCCGAACACCAGGCAGTAGAGCGCGAAGGGGATCAGCGTCCGGGTCTTGAACCAGCGCACCAGGAAGGCGACCGTGAACACGGCGGTCACCGCCGCCACCGCGCAGGCGACGATCGCCTGACCGCGGATGCCGTCGCCGAGATGGCCGAGCAGGTCGGGCAGCTTGACGAGACCAGCAGCAAGGATGATCGGCGTGGCCAGCAGGAAGGCGAAACGCGCCGAGTCGCTGTGGTCGAGCCCCCGCACGAGACCCGCTCCCATCGTCACACCGTCGCGGCTGATGCCCGCGACGAGCGCCGTCGACTGGGCCGCGCCGATGACCAGCGCCTCGCGGTACTCGAGCGTGTCCAGCCTGCGGGCACCGTCGGGCTTGGCTCCCTCGCGGATCGCCAGTTCGCGCACCTCGGCGCGCCGACGGTAGCGCTCGAACCCGAGCAGCAGGCAGCCGTTGACCATCAGGAAGATCGCCGCGAGCTCCGGCTTGGCCGTGATCGTGCGCAGCTGGTGCTCGAGCGCCAGGCCGATGATCCCGGCGGGGATGCTCGCCACGATGATCAACCAGGCGAGCCGCTCAGTCGAGGTCTCGATCCGCCTGCTGCTCAGCGTTCGAAAGAAGGCGCGGACGATCTGCACCCAGTCGCGCCGATAGTAGAAGAGCAGGCCGAGCGCGCTGCCGACGTGGAGCATCACCACGAACGCAAGCCAGAAGGACTCCGATTCGGACTGGGCTTTCACCAGCGAGTTCCAGCCGAACAGGGTCGGCAACAGCACCGTGTGGCCGAGGCTCGAGATCGGGAACAGCTCGGTCACTCCCTGCAGGAACCCGAGCACCACTGCCTGGAAGTACGTCAGCGCTGACGCGAGCGGAATCGCCAGATGGGCGGACATCGGCGCGGGAGCTTAGTGGCTCGGCGCGACTTCCATCGCCGACACGCGTTCCTGCATGCGAAAGACCCGGACGGCCGAGCAGCGACGCTCGCTCGACATCGCAGCGGCGCCGGCGCGGCCCTGGGACGCATACCACCCCCGGACCAAGGAGGCCCAATGCAGCTGCCCAGACATCGCGCGCACCCCGCCAACCCCCGATGCGCCGGCACCGCGCCAGAACGGCGCCGGCGGCGAGCGAGGACGCTCGTCGGCGCCGTCGCGCTGCTGTGCGTCCTGTCCGCGACGCTCGGCGGAGCCCTCGCCTACGCCAACGGCCAACCCGTGCGCGGCGGCGTCAAGAACCCCACGTTTGGCGGGTTCTTCGGGACCACGCAGATCTGGGCCAACAACTCGACGTGGGGCACGCGCCAATCGAATCTCGGCAGCGGCGGGTCGGCCATCTACGGCTGCCGCAGCCTCAAGGGCGGGCTGCCGTGCCTGGATGCCGACAACCTCAAAGGCGGTCCGGCGTTCGAGTTCATCACCACCGGCGCGATTGGCGGGTCGATTCTCGTGGCGAACTCGAGCGCGGCCCCGTTCACGACCAATGGCCACGGCGTCGCCACGGGCCTGAACGCGAACTACCTGCAGGGCAAGCAGGCAAGCGAATTCCAGCTCGCCAACCAGCCCGCCGCCAACGCCAACGAGCTCGGCGGCCAGCCGCCGAGCTCCTACGTCAGCACCGGGCAGCTGCTGTTCGCCGACGTCGGCCCCGGGCCGGTCATCCAAAACACGCGCGGCGCAACCACGGTCGGCCAACTCGAAACCACCTACACGGTGGTGTTCGGCACGACCAACGTCAGCAAATGTTCCTTCACCGCCTCTCCCCAGGGGGCGGCGCTGACCGCCGGCCAGCTCGGCGTCGCGCCCAGCGCGAGCAACGTGAGTGCGGTCGTCGTCACCGCGCCCGGCGGCTTCGCCGGCGGCTTTGACCTGCAGGTCGCCTGCTGAGTGGCGACGCAGCGCGATCGTGGCGTACCGGCGCCTGTCTCGCGCCGGTACGCCACGTGGCCGCGATCAGCCGCGGTGCTCGGCCGGCTCACTTCACCACCGCTTCACACGATCGTTGCGGCTTGGTCACAAAAAACCGCTGTTTGCGGGGAAAACTGTTTGCTATGAATGGTCATGGAACGAGCCCCCGCGACGTTGGCGCCGGCGACCCGCACGCGACCGGCGCGGCGTGCAAGGTCGACATGCACTGCCACTCGACCGCCTCACAGGAGTCGAGACTCGGCGTGCAGCGCGCGGTTGGGCTGCCGGAGTGCGCGACCCCGCCGCACGAGGTCTACGAGCTGGCCAAGCGCCGCGGCATGGATCTGGTGACGATCACCGACCACGACACGATCGCCGGGGTGCTGGAGATCGCCGATCGACCGGACGTCTTCATCTCCGAGGAGCTGACGGCGCACTTTCGCGGCGAGCCCCAGGCTGTGCACGTGCTCTGCTACGGGATCACGTGCGAGGACCACGAGTGGCTGCAGGCGCACAGCGGCGACCTCGAGCTGTGCGCGGGCTACATGTACGAACAGGAGATCGTGTGCGCGCTCGCTCATCCGTACTACACCGTCGCCGCCCCGTTGGCCGCGCGTCATCGCCGTCGTTTGGCCGAGCTGTTCGGTATCTGGGAGATCCGCAATGGCGCGCGCGCTCGCGAGCTCAACCGGCCCGCAGCCACATACGTCGCCACGCGCGAGGGGATCGGCATCGGCGGCAGCGACGATCACGCCGGGGTTGACATCGGGCGCACATACAGCGAAACCCCGCCCGCGCGGACGCCGGGCGACTTTCTCGAGCACGTGCGCCGCGGCGACGTGGTCGCTCACGGCGTGCAGGGGAGCGCCGCCAAGTGGGCGCACGCCGCGATCGCGCTCGCCGCCCGTTCGTTCGCGAGCGGGCGTGCCGGTGAAGAGCACCGCGAACGGCCTGACCCGGCGCGCGTGATGAGGATGGTCAGTCGACTGCTGCGCGAGGGCGACGCTCGCCGAGGAGCCATCGGCAGCGACGTCACGCCCGACGACGCGCGCTGCCTGCTGCGTGCGTGGCTCAGCGCGGTCGAGCTTGACCATCTGGATGAGCACCAGCTTGTGGCGTTCATGCAGGAGGAGAGCTTCAGCCACGCCGACCTTTACCGGCGCGCGTGCCGCCTGCACGAGCGCAAGCTGCGACGTGCGGTGGATGCCGCGGTCAGCGCCGCCGCAGGTCAAACCGACGCGCTCGGCGCCGCGGAGGGCCTGTTCGAGGCGTGCATCGCGGCGATCCCGTACGCGCCCGCGACCGCGTTCCTCGCCAACGAGCAGGAGAAGCTCGCGGCGATTCCGTACTCGGCACCGCGCACGCCCGGCCAGCGGGAGGGTGTGCGGCGGCGGGACGAAGGCGAGCGCCCACGCGTCGCGATCCTCGCCGACGGCATCGGCTCGACGCACGGCGTCACACGGACGATCGAGGAGATTCGCGAGCGCGGCGTGCCCGGCTTCGAGATCGAGGTGGTCGGGACCGACCCGGAGGTCGACCGGCGTTTGTCCGCCGTTGCCGAGATCGACGTGCCGTTTTACCCGGGCCTGCGCATCGGCGTTCCGAGCCTGCCGGTTGCCGTGGAGACGCTTGCCGGCCTGGGCGGCGGCGGCTACGACGTGATCCACGTCTGCTCACCGGGCCCGGCCGGCATCTGCGGCGCGTTGGTCGCGCGCGCGTTGGGGTTGCCGCTGGTGGGCAGCTACCACACCGAGCTGACCGCGTATGCCGGGCTGCGCTCCGGCGAGCAGCGCCTCACGGACGCGATGGCACTCGCCGTCAGCGCCTTCTACCACGCGTGCGACGTCGTGCTCTCCCCCAGCCCAGCCTCCGACGGCGCACTCGCGGCGCTCGGGATGCCCGCTGAGCGGGTGCTGCGGTGGGATCGCGGGGTCGACACGGCGCGCTTCGACCCGACGCTGCGCGATGAGTCGCTGTTGCCCGGCGCCATCAACGTGCTGTACTCGGGACGGATCACACGCGAGAAGGGCGCCGAGCTGCTGGCCGACGCGTTCCTGCTGGCGCGCGAGCGCGAGCCGCGCCTGCACCTGGTGCTCGCGGGCGGCGGCCCCGAGGAGGATTACGTGCGTGCGCGCCTCGGTGAGCACGCGAGCTTCCTCGGCTGGCTGCAGGGCGACGAGCTCGCGCGCACGTACGCGAGCGCCGACATGTTCGTGTTCGCGAGTGCGACCGACACCTTTGGGCAGGTGATCCTCGAGGCGCAGGCGAGCGGCCTGCCGACCGTTGCGCTGGCCCGCGGCGGGCCGCTGTCGCTGATCGAGAACCGCATCAGCGGGCTGCTGTGCGAGCCCGACCCGCACGTGATCGCCGGCGCGCTGCTAGAGCTCGCGGCCTCGCCGCTGCTGCGCGAACAGCTCACGCTGGGCGGGCTCGCGGCGGCCAGGCGGCGCACGTGGGAGCAAACGCTCGAGCGTCTGGCGGCCGGCTATCGACATGTGCTGCGCGCTGACGCGATGCCGGAGCTCGCGCGTGCTGCGTAGCTCCGCCCCGACCCGGCGCGCGAGGATCGCGGTGGCACTGCATGACATCGAGCCCGCGACCTTCGAGCGCTGCGCGCTGATCCGCGACTGGCTCGACGACCACGGCGTCGATCGCATCACGCTGCTCGTGATCCCCGCCCGCGATCTGCATCCGCTCGGCGAGCGCTGCCCCGAGATGATCGGCTGGTTGAGCGAACGTCACCTCGCGGGCGACTCGATCGCTCAGCACGGCTTCCAGCACGAGCAACTGCGCCGTGGGTCATTCACGCGACAGGGCCTGAACCCCGCGCGCGGGTGGCGCTCAGCGGAGTTCGTGGGGCTCGACGAGGAGGAGACGCGCCGCGCCGTCGACGCGGGCTGGCGGGTGCTCAAGCTCGCGGGCATCGAGCCGGACGGCTTCGTCGCTCCGGCTTACGCTTACACCCCCGCCCTGCGTCGGGTGCTGCCGCGGAAGTTCCGCTGGTGGGCGAGCCTGCTGCATCTGCATCGCGCACGTGGCGGCGACGACGGAACCCGCACGCAATGGCTCGCGCCTGCGTGGGGCATGGGCGCCGACAGCCGCGTTCGACGCCTGCTCGCGCCACCGCTGATCCGCGCCGGAAGTGTGCTCTGTGGTGACACGCTGCGCTTGGATCTGCACCCGGCCCATCTGCAGAATCCGCGCCACATGCTCGCCCTCGAGTGGGCGCTCACACGATCCGCGCCCCGCCGCGAGGCGATCACGTTCGAGGAAATGATCTCCGACGCGGGACTCGAAACCGGACCGTGCGCTCGTGGCGCGAGCGTGGCTGCACGATGGCGGTGAGCGCTCAGCGCTTGCGCGCGGTGAACATCGACGGTTCGAAGGACTTGACCGCCGCGAGCCCGGCGTAGCCGAGGTGCTTCAGGCCGAAGAGGTCCTCGACCGTGCGCAGCAGCGAGAAGTGGTTGAACGGTTCCTGGCTGGTCGTTCCCCCCTTCACGTATGGCGAGAGCAGCAGCGCGCCGACCGCGCCACCGCCGCGGGGTGTGCCGGTGATCGACTTGAGCGGATCGTTCGGGAACAGCGGCTCGCCGCAGCATGAGCTCGAGTCTGCGAATTCCCCCGTGGACGGCGCCTCATCGACGGTGATCACCAGCAGCCCGTTTTGCTTGTAGGCCTTCGACGCGAGGATCTCGGGCACCACCTGTGCCAGCAGCGTCCCGGCGGGCGCGAGGCCGGCCGGGGCACCGGCGGTGCACGGCGTCGGGTTGCCGTCGTCGCAGCGGTCGGGGACGATGTAGGAGAAATTCGGCGTCCGCGCCGGGTCTGCGAGGTCGGCCTTGAGGCCTTCAAGGCCGACGTCATCGGCCGCGCAGGCGGGCGAACCCACGATCGAGTCGAAGTACACGAACGGGTTGCGGAACGTCGCGTAGGTTCCCGTGCCCGCGCTCTGCGTCGCTGTCGGGTCGGCCTGCCCGAGCGTCGGGTGCGCGCACGCGCCCTGCGGCGTGCCGGCTTCGTCGATGCCCTGTACGTACGCGCGCCAGCTCAGTTGCTTGGCTTGCAGCTGTCCGGGGAGCGTCTGCGTGGATGCCGGGTACACGCAGCCGGCGCCGAGCACCTGTTCGTCGGCGCCGGTGCCTGTCGGCGTGATGGCGCTGTAGTTGGGGCAGTTGGCGGCCGTTTCGACGGTGGGGCCCTGACCGCTGAGCAGCGCGACCTCGTTGGCGAGCTCCTCGTGCGCGACGCCGTCGTAGCGCACCATCAGCTGTCCCTGACGCTCGAGCGTCTGCGACAGGTACGGCGAGCTTGAGCCGGGGCCGAACACAGACGCGTAGGACTCGTCGGAGAGCATGATCACGAACACGTGCTTGATCGCCGGGAGCTTGCTCGCCGGTGACCCGGCGGCTGGCTTGCCCGATCCGCCCTTGCCGGTGTTCGCGCTGGGCGGTGCCGTCGGCGTCGCAGCTGGGCTCGTTTTGGTCGGCGCCGCTGCGGGAGTCGGCGTCGCCGCCGGTTCGGCTTCGGGCGCGGGTGTCGAGCCTTCGCCACCAGCTTCGGAGCCGGCCGCTTCGGAGCCGGATTCAGCTGTGGGGGCCGGGCCGGCACTCGCGTTGGTGGCAGGGAGTACCACTTTCAGCGGGGAACGGGCGGAGGCCAGCGTGCCACCGACCGGCGAGCTCGCGACGTTCCCCAGCAGCACGCCGAAGCCGAGGAACACGAGCACGAGGAGCGCTGAGATCCGTGGCGCGGGAAGCCGCAGGCCGGCGCCGAGTGGCGCCGCAGCGCGCGCGTCGGGAGCGGTCCCGGCAGGCGCAGACCCTGAAGGAGCGCAGGCCGCAGCGGCAGGCGCAGCCTCCTCTAGGGGTGCCACTTGGTCAGCGCCAGAGCGCCCACCGGCGCGCGCCAGCAGCACCTCCAGCTGCGGGCTGCGCGACGCCGCGCGAGCGCCGCAGCTCAGGCAATAGCACTGGCCGTCGGCCAGCGGCGAGCCGCAGTCCGCGCACAGCTGGGGGCGCTCGATGCTGATGGCTGGCGCCTCCTAAGCGTCCGGGTCAGCCGCCGGCGCGGAGGCCGGGCCGCCCTGGTGAGCAAGCAGCGCATCCATCATCGACGTGGCGCCGTCCCGGGCGATCGCGGCGCCGGCGTCGCGACGCTCCATCAGTGTGGTCCCGCACTGCCAGCAGTAGAGCGCGCCGCGACTGTGTGGCGCACCGCAGCTCGGGCAGTCACCGGCGACGCCGTCCTGCTCCATGCGCAGCAGGCGCTCGAGCTCTGCCAGCTCCGCGTCGCGTTCCTGCAGCACCGCCGCGCGACGTACCAGCACGTCGAGGCGGAAGTGGTCGCGGATCGCCATCTCATAAGCCAGCCCTCCCAGGTCCCAGTGCAGCTCGGTGACCTGTTCGGCAAGTGCGTCGCGCCTGCGCTGCAGCGCAGAACCGGCTTCATCACGCGGCGCCGCCGCGGGCGGGGCGGGTGCGGGCGACGTGGCAGCGGCCGGCACGCCCGGGGCCGGCAGCGGCGACTTCGCCGTGCTCGCCTGCCCGTCTGCGCCCGGTCGGTCGTCGAGGATGCCCATGCGCGTGCTCCGGCCTAGAATTCGACTTCGTTGGGGACGTTCTTGGATTTTTCCTCATACGTCTTGCCCTTGACGCCCTTGAGGCCGGGCGCGACTTTCGCGGGCTTCCCCGGGCTCGAGCTCGAACCGGAGCCTTTGGTGGAGGAGCTGGTGCTCGCGCCGGAGGCGCCGCCGTTGGACACTGCGATGACCTTCGCTGCGGGGAAGCTCTTCTTCAGGGCAGACAGCGCCTTGTCGGCTTCGGCCTTCTTGTGATAAATGCCGGAATAGATCACGTAGCTGCCCGCGCTGAGGCTCGCGAATTCTTCGGACTTGAGCGCGCCCACCGACTTTGCACCTTTGGCGCTTGCCGCCGCCTTGGCCGCTTCAACCGCGCTGGCCGTCGTGCCCGATTCCGGCAGTGTCTGCAGCTGCACCGTGTAGCCGTTGGTCCCCGACGGCCAGTCACCGGTGAACGCCGCTTCGCCTCCGCTCGTGGCCCCCGCCGATGACGCCGGCGAAGAGACGCTGATCACCTGCGCGGGCGCGGCGCGCTGCTTCGGCGACCCCGCCCGTCCGATCAGCACGCCGACGCCCAGCGCGAGCAACAGCACGCCGACGCCGGCGATCACGGTCAGCGTGTTGTTTCGCTCGGGCGCAGCGGACGCCGGCGGCACGGCGCCGGGCGGAAACGGCGCCGTGGGTGGCGTCGCGGCCCGGGGGGCTTGACCCGGCGGGGGATCTCCGCTCAGCACGCTGCTCATCGGCACCAGACGCTCGCCACACTCCAGGCAGTAGCGCTGATCGCGCGCCAATGGCGCGCCGCAGCTCGCGCACTGTGCGGGCGCCTGTGTATGCGACGAAGCTGAGCTTGCGATCGATTCGGTGGACAGAGCTGGGACCTTCGTATCTACGTCGCCGGCGAGGAAAAGGCGCACCGGACCCCCGGCTGCGCCGCTCTCGGTACTGCCCATCTATGGTCGAGGCGCCGAGCCCGCTCGGCGTGACGATTTTGTGAAGGCAGCGGCCGGCGAGCGCCGGCGCCCCAACCCCGTGCCGGGCGCCGGTCGCCTACGCAGCGACGCCGTCGCGGTCGAGCAGCGCGCGGCGTGGCTCGGAAGTGCGAAGGCTCGAGGGCACGGGGATCTGCAGCGGCTGCTCCCCGAGCGCGCTCCGCTGGCCCTGGCTCACGAGCTGGGCTCGGTCACCCATCTGCGCCGCCAAGCACAGGCCCACGACGATCGAGAGGAGCCCTATCCAGGCAAAGACGACGAACAGCAAGATCATTGGGAGCTCCCGAGTCGGCGCGGACAGTTCCTCATCAAGTATATCAGCTTACTTGGCATCTGGGTACATCGCCTGATTTGGCCGCGAGCGCAGCCCGACTACGCGACAATGCGTCGCGCGCGCCAGCGCATCGTTCGTGCCTGCGACGGGTTCTGATGGTGCAGGCCACGCGCGGCTGGCGGCGTTGCGTGGCCGAAAAGAGGCGCAAACCAGAGACCAGGAGGGACTCGAACATGAGGGGCTACAAGATCAAGCAGGCGTGGAGCCTCCCGGCCCTGGCGCTCATCGGCCTCGTCCTGGCGCTGCCGCTCACCGCTTGGGCCGCGGGCACTCACGTCAGCGGACCGGCGGCTCCTAGTGCAGCGACCCGACCCGCGCGGGTGAGCGGCACCTCGGTGCTGCTCGAGGGAACCGTCGACCCGCATACGCTCGCCACCACCTACTACTTCAAGTATGGCGCCACGACCGCCTACGGCGAGCAGACGGCCGTCGGCACGTTGGCGGCCTCTGCGACGGCGACCGCGTCGGTCAAGGTGAGCGAGCTCGCTCCGGCGATCAAAGAAGGCTTCCACTACCGCCTGGTGGCCACCAACGCGCTCGGCGCCGACGAAGGCCGTGACCTCGTGTTCACGAACAAGACGAAGTCGAAGAAACCCACCTTCGTGTTGCCGAAGACGTTCGCCGCGGTCCCGCTCGGGAGTGAGTTCGTGCTCAGCGGCACGCTCACCGGAGCCAAAAACGGCGGCCGCGAGATCGTCTTGCAGGCAAGCGCCTACCCCTACAAGACCGCATACGTGAACGTCGGGGCGCCCCTGCTCACGACCGCCACCGGGGCCTTCTCCTTCCACGTGGCGGACATGCGCACGAGCACGAAGTTCCGCGTGGCCACCGTCGGCACGCTGCCCGCGTTGACGAGTTTGATCGCACCCGCGCAGGTCGAGGCGCACGTGGTGCTGAAAGTGCGTTCGAGCAGCCACAAGGGCCTGTTCCGGCTTTACGGCACGGTCACGCCTGCCGAGGTCGGAGCGCACGTGCTGGTGCAGCTCGAAAAGCCGCCGGCAGAAGAAAAGCCCGAAAACGGCGAAAAGCCCAGCAAGCTGGAAAAGCCCGGCAAGGGCAGCTCCGAAAAAGAAGAAAAGGGACCGACGTTCGCGACCAAGTTCAAAACTGTCGTGAAGCCCGGGACCAACGCGCTCTCGCGCTTCAGCGTCATCGTCGACGTCGCCACGACCGGCCACTACCGGGTGCTGGTGCAGATCCCGCCCGGGCCACTCGTCTCCGGACACAGCACGACGGTGCTACTGCACGCCCCCGCCACGGCAAAGGGCAACAAGAAGAAAAAGGCATGAGCGGCCGCGGCGAGCGCGCCGGGACCGTGCCGGCCTAGCGATCGCCGGCGATCAGTCCGCGCGCGAGCAGGAGCTCCATCACGCGCTCGACCTCTTCCTCGACGGTTTCCTGGCGGCTGCCGAGCACCAGATCGGGTTCGGCAGGCGCCTCGTAGGGAGCGCCGACGCCGGTCAGCCCGGCGAGCTCTCCCGAGCGCGCCCGTGCGTAGAGGCCCTTCGGGTCGCGTTGCTCGCAGAGCTCGAGCGGGGCGTCGACGAAGATCTCGAGGAAGCCGAGCTCGTCCGTGGCGTGCAGCGCTGCCGCGGCGTCGCGGTCGGCCGCATAGGGGCTGACGAGGCTGACCAGCGCGACGGTTCCCGACTCCGCCAGCAGGCGCGCCACGTGCGCGGTTCGACGCACGTTCTCGCGGCGCGCATCCTCGTCGAAGCCGAGGTCGCCGTTGAGGCCGTGGCGCAGGTTGTCGCCGTCGAGTAGGAAAGCCGGCTGACCGGCCGCCAGCAGGCGCTCCTCGACGGCTGCGGCGACGGTCGACTTGCCCGCGCCGGGGAGGCCGGTGAACCACAGCGTCGCGCCGCCGTGGCCAAGTGACTGCCAGCGTCGCTCACGTGTGGTGCGCGTCCCCTGCCAGCGGACGTTCGGGCTGCGCTCGCTCTTGGGCTCCTCCGATACGGCCTCCTCCACCTCGGTGTCGAGGATCACGCCGGCCGCGACGGTGTCGTTGGTCGCCTCGTCGATCACGATCAGGCTGCCGGTGATGCGGTTGCGCCTGTAGGAATCAAACACGAGCGGTGTGCTCAGCTCCATGTGCACGCGCGCGAGGTCGTTCAGCTCGAGCGTCGTGACGCTCTCGTCGCGGCGCAGCGTCTCGACGTCGATCCGGTAGCGGACGTCGACCTTGCCGACCATCGCGGTGCGCGTGGTGTGCTTGACGAGGTAGCGCCTGTCTGCGCTCAGCGGCTGCTCGGACATCCAACACAGCTGGCACTCGAAGCGGCTCGAGACCGTCGGCTGGTTCTGCGCGCGAACGATCGTGCTGCCGCGCCCCACGTCGATGTCATCGCTCAATCTAAGCGCGACCGACATCGGCGCGAAGGCCTCCCGAACGCTCCCCTCGTAGGTGTCGATCCCGGCGACCTTCGTGCGCTGGCCGCCCGGCAGCACCACCACCTCGTCGCCCTCGCGGATGATCCCGCCGGCGAGCTGCCCCGCGTAGGCACGGTAGTCGGCGAGGTCCGATCTGCTGTCCCGCCCACCCGGGCGAATCACCCACTGCACCGGAAAGCGCACGTCGATCAGGTTGCGGTCAGAGGCGATGTGGACGTGCTCGAGGTGATAGAGCAGCGGCGGACCCTGATACCACGGCATCGCCTCCGAGCGGTCGACGACGTTGTCGCCCAGCAGCGCCGAGATCGGGATGAACGTCACGTCGGGGAGCTCCAGGCGCGCGGCGAACGCGTCGAACTCCTCGACGATCGTGTCGAACACGCCCTCGTCGAAGTCGACCAGGTCCATCTTGTTGACACACACGACCACGTGCGGGATCCCCAGCAGCGAGCTGATGAACGCGTGGCGCTTGGACTGCGCGAGCACCCCCTTGCGCGCGTCTACGAGGACGATCGCGAGGTCCGCCGTGGAGGCGCCGGTGACCATGTTGCGCGTGTACTGCTCGTGTCCGGGCGTGTCAGCGATGATGAAGCGGCGCTGCGCGGTGGCGAAGTAGCGGTAGGCGACGTCGATCGTGATGCCCTGCTCGCGCTCGGCCTGCAGACCGTCGACCAGCAGCGCGAGATCGAGCTCGGCGCCGCGCGTACCGAAGCGGCGGCTGTCCGTGCCGAGTGCGGCGAGCTGGTCGTCAAAGATCGCCTGTGTCTCGTAGAGCAGCCGGCCGATGAGGGTTGACTTGCCGTCGTCGACCGAGCCGCAGGTGATGAAGCGCAGCAGGCCCTTGCGCTCGTGCGCCTCGAGCCAGGCGGCGACGTCGTCGGGGGCGGGCAGCGGGGCGCGCGCCATCAGAAATAGCCCTCGAGCTTCTTGATCTCCATGGAACCGGCGGCGTCCTGGTCGATGACGCGTCCGGCGCGCTCGGAATCGCGCGTGGCGAGCATCTCGGCGATCACGGCATCGACCGTGTCGGCGTTGCTCTCGATCGCGCC